>NZ_JBMLTK010000052.1:0-100447 GCF_049240005.1 Flavobacterium sp. | reverse complement strand
AGGATGTCGCTCCAACCGCTAACGCAAATTCCGTCACAGAAAATAAAAGCACAATGCAAACGGCGATGCTATTCGCATCAACACCCGCAGTTCTTAACAATCTTCAAATCATAAAGATAACTGTTCTGATTGATGATAGGCAGCAAATTAATCAAACTCGACGCCTAACGACAAAACTAGTCCGTATGCTTTCTCATATTCTCTAATAAATGGCGAGGTACCCTTTGAAATATCATTTTCAGAGTAAGAAAAATGCAAAGCTGTAAAAAAACCTAAAGAATCGGTGAGGTTGTAGTCTAAATACACACCCGCCTTCAGATTGGGCATATTAGAAATGGCTAGTTTATTGCCGTCTTCCCGGTAAACAACCCGCTCATGCCCTACACCAATACTTGGCGTGAGCGCAAGCTTAGAACGCAAATAAAATTGATGTGCAACCTGAAAATAGTAAATGTGTTGTGTGATCCGAGAGTGCGGCAAAAAATTTTGGGCACCGTTAAATTCTCTACCTATAATCGATATTCCGATAGCAAATTCAAAATTATGATTTCTGTAAAAAGTAGCGTTGCCATCAAATCCGAAGCCGTTATTATAGTATTTATTGAAGGCGGTCTCCCCAAATTCTACCGGTGTAAACATCGACATCCTTAATTTTGGATTGAACGTTGAAGTTTGCTTAACAGCCTTTTGTGCTGCCGTACTTCCGACAACTGCACTAAAAATTACTACCCAAATGTATTTCATGAGATTAGAATTGAAGGGTTTCAGAAATGTCATTTGTACCAATCTCTCGAACAATCGAAAAGGTCTCTGAGCTATTGTCATACGAATCAAAAACAGTATATGAAATGGTTATTGTTTGATTCTTCTTCAATTCTAAATTAAATACTTCGGGATCATCGCGATTTATTGCATAATTTCCTATACCCGACAACTCAATATTTGAAATGGAGCGCTGAAAATTACTTGAACTAAATCGCAACTCGAAATAGACAACCTCATCGAACGCTAAAACATAAAATCTCTGTGAGTTCAACCGATCGGGCTTCAGTTTGGCCATGGTAAAAGTGCGAGAATTTTCGAGAAATGAAGTTGTGTAAATCCGAAAATCACCCCTAGGATTAAAAATCGAAAATCTAATTGCGCCATTTTCATCGGTCACAAAACTGAACGAATCATCTGTACCGTAGGATCGTGAGACTTGATATTCCACAGCCAAACCAGCTATAGGCTCATTACTGCTATTAAAAAACTCATTTTCTATTTCTACAATCACATCGCCATCATAAGGTGGGCCGCAACTCACCACAAAAGCTAAAACAAATAGTAACAATGTGCAAGTGCGTACTTTACGATTTACTCTATTAAGGAATTTCAGCATCGGTTTGTGGATTTCTATTTTACTAACAGATACAAAAGAAACAATTTAGTTGGTTGCTTTATACATTATAATAACCAATTAACATGAGTTTAACATAAAAATTCATGTTAGAACGCTTAAAATGAATATTTTATAATATCGTTGGAAAAATCCTCGTTCAAAAAAATTAAAGCTAATCCTTAAAACCGTCGCTTTCGTCGTTGTATTTCCTTAAGCTATCTCGATAACTCAAATAAAAAAGTTCAGGCCTGTTATACCAATACGGCCTATAAAATAGACCTAATAAAACGTTATTAAGCCAAAACAGCTCTAAAACAAAACTCTGTGGCGCTGATTTGCAATATTTTTTTGACTTGTTCTGCCTTAAAAACAACATTCGTTCGTACGTATATTCTAAAGATCAAATTGATGTTCACCAACTTTTTAAATGATCGCTGACTACAATTCTTAAATCGCACGCACGCTTGGAATCAACTTAAAAAACAGCATCTATGCCCTGCAACGGAAAGCAACGGAAAGTCTTTGAAAAAAAGCGCAAATCGGTTTTCTGTATTAAGATTGGAGTATTAAGTATCAAGATTTGAATACTAAGTATTAAGACTTTGATGAATTTGCCACTGAACGTATCCTTATGCCCTACCGAACCTACCTATCGTTGGTGCCTGCGCTCGACGAAGGTCGGACACTGTGAACATTGTGAACCACTTTGTGGAACATTCTGCTCCCTCAATGCCTAAGCCCGTCGAAGGTTGGTGCCTGAGCTTGTCGAAGGCTAACCGCAAAGGACGCAAAGATTTACGCAAAGTTCACAAAGAAGAAATCTTTCCATTTTTTAAATTCTTTTTATTCTTTCAATCTCGAAATCTCGAAATCTCCTACCCTGCCCCGGATAGCAACGGAAAGCCTTTGAAAAAAAAGCCGAAAAGTCGAACAACAAAAAAAGCGCGACCAACGGAAGCGCTTTTTTTGTTTGTGAGGCTCGGCTTTTTGACAAAGCTTGCAGTGTATAGCCGGATTAGGCCCTAAAAATAATTACCGTTAACAACTATTCCGGATCGGTTTCGTTTGTTGGCGCTACCGATTTTTTGCCGAACTTGTAAATCACCGGAATCATAGTAACAGCAACTAAGCCAATAACAATAACTTCGATGTGTTCTTTTAAGTCGATTTGATAATTCTCCAACAAGAAACCGTACAAATAATGCCCGGCGAAAATGAGCGAAAACGACCAAACGAAAGAGCTTAGAATATTGTAAAACATAAACTTTTTGCGATCCATGTTTACAATACCTGCCACAATGGGTGCAAAGGTTCGGAAAATGGGAACGAAACGCGCAAAAATGATGGCGCGACCTCCGTGCTTTTCGAAAAAATCTTTCGACTGAACCAAGTACTTTTTCTTCCACCAAAAACTGTCTTCTTTACTATACAGATAATAACCGCTCTTGGCACCAAACCAATAACCTACAATGTTGCCCAAAATTCCGGCAACTGCTACGAGTGTAGATAAAAGGGTAACGTTTAAAAAAGCACTTTCGATAAAAACCACGTTTTCCACCAGTTCTCGGTTGTAGATACCTGCTAGAAAAAGCAAGCTATCACCGGGAAGAAAGAAACCCGCGAACAAACCGGTTTCGGCAAAAACGATAAACAACACGATGAATAAGCCAACTTTTAGACCGTTTATATCGAAATGAATATAGAACAACGGGTCTAGTAAGTTTTTCCATTCAAAATTTTCCATCTGTGTTTGTTTTGTGATTGTATGGGCGAAAATACTAATTAATGCGGCTACTGCCTAGCGCAGCCACTGTGTTTACCAATTTATTAACGCGTTTTTAAGCGATTTGAAAGCCGCTCCCTTTTCAGAACGTTAAAGGTCAATCAACTACAAACTAGCCGAACAACATAGCCACTCCCAAAACGATCATGATGCTGTTCTCGATAAAAGTTGCTTCGGTCATCGGCAATTTAAGCACGGTTCCCAAACAGGCACAGCGGATTTTTTGCTTGTGCAATAAGGTTCGCGTTACGCCTAAAGTGGTGGGAATTAACGTTATTAAACTCACTATAATCGCCGGAACAACTGCAATTTCAAGCAAAAACAAAATGCCTAAAAGCAGTTCCAGAAACGGGTAAGCGCGCGCGTAGCCCTGGCTCTTGGCGGCAATCGGATCGTACATGGCAAAACTTTGTGCAAAACCGCTTACATCTAGGAGTTTGAAAAACGAGAAAACGAGATAAAACAAACCCATAAAAAGCAGCATCATTCGTTTGGGTTCAAACTCGGGAACGGTGCCGAGAACGGTTCCGAGCAAAAGAAATCCGAAGATTAAAAAAAGCGGAAACAGTTGTTTTAATTTAGAAACCTCAGCTTCGGTTTCGATTACTTTCTGCTTTACAGGCGTGGGTTCCTCTACTTCGTGGTAGGCTGTAACGGTATATTTTCCGGGCAAGGCTTCGTTTAGTGCTTCTGCCGAATAGCGAACAGCAGCATCTACTACGAGCTTTCCTTCGGCCATGTCGACCAAAACGTGTTGTATATCGGGCAAAACCGACAATGTATTTTCGACGGTTGCTTTACAACTCTTGCACGTCAGTCCGTTTATATGGTATATGGTACGCATATCACTCCTTGCGATCGTATTTACAACAATGGTGTAGGTTGTTGTAGGTTTCGTCGTCGGCTTTTACATTTTTGGTGTCGTGCCCTATTTTCGCGACCGCTTTCTCAACATCGGTTACCGAACATTTGGTTTCGTTTATGATGAGGTGTAAAACCTTGTCGTCGATATGCCATTCGGCCGATTTAACACCAGGTACGCTGTATGCAGCCTTTTCGATGCGTTTCTTGCATTGCTCGCAATTGCCGTTTACTTCGACACTTACTTTTGCATTTTTATTTTTTTGTTGTGCTTGTGCGGAAAAGGCTACAAACAATAAAACGAGGTATACTAAATTTTTCATGATATAAAGTTAATTGATTTTAAAACGCAATCCTGCGTAATACATTCTTCCAAAAACAGGGCCATAAACTACCGAGGCGTCGAAATTGTTGCCAAACGGATCGTTAGCACCACTAATTACTTGAGGTTGTCTAAAATTTGTTGCGTTTTCAATGCCGCCGTACACTTCGAAAACTTTGGAGAAAACGCGGGTTACTTGGGTGTTTAGCGTACCGAATGCAGCCGACCTCTGCGGCAAATCGGTTGTGGTAGGTAATACTTGCGATCCGAGCCAATTATACGTTGCATCGAACTTCCAGCGTGAACCATTTTCGTGTTCGTGTGTCGAAAACTCGCCGTTTACAAAAAAACGGTGTTTTGCTTGGAGCGGTCGTTGATTTGCACCCGACGCAAAATCGGTTTTCATGTCGTAATATTTATACGAAGTTCGCAAGTTCAGATGCGTTAAGATGTTGATGCTAAAATCGAGCTGTACGGCATTAACAAACGAATCGCCTTGAAGCATACGAACCGATAATTCATTGGCTCGGTACGGATCAATAACCACTTGCTGTTGAAAATCGGTGCGGTAAATATCGGCACCAATATTGGCACTACGTTTAAAGAGTTTAAATGATTGTGCATAGCTAAAACCGTAATTCCAAGCAATTTCTGGATCTAGTCCATAAATTTCGCCGTTGCCACTTGCTACATTCCAAATTCGATTGCTGGCAAGAAACTGTTGGTTTTCGGCAAAGATATTGGAAATGCGTTTTCCGCGTCCGGCGCTAACGCGAAGTGTACCGCCTTCCCAAGGGTTGTAGCGTGCATGCAAACGCGGTGTAGCAAAAACACCCAAACGGTTGTGATAATCCACACGAGCACCGGCTACTACACTAAAATCGTCGGTATTGTCGTAACTATATTCAAAGAAAGCACCAACCGAAGTATCGATGCGATGCGGGTTTGCCACGAAATTGGGCACACGAACCGTTTCGCGATACTGATCGAAATTAAACGACAAACCCGTTGCAAATTTGTTTAACGTATTGGATATGATAGAATTAAAAATCAAATTTGAATAGAAATTTGTTTGGCTAATTCCGTATTGATTCAGTCCGTAAAATCCTTCTTGATTGTGGTAAGAAAATGCGTTTTGAAATCCGATGGATTGGAACGGCATGTCTGGAAACACGTAGCCAACTTTAGTTGACGCATCGAATCTCTGCGTATTGATTTCGGAACCCCAAGCCCCGTCGTGCAGAAATCCGGCATGGTCGCGAAAATCTTTTTGGCCGGCTATTTTCTGGTCGTTTAAGTATCGGAACGTAAAAAATCCGACGACTCCTTTTTCGTTGTTGGTGTATTGATACCGATTGAGAATATTGACTTGTTGTCCGGTTGGATTGTCGAGAAAACCATCGTGATTCATGTCGTTTTGAACAACACGTGCATTTCCGTGCACCAGCAAAAGTGATTTCCATCGCTGCGATAGGGTTTGGGAAATATGCGTATTGAGTTCAAATCGCGCATCGGAAGAGCCGTAGAAATTGACGAAAAATCGTTCGGCCTCGAACGGCTTAAGTAATTCGGTATTAATTTGTCCGGAAATACTTTCAAAACCGTTGACTACCGAACCGGCACCTTTTGTAATTTGAATACTCTGAATCCACGTGCCTGGTGTAAACGACAAACCAAAAGCCTGACTGGCACCTCGAACCGACGGAATATTCTCTTCAGTGATTGTAAGATACGGCGATGTTAAGCCGAGCATTTTTATTTGCCTTGCGCCGGTTAGTGCATCTGCGAAAGCAACATCGATAACCGGATTGGTATCGAAACTTTCTGCTAAATTACAACATGCAGCTTTCAGCAACTCCTTTTTTGTCATCACATAGGTGTTGGCTGCGGGCTTTTTCAGTTGTTTCAGCGAGCGTTCGTTCGCTTTTAGATTTACTTCCTGTAAGGTGTCTTGCGCGAAAGTAGTAGCACTAAACACAAGTGCAAAAAGGCACAAAACCTTTATTTTATTCATTATAAAAATTCATTAAAAGTTAATTACTGATTCAAAAACCAATAATTTAACCCAAATGAATTTTTAGCGCACAAAACAGAATATAAAATGGTGGTGCGTGCGCATCGGGAAGTAGTTCTAAGATTTGTTCTTCCGCGCACTTTGTTACAAGTACAGATTTTGGGGCTTGCGATTGGAAAGCTGTTGCGACCACCGCAGAAAAGTCGGGATACTTTTCAACCAGAAAATCTTTTTTGGCTTTTAGCTCTACTTTTTTGTCGGTACAGCAAGGTTTGTCTTGTTTTGCTTTGATAGCGCAACATCCTTGATCTTTTTTGGCAACCGGTTCGCAATTGTCTTCTTGACTAAAGAAATCGAGCGAAGCTAATTTATCGCCACAAAAATGAGCGGTAAATGCGAATCCCTGAGCGGTACTCATTACCGTCAGTGCTAAGAAAATCGCTATGTACTTCTTAAAATTCACAGTACAAAGATATGGAGGTCTGTCTTAAAAAACTGAAATGCTTACTTAAAATCTTCTTAATGTAGCTGTTCTACGAAGAACGTCGCCAGAAATTAGAGAGAAATCGGATAATTTACTTTTGTTTGACAATTGTGTTTCGTTGAAAGTAAAAAGCCGGCACGAACAGCAAAACTAAAATCGGATGAATGATAAAACGGCGAGCGTAGAACATGGGCATCAGGTTTTCATTTCGCGTCCACACTAAAATGGCTAGGAAGATAAACATCGCAACCAAAAAGAAAATTCCGTAAAGAATTGCCGAAAATCGAACTAATTTCCAGTCTTTAAACAAGGCGTAGATTATTCCGAGGGAAAAGAGCGTATTGAGTGAATATCGAAAAAGCATGCTCAGCGATAAAAGCATCGTATTGGCGTGCGGCAATTGCTTTCCGTAAAAATCTTTCTTAAAAAAGTAAATAAACGGATCGTAGAACAAATCGTTTTCAAATGCACGAACTGCAGCTAATAAAACCACAAACACGGCAAAAAGCAAAACACGTAATTTATGTTGGAGCAGTTTATTTAGCATAATTCGAAAATTTAGTTACCCAAACAATCCAGAGCACAAACGTTACACCGTAAATCAGCAACGGAAAGACAACATCGTGCATTAAATTTCCGTATTCGGGATATGCATTCAGTCCCAAAATCAGTGCAACAATTCTGGCAATATTCAAAAAGTGAATGATTAATACTCCGCTTAATATAAAGAGAACGGTCGATTTCAATTTACCGGTAAAAGCAATCACAAACGCGGTAAATAAAATCATGATGCTAACCGCGTTGCAGCCTTCGACGATGCGTACCACAGACTCGGCGCCTAGGTAAATGCGAAAAGCGGGTTCGTTGATGCTCGGCCCCATCGATGCTACGTAACCTAAGGCGTTTAAAAGCCACACGCTTTGTTCGGTAACGATTTTAGTAAAAAAATCGGGTTCGAAAATCGCTAAATCTAATGATCTTAAATAGGTTTGATATACAACAGTTGCTACAATATACGACAAGAAAAAGCGTCCAAGAAAGTGTATAAACGGCTTATATTGTTGATAATAATTCAATTCCTTTTTTTAACAAAAGTATGTAAATCGATGCGAGTTCCTGTAATACCTTTGCAAAAAAAATACGAATGGAATTTACGGCATTACTCGATCAAGTGCAGCAAATTGGCGCCAATGCAGCTACGACCAAAACAGAAAAGTTACAAGCAATCTGCGATTTATTAAAAGAAAACATAAGTTATTACGACTGGGTTGGCTTCTATTTTAGAAACGGCGATAAAGAAGAACTTATCTTGGGTCCGTACGCTGGTGCAGAAACCGATCATACAGTTATTCCGTTCGGAAAAGGAATCTGCGGACAAGTAGCGGTTTCGAATCAAAATTTTGTGGTTCCGGATGTGAGTGCGCAGGACAATTACATTGCATGCAGCATGACGGTAAAATCGGAAATAGTTGTGCCCTTATTCGTAAATGGCGCGAATATCGGTCAGATCGACATCGACTCTGAAACCCTCGATGCTTTCGGTGTTGCCGACGAGCGCTTTTTGGAGCAGGTGAATGTGGAAGTTGCGAAATTGTATTAACTAAATCGATAAAAGCTGCGAGGTTTAACTTTGTTTTGGAGCATTACTAACGGCAAACTTTTGCTTATGCTCGCAGAGGAATCAGAAAATTACCAATTTGATTAAAAATTGATTTTCAAAAACTCATGAAATACCTACCAACGTTACTACTTCTATTCGCACTTAATTCATACTGCCAAGAATCGGCACAAATCATCTATCTAGATTCACTCGATCAAAAAACGGCTTACGGCAAACACCAATCATACGCAAGTATTGGCAGCCAAGATTCATCGGGAAGTTTTGAAGTGAGTCAGTTTTCAAAAGACGGGATTTTAATTGCCAAAGGCAAAAGTGCAGAACCAAATACTTGGGTAAAAACAGGAATTGTTACCGCATATTTTCCCGATGGGACAATAAAAAGTAAAATCTCTTATGAAAAAGATATGCCTAGTGGTGCCGCTGAATTATGGTATCCGAATGGAAAAAAACAACTTGAAGGATCGTACCACATCCCTGAAAACAATAAAATCCAAAATTTAAAAATCGATAATTTCTGGGACGCAAATGGAAATCACCAAGTATCGAACGGAAATGGCACTTACGAGGGCACGACTACGGAGATTTTTGGTTACGAAATTTTGGAAAAAGGAACAATCAAAGACGGATATCGCGACGGCAGCTGGATTTTGACAAGTGCAAATAACAAAGAAAAATGGACATTAAATTACGCCAATAATGCCTTTACCGACGGTATTTATATCGATGAAACCGGCAATTCTGAAAATTTTACAGAATTATTTACGTCTCCAATAGACAATGGTGGTAAGGAAAAAATAATGAAGCACTTGGTAAAAAATTTAATCATACCAGAGAATCTAACTTCTAATATTAAAGTCATTACAAACTTAACAATTGGTCTGCAGGGAGGTATCTCTAATGTTACTTTCCCAGATAAACTCGACGCCACGCTGGAAAAGAACATCAAAATCGCATTACTTCGATTAAAGGATGTAAAACCAGCAACAAAACTGGGCAAGAAAATTAGCTATACGATTTCCTTTCCTATTAACATACAAGCCAGCAATTAGATAAAAGAGCGCAATTACTTCATATTTACATGTGTAAAACACCAGAATGCTCCCAAATACAAACTGGAAACTGTCCTAAAGAAAACGGTTTCTCAAATTTTATTTTGCTCAACGCAAATTAAACCATACCTTTGCAGCCGAATTGCAAAAACAACAATTCATACATAATAATCATTTTAACAATATTAGCATGTACTTAACTAAAGAAGTAAAAGAAGAAATTTTCACAAAGCACGGCGGTTCAGCTGGAAACACAGGTTCGGCTGAAGGTCAAATCGCTTTGTTCACATTCCGTATCAACCACCTAACAGGTCACTTGAAAAAGAATCGCCACGACTACAACACGGAGCGCTCTCTTGTGAAGTTGGTAGGAAAGCGCAGAAGCTTGCTTGATTATCTGAAAAACAAAGATATCAACAGATACCGCGAAATCATCAAGGAATTGAATATTAGAAAATAATCAAAAGGGAAAAGAGGTGCTTACGCGCCTCTTTTTTTTACACGACTTTCAGCCCTAAACAACTGATAGTCAAATTGCCAAAAGCAGAAAAAAAGTACGGTTTTTCATTGGGCGCACACAACTACAACAACAACACAGCTACCCATTGTTTAATCAAGTGAATTAAATTTTTATGATTCCAAACGTATTTAAAGAGGTTATCGATTTAGGAGACGGAAGAACCATCTCAATCGAAACCGGAAAACTTGCCAAACAGGCAGACGGCTCTGTTGTAATTAGAATGGGCGACACCATGTTGCTCGGAACGGTTGTTTCCGCAAGAAAAGCCAGCCCTGGCGTTGATTTTCTACCATTAACCGTAGATTATCGCGAAAAATTCGCCGCCGCTGGACGATTCCCAGGCGGATTCTTCAAAAGAGAAGCCCGACCAAGCGACGCTGAGGTGCTTACCATGCGACTAGTAGATCGCGTTCTCAGACCTCTTTTCCCTGACGATTATCACGCCGAAACGCAAGTGATGATTCAACTGATGTCGCACGACGAATCCGTAATGCCCGATGCACTCGCAGGTCTTGCGGCTTCTGCTGCCCTTGCCCTATCAGACATCCCGTTTCCTACGCTTATTTCAGAAGTGCGCGTAGGTCGTATCAACGGCCAATTCGTAATCAATCCGAGTAAAGAACAACTCGAAAATTCCGACATCGATATGATCATCGGTGCTTCACGCGATACCATTGCCATGGTGGAAGGTGAAATGAAAGAAATTTCAGAAAAAGAAATGGTGGAAGCCATCAAATTTGCACACGAAGCCATCAAAATTCAAATCGATGCACAAGAGCGTTTACGCGATGCTTTTGGCAAAAAAGAGGTTCGTACCTACGAAGAAGAACGTCACGATGCCGAATTAGAAGCGAAAATTCACGAGTTGGTGTACAACCAATACTACGAAGTGGCGCAATCGGGAACAGGAAAACAAGAACGTGGCGAGCGTTTTTCTGAAATTAAAGAAGCGGCTAAAGCTACTTTTACCGAAGAAGAATTGGCAGAAAACGGCGACTTAATCAGCAAGTACATTTACAAAACGCAAAAAGAAGCCGTTAGAAACGTAATTCTTGATTTAGGAATTCGCCTCGACGGCAGAAAAACTACCGAAATCAGACCTATTTGGTGCGAGGTGGATTATTTGCCACGTGTTCACGGATCGGCTTTGTTTACACGAGGTGAAACTCAGGCATTAGCAACAGCTACTTTGGGTACTTCGCGCGAAGCAAATATCATCGATTCGCCTTCAGAACAAGGAGAAGAAAAATTCTACCTACACTATAACTTCCCACCGTTTTCAACCGGAGAAGCAAAACCATTACGCGGAACGTCGCGTCGTGAGGTCGGACACGGAAACTTGGCGCAACGTGCCTTGAAAAACATGATTCCTGCCGATTGCCCGTACACTGTACGTATCGTTTCAGAAGTTTTAGAATCCAACGGATCGTCGTCAATGGCAACGGTTTGTGCGGGAACTTTAGCACTGATGGACGCTGGTGTGCAAATGATTAAGCCCGTTTCAGGTATTGCCATGGGATTGATTAGCGACAGTAAAACCGGACGTTGGGCGGTATTATCGGACATCTTAGGTGATGAAGATCATTTAGGGGATATGGACTTTAAAGTTACCGGTACTGCCGACGGTATAACGGCTTGTCAAATGGATATTAAAATCGACGGTTTGGCGTACGACATCATGGAAAAAGCTTTGGATCAAGCACGTGAAGGTCGACTTCACATCTTGGGCAAGCTTACCGAAACGATGGCGCAACCACGTGCCGATGTGAAAACATTTGCACCTAAAATCATTATGCGTACCATTCCAGGAGCATACATCGGAGCCCTTATCGGACCGGGTGGAAAAGTGATTCAAGAATTGCAAAAAGCTACCAAAACAACTATTGTTATCAATGAAGTTGACGAACAAGGCGTTGTTGAAATTTTAGGTACCGATCCAGACGGAATTGCAGCGGTGTTGGCCAAAATTGATAGCATTATCTTCAAACCAGAAGTGGGCGAAACCTACGAAGTGAAAGTGATTAAGCTCTTAGATTTCGGTGCAGTTGTAGAATATACGGCAGCTCCAGGAAACGAGATTTTACTACACGTTTCGGAACTTTCTTGGGAGCGTACAGAAAACGTTACCGATGTGGTAAATATGGGCGATGTTTTTGAGGTGAAATACATGGGTATCGATCCGAAAACGAAGAAAGAACGCGTTTCGAAAAAGGCTTTGTTGCCACGACCTCCGAGAGACGAGAATCGTCCGCCGCGCGATGAAAACCGCGGGCCACGAAACGACGATCGCGGACCGAGAAAAGATTTCAAAGGCCCAAGACCCGACAACAGAGGACCGCGCGAAAACCGCGAAGAAAAATCCGAATAAATACAAAATTCGAATAATAAAGAAGACCGCTGCATTGGCGGTCTTTTTTTTGGATTTAATTGGGGCGTGCCGGCGCAAAAAAGCAGTTACCCAAAGGAACATAGTGCACGCGCCGTCCGGCTTTCGGCTATATCTTTTCGCGCCGCGTTGCTCTGCGAAAAGGATACCGCCTCAATCCGTCACGCGGGAATACCGTACGAAAAATCAATAAAAAACAAAAGTTTATATTAAGTAAAATGACAAAAATTAAAAAGTATTTTTTTGAAAGCAAAGCAACTAAATCATTTAAAATTTAACTAGGTACTTCCATCAAGATACTTTTAGCAACATTTTTTCTGCCTAAAAACATAAAAATCAATTAATTATAAAACATTAATTTAGTTAAAGGCGCTGGCACACATAACCTATCAACAACTATAAATTCACATTTTTTTAAACTTACATGTAAAAAGTAATTACCAAAAAAGTTATGTTTGTAACTTTAATTTTTTTGTCATGAAAAGTTCAATTTGGGTTAGTGTACTAGCTAGTTTTATTTTAATTGATGCGTACAGCCAAGAATTGGTTTGGGAAAAGACCTATGGTGGAAAACAAGCTGACTATCAAGCTAAAATTCTTGCGACAGCAGACGACGGAATTTTACTAGCTGGCTCATCTATTTCGCAAGCTTCCGGCAATAAGACCGATGATTCGAAAGGGAATTTGGACTTCTGCCTGTGGAAATTAGACAGAAGCGGCGAAATTGAATGGCAAAAAACTTTTGGGACAAATGGTATTGAAAGACTTAAAAGCTGTATTCTCACCAGAGATGGAGGTTATCTTCTAGGAGGAATAACCAGCAATGAAGACTTTACAAAAAGTAAAGCTGACAGGCGAATTAATGCTTTAGGTACGCAAATTTTACTAATTAAATTAAACGCATTTGGAGCAGTAGAATGGGAAAAAACATTTGGATATAATGGTAACGAAACACTTTCCGACCTGATTGAGCTACGTTCAGGTGATTTCTTGATCGGAGCAAACACGACCATAGGAACTCCCGAATCTAATAATAGCGAAACAGAAAACACAGAAAATTACTGGATTCTCAAAATAAGCCCCAAAGGAGATATAGTTAGAGAGAAAATCTATGGAGGCGACTCTACTGACCAGCTTCGTAAAATCATTGTCAACGGAAATAATTACTTTTTAGCAGGAGTTTCAAATTCGAATGCTAATCGAATTAAACGAAATAACGCCTTTGACACTACTTTTGATTTTTGGATTTTATCCATCAACTCAAATTTTGAAGTTCTATGGGAAAAGCAGTACGGAGGTGATGGTGATGATCAATTAGTAGAAGCTCTAATTTCAGAAAAGAATGAACTTCTACTTTATGGGACGTCGAATAGCGGATCTTCAGGTAACAAAACGAAAGGTGCAAAAAATGGCGATGATTTGTGGCTAATCCGAACAGATTTGGAAGGCACTATTCTCAGCGAACATACATATGATTTTACCTCAACCGACACCGCTATTTCTTTGTTCTTTGACGAGGATCGTAATTTAATTCTATCAGCAACTACCGAAAGTAAGACACTAGACAGTAGAGGTAGTAAATGCCGTGATTTTGCACTTTTAACCCTCGATAAAGACTTTGAAATCGAAGATAAAGATTTTTTTTCTGGAGAGCCTAATACTGGTTTAGCAGGCGTAATTAAAAGCAGGAAAGACGGTGTTTACATTGGTGGCACAAGAGAAATTACAACTAAAAAAGGCTTGAAAGATGAAAAAATATCCCAAGATTTTGTATTGCTAAAACTTGCTTCCAAAAACAAAAAATCACCTGATCGGCTGAAGCTGGAGGCATTTCCAAATCCTACGGCGGCATATACAAATATTGTGATTGACGTCGAATATGAGTCGGGAAAGCTATTAGTTACCGATATGTCTGGTCGGGATATACTTCGTAAAGAGATATCGAACGCTATTGAACCGATAGACTTATCGGAAGCACCTGCTGGTATATATATCGTGACAGTTGAAACTGAAAAAGGAAAAGCATCTACTAAAATCATTAAAAATGAAAAATAGCCTCAAATTATTTTTTAGCATAGCAACAAGCCTATTCTTAGGTAGTTTTACATTCGCACAAAGTAATGATGTTGCATTACCAAGCCCTGAGTTGCGTAGTTTAATGTTATTTGAAGACAATAGAGTGTCTTTACAAACCGGAATTCCCGACATTTCGCTACCTATATTTTCACTGCCCACTTACTCTAGCTTTGTAAATGCAAATGTTATAATGGCATATCACCCGTCTGATGTTAGATTTGGCAACTCTGGGGGTAATGTTGGCAATGGATGGAATGTATTTACAGGTGGAGGTGTGGTTACACGAAAAATTATAGGAACAGTAGATCAGTACAACAGCTCAAGTACTTTCGACGACATTTATCAATTCAGTTTTGGAGGAAAGCTAGGCAAATTTTTAATTAAGAATGTAAATGGAAACCTCACTCCTGTCGTTGTTAGTAATTCCGATGAAACTTTTAAAATAGAACTAATAAACCCTTCTAGTACAGCGCCTTTTTTTACCGGCTTTACTATCTTCGACAATAAAGGAATTAAGTATATCTTCAATATTACAGATCAATCTGTAACAACTTCGGCAACTAATTTTATTTATAAAAGTGCGTATCATTTGAGTACTGTTTTCGATGCTAACAATAATTTGCTCTTAAACATTCAGTATACAAATACTACTGGTGGCACAATTACTAGACCAACAAATGAAAATAGGATTTCATCAATCACAAGTACCGGACATGGAATTTTGGAGTTCGTCTATACAAATTTGAAGCTGTCATCTGTGATAATGAAAGACACTTATTCACAGAATAAGCAGATTGCGGAATTTAACACTAGTCAATTAATTATTAAATCTCCCCAAAATCAAATTATAGATTCATATAAGTTTACATACAACAATTTATATCCCCTAGAAAGCATAGACTACGACGTATTCGGATATCCAGTTGGTGTGGATTGCCCACTTGACCTCGCACCAAACGTCAGAGACTTTGCTCAAAACGGCCTTCTCCAAAGCATAGAAAATTATACCGGAGGAGTCAAATACTATGCTTTTGAAACCAATCAATTTTCGAAATACACCACACGCACTATACCTCCGCAGACGCCTGAAGGTCACACTTTCTTTGAATTAATACCGGATGTGAACCCTGAATCTTACAGAGATGAAGAATACGACCATAGTTACAATTATGAATTCTTTGCAAATCAACTTTTTTTAAGCTCTTTACACAGTCTGAATTTTACTTTAACTACAAATGAAACTCTAGCGATATTGGCGCAATCTACTAGCTATACCGTTTCTTCTGCGCCATTAACCGACGCGAATGGAGACTTTTATAATATTACGCATACGCCTGAATTCAAGTTATACTATCGGCCAAACAGTTCCACCGCTTGGCAATTGCTACAAGGTATAGACCGGAATGCTAAAAATCTAGGATATTGTTACGGACAAGAATTTCAGTTAAGTGCGGGACAATATAGAATCGAAATCGTTGCACATGCCGTCGGACATCCATGTAACGGCGAAGTTACAATTCATAAAAAAGTAGCTAATCCGCAGCAACCTAACCGAATGTTTGGAGGCGGTGTTCGTATAAAAGAAACCGCTTCATTTAAAAACACCACGGAACTCAATAGCTTCCTTTCATCAGGACAATTATTACGGAATTTTAGCGGAGCGGAAAATGTAACTCTTTACGATTACAATTTTTCATCTGGAGAATTTGCAGGAATGAGTTCCGGAGTTTTTATGTTAGGCGATTTAAATAATGTCGATAATGTTGAAGCATTTTATGATAGAAACTTAGTCGATTACCGTGAAGTAACGGTAATTACTCCAGGTTTAGGCAAAAAAGAATATACAATGCAGGTGCTTACTACTTATCTTAGTAATATTTCAAACTTTGCAACTGGAGACGCATACGATTTTAGAAGAGGGCTAATTTCAAAAATTAGGACATTTAATGAAGCTGGTTTCCTTGAGGTAGAACAAAACATGACATACAATTACAATGAGGATACTTCTTTAACGTCATCAGTTAGCGCATTTAACATTTTATCTGGTTGGACTAGTATTGCGACACAAAACACAAAAAGGTATTTCCAAGGTATTACTAATCCCGTTGTCGAAAATCAAACCTTTACCTATAATGCAAACAATCGACAACCTGAATCAGTAACAATTACAGATCTTGGAAGTAATGAAACAACGCTTGAACAGTACTTCTATCACACTGGCAATTCAATCCATCAGCAAAATCGGGTGACCTTTCTTGAAGAAAAGAGAACAACAGTAAATGGGAATTTAACCGCTACAGAAAAAATTACATACGCAAATACATTTTCAAGCAACGTATCCTTTCTTCCATCACTTGTTCAAAAATCAAAGGCAACAGCGCCATTATACACAGAATCTGAAGTTCTCCGATACGACGAATTCGGACATCCAATAGAAACCAGACAACCAGGAGGGATTACAACTTGCTACATTTATGGGTACAATAAAACCGTTGTTGTAGCCAAAATAGAAAACTTTACCTACTCCGCTATTCCAAATAGTAGGATAACAACGCTTCAAAATGCCACGAATATTGCAAACAATAATGCCGCTGTACTTACAGCAATAAACGCATTAATAAACGATCCCGCACTTGCTGCCGCATTTGTTACTGGATACGTTTATGAACCACTTGTTGGCATAAGAACCATGATCGATTCCAAAGGAGACTTCTTTAACTTTTCTTACTTTAACAATGACAGTAACCGTTTAAGCCAAGTAACAGATCAAGACGGAAATATCCTTAAATCGTATTCATATGTGTTTCATACATCGTCAGAAGGCGTCACTGTAACCGAAACGATATATAAACAACCAACAACTGTTGTACTCACAAATCCAACACAAACCCAAGCAGATGTTGTAGTTAGACATTACGACTCATGGTCTCGATTAGATCAAACACGAATGATTAAAGGAAGTACAGACTCTAAAGATCTCGTTCAAATAGTAAAATTTGATAACTATGGCCGTACTCCAAAAACTTTTCTACCGCATGTTGAAAGTACCAGTTTGTCATTCAATCCTAATAGCGAAAGTCAGCAATCTACTTTTTATAGCTCACTGTCGGGGAGTTTACCAAGTAATTCGTTCCCTTTTTACGAAACTGTATTTGATGCCAATCTCGAATCAACAGTACTTGAACAAAGTGCTCCGGGCTTAGATTGGTCGTTGCAATCAAATATAAAACACACAGTACGAACTACATTATCTACGAACATAACCAGCGATCAAGTCAGAAAAATCACAGTTAACGTTACAAATACAACTACAATCGGTGCAGCTTTTACTGCTAGTTTAAATCAACAAGGGCTATTTCCTGAAAACTCTTTGATTAAAATTGTTACCAGAAATGAGAACTGGGTTACCAATGATGGGGAGTTAAACACCAGTGTGTCCTTTTATAACCAAGCTGGCAAACTGCTTGTTTCGAGAACTTTTTTACCACCATTACCAGGAACTACTGTATGCCAAAAGGTAGATACTTATTATGTCTACGACGATTTTGGAAATCTGAGCTTTGTAATTCCGCCGAATGTAGATGTAAATTTAACAATAACTCCAGAAGTTCTCAACAATTTGTGCTATCAATATCGGTACGACTACAGAAATAATTTAGTTGAAAAAAGAATACCGGGAAAAGACTGGGAATATATGCTTTATGATCGTTTGAATCGAATTGCTGCCATAGGTCCTGTTAGCAACCCTTTTTCGGGAGACTCGAAAGGTTGGCTACACACCAAATACGATCCGATGAACAGAGTCGCATTAACAGCATTTTCAACTGCTACCATAAATTCAACAACGCGCACTTCACGACAAGGCGCATTTTACAATACGGCGGCAAGCGCATCTGAACGAAAAACAACAACTTTTACTACAATTAATAATGTAGGCAGCTACTACACAAATAACACTTGGCCAACAACTGGTCACCATATTATTAGCATAAACTACTACGATGATTACACGATACAGCCTAATTTTACAGTTGCCGAAACAATAACTGTTGAAGGTGTTTCAAATTTTTATAATAACACGACCAGACAACCAAAAGGACTACCTACTGCTAACTGGACGAGAATTTGTGATAGCCAATCCGGAAATAGTGGCGTCTTAACCTATCAATACTACACTAAAAAAGGATTTATTCTCGCTAAACGTTCTGTCGGTGCAATTAGCGGGCGCTCGGCAAGTCAAGATGTGACTTTAAATGCGTTTACTGGCCAAATTAATGCTATTAGAAGTAGTTTTACTAAAGATGCATCAGCAACAACACTCACTGTAACTGACCGGATAACCTATAACAACCAATCACGAATAACTAGAGTAACACATCAGATTAACGACTTACCCGAAGAGCTTATGAGCGCTCCGATATACAACGATTTAGGAGCCGTTGAAAGCAAACTCGTTGGTGGTCAATTGGGGCAAGCATACTATCAAAAAATTGACTACCGTTACAACCAGAGAGGTTGGTTAAGTGAAATCAATCAAATAAATAATCTGCATCCGAATAATTCCAGCGAACCTCGCGACCTCTTTGCATTTTCAATACGCTATCAAGATAATGCTTCTGCATTAGGATATCCAGCCGCTGGCGTTGTTGAAAAACAATACAACGGTAATGTATCTGAAATCTATTGGAGAGGAGGTACCGACAATGTACTTCGCAAGTACAGCTTTGTTTACGATGATAAAGATCGAATTACTAATGCCATTTATCAGCAGCCAAATGCAACAAATCCGATAAGAAATTCGTATAACGAAAGTGTTACATATGATAAAGTCGGAAACATAACTTCTGTTTATAGAACCGGAGAATTCGACGACCCATCATTGGTACACCCTATCGATGACTTACAATACACTTATGCTCCAAATTCTAATAGACTTATGAAAGTAAGTGATCAAGCACAAGATTCATTTGGCTTTATTGACGATGCGCCGCAAGCGGATACCGCAGACGATTATGCTTATGATCCAATTACAGGTAGTTTAACTCGAGATGATAACAAAAATATTTCATCAATAGCATACAATCATCTTGATCAACCTTTGCGTATCGTATTTTCTACCGGAGAAAATATTTCATACATATACGATGGACAAGGCAATAAAGTAGAAAAAAGAACTACCTCCGCTCAAGGCGTAACTACGCTACATGAGTACTGGAATGGTTTACAGTACCAAAATGGCATTTTGCAATTTTTCCCCACACCTGAAGGATATGTAACTCATTTGGTTAGCAACAACCAAAGTGTTTTCAAATACGTTTATCACTATAAAGACCATTTGGGCAATGTAAGATTGTCTTACACCAATGCAGCTGCATCAGGTGCGCCAAACTTACAGATTCTAGCCTACGACGGTTTGTACCCATACGGACTCACACACAAAAATTATGGCGCAACTAGACGGGCATGGGAAGCTTTACAAGCAAGTATTGTCATAAACCCCTTAAACGCCTCTATCAACGACGAAGCTCCCGGAAATTACAAGTACCTTTTCAACGGTCAAGAATTTCAGGAGGACATAAGCGAAAACAACTACGCCATGACCTTCCGCGCTTACGACCCAGCCTTAGGCCGCTTCACCGGCGTTGATTTATTGGCCGAATTGCAATACGAACACACGCCTTACCACTTTGGCTACGGAAACCCAAATGTGTTTGCAGACCCGAGCGGGTTGTTTGGTAGTAGACGCGCTGCTCGAAGATATCGCCGAGAAAATGGTGTTACTGGGCGAATTCAAAAGCTCGACAACGGAACCTTTGTTATAGTGAGAGCCGACGGAAGTTACATTGTTGGTAACGATTCTGATGAAAGTGGTAGTTCAGGTGACGATGCTGGAAGTGAATCCGATAATATCTTCTTTTTCTTCGGCGGTGGCGATAGTGGTTTCGGCGGAGGCATTGGCAGCAGTGGAGTTAGTGGCGGTGGAGGCAATGCCACTGGCGGTGTAGGCGATAGACTTTGGGACCTAAACAAAGATGGAAAACTACAAAAGACAGAAGCTGATTTTTGGTGGTTGTTTGGACGCGGCAGGACAATTTACGTTGATAACAACAAGATAGATTGGACAGGGTTGAAAGTACCGGGCAATAAAAAAACAGGTAGGTTCAAAATTAACACAACCGCAGCGTTTATCTATTTACCATTTGAAACTGCCGCTACATATGGAGGTACTTCGTTTGAAATAATCGACTCAAATACGGTCAAAGTTGTAGATCAACTTTATCATTACAATATGAGATCATATAACAGCATAGAAAATATCAAAAGAAATGTTTTAACACAACTTGGTAAACCGTTCGGCCCAGATTTTTTGAATTTGATCGAAGGTAGCGATTATACTATTCATTATTTAAATCCAACAATAAAACTAAAATGAAACAGTTAAAAATAGGCGTCATCATTATTGGAATAGTTTTAATGCTTTTTTTCCTAAAAATCGCCACAAACAAAGACGATCAAAACTTAGGAAGCGGATATTATTTTTTGCCAAATTACGAAGCAATTGATGTTGGCTATCCATATGGTAACTTAATTTATAAATCCAACAACAAAAACTACTTTGATATAATTCTTATCCGCTCGGATATTAAAAATGTCAATTACAACGATCAATTCATAATCGTCTATCAAGAACCTAACAAAAAATTGGCACTAAAAGAAATTAGTAATATGTTAATTTTATGGAATAATTATTACAACGAAATTAAGAGAGATAGCTTGATAAATTTGGAATACGAAAAAGTTTCTTTATCAGACATCAATAAAATGATTGGAGGTAAGAATAGCGAACAAATTACTCGAATTACAGATAGTATTTTTTCCAGTGAAGAGTCCTATAAAAAAGTTTTTGCTAACAAGTACAATTATTACATCATAGACAAAGTGAACAATACGATTTCTGAACCCTTATCCTTAAAAGAATTTAATAAGAAAAAGAAGGAAAAAAATATTGATTTAGAATTTGTGGAACTGTCGGATTAACCCCCTAAACGCCTCTATCAACGACGAAGCTCCCGGAAATTATAAGTACCTTTTCAACGGTCAAGAATTTCAGGAGGACATCAGCGAAAACAACTACGCCATGACCTTCCGAGCGTACGACCCAGCCTTAGGCCGCTTCACCGGCGTTGATTTATTGGCCGAATTGCAATACGAACACACGCCTTACCATTTTGGCTACGGAAACCCAAATGTTTTTGCAGACCCGAGCGGGTTGTTTGCAAAAAGAAAAGATGTGAGAGAATACATGCGCAAACTAGGATATAGACGTTGGGAGTATTCAATTGTAAAAAATGCCGACGGTTCGTTCAGTGCAGTAATGACAAGTGGAGGAGAAACTTGGCACTATAACGATGATGGCGACACTTTTGTAGAATTACCAGAAATTGGTCTTGGTGGCGGAGGCAATGGTGGCGCTGGCGGAGCAAGTGGCGGCGGTGGCGGAGGATTTGTTGGTGTGTCGAGCGGTCAGGGTAATGGAAGTGGTAATTGGTATACGTTTGCGGGTCGGGCTAATGCAGTTTTTGGCACTACGGCGTCTGCTCTTGAAGCCGGAGAAGGTTCATTTAGATTAGCCACAACCAGTCGAGGTTTTAGCCCAAAATATTATGGAAATGCTTGGAAAGGAAATCAATTCGCTACAACATACAACATCAGTAAAGTAGGTAATTTATTTGGTAAGTTATCTCTAGGTTTTGGAGTGGCTGCGGATATAAGGGGGATGATGATTCATCAAAATAACCCCAATTCACCTAATGCCGTACACCCTAGTAAAGCAGTTTTAAATACTGGAATGGGAGTTTATGGGCTTTGGGTGAATCCTTTTGCTGGCGCTTTGTATTTTGGAGTTGATGCATTTTATCCCGGAGGATGGCCCGCCGCTCTGGAAAGAAGTGCCGAAGTTCAGAATAGAGACAGAGCAATTTTAGGTTTTTACCCAAAAGACTAATTAGGATTATGAAAAAAGCATATTATTATTTGTTTTATAAATTATATAAATTTTCTGAGGCAGCACCGTCAAGATGGTTAAGTGATTGGAAGGCTTCATTAGCTACTGATTTGTTAATACTTTTTGTGTTTTCTTCAATAATAAATTATTATAAAATATTCTTAAATCCGACATCACATATAGGTGAAGGCAGCTTAATGTTTGTGACCATTGCTATAATAAGTGTTTGGAATTATTTCATTTTTCATCATGAAGATAAATGGAAAGATATCGTTCGTGATTTTGATCATCTCCCAAAAAGAAAAAATAGAATTGGTAGCTGGGTAGTATTTAGTGTTGTTTTGATAATTGTCTCTAATTTCCTGTTATCCTTCTATTTATATTATCAACTATAACAGTAAAAGCCCGCAAGTTTTTTTTTACTTTACTTATTTTTAAATGACTACTACGGAAACCCAAATGTCTCGGCAAAATTTCGCGACTTGTAAAAAGTGATAAATGAAAAACATTTTTAAAATCAAATTGATAATAGCATCAGTCATTGGCTTGGTTTTATCGATTAGCTTTTTTTCTGAATATACTGCCATAACTGAAAATCCAACAGATTACATTAATGTTTACCAGATATCAAGCGGCAGTTCTTCATGGAAGTTTCAAAGCATTGCCAACTTTCAAAAATGGAATTTAATAGCTGGAACTTTGGCTTTCCTGTATTCATGCTTAAACGGCTTGTGCCTGATGACAAAAAATCAAAGATTAAAACAGTGTGTCTTAATACTTGATGTCTTGTTAATACTAGCATGTGTTACTGGCTTTTTCTATTGGTATGCATCAGCATTTGATCATTGATGAGTTTTACTATTGAGAAATTTAACTTTAGACGAAATAGTTGGCAAAAAATTTCCATCTTTAACTTCCGAAGCTTTATGAATTGGAGGAATAATGATTACACCGCTCATAACCTCGCCATCTCGATTTAACACTTTTATGAAAACTCTTCTTTCTAAAACACCAACAATAACTGGCTACTAAAATGATACGCTTTCTGAATAACATCTCTTTGGCATTAATTGTACTTATATTGCTGCAAGTTTTTGCACATTATAATCTAATGGTATCACTAAAATATGAAGCAGACTATGTACTGATATCTAGTGAAAAAAATCTTTCTGAAGAGACAAAATCGAAATGGCTTGAAGAAACGCGCATGCGGGAAAAAGAAATAATCCAACAGCAAAAGAAAAAAATTAACTTAATCTGGATTTTCTCTGTCCTATTGCTCATAAATATTCTAGTAACCGCTTTTTACCGCCGCCGAAAAAGTAAGGTTTGATATAAAACGTGTTTCGACAATTACTTGAACTTAGAATCTGATTGCTATGACAAAATTCGAGCTGTTTTAAATAAGAGCTATTTCTTTGCATCAAAAGTGTCTCATTTAGATAATTTTATAGATCATGAAATCAAAACTTATTACATTTTTAATAGCCTTCTTAACCCTATTTAGCTGTTCGAAAAATGAAGGAAAGAAATCAAAAGAAACTGTTACAGCCAAGGTTAGCATGCAAAGCTTTGGGAACATTGATTTTAAAAAGGTGACCGTAAAAGGCAGTAAACTTGTACTAAACAGCAAAACTTCTTTTGAAACCAAATTGTACGACTTAAGTTGTATTGGCACCTTAAAAACAAAAAACAAGCTCCCCTATTTCATTTTTTCAGGCAGAAGCTGTATCGAATGTGATGAGAATATTTCGATTTACGTTTGGTCGCCTTCCGACGCAGCGTTTGAGCCAACCAGTCACCCGTGGAAATTCAGTTATCCCGGCAAGGATACAGATTACGAAAGCAACCAATTGGTTTTCGAAAGTGCCATGTACTTCGGCACTTGTCTCGGTAACGAATCGTGTATTTGGGTACAAAAACAACGTACCAAAGCCCAACTGTGGAAAAAAAGTATCTTTATTCTATCGGTAAAAAACGACTATCTTACGGAAACTTCAGTTACCAAAGCATCTGAAATAGAACACTTAGAGAGCAAACTCTCGGAATGTACCGAATTACCCGGACGCGATATCACTTCCGAGCCGTAACAGAAGATAATATAGCAAATGAATCTAATCCACCTAGCTTCTCTTTAAGCTTACAATGGATTTACTATCAAATCCTATTGGAATTAATGTTTTACGCGGAATAGCTGTAGGTGCAGCAATTTACGGAGTTGTTTCTTTTGGAATTGATGTTTACAATGCCAATAATTAAACTAATTTTCAAGCGGTCTTGTTTAGCTCATAAATAATGAAAAAATACAATTTTGAATACATCGATAATTCTTTCGCGCTGAAACTATTTGGAGTGAATTTGATTTTATGCTTAATTCTATTTTTCTGCAATCTATGGCTGAACATTCATTTAGTTCTTGCGTCCATCATTTCTTTCGGAATTCCGATTTTTATTTTCCTTCATAAAATGAAAAAAATTAAAAGAAACGGATTTGCAACAATGAACAATGATACGATTGAAATTATTCTCGAAGATGAAAGCGTAGTATTTAGTTATCATGATATTAAGAACTACACTTTGAGTTTTAACCAAAATATCGCTCTAGTTTTAGAATTCAAAAATGAAAATAGCGTAAGTATAGTCTCAAGTTCATCCTTTTGCGAAACCTCCAAATTCGAATTGTTCTGCAGAGAATTTGAATGTGAAATATTAAAACGCTTCTCTGAAGAGCCGATAAAAAAAGAAAATCCAACGAAATTTTTTGAGAAAAAATGGTTCCGTGCATTCCTTGTGATTTTAACTTTGAGTTTCGGAATTTTACTTGTAATCGCTATTGCTACAGGCACAAAGATAAGCTCAGCATTCTTCATCGCGCTAAGCGCAGTAATTACCTTATGGGTGCGATATTCCAGTTTTAAAAAAGAATAGTTTTTGTAGCGCTAGCTCAAAACAATTTTGAAATGAATTGCAGTATCCATACAAAAGCTCAACAACCAAAAAAAGCAGTATTTTGAAAATACAACTTTAATTTATCTTGATTTTAAGAACAACTCCTTAGAACGATTTACCTACTGCGCACTTTATTTAGATTAGGGTTGTAAGCCGAGTTGCAATACAAACACGCCCCTACCCTATTTTCCTGCAATACCCGTCTTTTACATTCATGCATCACGATCTGCAAAGTTAAATTTTAAAGAAATTGAACTCGCTTGAATTATCACAGTCTGAAACTCTTGTATATTCGAGCAGAAAAACTAACTTGTAGTACAGTAGGATTATGAAAAAAATATTGTGGGCACTTTTCCTTACAACTGCCGTGTGGTCGCAACAAACAGTTAAAACGTTTAATGTAAAGCTGGAAAAGAAAACCGGAGTATTTCACGTAATTGAAGAACAGAAAAAACAAATCGCTTTGTTCTTTACCGATAAAAAATCGGTTCGTGCGCTCCGAATAGATGATAATTTTCAGTTCATCGATTCGATTAACGCCGCGCGAATCGATAAAAAATACGATGCCATAATTGGATCTAGCGTTTCTGACAACCGATACTATGTTTACTGGTCGACACCTAACAACAAAGAAATCGTTGCTCAATGCTTTGATTTCGAAACCAAACAGACCAGCGAAAAAGCGCACAAGTTTAGTTTTTCAGAAGAACGTCTATTTAAGAAAATAACCGTCAATAATATCTTTTATCTCATTACTGCAACGAAAAACGAGAGCATTTTAAATCTCTACGCTTTTGCAGAAGGTAACGTGACCAAAAAAAGCATCGACTTGTCGAACATAGCCTTTATAAACGAGGAAATGAAACGAACCACTTTGTGGAACATTTTAAGTGCGCAAACAGACATTGATTTCCCCTTTGCCGTGCAGAATATTTTAAATGAAACACCGCCATCGCTGGCATTTAGCGCAAGTAAAAGAAAAGTATATGTGAAAGATAACACGCTGATTTTTGTTTTCGACACCAACCAGAGTTTTTCGCAAATGCTGCGTATCGATTTAACCAATTTCTCTGCTTCGCAAACTGCTTTTCAGCAGCCGTTTTTGCTTGAAACCGAATATGGCTACAACGATTCCAATTCATTTTTGGTCGACGATAAACTCATTCAAATGAAAATTAACTCGGAAAAAATGATGATTTCGGTTAAAAATATGGATAAGACAGAACTAAAACTTATTGAACTAACCGACGAGCAAGAAATTAGCTTCAAAAACTCGCCTATAATTCAAGAAAATGGCAGTATCAAAAATTCGCGAGTTTTAGAAACTTCAAACCAACTGCTTCGCAAAATATACAACACCAACCCATCGATAAGTTGCTATAGTTTTAATGACAAAATATACCTGACTTTAGGAGGTGTTTCAATGAATACGGCGAACAATGGTATCGGAACAGGCGTTTTAATTGGCGGCATAGCGGGCGGTTTAATTGCAGCTGCTCTTTCGAGTAATTATTCGCTAGATAACCTTGATTCGTACGCGAACCGAAAAATCATGTACATCAATTGTGTATTCGACAAAAATTTCAACCACATTGAAGGAGATATTATAAGACTTCCGTTCGACAGGTTACGCAAATTTGCTTTCGAAAATGAGAAACTCACGGCTCGAAGCATTTTTCAAATCAACAAGGAGTTGTTCTTTGGTGGCTACGATAACGAGGCTCAAACCTATTCGTTTTATCGCTTTAGCAACTCATATTAATTACGGGAAGTGGTAGTAGTTTAGTTTTTTGCAGGCCTTTTTCAGTGCATACTTTTCTCTGGAAACGACACGTTGCAATAGCGATTGACGCGAAAAGGGGACAAAAAACAGCGCGTGCGCACCGCGAATTTTAAGGGCGACCAGCGGAAGCACGCAAAACCGACGGTGCGCCGCAGCTGTTTGCGAACCCTTTCAGCAAAAAGCGCGACGCTGCGGTGCAAGGAATTTCCAGTACTGCCGCAGCGGATTGCCCAAAAAATTAGTCCGACATTAACAATCGTTTTTTGAGAATCTGTTACCTTTAGAAGAATTTACACAAAACTCCTTAGCATCAGGCGTTTGTGTACGAAAAACTAAAAAGTGAGAATTCTTTTAACAGGGGCGAATGGATATGTGGGTCGGCGGCTATTGCCGGAATTGCTGGCGGCCGGACACGAAGTTATTTGTTGCGTTCGCGACCGAAGTAGGATTGGTTTAGACCTCGAAACGCTTGATAAAGTGAGCATTTGGGAAGTCGATTTTCTAGAAAACGTTCCCGAAAGCCCGCAAGTTCCGGAGGCCGATGTCGCGTATTATCTGATACATTCCATGTCGAATTCTACCAACGATTTTGATGCGTTGGAATTGAAATCGGCGCAAAACTTCAACCAATACATGCGTTTTAGCGGTATTAAACAAATGGTGTATTTGAGCGGCATTGTAAACGACAGCGTTTTATCGAAGCACCTGCAATCGCGCAAAAGTGTGGAAGACGAACTTTATCGCGGACCAGCAGCTGTTACCGTTCTGCGCGCTGGAATTATTGTGGGTTCGGGCAGCTCGTCGTTTGAAATAATTCGCGACTTGTGCGAGAAATTGCCCGTGATGATTACGCCAAAATGGGTTTTAACCAAAACGCAACCCATTGCCATCCGCGACGTGATAAAGTACCTACTCGGAGTATTGCTGCGCGAAGATTGCATGGGACAATCGTTCGACATAGGCGGTCCTAACATCCTCACCTACAAACAAATGTTGCAGCTGTACGCCAAGACGCGTGGTTTTAGAGTGTGGATTTTCACCGTCCCGGTAATGACGCCGAAACTGTCGAGTTATTGGCTGCATTTTGTAACCTCAACTACTTATAAATTGGCGGCTAATTTGGTGGATAGTATGACCGTGGAAGTGGTAGCAAAAGACACCAAATTGCAGCGTTTACTGGGAATAAAACCCATTTCGTACACCGATGCCATAAAATTAGCCTTCGTGAAAATTGAACAAAATTTGGTGATTTCGAGCTGGAAAGACAGTCGCGTGAGTGGCCGATTGCAAGGGAGTTTGAAGGAATTTGTTCAAGTTCCGCGGTACGGTTGTTTGAAAGATCACCAGAAAATAGAAATTTCCGATGAGGAAGCGGTATTGAAAAATATTTGGTCGATTGGCGGCATGCGCGGTTGGTACTACGGCAATTGGTTGTGGAAAACGCGCGGACACATCGATAAGTTAGTTGGCGGCGTTGGTTTGCGTCGAGGGCGCACCCATCTTACACATTTAGACAACGGTGATGCGCTCGATTTTTGGCGCGTACTTTTAGCCGATAAAGAGCAAAAACGCTTGTTGCTTTTCGCAGAAATGAAGCTTCCGGGCGAGGCTTGGCTGGAGTTTTCGATCGACGAAAATCGGGTTTTGCATCAAATAGCCACATTTCGCCCGCGCGGATTGTGGGGAAGATTGTATTGGTATGCGATGTTGCCCTTTCATTTCTTTATTTTTGACGGCATGATAAAGCGCATTGCTGGTAAAAGCTAACCTTTAGGATTATCTATGATAAAAAATTACACGACCCTTTTTTTGCTTTTCGTTGCTCTTCCACTCTGGGCGCAAGTCACGCTTAAAGTAACGGCAACGCCCGCAAACACACCTGCGGGCGCCACAATTTATGTGGCAGGAAATTTTAACGGATGGAATCCGGCTGATCCGAATTACATACTAACACCCGATAATTTGGGGAATCTACAAATAACAATTCCGCAAGGCACCGGAACTGCGGCTTTTAAGTTTACGCGCGGTTCGTGGGCAACGGTTGAAGGCAATGCAACGGGCAATTTTTTACCCGACCGCACCTTTTCTTGGGCTACGGTGGGCAGTACACTTAATTTAACGATACTGTCTTGGGAAGATTTAGGTGCTGGCGGCAACAACAGTACGGCAGCTGCGAATGTGAGTATTTTGAGTACGAACTTTTTCATGCCGCAACTCAATCGCAACCGACGCATTTGGTTGTATTTGCCGCCCGATTACCAAACTTCAACGAAAGAATACCCGGTATTGTACATGCAAGACGGGCAAAATTTGTTTGACGCGGCAACGTCGTTTTCTGGCGAATGGCAAGTAGATGAAACCTTGAATTCGCTTTTTGCCGGCGGCGATTACGGAGCTATAGTTGTGGGAATTGACAACGGCGGTGGAGAACGATTGAACGAATATTCACCTTGGAACAATCCGCAGTACGGCGGAGGTCAGGGTGCTTTGTATATCGATTTTATTGCAGAAACACTGAAACCGTATATCGATGCGAATTACCGTACGCTTGAGAGTCCAGAAACCACCGCGATTATTGGCAGTTCGATGGGTGCGCTAATTTCGACGTACGGTGCATTGGCGCATCCGGAATCGTTCGGAAAAGTAGGTGCTTTGAGTCCGGCGTATTGGTTTTCGTACAGCAATTTTACTTCGTATATCGATGATTTAGCAAATGATACAAACGATTTAAAATTGTATTTCGTGGCGGGAAATAACGAATATGGCAATATGGTCACACACGTTACAACGGTTCGAAATAAGATTGTGGAATCGGGAACAGCGCAAAGCAACACGCTGCTTAAATTCGATAGTTATGGAACACATACGGAAAGCTATTGGCGTGGCGAATTTGGCGCTTTATACACTTGGTTGTTTGCTAATGAAAATTTAGGCGTGACCGATTTAGACAACAAGCAAGTACGGATTCAATCTTCTGCTGATGGCGCCTTACTAGTTAGTAACTTGCCTTCGCCTCAAGAAGCGGTTTTGTATGATTTGGCGGGCCGAAAAGTGGCGACATTTACATTAGAGAATGGTTTACATCGCAAATCGGTTGCAGCGGGAATTTATGTCCTGGTTTGTGGAGGAAAATCTTACAAAGTAAAATTTTAACTACATTTTGTAGTTTTTATTCTACAAAATTATTGATGCGATAATTTTTTTGTTAAAATTTTACCGAAACCTGCTAGAGCAAACAATTTTTGCTGCTACTTTGCGTTCAGAAAGAAAAGCATTGTACGAATGGAATCTGAAACAAAATTGCGCGGGAGTTTGCTATTTACTTACGGTGTAGTGGGTGCGGCGATTGGTTTAAGTATTATCGGCGCGTTTTTGTATACGGTTCGTAATCCGAATCCACTTTGGGGTTCGTATTGGACTTTACGGCCAGTGCTCTCGTGTGCTCTTTCTGGATTTGTAGCTGGCACAATACTTTACATTCTTATGTCGTATCCATACCGCACTATGTTATGGAGCATTTTAGGAAAACTAATTGGCTTGGCAACATTTTTCGGTCTCCTGTGGGTAGGAATGGTCGCTGGTTTAGCAGGTACTTTTTGGCATTAAGAGAAAGATAAAGTAATTAAGCCTCCAATTGGAGGCTTTTTTTATACTGCTAAAACGCTGTTCTCAGCGTTAGCAAACGCATTCCATTGAAAAGCATCTGCTTCTGGTTCGTTTTGATACGTACCGTCTACGAAGTATTTGAATTCGTAGTTAGCGTCTTTTGCTACTTCAAAAGTTGCTTTAAACGTACCGTTTTTTTGTTTTGCAAGAGCGCCTGCTTCAGGATTCCAGCTGTTGAAATCGCCTACTACTGCAACAGTTTGCGCCTCTTTTGCATCGACAGTAAAGGTTACTTTACAAACTGGTTTACTCTTTATAAATTGTTTCTTGATTGCCATAACTTATTAATAGTTAATATTATAGAGCAAAGAAAATAAATACAAAGCATAAAAAAACACGAACTTGCATTTTTGAGACTCTGCTACAAAAACTGTTATAAAAAAACGAATGTCGTATTTCTCAAACGTTTTCCTATTCCGACTTTCTGTAGAAAACGTTTTCAAATTATCGTTTTGGCAAATTGTATTTGTTGGATATTTTAAAAAATTCTATATTTCTGACTGAAAATCTGCTGAAAATGAACACTGAACAACAAGAATTGTATGAAAATGCCCGAAAGCGACTTCGGCAAAAGCGGTTTCTGTACTATCATTTTGTTTTTTTCTGTATCGGAAATCTTTTTTCCTTTGTTGCCAATTCGTTTTTCGAAGTAGGTGCACCTACAAAATGGTGGACCTGGGTTTTAGCCGCTTGGGTGTTTCTGTTTGTTCTCCACTTTGTGGATGTGTATATCACGAAGCGATTTCTCAACAAAAACTGGGAACGCCAACAAATTGAGCGACTCGTAAAAAAACAAGAACAGCGAATTGAACAATTAAAAAACAAAATCGATTTAGATAAACAATAATGAAGCAAATCATACTCATTGCAGCAATTGGCGAAAACAGAGAACTCGGAAAAAATAATGATTTGCTTTGGCACTTACCAGACGATTTCAAGCGTTTTAAAACTTTAACCCAAGAACACGACATGATTATGGGTTACAGAACTTTTCGAAGTTTGCCTAAATTACTTCCCAATCGAAAACATATTGTGATTAGCAGTAAAAAATTAACATCTGATACAGATCAATTGGTTTATTGCGGCAGTTTGGAAGAAGCTTTGAACTATTCAAAAACGAATCCGACTTTTGTAATTGGCGGCGGACAGATTTACAGTTTAAGTCTTGCTATAGCCGATAAACTAGAGCTGACGCGCGTTCACGGTAGTTTTGATGCAGAGGTGTTCTTTCCCGAAATTCCAAAAAATGAATTCGAACTCGTAAAAAGTGAGTTTCATCCCAAAGATGATAAGCATGCCTATTCCTTCACTTACGAAACATATATCAGAACTTCCCGTTAAACCAACCTACAAAAAGCCTTTGGTTTTGTAACTTTGACGCAAATTTTATAAATGGCAGCATCAATTAAGCCTTACAAGAATTCTGAACAGTCTAAGAAAGACCAAATCAGAAGAATGTTTGACAACATCTCTTGCGATTACGATCAATTGAATCGAGTGATTTCTTTCGGTATCGACAACGCGTGGAGAAAAAAAGTAATTGAATGGGTCAGTAGAACAAATCCGAAATCCATTCTCGATGTGGCAACCGGAACAGGCGATCTGGCGCTGATGTTCAAAAATTCGGGCGCAGAGAAAATCGTTGGTCTCGATCTTTCGCCAGGCATGCTAGAAATTGGTCGAAAAAAAGTTATTTCGGAAGGACTTACTAGTTTGATTGATATGGTTGTGGGCGATTCGGAGCAACTTCCGTTTGAAGACAGCACTTTTGACGCGATAACCGTTTCTTTCGGAATTCGAAACTTCGAAGATTTGGAACTCGGACTTAGCGAGATTCGCCGGGTATTAAGACCGGGCGGCATTTTCGTCATCTTAGAAACATCGGTACCGACAAAGTTTCCATACAAACAAGGCTACAAGATTTACACACAAACCCTCCTCCCTACCATCGGACGTATCTTTTCAAAAGACAAAGTAGCGTATCAATATTTATCCGATTCGGCTGCGGTTTTTCCTTACGGAGAAGCTCTAAACAATATTTTGCGAAAAGTTGGGTTTACTAATGTGGTTGCACATCCGCAGACGTTTGGAGTAGCCACTATTTATACAGCAGGGAAATCTTAACATGCGAAAAAGCCTTCTCATTATCGTCTTATTTATGCCGCTTCTCGCGAAAGCGCAATTCCACATGTTTAGTAAAGATCCAATTATCAATTTGGAGAACTTTGACAATCAACGTGTACATTGGGGTTATTTTCTTGGATTTAATTCATACGATTTTAAATTCGAATACAAGAATGTAGGTCCGGATGTCTTGGTAAATTCAACAATCGGATTTAACGTTGGTCTGGTCGGAAATTTGCGCCTGCACAAACATATAGATTTGCGTTTTGAACCCGGTTTGTATTTCAACCAACGAAATCTGACTTTCCCGGGGATTGCCAATCCTGTCGATGCTTTACGCGAAGTAAAATCGACTTATCTTCACTTTCCATTGTTGGTGAAGTTATCGTCGGTTCGAACCGGAAACATCAAACCATACGTTGTGGCCGGCGTGGGAACTGCACTGAATTTAGCTTCGAACGCAGATGCTAAAGACGACAATGCCAACAATCGTTTTCGAATGATAAAAAACACCAATTTTTATGAATTGGGTTTTGGAATCGATTTATACCTTCAATATTTTAAATTCTCTCCTTCGATTCGAGGCGTCTTTAGCTTTAACGATGAGTTAATTCGCGATAACGACCCGAATAGTCCGTGGACCTCAAACATCCAATCGATGTCAACGCGAGCCATTTTTATCAACTTCACCTTCCACTAGTAGTTCTTCGCATTTCAGCTAAAATAATCGCTGCTGCCGTTGTAACATTTAAACTCTCGGTTTGTTGCAATTTGCCGTAGCGCGGAATCGATATTTTTTTTGTAATACTTTCTTCCGTTTCCGAACGAATGCCGTTTGCCTCATTCCCTAAAATGAGATAGCAGGGCGTTTCCAAAACTTGGTTGTAAACAGACTCGCCTTCCATGAACGCGCCGTAAACCGGAGCGGGTTGTGTGCGAATTGTGTTTGAAATATCTTGATACGTAACGCGAACACGCGCCATAGAGCCCATTGATGCTTGAACAACTTTCGGATTGTATAAGTCGACGGTGTCGGGCGCACAAAGTAATTGAGAAACGCCAAACCAATCGCACAAACGAATCAAAGCACCAAAATTTCCCGGATCCCGAATGCCGTCGGCAACAACCGTAATTTCATCTAATTTGAAATTAGTTGCTTTTGGAATACGAAAAACCGCTAAAACAGGCGATGCATCGGCCAAGGCACTAATACGCTTCATTTCCGCTTCGTCGATAAGCGTTGCTACCGAAAACTGCTGCTTGGTACCGGCTGTGGTGAACAAGTATTCTGCAAAATAACCAGCGGCAAGTAATTCAGAAACTACCTTAATTCCCTCAGCAATAAATAATTGCTCCTGCTGTCTAAATTTTTTAAGATGTAAAGACGTGATTCGCTTGGTTATTGTTTTGCTTAACATTGAAATAATGTACTTTTGGTTAGTTAATTGGCACTTTTGAAAGCAGGCATCGCAAAAATAACGGTATTTCTCTTAGCGCTTGCAATCTTTAGCGGTTGCAACAGCACGAAACGCGTAAAAGAAGGCGATTTGTTGCTCACAAAAAACACCATAATCGTGGATGGTAAAAAATCCAAAGACGAGTTACTGGAAGAATTGCTTTACCAAAAACCAAACAGCAATTTCCTTGGCTACAAACTTCGTTTACAGATGTATAACGTCGCTAAAAAAAATCCTGATTCCTCGTATCGTGCAAAATATCTCAACAATCCAGCGAAATTTAAGCGACAAGCAAAAATTTTCTCTGCAAAACAGGTGACCCGACGCGGAAAATCGTTTTTATATAGCGGCTTAGATAAATTTTTGAAAAGAACCGGCGAAGCTCCCGTTATCATTAAAAAGGAACGAACCGAAAAATCCGTTCAGCGATTGCAAATTTACTTGAGTAACAAAGGCTATTTCAGAAATAAGATTACTACCAAAATCGATACAGTTGGCAAGAAAAAAGGTAGCGTAACCTATACGATAAATCGAGGAAAACGAGCGACCATTGATAGTTTAACGCACAAAATTTCAACTCCTGCACTCGATTCGCTGTATCGTCAAATATCCAATCAAGCATTATTAAAAGTCGGTGAGCCGTTCGACGCCGAGATTTTTGATGCCGAACGAAACCGCATCACTACCTACTTCAGAAATCATGGAGCACTCGAATTTCAACAAAGCAATATCATTTACGATATTGATACGATAAACACCGGAGGCAAAACCTACGTAAAACTGATTATTAACGACCAATCTATTCGGGAAGGCGACTCAACGAGTACGCGTCCGTTTAAACTGTATACCATTAGTGAGGTGAATGTTTATACAGATCGTCCGAAAGACAAAGAATCTTCCAAAATAAAAGACAGCATCAAATACAAAGGTTTTACGATTTTCAGTTTTAATAAATTGAAATACCGCCCGAAAGCAATCACTGATGCCATATTCTTAAATCCAGGATCTGAATATGCCGATTTCAGAGCAAATTTAACGACACGATCATTAACCAATCTCAAAATTTTCAAACAACCTACCCTTCAATTTAAAGCTGATCCAAAATCAGAAAACAAATTGATTGCGAATGTTTTCCTTACACCTGAAGATAAGTTCCACTTTCTTGCGTCGCTTGACGTAACACACTCTAACGTACAAGATTTTGGTATCGCCGCCTCAACTTCAGTTACCATTCGAAATGTGTTTAATGGCGCAGAAACTTTGTTGATTGCCATGCGCGGAAACATTGGCTCTTCTACGGATTTAGCAAATCCAGATAACACCTTTTTTAATATTTCGGAATACGGTATCGATAGCCGACTTTCATTTCCACGCATCTTATTTCCTTTCAAAACAGAAAAAATTATCCCCAAAAGCATGCTGCCAACTACGAGCATTAATTTGGGTTTTGCCAAACAGAGAAATATTGGTCTAGACAAAGAAAACTTTACTGGATCTATGACCTATAATTGGATTCCGAATCGAAACAAAACAGCGCGATTCGACCTTTTCAACGTTCAGTATGTAAACAATGTAAACATTGGTAATTATTTCAACGTATATCGTTCGAGCTATGCAGCGCTTAACAGAATTGCGCAAAACACGAGTACAAACGACAGTTATTTCTCTCCGTCGAGTGGCGATTTACTCATTCCGATCGGTACCACAGGGTTTACAAACGACGTACTCAATAACCAAACCAGCTTACTGCCTACGGATCGCGATTACAGAGAGGTAAGAAGTATTGAAGAGCGTCGGCGTCGATTAACAGAAAACAACCTTATCCTTGCATCAAGCTACAGTTACAGTCGCACTACACAATCCAATTTAGTTGACAACAACTTTTTTACGATACGCTTTAAAGCTGAATCTGCTGGAAATGTACTTTCGCTATTTGCGGGAACGGCAAATCAGCTCAATGCACAATCTACAGGAAGGCAAATTTTTGGTGTCGAATTTTCGCAGTACGCAAAAGGTGAATTTGAATTTATTAAGCATTGGGATTTAAGACGCGAAAAAGTATTTGCCATTCGCACCTTTTTCGGGATGGCCGTTCCGTACGGAAATTCAACTAATATTCCGTTTTCGCGAAGCTACTTTGCCGGAGGTTCAAACGACATACGAGCTTGGCAACCCTACCGTTTAGGTCCGGGGAGCAGCGGCGCTCGCAACGACTTCAACGAAGCAAATATGAAAATACTGGCTAATGCCGAATTGCGTTTTAAAATTGTGAATAAATTTAAAGGCGCCGTTTTCGTAGATGCAGGAAATATATGGAATGTTTTGGACGACGCTACGTTAGCCGAAAGCAAATTCGAAGGATTACAATCGCTAAAAGACATTGCTGTAGGCTCTGGTTTCGGCTTGCGTTACGACTTTAGTTTTTTTGTTTTTCGAACCGACTTTGGTTTCAAAACATACAATCCCGCAGAAGCGTACAACAATCGCTGGTTCCGCGACTATAATCTTGCCAATATGGTTATAAACATAGGGATTAATTATCCGTTTTAAGGATAAATTAAAACGCAAAAAAAATTTCTATCAAACGTTAATTAATATAATTTCGGTTGAAAAAATTCTTTCAAGTACGAACCTTCTTTTGGCGTAATATGAGTAATTACTCGGATGAATTAAAAAAGGACGGAAAAAAGAAAAATACTTAGTAGATTATCGTTACAAATAAAACGTTATATCCGCTGATTTTTATGATTTTGAGCGCGGATTAAGCTTAAAAATATCCTGCTTTAAAGATTAGTTGAATAAAATCACGTTTTTGACAGCTGCTTTTTTCAGCAACCATAAATTACAAATAAATTAAGCTCTTAAAGAAAAAACGCATTTAATAAGTTCACACTTACTAATGAAAATACCAAAAACTGTATATTCACTGTTATTTGCATTCTTTGCTGCTGTCGCAAACGCACAAAGTTCGGGAGTGGCCGTGTATAAAATTTATTTAAACTTGCCACCTGAAGCTTTGGAAGCAGACAAAAAATTTCTTCTTTTAAGAAATGCTGTTGACGCTGCTAAAGACGTTCGCTTTGAGCTCAAATACAGAAACGATATTGCCAATTTTAATGAAATCCCAAATCCTGGTATTGACCAAGTAACTTTGAATACCATTCGAAGCCTCGCGGGAGCGGATAAGTTGATTGCCATTGATGCTCACAAGAAAAGGGTGCTCATTGAAGTTAAAGAAAACAAACTACTCTTTGATAAAAATGAATTTGTCATTGAGGAAGCGCTTGCTTACAACTGGAGTATTTCAGACGAGTTTAAACAAATTGGAAATTACAAATGCTATAAAGCCACCACTACCCAAGAAGTTAATATGGGTGATCGAACAGTAACTGAAAAGGTAACCGCTTATTTTTGCCCAGAAATACCTGTTCCCTACGGACCCAGCTTATACGGTGGCTTACCTGGCCTTATTATTGAGTTACAAGAAAAAAACGCCGCCTTTGTCCTCGAAGAAATCCGTTTTCAAGAAGTCGCCGAAACAGAATTCATTATTCCTAAAGGTAAATCTGTATTATCGCGTAATCAATATTTAGAAGTAGTTAAGAAGCGGTTTGAAACACTCAAAGAATTGAGCAAACAGTAAATAAAAAAGATAGCTTCCCTCTGCGACAGGTATTAGCTCCGAATTTTAGTATTACTTTTTGTTAAATTGGAAGTTATACAACGCTTATCCCAACAGAAAATTCTGAAGTGTTTTGAAATTTGAACAATTAAATAGTCAGAAGATAAAATTGTTTTCCTTTTTAACTGGGGCGAATCTTTTTGTTCTCGTGTTTTTTTGTCTTTCACAAAAGACTCTGTGCCAAAACAAAAGCGCTTTCTGGCACTATTTCGGATTCCCTAAATACACCTCTCGAAAACGCCAACGTACTTGCAAAATCGCTAACCGAAAAACCGGAGATTAAATTCGCTATTGCCGATAATAATGGGCGTTTTAAAATCGAACTCCAAAAAGGCGTACCTTATGAAATCTCCGTTTCTTACATTGGTTATAAAGAACAAATTATTAAACTGGATGGCATTTCTTAAACTGATAGCTTGGATCTATAGCAGCACGGAACATGCGAAACGGTCAAAAAAGTTATAATAAAATAGCAATAAATGAATTACTTTGCCTTTTGAAAAATCTTGTATGAAACTCATTAGACATTTTTAGTGTGTTTTTAGGTGAATTTAAATTGCAATTTCCTACTTAACCGTGAGTGAATTTTCTGTTAAAACGCTTCCAGCCCAACAAAGAGTTCATAGACTAACTTTCAATAAAGTTACTGTTATTTTTGTTAAAGTTACTTTTTTTATTTGCCTCGCTTATTTTTTTTATTTTATTTGCTATCGGTTAACCAACTTTTTATTTTATTTAATATTTTTAACTGATAATTATGAAAAAACTATTTTTAAGCATTTTATTGCTACTCTCTGGTGTTTTTGGATTTGCTTCCGATGATAAAAGAATTGAAGAAGTTAAATCCGATAAAAAAATTGTGAAACTAACTCCCCCAGAACGAGATTGCGAATTAGAACGTTTTTTAGCTTACAGCGCAGCTCTTTCGATGTTTGGCGACCCTGAGTTTGCAAGACAGGCAAGCTATTCAGTATACTTTAACTGCTTAGGGTCGAAGACAATACAGCCGATTAGAAAATTATAAAAGAACTCAAAACACTCCCGCCTATCATATGGCGGGTTTTTACTATGTTCAAAGCAATTATCCTTAGTATATTTTTTAGTTTCGCAGTTTTCTCGCAAAGCGGTAATGTAAGCGTTATCTATAGCGCAAATATATTTTCCGACAAAACTATGTCTACTTCTCACACAGAACTAGCTCGCATGTATGATAATGCGCTCGAAAATGCAAAATTTTTGACTTTCACTTTGGAGATCGTAAACAATGAATCATATTTTTATATAAATCCAACAGATCAAAAGGGAATGGCCGACTCCGAGAGACAAAGTATTTACCCTTTTTTACGTTACAGCGGTCCTGTTTATTGCATTAACGAAAAAGTTTATCGCTCTTCACCGCTTGCAGGGAACAATGTTTACGTTTCTAAGGTAATGGACACAAATTGGACTGTAACGACAGAGACAAAAAAGATTGAAAACTACCTTTGCTACAAAGCAACTAGCACTTTGAGCTTAGATAATGGGAGCCAGAAATACGATTTCCCAATTATTGCATGGTTTTGTCCTGACCTGCCCTTTCAACACGGACCAAATGGATATGGCAAGTTACCTGGTCTTATTCTTGAACTTCATGTTCGAAATGCGGTTTTCGGTGCAACATCAATAATTGCGAAAGAACATAAAAGTGTGAAACCAAAGAATTTCGATAAGGCAACTTTCATGACTTACGAGGAATTTATAAAATCCATCCGAGAGGAAATGGAAGGTAAATAATACTACAGATTATTTATTTGGAACTTAATAGCCTCATGCTTATTTAAAATAAAAAAAGACTTAAAATTAGTTATTGCCTACCGCACTGATTTGAGCTAACGAATTAAACACTGCCAGATGTTTAGAAATGTACTACCAACAAACTACAATATTAAACCGTTTCTCTTTCACTACCCAAACAACAAAAAGATCTAACTTTTCCTTTATTAGCCGAATTTTTTATCGATACTTTTGTACCGCATTTAATTAGTGTCTTTCTAAAATAAATAATTTCAAAAGACGTTATTGTTACAACAGAAAAACTGGAGTCTTCTATAAACACTAATGAAATCAGCTTCAAAAAGTACTTCGAAATCTTTAGAGGAAGGTCGGTAAGAGTTGATTCACAAAAAAGGGAAGAAGTCAGATGTGAGTTTTCATTTCTATGCTCGAAAATATTATTTAATGTCAAAAGTTGTCTTCTTCCTTTTTCTTTTATCAATCCAACTATCCTTCGCCCAAACCAAGATTATTTCAGGCATAGTTTCCGATACCCTAAATACACCCCTCGAAAACGCCAACGTCTTAGCTAAATCGCTAACCGAGAAACCTGCCATTAAATTCGCCATTGCCGATAATAAAGGACGTTTTAAAATCGAATTAGAAACCGGCGTTCCTTACGATGTCTCCGTTTCCTACATGGGTTACAAAGAACAAATCATAAAACTCGATGGCATTTCCTATCCTGAAAGCCTGAATTTTAAACTCCAAGGAACTGGCGAAACTCTCAAAGAAGTAGTCATAAACTACGACTACAAGCCCATAGTTGTTAAGAAAGATACACTTATCTACGACGTTAAAGCCTTTGCCAATGGTAACGAACGTAAAATGCGCGAAGTTCTCGAAAAACTACCCGGCGTTGAAGTCGATAAAAACGGAAACGTAACCGTGCAAGGAAAACGCGTGACGCAAATGCTCGTTGAAAACAAATCTTTCTTCGGTGGCGGAAGCAAACTCGCCGTGGAAAACATACCCGCCGACGCACTCGATAAAATTGAAGTTATCGATCACTTCAACCAAGTTGGTGCACTCAAACAAGTTTCCGACAGCGACGAACTCGCTATGAACGTAAAACTCAAAGAAGACAAGAAAAAATTCGTTTTTGGCGACCTCGAAGCTGCTTCTTCCGTTGGCAGTAAAACCAACTACAACTTGCTTCACGCCGGACTCTTTTATTACAGCCCGAAAATGAACCTTAGCTTTATTGGCGATAATAACAACATCGGCAAAAGCACATTCAGTTTCGAAGATTTAATGCGATTTCAAGGCGGCGTAAGTACCTTTCTCAGTAACAAACCAACACTCACAAATCTATACGACTTCACAAACGAAAACACCGATGTCATTGAAAATAAATCGCAATTCGCTGCTCTAAATTATAGTCTTCAAGCAACCGACAAATTGGATATCATTGGTTTCGGAATATTCTCTAAAACATTTTTAGCCGCACAATCAACAACAAACAACCAATATCTAAAAAACGACTCTTTAACTTTTGAAAATCTGCTGCAAAAAAATAGTACAACCAACACCTTAGGTTTACTTAATGCAAAATTGGATTATTCGCCTTCCAAAAAAGAAAAATGGTACTATAACATCCACGCTGATGCCTCGCAAAACAACAACCAAAATACCCTCAATTCGCAAACCAATTTAGCAAACACGAACTTTTTGACATTGGCCGATGCCGATAACGCCTCTGTCAAACAATTTGTTGAATGGCACAAAAACCACAGCGATAAAAATACCAGTACGCTCGTTATCAACCATACCTACGAAAAAACAACACCCCAAACCACCTGGTTTACGAACAACCAATTTCTACAAGGACTCATTCCGCTGCAAACCGACACTGCTTACCAGATCAATCAAATAAAACAACAAACCAACAACACCGTCGATGTGTTGTTCAAGCAATATCACATTTTCAATAACTTCAATCATTTATATACCATTTTCGGAAACACCTATACAAACGCTTCATTTACCACAGCCGAAAAACAACTGTTACCCAACGGAAGTATAAACGATTTCTCGACCGCTAATTTTGGAAATAACATTACCTACCAACTTAACGAGGCAAAAGTTGGACTCGAATACAAATTCAAAATCGGGAAACTAACAGGAAGGCCTGCCTTGTTTTGGCATCATTTTACGCTGCAAACCGAACAAGAAAGCGGGAAACAACAGCTAACCAAAGCGCTGCCGCAGCCACAACTAAACCTAACCTACGATTTCAATACAGCCGAATCGCTTAGTGGTAATTATAGCCTACGAAATACGTTTGCCGATGTAACGCAATTTGCCGATAGATTTGTGCTCCAAAATTACAACGCAGTATTTAAAGGTAACGCACTTCTTAATAACGAGCGCTTTCATAACGCAACGGTTATCTATACCAAAATGAGTATGTATCGCGGTTTGTTTCTAAATGCAGTTGCGTCTTTTAATAAAAAAGTTCGAACGCTCCGAAACGAAGTACAACTGCAAGGAATCAATCAGTTTACAACACCTGTTCTCACCGATAACCCTGAAACAAACTACCGATTATCGGGCTCGATTTCCAAAAAAATATACAAATTCACGGTAAAAGCCAATGCGGCGTTCTCTTGGTTTGATTATTTGCAAGAACTCAACGCTATTGAAACCGAAAATCAAAGAAACAATCAAATACTCGGTCTGTCGATACGCACTTCAAACAAAAAGTGGCCCGTTATCGAAGTGGGATATAGCAAGACGTTTAGTCAGTTTTCAGGAATCACTCGCGCCGATTTCTTTTCAGACACCTGGAATGGCTCGTTTGAACACACCTTTTTCAAAAGTTTTATCTTTAATTTCGATTACCAATACCTCCAAAACACCAACAACACCGGGCAACGTAACGCTTTCGAGTTAGCAAATACTTCCCTTCGCTACCAACGAAAAAACAAGGCGTTTAGCTACGAAATCAAAGCCAACAACTTGTTCAACATCCAGTCCAAATTCTCCTACAACTTCTCCGATTTTATGATCAGCGAAAACGAAGTGTTTGTGCTGCCAAGAATTGTAATGCTTTCGATAAGCTACAAGTTATAAATTATTCGAAGTTATTGTTGGTTTGTAGCTTCGACACATTTTCGGCATCCCAGCATCTGCCATTCGATTCGGTTTTCTTACTTTTGTAACCTTAACCTAAAAAGACCTGAATAATGGCGCACAACATTAAAGCTGGCGTAGCTACCGGAGATGAAGTTCAAGCAATTTTTAAGCTTGCAAAAGAAAAAAACTTTGCCTTACCTGCAGTAAACGTAGTAGGTTCTAGTACCATAAACGGCGTACTCGAAACAGCTGCTAAGTTAAAAGCACCTGTAATTATTCAATTTTCTAACGGAGGCGCCCAGTTTAACGCCGGAAAAGGCCTCAAAAACGAAAACGAAAAGTCGGCAATCGCCGGAGCAATCGCCGGAGCGCTTCACATTCACACACTCGCCGAAGCATACGGAGCAACCGTAATTCTTCATACCGACCACTGTGCGAAAAAATTATTGCCTTGGATCGACGGACTCCTAGACGCCAGCGAAAAACACTTCGCAGCTACCGGAAAACCGCTTTTCAGCTCACACATGATCGATCTTTCCGAAGAACCACTTCACGAAAACATCGAAATCTGTAAAGAATACCTCGCTCGCATGAGCAAAATGAATATGACGCTCGAAATCGAACTCGGAATTACAGGTGGCGAAGAAGACGGCGTTGATAATTCAGATGTAGACAGCTCTAAACTGTACACCCAACCAGAAGAAGTAGCGTACGCTTACGAAGAATTGATGAAAGTGAGTCCGCGTTTTACCATCGCAGCCGCTTTCGGAAACGTGCACGGCGTGTACAAACCAGGAAACGTAAAACTAACGCCGAAAATCTTAAAGAATTCGCAAGATTACGTACAAAATAAATTCAATACCGGTCACAATCCTGTTGATTTCGTATTTCACGGCGGTTCAGGCTCAACACTCGAAGAAATTCGCGAAGGAATTAGCTACGGTGTGGTGAAAATGAATATCGATACCGATTTGCAATTTGCTTACACTGAAGGAATTCGCGATTATATGGTCAACAACATCGACTATTTGAAAACGCAAATCGGAAACCCAACCGGCGACGACGCACCAAACAAAAAACACTACGATCCGCGTAAATGGGTTCGCGAAGGCGAAGTAACTTTCATCAAACGTTTGGAAGAAGCATTTGCCGACTTAAATAACGTAAACACCCTCGCTTAATTCTAAAATTCTCGTCTTATGGCATGGTTTAAAAGAACAGAAAAGGGAATTCAAACGCCTACAGAAGATAAAAAAGACGTTCCGAAAGGACTTTGGTACAAATCGCCTACCGGAAAAATTATCGACGCCGATGAACTCGCTCGCAACTTATACGTAAGCCCCGAAGACGGCTTTCACGTGCGTATCGGAAGTAAAGAATACTTCGAAATCTTGTTCGACAACAACGAGTTTAAAGAGCTCGATGCGAACATGACTTCTAAAGATCCGTTGCACTTTTTCGACACGAAAAAATATTCCGATCGACTCAAAGACGCACAGGAAAAAACCAAATTGAAAGACGCCGTGCGCACTGCCGTTGGTAAGTCGAAAGGTAAAGACTTGGTGGTTTGCTGTATGGATTTTGCCTTCATCGGAGGTTCGATGGGTGCGGTTGTTGGCGAAAAAATTGCCCGCGGTATCGATTACGCCATCAAAAACCGTTTGCCTTTTGTGATGATCTCTAAATCGGGCGGCGCGCGCATGATGGAAGCTGCGTATTCGTTGATGCAGCTCGCCAAAACATCGGCTAAATTGGCACAGTTGGCCGAAGCGCAATTGCCGTACATCTCGTTGTGTACCGATCCAACTACGGGCGGAACTACTGCTTCGTACGCCATGTTGGGCGACGTGAATATCGCCGAGCCGGGAGCCTTAATCGGTTTTGCAGGTCCGCGTGTCGTAAAAGACACCACTGGAAAAGATTTACCCGAAGGTTTCCAAACGTCGGAATTCCTGCTCGAGCACGGTTTCCTCGATTTCATCGTTCAGCGAAAAGAACTCAAAAACAAAATTAACCTTTTCATTGATTTAATTCAAAATCAAGAAATTAGATAAAAACGATCGACTCTCTAGAGTCGATTTTTTTTGCACGAGCTTTCCATTCATAAAACGTTCTCTGATTTTTTGGGCGTTCCCCGCACTTTTTTCCGGCAGGCCTAAGGGCACAGCCGCAAAAAACCGCCGGTCAGGCCATTCGCTATATCCCAAAAACCTCAACCCCACTCCCAGCCCGTTTTTGGGGATGCCGCTACTGTCCTTAACGCGAAAGAAGTGCGCAAAAAAAACGAATTCACTGAAAATCATGGTGAAATACATTTTTTGGATAAACTTCCGTTGGAAACGATACGCCGCAATAGCGATTGACGCGGAAAGGGGACAAAAAACAGCGCGTGCGCACTGCGAGTTTTAAGGGCGACCAGCGGAAGCACGCAAAACCGCCGGTGCGCCGCAGCTGTTTGCGAACCCTTGCAGCAAAAAGCGCGACGCTGCGGTGTACGGAATTTCCACTATTGCCGCAGCGGATTGCCCAAAAAATAAACATAACATAATCAGAACTTTACGTTTAATTCTGAAATAATTTGGCAGAAATTTTTGGCTGTGTGTAACTTTTTGCGAGGACCGTGCGTAAAAGCATTGTATCCATAACAGCAAGGAGTTAAAAAATGAGACAACTCAAAATTACCAAGCAGGTTACCAATCGGGAAACTGCATCGTTAGACAAGTATTTACAAGAAATCGGAAAGGTTGATTTGATTACCGCTGATGAGGAAGTTGAATTGGCACAGAAGATTAAAGCCGGCGACCAGCGCGCGTTAGAAAAGCTTACCAAAGCCAACTTGCGTTTCGTGGTTTCGGTTGCTAAACAATATCAGAATCAAGGACTTACACTTCCGGACTTAATTAATGAAGGAAACTTAGGATTGATAAAAGCCGCACAACGTTTTGACGAAACACGTGGATTTAAATTCATTTCGTATGCCGTTTGGTGGATCAGACAATCGATTTTACAAGCTTTGGCCGAGCAATCGCGTATAGTACGTTTGCCGCTAAACAAAATTGGTTCGATTAATAAAATTAATAAAATGTACGCCTTGTTGGAGCAATCGAACGAGCGTCCGCCTAGTGCCGAGGAAATTGCCAAAGAACTCGACATGACGGTAAACGACGTAAAGGAGTCGATGAAAAACTCTGGTCGTCACCTCTCGATGGATGCACCTTTGGTTGAAGGTGAAGATTCGAACTTGTACGACGTATTGCGTTCGGGCGAGTCGCCAAATCCAGATCGCGAACTGATTCACGAATCGTTGCGTACCGAAATTGAGCGCTCGTTAGAAACCTTAACACCAAGAGAAGCCGATGTAGTGCGCTTGTATTTTGGTTTGGGCGACCAACATCCGATGACTTTAGAAGAAATAGGTGAAACCTTTGATTTAACTCGCGAACGCGTGCGCCAAATTAAAGAAAAAGCAATCAGACGCTTAAAACACACCTCAAGAAGCAAAATTTTAAAAACTTATTTGGGATAACTCGTAAGTTTTACGATTTTTACGGCGAACAACAGTCTGATTAACTGTTCGTTTTTTGATTGATGATTGAAACTCCGGCTGATTACCGGAGTTTTGTTTTTTGGGAGATTGCGAGATTGGGAGATTACAAGATTAAAAGATTACAAGATTGTGGGATTGCGAGATTTTAAAAAACCTTAAAAACTACTTTTTACTCCAAATAAATCATTTAAGTTGGCTGTGGGTCTTAAAAAAATCTTCAAGTGAAATACCCATAGCACGGCATATACGGTCTAATGTATAAACTGTCGTTGCTATTCTTCCGGATTCAATTCGAGATAAATTTGTTGTATCAAACTCACCGTCAATTTTACTAGCCACGTCAAGTTGGCTCAACTGTAGCGCTGTGCGAACTTCTTTAATTGTTTTTCCGAGGGCTATATTAAAATCACTTTTTTTCACTTGCCATATCTGACAAGTAAAATTCTTTTTTATATTCGTGATTATTAATGCCATATATGGCAACCAAAACCATTTTTATGAAAAAACTAATTTTATGGACACTGTTCATTTTTACAGCTTTTTTATGGAGTTGTGAAGACACAGAATTGCATGAAAGTCATTCTGAAAACAAAAATGAAATCAGTATCGAGCAGTTTAAAGAGGAAACAGGCATAACTGACTTTCCTAAAATTTTAAAAATCCCAAAAAACGCAACGGGTGCGATGATGCGTGGTCGAGACAGCATCGACACAGATGATTTTGAAATTGACTGGTCTGTTGTAAAGAAAACGGCTGTAAACGACCGTTATAATTATAGTTTTCGTGTCTTACCCAGCATCATCAAATCCAGAAGCATACATAACTTGGTTGTATATTATGATTTAGGTGACTGGCAATACAGCTTAATAGAATTCTCTCCAACTGACTCTAACTGGAGTGATTTAATTGCAGGGTCGTCTAAAGTAATTGAAGGAACTGTTCGAGAAATTTACAATAGTGTAGAACTAAATCGTTCAGTAATGATTAGAGTTCCTGTTGCCTTTCACTGTACTCATACTGGATATTGTGCAGCTGGAGTATGCGACGAATGTCTACTATGTGTTACATGGGGAAATGAATTTGTAGTGTTACCAGACATCGCAGTGCAAATTATTGCTCCTACACCAAATAATAATAGTAGTGGAGGCGGTGGCGGTAGCCCTGCTATGAATCCTTTACTCACTGTAAGTGATCCAAGGGGATTTGTTTTTGCACCTAACTTATTTGCTCCGGGAGACCCTGCCTATACACAAATAAGTAGAAGTCAAGAATTTTGGAATTCACTGGACTACCAACAAAAGGAATGGGCGAATAGTAATCCGCATACTTATAATGAAATGATGAGCGAACTACTCGCAAGATTCAATGATTATAATAAAAGGAATTTCTCCAACTTACTATCATTACTATCAAATAACGAAATAACGAATATCTCAGCCGAGGCTTTGGCTGCCTGTGTTACTTTAGAAGCTGAAGATGCTAATGAGTTGAAGTTGGTGGCGAATTCTATTGCTTATGCGGAAAACGCAGGCTATTTTTTAGATCCATCGAACTCCAACATTATTAACGATTTTGTAAATAATAATCAAAATTTGGTAACTGACCCGATATTTTGGTTTACGCATGGAATGAGGATATTTAGCACGCAATGTGCGCTAATTCGCCATGAAAATCCAAACTTATCTGACCGCCAAATTTATGCCCGCGCTATGCTTGAAACCGCTCACATCATTTTAGATTTAGGTGGTTTAGCACCAGGATTTGGAGAAGTTTGTGATATAGCTAATGGGGTAATTTATACGATTGAAGGTGATGGAGTAAATGCAGCACTTAGTTACGCAAGTGCAATTCCATTTGTTGGCTGGTTTTCAGCAGGGGTAAAATTTGCAAGAAGAGCAGATAGACTAATGTATATTGTAAGACAAACCGATAATATAATTACATTTGGAGGTAGAAACCAAGCTGCTTTTAGAAAAAAGTTAAATATGGTTGCTGGAGACTCAAGAATTGCCCATCATATCATACCAAGAGCTCTTTATTACCATCCTGCAATACAAAAAGCAGCGCAAGCAGCGACGAATCAAGGTTTTCATTTAGATACCGCTTTGAATGGAATACCCGTTTCACAAATTAGGCATAATAATGGCGCACATACAAATTATACTAACAGAGTTTTCCAAAAATTAACAGCAGAAATACCAGCTAATGCTACACCTGCCGAAGCCTATCAAGGAGTTCTGTCTGTAATTAATGACATTCGAGCGGCAATAAATGCAAACCCCAATGTGACAATTAATCAGTTACAATTCTAATTTATGTTTTACTACATTCAACATCCTACCGACTTGAAAATTATTGGAAATCAGCCTCAAATCGACCAATTAGTGTATTCGACTGAATCCTTTAAATTCCAAGAAAAATTAAAAAACCATTACGAAATCGACGTTTCATCGGAGTTCATTCTTCCAAAGATCTTACTTTTCAAGAAAACAAAACTAACCGATCATATCTTCGGCTACATGGGTGAGTTTATGTACAAATTAATTGTATCTGATAAGTTTATGGAAATACTAAAAGACTTTAGATGTCAACATTTTGATGTACTTCCAATATCAGTAGAAACGCACTCCAAATTGCAATACAAATACAATTTGTTAACTATCAGACAATCAAAACTAGAACTTATAGACTTTAAAAATTCAAAGATAAAGCAACGCTTTATAAATACTGAAGGCCTAAGCGATTACAAAGAAGTTAGTTATTCAGATTTAGATACCTTTTTAAAAGATTTGAAAGAAAAAAACTTAGAAGGCAAAATCTCTATAATTAATCTTGCAATCTCTAATTCCGAAAATCTAGATTTCTTTTTTATCAGATATACTTACGGCTCAATCAAATACATTGTCTCGGACCGCTTAAAAACGGCACTTGTCAACGCAGGAATTACTGGTATAGAATTCCAACCCACACATTATTCGCTCAATGAATGGTACGCCAGTGAGGAAAGAGAAAAAATTTACGGTACATGAAAAACGAAGTTTCCTCAGAACAACTGCAGAAATGGATTTCAAAAAATCAAAAACTCAGTAATTTACTCGTTGAAATTCAAGAAAAACCACTAAGCATCGTAGAACAAGCTGAATTAGCGTATCATGAAATTCCGAAATTAATAGGTATTACGAAGGACAATTTTAATGAGAATTATGACCCTGAAGAATCAGTTTCTGAATTTGGTAACGATAGTTTGTATCAGCAATTGGGTTATGTTAATTATATGAATCCAAATGCCGATCCGCGTGGACGCGTGCTTACAGCTGCTTACCTAGTTAAACACGGTACTTCTGTTCCTCAACAAGACATTCTTAAAAAATACAAAACTGAGAGTGAAGAAGAATGTATAGGAATTGGCTTTATTGGAAACGCTCTTGATGTACGACTAATTTTTGTCAAAAAAGGCGAAAACTGGTTCGAATTAGGCTGTAAAATGTTTATTTCGTTAGCAAAATAAACCAGTAAACTCTGGCTCATTTTGCAACGCACAGCGGTTTCATAAAATCGACTTTTAAGTTCTATTTTATTTCACAAGAGATAATAAGCTTGTTAGCTGCTTATACAAATAAAGTATTGGTTATAAACAAATATTTCACAATCGCTTTTCGAGAAAATAAATTCATTCGTTTAATAGGTTATTTTGATACATAAGTTAACTTAGATTCACTATAATCCCCAAAAAATGACATAAAAGGACTCATAAATGTTAAATTATACAGTGCGCGTTGAAATACAACTAATATTGATTACATTCGCTGTATAACTTTAAAATTTTAACTTATGAAAAAACTATTTTTTACCCTTTTTGCGGTAATTGGTTTTGCGACTACTTCTAACGCACAGTGTAATGAACAGTCCACGTTGTTAACTAACGCATGTGGAAGCTGGTGCGTTTCTGTAGAAATTCCTTACACAGGCTATCTAGAAGTTGATGTTGCCAATTTGATAAAATCAAATGGTACTATGCGAAGAAAGCCAAATGTTCGTGAACTATTAGCCGTTTCGAATGCACTTTGCGAATAGGCAGCTTTACTGTGTAATTTTCTGCTTAATTTCGATGAATGTACTTGGGCAAAAATCAAGCCCAAGTACTTCATTTAAAGCAACCTACACTTTCGCTTACAAAAAATTTGTTTCCTCTAAGTTTTACAAAACAACCAATACTGTTTTACTTTGTAACGGCAAAGAGTCTCTGTTTACGTTTGATCAAATGGTGAATTTCGCTACGATACAAGAGGAACGACAACTCACTGTGGACGAAATAATGATGAACGTTTTACCGTTTTATTATTTAATCTATTTGCAAAACAATGAGGTTATGCACTACGAAGCGATTGGCAGTGACACTTATAAATTTTCAAATAAAATACAACTTAATTGGAAATTGCATGAAAACGATACGCTAATTGGTAATTATAAGTGTAAAAAGGCAACTTTAGATTTTTATGGACGAAATTGGACAGCATGGTACGCGCCAGATATACCAATATCTGCGGGGCCTTATAAATTTAAAGGGCTTCCAGGTTTAATTTTGAGAATTTTTGACTCAGAAAAAACTTTTGACTTTACTCTAAATGAGTTCAAAAAAGGTTATTTTGATTTTAATAAAAAGTTTGAAATTTATTTCTTCAACGAAGACAATAGACCAACTGTAAGTATTGAAGCTAATGAATTTTATCGCCTGCGAAAAAAGTTTAACGAAATGAGCTTAGACGAAAAAATAAAGTTTATGAATCGAGATGACTCCGCGGGCGGAAATATTCAGCTTGAAAGTGCCACTGGTGAACCAGTACGAGCTGCTGAAGTAAGAAATGTAATCAATTCTATTGAACGGTTAAATGAACCTTAGTTTTAAAGACTGCGCTAAAATTGCTTTTAATAATTATACTCTTACACTTATAAGAAAATTGCCACAACAATAGATAACTGCGAGTGTTAAGATAAAATCTCTTGTTTTTTGAAAACAAATAATTTTAATCTGCGGTTTTCGGTAATTTTATGAATCTTAGTTAAAGCAAGATTCTTAACATTCTAAAATACTAAAAATAGAGCAGGTTATTGCCTAAGAGAAAGAAAATCGTCGTTTCTTTAACTCATTCGCTAAAAAACATGAAAAAACCTTCTGAAAGAGAATAATTGTAATGCTACTAGTAAAAGTATTTTACAAATTAATTGTTTTGGCATCTCTATTTGGGGTGCCATTTTCTATGTATAGTCAGCAAATTACAATCAAAGGAGCAATCACAGATGAGAAAAATGAGGCAATTCAAGGTTGCATATTAACTGTAAGCACAGACAATACGCTCGATAAAATCTTAGCCTATGATACTTCTACAATCAACGGATCCTTTGAAATAAACCTCGAAAATACCTCCAAAATCGATTCTATTTATCTTGCTGTGAAACACTTCAGCTATGAATCGGTTTTAATCAAAATTTCTGCAAAAAGTAGCATTCAAAACTTCAAGCTTACGGAGAAAATCAACGAGTTAAACGAAGTCATAATTAAAAAAGAAAGCAAGCTAGAAGTAAAAGGCGATACATTATCGTATAATGTGGAAGGTATAAAGTCGGAAAAAGATTACACGATTGAAGATGTCATTAAACGAATTCCGGGTATAATTGTTAAAGAAAACGGCCAAATCACTTACAACGAAAAGCCTATTAGTCATTTGTATATCAATGGTGTTGATTTACTCGAAGGCCGATACAGCATTGCTACACAAGGTATCCCTGCTAATGCCGTAAAGACTATTGATGTGATGAAAAAGCACCATCACAAACGTATCGACATAGGTAGAACTGAAAGTGATCAAGTTTCCTTAAATCTGAAAATTAAAGACGGTGTTGATGCGTTCTTCGGTACACTCAAAACCGAAATTGGAGTTCCGTTTCTTACCGCAAACGCCGACGCTACACCGATCTATCTTAAAAATAAATTTCAGAACATCGGTTCTCTGAAAGTAAATAACATCGGGAAAACACTAAAAAATGTAGGTGCCGATTTGCAATACGACAATTTGAATTTATACGCACTCAAACTTGAAGAGCTTCAAATAATCAATCCACCGAACATCAATGGAGTAGCTATTTCCGATAAGTTTTGGCTCGACAACGATTCGAAAGTAATCACCAACGACGCCTTGTATAAAGTAAACGACTCAACTTTGGTAAAGTGGAACGCCAATTATGTGAATGAGTTAAGTAGCATTGAAAGCAAAATTACAACGTCGTTTTTAGCAAACGATGCTACTAATACCAATGTAAATATGAGTAAAAATCAACTCAGAATACAGCGATTTCAAACCGGAAATAATCTGGAAATCAACAAGAAAAACTATTATCTCAAAAATAATTTTAACATCAAACTGATAGACAACTCTGGAAATGAAAATAGCAATTTAAATAACGTTGAAATTCTTTCAAACTACAATCGCCGTGATTTCTTTTTAAGTAACAACCTAAATTTCAAAAAAGCCCTTGGTAAAAACAAAATGATTGAAACAGGTCTAGTATTGGATTACGAGCAAAAAGATGAAAATTTGTTAGTTGCTCCTCCAGTCTTTGAAGCGCTATTCAATTCAACTTCTTCAAGCGCACAAACAAGACAAGAAATTCAATTGAACCGATTTAATGCGGGCGCTTTCGCAGAATACCAATTTACATTTGCAAAAATGGAATGGAAAGTAAAACAAAACGTAAACTATCAACACTTTCAATTCAATAGTGCACTTCAACAACAGCCGACAACTGAAATCAATGTATTTCCGTTTACAGGCGACTTTAAATTCAATAGAACCGTTTCTACTACCGAACTCAAGTCGAATATAACCTTCGGCAAAACACGTATTTCTTGGACGTTTGCAAGCGACTTTATAAACGTTCAAGCCAACGAAAATGCCAACAGCAATTTGCAATTAAATAAAAGCTACTTCTTTTTTCAACCTCGATTTAATGTAAAGCACAGATTCAATTCAACTTGGTCAGCAGGAGCCAACTATGTCCTTAATAACGCTATTTCTGACTTCAGAAACTTATATCCGTCATTAATTTTAAGCAGCTTCAATACACTAACGCAAAACCCATTCTTTATCAATAAAACGAAAACGCAATCTGTAAATCCCTATTTAAACTACGATAATATCCTTCAAAGCTTTTACATAAATATCAATGCGGGCTGGGAACGAACAAACTCCGATGTAACCTTCGCCAGTGAACTAAATCCGAACGGTTTTATAACTAATAACGTTATTCTAAGACCAAATACCTTTCTTAGTTATCGCATAGGTACAACAATTCGTAAAAGTTTTCTCGGTTCATTCAGCGCAACGTTGAATTACAATTTTAGATATACCGAAAACGAACTATTCTTCAACAACGAATTCTTAAATTCCAGAAACAAATCACATAACATTGATTTTGAAATCAGTTGGGATAAAGGAACTTGGTTTGCAGCAGGTTACAAGGCAAACGCTTTCTACAGCAGCTCGTTACTGCAAATAAATCAGATAGATAACAAAGCCTTGTTTCAAACGGCAACACTCGATTTTTACACCAGTAAAGTAACTCGCATTAGTTTCGGAACTGAGGCGGCTACCGCTACCACTTCGCAAACAGAATATACAGACACCAACGTACTTTTCAATGCACAATTTTTTTATAAACCATCAAGCAAAATGTTTTTTTCAGCCGGATTACTAAATATCTTCGATACCGACTTTTTTACTACTACAAACAGCTTAGCCAACATTGTAAATGTGTACCAATTTTCGCTAAGACCGAGGCAATTTACAGTCGGGTGGAACTACAGTTTTTAACTAAGATTCTTTTCAAATCATTCCACCCTCCTCACACCAACAAATACGAAGTACTTCTGCCGCCGCTATCTGATTTTACAAAGACGTTCTTGGCAATTAAATCATTCAAATCGCGTACCGCGCTGTCTTTAGAACATTTGCCAATTTTAGCGTACTTCTCCGAAGTTAATTTTCCTTCAAAACCGTCTAAAACTTTATTGATAATCAGTTTTTGTCGCTCGCTCAATATCGTTTCGGCATGTTTTTTCCAGAAGTTTACTTTCGCAAAAACCAAACTCAAATTAATCTCCGTTAACTTCAGTGCATTTACCAAACAAAGCAAAAACCAAACCATCCATTCGGTGATGTCGAGTGAGCCTTTTTGCGTTTTCTCTAGTATTTCATAATAGTTTTTTCGATCAATTCGAATGCTGGCCGACAAGCTGTAAAACCGTTGCGAACTCGAATCGGATCGTGCCAAAAGCATGTCGGTAAGCGCACGCCCGATCCGGCCATTGCCGTCTGAAAACGGATGTATCGTCACAAACCACAAATGCGCCATGGCCGCTTTCAAAACCTGATCGGGAGTTTCATCGCTGTTAAACCACTCCAAAAAAACTTCCATCTCTCGCGGAACGAATTCGGCCGCCGGTGCCTCAAAATGAACCGTTTCTCTACCTATAGTACCCGAAACCACTTGCATCGGACCTCTGGCATCTGTGCGGTAAGCGCCAACGGTAATCCGATGAGAACCTATTTGCTTCGAAGGAAACAACCACTTATGCCACATAAACAAACGCTCGTGCGTTAACGGCTCTTGGTAATTTTGCGTAGCGTCAAGCATCATTTCAACAACTCCGTCAATGTTTCTATCAAGCTTCAAACTCCCGCCAATATCCACTCCCAATTTTTGAGCAATCGACGAACGTACCAAATGCTGATCCAAATATTCACCCTCAATCTCCGAAGTTTTTAATACATCCAAAGTGAGCGTATTCAAAACGGCAGCCGACTGTAAATCAAAACCAATTGCCTCCATCTTTCCCATCAAACGGCCCTGCAAGTTTCGAGCATGACTTAGCAACGGAAGTATTTCCGAATCATCGTACGCAAACTTTGGCCAACCACGCAACTGATGTATATACAATCCCATACCGCTTCCTTTCCCCAAAAATATTCATTTTTTCTCGGTAAAAAAATTATTCGATGCATTTTTTGCATTTATTAAAGCAATTATTCGCCGCAAAGTGTATTATTATTCCATTAAAACTCATAATCAAAGCATAAAATGCCTGAATTTTATCTGTATTCGTTGCACATTTTCCCATTCAAACGAGCATACATACAATGCACCCAATGTGTACCGAACGGCATACATTTAAAAAGCTGTTCACAATTAATGCAAACTTCAATCGTTATGACTTGTAGAAAGGAAAATAATTAGAGTATTTTTGTTTTAATCGTTTGATCTAAAAACACAATTTATGAGCCTAAACGCAATTTTATTGCAAACCGAAACTGTTGCAGATACGCTTGCAAATGCCGCCGCTGCTGCCGCCACAACCGATGTTAGTGTAACCGAAAACGTATCCTACCTCGAGTTCCTCATGAAGGGCGGTATCATGATTATCCCAATCATTATCCTGCTATTTTATTGCATTTTCGTAATCGTAGAACGCTACCTTTCCATCAAAAAAGCCACTAAACAAGACGTGCTCCTGCTGCACGACATAAAAGCGCAATTAAAAGCCGGTAAAATCGATAATGCGCTAATGGTTTGTAACCGCCAAAATACAGCCTCTGGAAATATTCTACGCAGCGGAATTGCTATAATCGGACGTCCGATCAGCGAAATAGAGTCGGTCATGGAAAAAACCGCAAACGTCGAAATTTCCCAAATGGAAAAAGGACTTGGTCACCTCGGACTCATCTCCGGTATCGCGCCAATCCTCGGATTTATTGGAACTATTTCCGGTGTAATCAAAATTTTCCACACCATTTCAAACACCGGTAATTTGAATATTCAGACCATTTCGGGCGGACTCTACGAAAAGATGATTAGCTCCGGAGCCGGACTCGTTGTTGGGGTTGTGGCTTACGCCGCTTACCATTTGTACAACATGTGGATCGACAGCTTTGCGCTTAAAGTCGAAAAACAAACACTTGAATTAATCAACATTATTCACGAACCACAACATGGCAATTAAGCGAAATAGACGATTTCATCCCGAAATTCCGACGGCATCGCTCAGCGATATCATGTTCTTTTTGTTCCTGTTTTTCTTGATTATCTCGACCTTGGCGAATCCAAACGTGATTAAACTTACCTTGCCAAAAGCAAAATCAAACGAAACAACGAACAAAGATCATATCACACTTTCCGTTACCGAAGATCAACGCTATTTTGTCGATAAAACTGAGGTAAGTTTCTCTGAACTCGAAAACAAACTTTTAGAGCAAACTACGCTTAAAGGCGATAAAGTAGTGGTAGTGCGACTCCCGGCCGACAATAAAGTGCAAGATTTGGTCGACGTAATGCAAATCGGTGTAAAACTCAAACTCAATTTTGTAATTGCTACAGCGAAGTAGATTTCTTTTATTTCTAGAATTTTCAGAAGCTATTCCGGCTGTTCGCTGCAAATCCGCGCCAAAAAAACGTAATTTAACGAGAGTTTGATGTAAAAATTAAAGTTAGAAAACATTTAAATAGTTGATTACAAGGCGTATTTTCTTCGGGATACCGAAGTTTCTCAAAAAAATGCAACAAAGTAAACAACTGCTTAAAAAATAGCGCGCAAAAATCGAAATCTAATCATATTTCAATTTCCAAAAAGATTTTACTTAAGTTGAAATTTTAAAGAAGCTATACCAGCTGTTCGCTGCAAATCCGCGCCCAAAAAACGTAATTTACACAAGCTTAGCGTGGCTTCCGCTGGTCGCCCGCACGTCTTGGTAAATTAGTATTTTTTGGGCTTTGGGTTTTTCGCTGCCATCCGGGCTAGGGCAATCGTTACCGAAAATTAGTTTCCTTTTGCCGGCAACGAATCGTTCTTAATCAACATCGATTCTTTGGGCGCTTCACTTTCCGTTTCGTCGGTTTTCTTACTAAAAAAACGAATCTTCGGATTGTCTTTCGTTCCGCGAACTGTGCACGGAATTCCAATCAAACCAAAAGGCGGCAAACCAACGCGCAGTTTCAAATTCATCTGCCCGTTAAAATTCGTTTTTCCTTCAAATCGCAAACGAAACAATCCGGCACCAAATTTCGTCCGATCTATCGTAATCACGTTGTTTCGAATGCTGCTTTTTACGACAACTTTTTTCAAATCCGGATTTGCCACAGCATCCGAACCCGTTTTCTTTCCAACAATCGAAAACATCTTTAGTCCTTTAACTTTAATGTCTTCTAAAGTCAACGAGCCTGCACCAACGATACTCGGATAAATCGGCTCCATATTTTCGTTTAATACGCCGTTCAATCGATAATCCAACGATACTAAACCCGATGCACTCTCTGCCGAACTTGCAGCCGTTCTAAACAATTCTATCTCGTTATATGCGCGCTTTATGTCGAAATTCGAAGCGGTAAGTCGCACGTCGTAGCCTGCTTTTTCCGTTCCAAAGTTTTTATACGTTCCAGTAGCTGCCACCTTACAACCAATTAAATCGAAACCTGTTTTGGCTAATCGCAAAGTTCCGCGATCGGCATGTACGGCGCCAGAGAAGTCGTTCAGATTCAAATCGTTATAAACAATTTTTTGCGCTTTTGCACGCAAGGTAATATCCAGATTTGCGGGCACTACCACTACACCACTGGCTTTCGGTGCTTCGGTCTTGGCTTTGGTTGCAGTATCTGTGTCGCGTTCTTGCGTTTGCGGCGCTGCGACCATCCATTCCGACACAACCAACTGATCGGCTTCAAACAAGAAATTCCCTTTCAACACCGCATCTTTCTCAAACAAAAACGGAATTACATCTAAAATCTGTCCGTTCATGCGCAACTCCGACGAACCGTAACGAGCAGTAAACGCATCAAATTTCATCTGATTCTTCACAAAAGAAAAATCGCCTTTCTCGACCTTAAAATCCAACGGCAGAATGCCCGCTTTCAAACGGATGTTCCGAACTTTCAAATAACCATCGTTTTGCAACGCGCCAAATTTCTTTGCTGCAATAGCCGAGGCTGCTCCCGATACATTTAACTTCATGTCGAGAAATCCATCCACATTCGAGACTTTAAAAACTTTCGCAATCCGACCTACGTCTAAGGCGCCAGCAGCTTTAATTTTGTAAGATATATCTTCCGGATTTACAAACAAAGCCGAAGCGGTAAAAGCTTGTTTTTCGAACGTAAACTGTATGTTACGTAAATCAACTTTGGTGCTGCTTAACTTGGGCGTTTTGTTAAAAACTCCGGCAACTATATTAATATTCTGAATCGGATTTGGGTAGTAACTACTTCGTATCTCACCGTTTTTCAAACTCAAATCAAAATCGGTTTTCGGCATCAGCGATTTGCTTGCTTCGTATACACCGGCTATGGTTCCTTCTGCCTTGAGCAAACCGCGCAACTTCACAAAATCTAAATTCAATGCGTCGGAGAAATCTTTTAAATCAAAACGTGCTTGCACATCCGATTTCATCAAAATCCGGTCAATACCTGTAGAAACATAATTGGCTTTTGCAAAACCGTTTCCAAGCTTGAAATTAAAATCCTTTAGAGAAACATTGGTTTGCGAAAAGTTGAGTTGTGGTGCCGAAACTAACAATTTAAAATTCAAGTTTTCAATAGGCATGGGCGCCGATTTACTTTTCACCAAACCGTTTCTCACGTTAAACAAAAAATTAAAATTCGGGTTGGTATTGGTTGCGGCGGCATATTTTCCTTTTATAGAAAAACCAACGTCGGCTTTGCCTTGGAGCGTAGTTTGGCTTTGCCATTGCGTATATTCGGGCGGCAATGCCGAGAACAAATCGTCGAGATTGCAATCGCTGGCACGAGCAGAAATATCCATAAAGTAACCGTCGTTCAAAAACTCGAACAAACCATTAAATCGAACGGCTAATTTATTGATGATCAAATCGTTCTTTTCAAAAGTAAAAGCCAACGAGTTGGTATTAATTTTTGTGATTAACTCGGCCTGAACTTTCTTGTCTTTCAAATACTGTTTTCCACCATATGCTAAATCCAAAGCTTGAATGGAAGCAGTAGTTTGCAAATCAAAAACTGCTTGATTTAAGTTTCCGACTCCCAAATAATTAAAACCTGCTGCATTAAACAAGAAATTCAGTGATTGGTCGGCGTAATCGAGTTTTGCATTATTAATCTCGATGTGTTCCAAACGAATGGCCGTAGATGAAGAATCGGATTTCGACGTGGGTTCAGCAGATTTATAGACGTTGTAATTGGCGCGACCTTGCGTATCGACTTTGATGTTTATTTCAGGGTTTTCGACGTAAATTTCATCGATTTCAACTGTACTTTCAAATACCAACTTATACAAATCGACGCCAAAAGCGATTTCTTCAGCACGAACTAAATTCTGATCTTGAAAGGGCGCCGAACCGTTTAACTTAAATCGCTCTAAGGATAAGGTAAGCGACGGGAAGTGATTGAAGAACGACAAACTGCTCGATTCAAAATCGAGTTTACCGTCAATATGTTGGTTTGCATACGCCTTTACTTCTTTCTCGATAAACTCGGGAAAAAGGAGCGGAAACAAAAACATGAGCAACAAAACCAACACAAAAGAGCCGGCAGTGTACTTTATTATTTTTAAAAGTATCTTGGGAAGTTTCATCGTTACAAAGGTAACGGGCTGTTTCTAAACGGCAAACAAAGAATAAAAAAAGCCGCTCGATTTGAGCGGCTCTTTAAAACTTAGTTTTTCACAAGTTTGACACTTGAAGTTCGGCTAAAGGCGTCGGTTGCCTTTACGATATATACTCCAGGAGTTAAATCTGAAATATCGAAACTGAATTCAGCGTCGTAACTATTTGAAAACGATTTTACTTGCTGGCCTCTGATGTTATAGATCTGAACATCGGCTACGGCTTTATTTAAAGCAAAACTATTCGTTGTTGGATTCGGACTAGCCACAAGTGCTTGGATGTCTTCAAATGAATCCACATTTAATAAAGCTTGTTGGTTTCCATAAACTCTGAAACCACCCGCCGGAATCGAAATTGGGGCGGTAGTATTGGTTACAACCAATTGTGTATTGTCCATTAAATTGTACCAAGTTCCAGTAAATGGGAAACTTGGGTTAATGTTCTGCTGTGCTACAGAAAAGTTCGCTAAAACAACTACGTTTCTCAATTGTGTTGTTGGCAAAGCGTTATTGAAAATGTAGATACGCTGGCGGATATTGTTTCCGTCGGGACTAATAGCATAATCGCCTTCAAAAACAGGCTCGTTAATTTTCAATTCTATTAATCTCTTGAACGCCTGATAAATCGGACCTCTATTCGAGCTACCTAACCAGTTGTTTGTCCACTGATACTGTGGTTTTGTGTCTAGTTTACAATCGCCAGAAGTTACGTCAAAATCGGTATTAACAGTTCCATTATTACAAGTGAAAATTGAAACATCACAACCCAATTCAGCAAAGTGCCAAATCATTTTTGGACCTGGTACCAATAAAGACGTAGCTCCAATAGAAGCGGCTCTGCTAAGGGTATTAGTTAAGTTGTTTAATGGAGGGAAAGCACCACCACCGTTTCCGTAAGCTCGTGCGCTGTACATTACGCGTTCTTTATCGTGTGATTCTGGATAACCTATAAGGCGCTTTGCAGAAAAACCTCTTGAATTATGACCAACGCGAGTGATATCTGCATCTGTAGAATAACCACCAGCTAATTGTGAATAGGCGAATGTCAATTCCCCCCACATCATCACACCCTTGCTTGGGTTTTCGTTAATACGGTAATTTGCCCACTGCTGCTCTTCGCCATCGCTACCTAAGTGCTCAAAAATCGCTAAGTGAGTTGGATCAAGCGACCAGGTAAAGTCGGCGTATTCCTTAAGTACATCAACGCGATCTTGTTGATAGGCATTTGTACAAGATTCTTGGTTATTTCCAGGAGGACAGTTTTGGGTAAATCCTTTGGTCAAATCCCAACGGAAACCATCTACTTTAAATTCTTCAATCCAATGCTTAACTACACGCTTTACATAATTTCTGGTACGTGATTGTTGGTGATTAAAGTCAGAACCTACGTTATAGCTATGCATTGCTTGTGTATTGAAATATGGGTTCTCAGAACTTGGATCGCCCCAACCATCACCGTCTGGGTCGTTCATCCACATACGAACCATAGGATTGCGACCAAAAGCATGGTTAAGTGCGATATCAAGAATTACAGCAATGCCGTTTTGGTGACATAAATCTACAAACTCTTTGAATTTATCCGCCGTTCCATAGAATTTATCTAAAGCCATGTGGAAAGAGGTATTGTAGCCCCAGCTTTCGTTGCCTTCGAATTCCATAACGGGATTCACGTGAATAGCGTTAATTTTCAGGTTAACGAAGTAATCCATTTTATCGATTAAGTCTTGGTAGCTGCGATTTGAATCGAAGTCGCGTACTAAAAGTTGGTAAATAACTAAGTCTTCTTTCTTAGGTTTAACGAAATTAGTTACCTGCCAGTTGTACGGAGTTGGGTTGGTTTTGAAAACCGTTATTTCTCTATTTTGACCTGCTGGATATGCCGGAATATCAGGATACTTAGAACTAGGAATCCAAGGATCGTCGAAGTTAGAGATCACTAAAGTTGAGTATGGATCTGCTGTTCGAACGAGTGAAGGCGAATTGTTAATTGGAGTCGTATCTACTACCCAATATTGATATAAGATGTTTTCGCCTGGGGTTAAGTTTTCTAGTGTCAACCAAAATTTTGTGGAACCTGGTGCAGAATCTTTACGCATCGCGTGAGCTGCAGTAGGCTGCCAGTTGTTAAAGCTACCTGCAACATAAACGAAATCTTTTCCAGGCGCATCGAGAACTAAAGTAGCCTTAGTTTGATCGGCCATTAAGTTAACGCCATCAAGCATATTAGCAGGCATCGCTTGCGAAATTGTTCCTGGATTTACTAATGCCGAAAATCTTTTTGTAATGGTAAAAGCCCCTTGTGTTACTTCTAATTCGTAAACTTGATTTCCATTAATATTTGTATGATTAAAAGAAAACGTCGAGGTAGCGGGATTTGTAGACAACACATTGCCATTAGCTCTCAAAACATAGGCTGCATCACCATTAGTGTTGTTTGCAGTAATATTCAACGAACCATTAGCTGCTAGAAGAGTTGTGCTGTTTTCAAGTGGTGCTATTAAATTTACTTGAAACGCACCTACTTCTGTTAAGATATCTTGCGACTTTTTATCTCCCGTGCCGTTTTTAGCTTTCACCAAAAAGCCAATTCTACCAATACCTACACGATTGTAGAAGGTCGTTGGTGTCATTGTGAAGGTATAGGTATCATTACCTGCGTTGTAAGTGAACTTGTTTGCTTCGTTAGAGTTTATCCATTGACCGTTTGTTGGACAATCTTGGATGTTTGCATCGTTGATATCAAAGCTCCAAGCCCAGATATACAATGCATTGTTAGTTACGCCCCAAGTAGATTCATTGACGCTATTACCGTTAATGGTAATAGTAATTGAAGTAGTTTCCTCAAATAGTGCGGGTGTTATACTGTGGGTTACAGTTTGTTGTTGCCCCACTGCAGTAACACTGATCAAAAAACATAGAAACAGTATAATTTTTTTCATTTTGGAGAATTTTATTGCGGAAGATAAAAAGGGCTATCGAAAAGGCAGCCCTCTTTAAATAAATTTTAAGACCGAATTAGTTTAGGGTCAGTGTGTAAGTGTACTGTCTTGGGTTACTAAGATCAAGTACCACGTGATAGTTTCCAGAAGCATCTACTGACAAATTTGGTCCATCATAGTTCATTGATCCGTCATCATCAGGATCTCCTCCCAAATTAATCGTCCAAGCATTGTTTGCTCTAAACTTAAACTCACCAGCAGTCATTTGGATATCTCCTTCAAAAGCCTTCGTAGTAGGATTATAAGTCAAAGGAGTACTAGCATCCCATCCACCTGGCGTAGCTGCGCCAACAATCCCCCATGCTGCAGGCTCTAGTGAATAGGTTAAAGACGTTGTGTTAGCTCTAACTCTGTAATACCCAGTTGTAGAAACTGCGCAATTAACTTCATCGGTATCTGTTAGGATACCAGAAAAAGTCCCATCATCTCCGTAATCAGTATTACCCCAGTTGAAGTTTCCTGCAGGATCTGGAGCTACAAATTTAAATTCACCCGCAGTAAGCATGATAAAACCCTCATAATCAGTTTCCCCAAAAGCAGAAGCCGCCAAACGTGGCGCAGTTCCCGGCGACCAGTCTTGATAAGCTCCAGGAACAGCTAATTTTGGTAATGCCGTTGAATATGGTGTAACTAAATAGGTAACTACGTCAGAGAAACGCTCTTGAGTAGCTGGTTCTCCTACAGAAGCTCTAATTCGAACTTCGATTGCACCCTGAGTGAATGGCGTTAAACCTGCAGAAACCACCGCGCCGTTAAGTACATCGGAAAGAATAGTTGCAAAGGTGTTAGTTGTAGACGTTAATGTTACAGGCGTATCAAAATTATCTCCTGCCTTATCAATTTGGATTGCATAATTGATAGAAGTAGGTGTTCCATAGTCCATGGCTGCCCAACTTAAAGTTAATCCTGGGTTTAGTGGCGTTTCTGGACCTAAAACTACAGCATCACCTGTTGTTGGTGTTAAGATTGCGAAATCTCCTTTTGCCTCCAAAAAGCGAAGGTCTTGTTCGTCCTCACAAGCAGTAAAGCCTGCTAAAAGAGAAAGTAAAAAAACTGACTTTAATATTCTTTTCATTTTATAACTTTTTAAACTTTATGATTAATAACCTGAATTCTGAGTTAAATTTGGATTAGCTGCGATTGCTAAAGCCGGTATAGGATATAAATTTCTAAATGCACCAATTGCGATACCATTTTGCGCATTTCCTTTCCAAGCCCAGTTGTAAGCACCGCCTGCATAGCGGCCGAAGCGAACTAAATCCTGACGTCTGTGTGCTTCCCAATGTAACTCCCGAACTCGCTCGTCTAGAATGAAGTCAAGTGTTAACTGACTTGCGGTAATATTCTGAGAATTGTTTCCGTTCGCACGCTCTCTTAATAGATTTACGTAGTTCAATGCATTGCTAGCATTGGCATTAGATGCACCTCTTAAGAAACACTCTGCATACATTAAATACACGTCTGCAAGACGGAAAAGTGGAAAGTCTGTATCTACGAAAGTTTGGTTACTTCCGTTTGCTCCTGCAGATGTTTTATTTGAATACTTTGCAAGAATAAATCCTTGATCTCTGTTTATTACATCCGTGATATCTATTGGTCGGTTTCCAGAGATAATTGTGTTTCGAGCATCATTATCAAATTGAGGATTATCGAATTTCTCGACAAACTGTTTTCTCAAACGGATCGCACCGCCCCAACCACCAGGACCAACTCCTAGAGATTCACCATTTGCTTCTAAAGATCCGACAGAACCATTAATCATAACAGTTGTTGGACCATAATTTTGTGTTGCCACACCATCAGACTGAAGTGAAAAAATCATTTCAGGAGACGTATGATTGTCTGCTGCAAAGTTTGCCAAATAATTCGTAGCTAAGGTATAACCTCCAGCAATAATTGCATCAAGTTGCGTAACACACTCATTGTATTTAGGCTGACCGATATAAACCTCTGAGTTCAAATACATCTTAGCTAAAATCATTCTTGCAACTGCTGCATCCACTCTACCATACTGATTTGTTCGCGGCGCTTTTAACGAAGGTAGCACATCAAGCAATTCAGATTCAATATACTCGAACAATTGCTGTCTGTTGTACTCAACACCAGCTACCGCTACAGGCTGCTGTTCAGTATTAAATGCGGCTTTTCCATATAAATCCATCAAATGATAGTAAGCAAGTGCTCGTAAAACGCGTACTTCATCTCTGTATGCCGGTATTTCCGATGCGTTTTGAGGATTTCTGGCGCTAACTAGCTCAGGAGTACTTTGTCTTAAGTACTCGTTGCAAAGAGCTACTTGAAATTGAGCACGGCTAAACATTCCACGAACAATAGGGTTTTCCGCTGTCCAGATATTTCTCTGAATTTCACGAACACCTGCATCATTCTCATAGCTCCACAGCATTTCATCTGTGGCTAATGATTGTAAATATAATAAGCATCTTCCATAGTGGCTTGTACCAGCGTCAATACCTCCTATATTCGAGTTATCTGGGCCAGAAGTACCTGTAAGTGCTAGATTTCCATATACACCAGCTATACCAGCCACATAAGCATCAGGGCGAGCAAAAAACTCATCGGATAAAAATACGGCAGGATTATTCGGCGTAATTTCCAGATCGCTTTCGCAGGAAAACAGAAGTGCCCCTGTAAGCGCGAAAAAAACCGACTTTAAAATTTGTCTTTTCATTTTCATTTTACTTTTTAAAATTTCACGTTAGCACCAAACAAGAACTGACGCTGTCTTGGATATATCGTATTATCAATACCTTCATTGTTGATTTCAGGATCCAAACCGCTGTATTTCGTGATGATGAAAGCGTTCTGACATCCTGTAAATAGACGTAAAGAAGCTTTGCCATCAAGAAATTTTGGAAATGTATATCCTAAAGTAATGTTATCCATTCTTAGGAATGAGCCATTTTCAATATATAAATCAGACAAAATTGTTTCTGCTGCTCCAATTGAAAACTCATTATCGAAGTAACTAGTAGGAATGTTAGACAGCTGCGCATCTGCACTCAGCGCGTAAGTTGAATAAGCGCGGCCCGCTTTCACTTGGTTAAACACTCTATTTCCAATACTTGCACGCATGAAAAATGAGAAATCAAAATTCTTATAGTTTAGATTCGAAGAAAAACCAAAGGTTGCGTCAGGATCTGGGTTTTTGTAGATATAGCGATCGCTTGCGTTAATGATACCATCTGCATTTAAATCTGCAAATGCTCCTTCGATTGGGCGACCTGTCGTATCATACAACTGTTTGTACATCAAGAACGAAAAAGGAGTAAATCCTTCACGATGTACACCACTTCTTCCACCAATACCGCCAGGTAAAGATCCCGTCGGTATATCAGAATCTGCCACTAATTCCTCAATTCTACGCTCAAAACGGGTTGCATTAAAATTGATATTCCAGTTAAACGATTCTCCTCTAACAATGTCTGCATTTATGGTAAATTCAATACCTTTAGTTGAAAAGCTACCGATGTTAGCTGGACCTTGGTTTCCAAAATTTGATCCATCAGCATAAGGGGTTTCGTTAAAAAACAAGTCTTCTGTTAACTTATAAAATACATCAACAGCTCCATTGATTCTATTTCCAAACAAACCGTAATCAACACCTGCGTTGTAGGTAGTAGTAGTCTCCCACTTTAAATTTGGATTGTATGACTGTGGAACGCCAACTTGAAAATTTGTTCCTCCAAAATTGTATTGTGAGTTGGTAAATCCGAGGTTGTAACGCGGAAGATAAAAATCTCCTACATTAATGTCCTGCTGCCCAGACTGACCGTAACCTACTCTTAACTTTAAATCTGAAATCGCATTCGAATTTTTAAAGAAATCCTCTTTCATCTTCCAAGCAAAAGCTGCTGCCGGAAAGAAGCCCCAACGATTATCTTCCGAAAAACGCGAAGTACCATCACGACGGAATGAAGCAGTAAGGATATACTTATCGTTAAAAGTAAAATTAGCACGTCCAAAGTATCCAATTAGAACTACATCTGGATCAGCAAAGTTAACTGGCACTCTATTCGGAGTTACATCAAACTTGTTTCCAGAATTGTAACCGTCGTAAGTAAAAACTTGATACGAATAACCAGCTGTTGCATCAACGTTTACTTTACCAAAGGTTTTGTTGTAAGCCAAATATCCATCGAGCAATTTATTCGTTCTTCTCTGTGATAAATAGGTTGAACGACCAATAAATCTAGTTGCGTCGGTTGGGTCGAGATCTGCAGTGGCCACACCATTTGCGCTTCTGAATAAAGTTCTAACACTATATGCTTGATCGTATCCTAAATTAACAACAGCGCGTAGTTCAGGAAGGAAATGAAACTTGTAATCAAACTCTAAATTTCCGAAAACACGATCTTGGCGTCCTTGATCATCGGTTTGTAACAACTGTGCTACAGGATTTCGTGGCGATTGCGGTGCTGGCAATGCTCCTGAAGGACCAGCTATTTGGTATTCAAAAAAACCACTAAATGCACTAGGTTCGTAACGAACTGGTTTAGTCGGATCGAAACGAATTGCTGTACCTTCCACTCCGTCAGCAAAACGATTTTTCTCTACAACATAATTTGCAGAAAAATTGATTTTTAAATGATCTTTAAATAGGCGTGGATTAAGTGCTAGAGATGTACTTGTTCTCTGAAAGGTATTAGTTAATCGCAAACCTTCCTGAAAGGTATTATTCAAAGTAAGTTTTGCTGGAACCACATTGAAAAGACTTCCACGAATCGACAAGTTGTTATCTACAAAGTCTGTTCTTCTGTAAATCTCATCCTGCCAATTGGTATCGGAAATAATACGGCCTTCAATTTGTGGTGTAGTTGGATCGTCAAAAGTACCTGGCGCCGCGTTTGGATCTGGAACACCAAGTCTGTTGGTAATGTAAGCCGAAGGATTTGCTGGATTAAACGCCGGGCTCACAGACTGAAGAAACGAAGTAAATTGACTTGCATTCATTACTTCAATCTGATTTATCTGATTTCCGCTTCCGTATTGGAAGTTGTAATCAACGGATAGCTTTTTAGAACCTCTCTTAGTATTGATGATAATAACACCATTAGCTGCTCGGGAACCGTAGATTGCCGTAGCCGACGCATCCTTTAAGATATTAAAGCTCTCGATGTCATTCGGATTTAACGATGCTAGAATTGAGGTTGATCCTTCATTTCTATTATTTGTAATCGGCAATCCGTCAATAACGATTAATGGATCATTCGAAGCCGACAGCGAAGAACCTCCACGAATTCTGATCTGAGCACCCGAACCAGGAGCACCACCGCCCAAGTTTACAGTTACACCGGCAACTCTACCCGCAAGTAGGTTTTCTGCTGTTACGTTTGCTCCTTTGTTGAATTCTTTAGAACTTAATTGCGTTACCGAACCCGTAGCATCCTTTTTACGAACACTACCGTATCCAATCTGAACTACAACCTCGGTAAGTTCATTTGTTTCCTCAGTTAAGGAAATGGTTACAGATTTTTGCCCGGTAAAAGTTTCCGATACTTCCTTGTAACCAATAAAAGAGAAGACGACTACCTGTCCATTTTTTAAACCAGACAGACTAAATTTCCCGTCGAAATCTGTGGAAGTACCGTTTGTGGTACCTTGAACGACTACGCTGACCCCCGGTAACGGCTGCCCTGATGCTTTATCAGTTACCGTTCCCGTTAAAGTGCTCTGTGCTAGAACACTAAACGGCAGAAGTAGTACGGAAAGTAACAACTTTTTGTAAATTGTTTTCATACATTTTGTTTAGGTTAAAATTGAGTTTTTTTGCTTGTAATTTTGCTTCGAGTGTTAAATTTATGTAAATCTGTCGCGAAAAAAAATTTAGCCTCGTTAAAGATACGCCGAAAACGTTTTCGTGTTGAAAACTTTTATAATCACGCATATTTTTAAGGAAGTAATTCACAGAATAGAAAATTCGAATTACCTTTATTCACAAATCAATATTTCTTAAATTGTCAAAATGAAGCGCAAAGTCACACTAAAGCAAATTGCAAAAGAGTTAGATGTTTCCATTTCAACCGTCTCAAAATCACTTCGCGATTCACCTGAAATATCTGAAGAAACCCGACTCAAGGTGCAAGCATTTGCTAAATTGTATAACTACAAACCAAACAATATTGCTCTGAGCCTCAAAAACAGAAAAACAAAAACCATTGGCGTTATCATTCCAGAAATTGTTCACCACTTTTTTAGTACAGTTATTAGCGGTGTAGAAAGTGTTGCCAACGAATACGGTTACAGCGTAGTAGTATGCCTTTCCAACGAATCGTTCGACAAAGAAGTAATCAATATGGAAATGCTTGCTAACGGTAGTATCGACGGCTTTATCATGTCGCTTTCAAAAGAAACGCAATTCAAAAAAGATTTCCACCACATAAACGAAGTGATTAGCCAGGGCATGCCCGTTGTTATGTTTGATCGAATTACAAATGAAATTTTTTGCGATAAAGTAATCATCGACGACAAACAAGCTGCCTACGAAGCCGTATCGTATCTAATCGAAAAAGGACGAAAACAAATTGCTTTAGTTACCACAGCCGATTACGTTTCCGTTGGGAAACTCCGTACCGACGGCTACATGAAAGCACTTACCGACCATGATATTGCTGTCAATGAAAAGCTCATCATTCGAGCCGACGACGAAATTCAATGCAAACAAGAGGTTCAAAAACTACTTGAACAAGGCGCGATTGATGGTGTTTTGGCTGTAAACGAATTGTATGCCGTTACCATTATTAAAACAGCCAACGAAATGCAAATTACCGTACCGGAACAACTGGCTGTCATTGCGTTTACCGACGGAATTATTTCGCAATACGCAACTCCAACAATCACTACTGTTAGTCAAAACGGCATCAAAATGGGGCAAACCGCTGCCAAAATGCTCATCGACCGTTTGGAAGAAGAGGAAACCGAATACAGTACTGCCGAGCAATACACCACAGAAGTAATTGAAACCAGCTTAATTATCCGAGATTCAACAAATTAACAGTCGTTTCCAAATTTTAATTTTTTAAAACTTATTGAAATTCTATTTTTTCGATATATTTGGCAGCAATTATCAAAGCTTGTAATTTACTTCGAAAACAAATAAAGTTTTGATAAGCAACGCGCTTATCGTATCTCATTTTAATTACGATAATGGAAAAGCGTAAATTAAGTTTTTGGCAAATCTGGAACATGAGTTTTGGATTTCTCGGAATTCAGTTCGGTTTTGCACTGCAGAATGCAAATACATCAAGAATCTTTGACACTCTTGGTGCCGACCCAGATAAGATTGGATTCTACTGGTTAGCAGCCCCACTTACAGGTCTTATTGTACAACCAATTGTTGGCTATTTTTCTGATCGAACATGGACTCGATTAGGGAGAAGACGTCCGTATTTCTTGGTCGGTGCAATTTTAGCTTCACTGGCATTATTCGCCATGCCTAATTCGCCTAGTCTTTGGATTGCAATTGGAACGTTGTGGATTATGGACTCTTCCATAAACATTTCCATGGAACCTTTTCGCGCCTTTGTTGGTGATAACCTGCCCGAAAGCCAAAGAACTCTAGGCTTTGCCATGCAAAGTTTCTTTATCGGACTTGGAGCGGTTGTAGGCTCGGCATTGCCATGGATATTTACCAACATTTTCGAACTTTCAAACACGGCTGCAGAAGGCGTAATTCCGGACTCTGTAAAATGGTCTTTTTATGTCGGAGCAATTGTCTTTTTTCTAGCGGTATTATGGACGGTCCTTAAATCGAAAGAATATTCTCCCGAGGAACTACAAGCGTTTGAGGATGCCAAAAGAGCAACATCTACCAAAGACCACCACGAAAAGGTGAGCACACAAAAGAACGTAACTACAAAACTGCAAGCGACTTACGGTGGAGTACTCGCACTCATAGGCGGAATACTCACCTATTTTGTACATCAACTTAATCTTAAAGCCGATGCAAATGGGGAAACTGGAGCACATAAAGAATTGTATCTACTATCCATTGGTCTGTTAGTTGTTGGTGTACTTTTCCTAATTGTATCGCAACTAAGAAAAAATGAGGTGCGAAATGGCTTTACCGTTATCATTACAGATTTATTAAACATGCCAAAAACCATGAAACAACTTGCCTATGTGCAGTTTTTTTCGTGGTTTGCGCTTTTTGCCATGTGGATTTACACCACACAGGCGGTAACTGGCCACGTTTTTGGCACAACAGACTCCACCACGAAAGAGTACAACGATGCTGCCGATTGGGTTGCGGTGATGTTTACCATCTACAACTTAGTAGCTGCTGCAGTGGCATTTTTGCTTCCAGCTTTAGCTCGTCGAACCAGTAACAAGTTTACACATATGCTGGCGCTCATCGCGGGAGGTATCGGATTGATTTCAATCTATTTCCTTTCCGACAAAGTAGGATTACTGTTGGCTATGACTGGCGTTGGAATTGCTTGGGCAAGTATTCTTTCTATTCCTTATGCCATGTTATCGGGTTCCTTACCAGCTGCAAAAATGGGCTACTACATGGGAGTTTTTAACTTCTTTATAGTTATTCCGCAAATCGTTGCAGGAACGGTTCTCGGATTTATGGTTAAAGAATGGTTCAACGAACAACCTGTTTATGCATTGATTGTTGGCGGATGTTCGATGATTTTTGCGGGAATTTTAACGCTTGGTGTTTCTACCAATAAAAAAATTGACATTAATGAGTAAAAAAGGTTTCATATTCGATTTAGACGGTGTAATTGTTGACACTGCGAAGTATCACTACTTGGCGTGGCAAAAAATTGCTGAAAAGCTCGGAATCGAATTTACACCACACCACAACGAAAAACTAAAAGGCGTTAGCCGCGTTCGATCGCTGGAAATAATTCTGGAACTCGGAAAAATTACAGCAACCGAACAAGAAAAACAACTTTGGCTCACACAAAAGAACGACGACTATTTATCCTATCTAACCGATATTGATAGCTCTGAGATCTTACCAGGCGTGATGCCTATTTTGTCGCATTTAGAAACACTAAAACAACCTATTGCTTTAGGTTCGGCGAGCAAAAACGCACGGCCGATTTTAGAAAAAACCGGTATCATTGATTTGTTCGACGCCATTGTAGATGGAAACGACGTATCACAGGCAAAACCCGATCCGGAAGTTTTTTTAGTTGCAGCTCGTAAACTTAATCTGGCTCCTGAAGATTGTATCGTTTTTGAAGATTCGGAAGCTGGAATTCAGGCAGCGAACATAGCTGGAATGATAAGCGTTGGAATTGGCGATGCGAAAGTACTTCACGAAGCCGCTTTCAATTTCCCAGATTTCACGCACATGGACACCGCATTTATTGACGGTTTATTAAAAAAAGTAAAAGCTTAATGTAGAATGATGCAGGAGAACTGCAAAACAAAATTTATTTAAATGAATCAGGATTATATCAAACCCGATGGATGGTCGATTATCGAAGAAGGATTTGATCAGGAACGCGTAAAATCGTCTGAAAGTTTGTTCAGTATTGGAAACGGAGCCATGGGGCAACGTGCCAATTTTGAAGAAAGTTACAGCGGAGAAACGTTTCAAGGCAGCTATATCGCAGGGATTTACTATCCCGACAAAACCAAAGTGGGTTGGTGGAAAAACGGTTATCCCGAGTACTTCGCAAAAGTACTTAATGCACCGAACTGGATCGGAATCGATTTTTCCGTAAACGGAGAATCGTTCGATTTGGCGAAATGCACCGCAGTCGCTGATTTTAAACGCGAACTTAACATGAAAGCCGGTTGGTACCGCAGAAGCTTCACAGCAACACTCGCCAACCAGTCGCAAATTGCCGTCGAAGTAACGCGCTTTTTATCGCTCGAACTCGACGAAGTTGGCGTTATACAATACAACATTACCGCTTTATCTGGCGCGCTTTCGCTGAAAATAAACTCGTACGTAGATGCTGCTGTACATAACGAAGATGCCAACTGGGAAGAACGTTTTTGGGAAACCTTAAGCAGCACCACAGCAACCGACGCCGTTTACGTTACCGCACGCACTTTTAAGACACACTTTGAAGCGACCACATTTGGCGCAACAAACGTGAGCAACAACGGAACAGCTATCGCTGCGAAAGAAATTTCACAAGAATCGGCCGATAAATTAGGTGTTGTTTTTGAAACTACTGTTGCTAAAAACACAACCCTAAGTATCACCAAATTTGGTGGCTATACGGTTTCGATGAACCATGAAAACACGGTAGCTGCTGCGCAAAAAGCTGTAGAACAAGCACGTGCTTTAGGCTACGACAAATTACTGCAAATGCAAGCCGAAGCTTGGTCGAAAATTTGGGAAATGAGCGATATCACTATAGAAGGCGATGTAAAAGCGCAACAAGGTATCCGTTTCAACATTTTCCAACTCAACCAAACGTATCTAGGAAAGGATTCACGTTTAAACATCGGACCGAAAGGATTTACCGGAGAAAAATACGGCGGATCAACCTACTGGGATACCGAAGCATACTGTATTCCGTTTTACATGGCTACAAAAGATCAGGAAGTGGCGCGTAATTTACTTACGTACCGCTACAACCAACTTGATCGCGCGATCGAAAATGCGGGCAAATTAGGCTTTACAAACGGAGCAGCCTTGTATCCGATGGTAACCATGAATGGCGAAGAATGCCACAACGAGTGGGAAATTACTTTTGAAGAAATTCACCGAAACGGCGCTATTGCTTTTGCTATTTACAATTACTACCGCTACACCGGCGATTACAGCTACATTCCGGAAAAAGGTCTTGAAGTTTTAATTGGTATTGCTCGTTTTTGGAAACAACGCGCCAACTTCTCGACAGATAAAAATAAGTATGTGATCTTAGGTGTGACCGGACCAAACGAGTACGAAAACAACGTAAACAACAACTGGTACACCAATTACATCGCGAAATGGTGTATGGAATACGCTGCCGAACAAACCGAACGCGTAGCCAAAGAATATCCCGCAGATTACAGTCGAATTGTTGCAAAAGTAAAATTGGGTTCACAAGAAATTAGCGAATGGCGCGAAGTAGGTACCAACATGTATTTCCCGTATTCGGAAACGTACGGAGTTTACTTGCAACAAGACGGTTTCTTGGATAAAGAGTTGGTGAAAGTCGACAAGCTCGATCGTTCGCAGCGTCCGATTAACCAAAAATGGTCTTGGGATCGCATTTTGCGTTCGCCCTATATTAAGCAAGCCGACGTACTTCAAGGATTTTATTTCTTTGAAGATCATTTTTCCACAGAAGAATTAGAGAAGCATTTTGATTTCTATGAACCTTTTACCGTTCATGAAAGTTCGCTTTCGCCTTGCGTTCACTCGATACAGGCGGCAGTTCTTGGAAAAATGGAAATGGCTTATACTTTTTACTTGCGTACATCGCGCTTAGATTTAGACGATTACAACAAGGAAGTTGAAGAAGGCTGCCACATTACCTCGATGGCAGGAACATGGATGAGTATTGTAGAAGGTTTTGGCGGCATGCGTGTAAAAGACAATCAGTTGCACTTTACACCACGCATTCCGAAAGAATGGGAAGGATACTCGTTTAAGATTAACTTCAGACATCAGATTTTAAAAGTTACTGTAAAACACGGCGAAACGCAGTTTATGGTGGATGGCGACAAACCGCTGCACGTGATTGTAAACGGAAAAGCTGTAGAAGTGATACCCAACAGTTTAATTGCTGTTTAATAAAACTGCCCGTTTTTTCGGGCAGTTTTTGGTTACTGCTGTTTGGATAACGATTGCCGCGGCAAGGATTGCAGCAAGGTGCCGTGCACCGCGGAAAGCCTGGCGGCAGCCGAAAACTCTTTTTTTTGAAGTACGAACGTTGGCTGCCGAGCCGCCCAAAAAATAAAAAAAATGAAAAAACTTATTGCTTTACTCCTACTTGCTCAGATTGGATTTGCACAGATTCAAAAAGTAGAACCGCCGTTTTGGTACAGCGGCATGAAAAAAACCGAATTGCAACTGATGCTGTACGGAAAAAATATTGGAAATGCTGTGGTGACTTGCGATAAAGCAACTGTTGTTGGCGTAATTCGCACGGAAAATCCGAATTATTTATTTGTGAATTTGGATTTGAAAAATGTTCCGGCTGGATTTATTGAACTTTCGCTCACGCAAGGGAAAAAAGTTGAAAAACGTACGTACGAACTTCGCGCCCGCAGAAAAGACAGTGCTAATCGTAAAGGATTTGACTCGAGCGATGTTATGTATTTACTGATGCCGGACCGCTTTGCCAACGGAAATCCGAATAACGACAGTACGCCAGACACGGCCGATAAATTTAACCGCAGTTCGCAAGACGGACGTCACGGTGGCGATATTGCCGGTATGAAGAAACATTTGGATTATCTGGAAGACTTAGGCGTTACCGCAGTTTGGAGTACGCCTTTATGCGAAGACAACGACCCGAAAACCTCGTATCACGGCTACGCACAATCGGATGTTTACCACATTGACCCGCGTTACGGCAGCAATGAGGAATATGTTGATTTTGTGGAAGCTGCACATCAGAAAGGCATAAAAGTGGTTAAAGATTACGTGACCAACCACTGGGGAACTGAACATTGGATTTTAAAAGATTTACCTACGTACAAATGGGTGCATCAGTTTCCGGGTTACGGCCAAACCAATTATCGTATGACCACGCAATTCGACGTAAATGCTTCGGAAATTGACAGCAGATACTGCATGGACGGCTGGTTTGTGCGGTCTATGCCCGATTTAGATCAGACCAATGAATTGGTTTTAAACTACCTGACGCAAAACGCATTATGGTGGATCGAATACGCCAATTTGGATGGATTTAGAGTGGATACGTACAGTTACGCCGACAAGCACGCTATTGCAAAATGGACCAAAGCGATTATGGATGAGTACCCGAATTTCAATATTGTTGGCGAAGTTTGGATGTACGACCAAGCGCAAATGGCGTATTGGCAGAAGGATAGTAAAATTGGCGCGATACAATCGTACAACTCGTATTTGCCATCGGTTATGGATTTTACGCTTCAAGGCGAATTGGGTTCGGCTTTGAAAGAAGAAGAATCGAATTGGACCAATGGTTTAATCAAGGTTTACAACAATTTTACAAACGACTTTCTCTATCCGAATACCGATAATTTGTTGGTATTTTTTGAAAATCACGATACCCAACGTTTCAACCACATTTACAACGGAAATTTCGCGAAATACAAGATGGCGTTAGCTATTATTGCAACGGTTCGTGGGATTCCGCAGATTTATTACGGCAGTGAAATTGGCATGCAAGGCAACAAAGACAAGGGAGACGGCGATATTCGCAGAGATTTTCCAGGAGGTTGGAACGGAGATACCAATAATGCCTTTACGTTAGCTGGTAGAACTGCCGAGCAAAACAAGTTTCATGAATTCACGAAAAAAGTGTTCAATTACCGCAAGAACAATCCGGTTTTGCACTTTGGAAAGATGAAACACTATCTGCCGATTAACAACGTTTATGTGTATTTCCGTACGTTGAATGAGAAGTCGGTTATGGTGGTAGTGAATAACAACAAAGAAGCACAAGTCCTTGATCTGGCAACCTACAACGAAAGTTTAGCGGGTTACAGCGCTGGACAGGAAATCGTGACGGGTTCGAAATTAGAAATCAATAAATCGCTCTCAGTTCCGGCACAAGACGTGTTAATCATAGAGCTACAAAAATAATTATGCGTTTTACAATTCGTATTTTCCTTTTACTTGCGGTAACTGTTGGTTATGCGCAACGCGAATATCAATCGTATTCTAACGACAATGGCATTCACACGATTCGAGTTTCTGACGGTGTTTACAAAATCCGATTTTTTAGCAACGAAGCTGTGGAAACAGAATTTATTGCCACAGGCAGTGTGAGTGAAAATTCGCTTGCGGTAGTAGATAAATCTGTTTTTCAAAGTGTAAAAGCTCAGGAACTTCGCGATAAAGTTGACCTTTCGTCGGGCTTAATACGTGTCGTTGTAACTTACAAACCGTTTAGCATAGCGTATTACAAATCCGGACAATTACTAGCCACCGAGTTGGCAGCTTCGCGAACAAACAAAGAAACTTCGGTGAAACTCAGCGTAAATGCTGATGAGAGCTTACTGGGAGGCGGTTCGCGGGTTTTAGGAATGAACCGACGCGGCAACAAACTGCGACTGTATAACAAGGCACATTACGGATACGAAACGCGTTCGGAGTTGATGAACTATTGTATTCCGATGTATTTATCGTCGGAAGTATACGGCGTTCATTTCGACAATACGTGGGTAGGCGATTTGGATTTAGACAGCGGAAAACAAAATGTAGTTACCTACTCGGCGGAAGGTGGGCCGGTACGCTACCAGATTTTTGCTGGCAGAACTTGGAAAGATTTGGTTAAAACGTATACGACTTTAACCGGACGTCAACCGCTACCGCCACGTTATGTGTTGGGCAATTTCAGTAGCCGATTTGGTTATCATTCGCAAAAGGAAGCTGAAAAAACAATTGCTGCGTTCAAGAAAGATAGAATTCCTGTAGACGCAATCATCTTTGATTTATACTGGTTTGGAACAACGATCAAAGAAACTATGGGAAATTTAGACGTATGGCGCGACAGCTTTCCGAAGTTTGAAAAAATGATTTCGAAGTTCTCAAAACAGGGCATTAAAACCATTTTAATTACTGAACCATTCATTCTTAAATCGTCGTCGAAGTGGAATGAAGCCGTTGCACAAGGAATTTTAGCGAAAGATTCGCTTTCACAACCTGCGGTTTACGACTTTTACTTTGGAACGACTGGTTTAATTGACCTCGACAAACCTAAGGCGAAAGAATGGTTTTGGAATGTGTACGATAAATTCATAAAGAAAGGCGTTGCTGGTTGGTGGGGCGATTTAGGTGAACCCGAAGTACATCCAAAATGGGTGCGTCACGAATCGGGACCGGCTAATAAAGTTCATAACATTTATGGACACAAATGGGCAGAACTTTTAGCTACGAAATATGCTGAAAAGTATCCAAATACACGTCCGTTTATTCTAATGCGTTCGGGTTATTCGGGTTCGCAACGTTTCGGAATGATTCCGTGGTCGGGCGATGTCAACCGAACCTGGGGCGGTTTAAAAGCACAACCTGAAATCGCACTCCAAATGGGATTGCAAGGTTTAGGCTATATGCATTCGGATTTAGGAGGTTTTGCAGGAGCGAATCTCGACGACGAGCTGTACGTACGTTGGTTGCAATACGGCGTTTTTCAACCTATTTTCCGACCTCATGCACAGGAAGAAGTTGCTTCGGAGCCCGTATTTAGAAGTGAAAACGCCAAAAAACTAGCTCGTAAAGCTATTTTGGAGCGCTACGCCTTACTGCCGTACAATTACAGTTTAGCGTTTGAAAACAACCAAATCGGAACGCCACTGATGCGCCCATTATTTTTTGAAGAACCAACCAATAAATCTCTTTTTGTAAATGCAGATGGTTACTTGTGGGGAAATGATTTCTTAGTTGTTCCTATTACCGATGCTAAGTTGGCCGAAAAAACCGTTTACTTTCCGAAAACAGCGCGTTGGGTAGATTATTATGATGCAACAAAAATCTACGAAGGTGGAAAATACGTTTCTGTAAAAACAGCGGAAGACCACATACCGGTTTTCGTGCGTTCAGGGGCAGTTATTCCTACTTGCAACGACTTAAATGTGGGTTCTGCTTCGATGAAAGAGCTTACATTAGGTTATTATTACAACGAAAATTACCCGACTGTCGCGACGGTTTACTTTGACGACGGTACTACGACAAACGCTTTCGAAAAAGGAAATTACGAATTGCTGCGCATTACGAAAGAAGCTGGAAGTGACACAGTGGATATAAAATCGGAAAAGGGAACTGCTTTTAAAGCGGTTAAACGAAAAATCACTTTGAAAATCATTCAAGCACCGCAAACACTTACTGCAATTGAAGTGAACGGAAAATTAGTAAAAAGAAACTCGCAATCGGCAAATGAAGCTTCCAGCTTTTCTTTTGAATTAACTTCAGGACAGGAAATAAAAATCAATCTTAAAAAATGAAAGGGATTAAAATCGGATTATTAGCGCTACTGATTTTTGCAAGCTCATGTAAATCAACCGAAACTGCACAAAAATCAAGCAGTAAAAAACCATTTGTTTGGGAAGCGGCCAATGTGTATTTCTTACTAACCGATCGTTTTTACGACGGAAACGCAAGTAAAACCATTTACTTAGATCGGACTAAAGAAACGGGCAAGTTACGCGGATTTGAAGGTGGCAATTTAAAAGGTGTGATCAAGAAAATGAAAGAAGGTTATTTCGAAGATTTGGGTATCAACGCCATTTGGATGACACCTTTGGTAGAGCAAATTCACGAAGGAACCGACGAAGGAACAGGATTTAGCTACGGTTTTCACGGATATTGGGCTAAAGATTGGACGCGATTAGATCCTAATTTTGGTAACGAAGCCGATTTAGCCGAACTCGTTAAACTTGCCCACAGCAAAGGCATTCGAATCATTCTCGACGGAGTTGTAAATCATACCGGCCCGGTAACTCCGAAAGATCCGGTATGGCCCGACGAATGGGTTCGTACGAGTCCACAATGCGTCTATCAGACATACGAAAACACGATTAGCTGTACGTTGGTAAAGAATCTTCCGGATGTAAAAACCGAATCTGAAGCCAATGTTTCCCTCCCTCCTGCCCTGGTTGAGAAATGGAAAAAAGAAGGTCGGTACGAATCCGAAATCGCATCTTTGGATAAATTTTTCAAAGAAACGGGCTATCCACGCGCACCGAAATACTACATCATAAAATGGTTGGCTGATTATGTATTGAAATATGGAATCGATGGTTACCGTGCAGATACAGCTAAACATACCGAAGAAGATGTATGGATGGCGCTAAAAAACAGCTGTTCTGCTGCCTTCGAGCAGTGGAAAAAACAAAATCCGAGAGAAGTTTTAGATGACAATCCGTTTTACATGATTGGCGAAGTGTACAATTACAGCATTCACGACGGACGCCAGTTCAAATTTTCCGACAAAACAGTCGATTATTTCTCTAACGGATTCGATAATCTCATCAATTTTTCTTTCAAAGGAGATGCCAATAAACCCTACGAAGAACTGTTTTCGCAGTACAACAATTACTTACAAAACCAGCTAAAAGGCAAAAGTGTATTGAACTACGTTTCATCGCACGACGATGGAGGTCCGTTTGATAAGCAACGTAAAAAACCATACGAATCAGCCACAAAATTGCTGCTCTGTCCAGGAATTGCACAAATTTATTACGGAGATGAAACGGCGCGCCCACTCGATATTCCGGGTACTCAAGGCGATGCGACCTTACGTTCGTTTATGAACTGGAACGATTTGAAAGAAAATAAAGCCACGCAAGATATTTACGCACATTGGAAAAAACTGGCAAACTTCCGTAAAAACCACACGGCGGTTGGCGCGGGAGTACATCAGAAAATTAGCAGTAAAAACGGCTGTTTCTTTAAACGAACGTATCAAAAAAACAATATCAAAGATGTGGTTGTTGTTGGCTTAGATTTGAATGAAGGAAGTAAAGAAATTCCGATTGATAGCGCTTTCGCGGAAGGAACAAAAGTGCGCGACACGTATTCTGGACAAACAACTGTTATCAAAAATGGTGTTGCAGTTATTGATTCCAATTTCAAAATTGTATTACTCGAGGCACTATAAAATATCGAAATGCTAAAAATTGGTCATCGCGGAATTCCGAAGCAGTTTTTGGAAAATAGCCTAAAAGGTTTTGAATACTGCTCGGAATTTGGCGCCAATGGTATTGAATACGACGTTCGAACAGACCGCGACGGCGTATTTTGGATTATGCACGACCGTTCGACCAAACGTACTTGTACAGAAGCCGTTCTTGTGGCCGACACAGCTACTGTCTTACTAGAACAAATTCGGATGTGCGACGGCAGTACTATTCCAAAATTGCGAACCGTATTAGAGCGTTTTCCATATCTGCTGCACAATATTGAATTAAAAACGACGGCAGCCGCAGCCTTGATTTCATTTTTAGATGAAACCCTTGCTGAAGTACGATTCCCCAAAGAACAAATTGTACTTACGAGTTTTTTACCCGAAAATTGGCCGATATTTGCCCAAAGTAGCTATCGATTCGGATGTTTGTTCGAACATATAAATGAACAAGACATTGCCCATATCGCAGAATTACAGCCCGAATTTGTCGTCTTAAACCACGTTTTCGCGGAAGAAAAAACCGCTCGAAGCTGCGTTGATTCTAAGCTGACAGTCTGGCTCTACACGGTAAACGATCGGGCTGCCCTTCGATTTTGGAAAAAAACCGAATTGATCGACGGAATTATTAGTGACGACTTTACGCTTTTAAATGAAATGTGATATTGCAATAATTGGCGGCGGCGCAGCGGGTTTCTTTACGGCCATCAATGCGGCAACTCAAAATCCAAAACTAAAAATTGTGATTTTAGAACGCGGAAAAGAGGTGCTTTCGAAAGTGCGTATCAGCGGCGGCGGACGTTGCAACGTAACGCACGATTGTATGGATCCGCGTGAATTGGTAAAGAATTACCCGCGTGGCGAAAAAGAACTGTTAGGTCCGTTTTCAAAATTTGGCCCGAAACAAACCATTGAGTGGTTCGAATCACGAGGCGTTGCGTTAAAAACCGAATCCGACGGCCGCATGTTTCCGATTAGCAATAAAAGTCAGACGATAATCGATTGCTTTCTAAACGAATGCAGAAAACTCGGCATCATCATCGAAACGGGAATTGTTGCAAAAGACATTCAAAAAACGGTCGAAAGCTTTGAAATCACAACAACAACGCAGCTCATAAATGCACAGAAAGTCGTCGTTGCCGCAGGCTCGAGTACGAAAGTTTGGGATATTTTACAAAATCTCGGTCATAATATCATCGCTCCCATTCCGTCGTTGTTCACATTCAATGTAGTTGAAAAAGAAATTACAGCCCTTGCAGGAATTTCTAAACATGTTAGCGTATCGATTCCACAACTGAAATTAAAACAAGCGGGGAATTTACTAATTACCCATTGGGGATTTAGCGGGCCGGCAGTTTTGAGATTGAGCGCCGTTGCTGCCCGTGAATTAGCGAAATTGGAGTACCGCTTTCAAATTCAAATCGATTGGCTCAACGAAGAATCGAGCGCATCCGATTATGAAAGTGAGCTGCGAACCCTACTTTTAGAACACCACAAAAAAACGATTGTCAATACCAATTTATTCGGATTTTCGAACCGGCATTGGTTGTTTCTGCTGGAAAAAACTGCCATTCCGCAGCAAAAGAAAATCGCCGAGTTAAGCAAAAAAGATTACCGTGTACTGGCAACGGTGCTGCGTTCCGATGCGTACCAAATCAACGGAAAAAGTACGTTTAAAGAAGAATTCGTAACCGCAGGAGGCGTTTCTTTAAAAGACATCAACTTCAAAGATTTTTCCAGCAAAAAAACAGAAAACCTCTATATCGTGGGCGAATGTTTAGATATCGACGCCGTGACAGGAGGTTTTAACTTTCAAAATGCGTGGACAGGCGGCTTTCTTGCCGCTATGGCATTAACGCAATAAATCGGTTACTAAAGACGGAAATAATCCAATCGTCAGATTCAATAGCAAAGCAACTGTTGCCACTGCGTAGATATAAAACGGACGACCGGTTCTCTCGTGTTGCGGTTCTTTAGTGTACATCGCTAAAATCAGCTTGAAATAATAACCTACAGCGATAATCGAATTCACTACTGCTACGATTACTAAAGCCAGATGCCCGCTTTCTAAAACTTGCGAAAACAACATCAATTTAGCAAAGAAGCCTGCAAAGATCGGTATACCCGCCATCGAAAGTAAAGAAGTGGTGAGCACGAACGCCAAGAAAGGATTTGATTTTCCTAAACCTTGAAAGTTCACGATATCTTCGTTTTCTAAATGCCTGCACACGTATAGAATAACACTAAATGCACCGATTCCTGCGAAAGCATAAGCCGTACCGTAGTAAAGAAGCGTTCCTGCAGAAATCTGAGTTCCTATTAATGTCATTAGCATAAAACCAGCATGCGATATCCCTGAAAAAGCCAACATACGTTTTACATTCGCTTGGCGCAACGCCATGATGTTTCCAACGGTCATCGACAAGCCAGAAAGCACAATAAGTACCGTTTGCGACGTTTCGGGTAAATTACCACTCATTGCGAAGAAAAGCTTAAAGAAGGTTGCCATAGCGGTTACCTTCGCCAAAGTACTCATTGTTGCAGTAGTTAATGCTGGTGCACCTTCATAAACATCGGGAGCCCAGAAATGGAAAGGAACTGCTGCAATTTTGAACAAGAGTCCGATAGCGAGCAAAATTCCACCGATGTAGAACCATTCTTCAACGTCGGCTGAAACGGCAGCTTCCATAATCACACGCATATCAAACGAACCGATGGCACCGTAAATCAAGCAAATTCCAAAAAGAATGATACCCGAAGCAAACGAACCCATTAAGAAATATTTCATTCCCGATTCGTTCGACTTAATATTCAAACGGCGACTTGCAGCTAAGATGTACAGAGAAATAGAAAGTACTTCAATTCCTAAGAAAAACATCGCTAGATTTCCGAAACTAACCATAGCGACGGCTCCTGAAAGCAAGAAAATTTTAATGGCAACGAAATCGCTTAATTTCTCCGGTACGTCGTCGTAAAAATGATATCCTAAGGCCACCAAAAAGGTTGTAAGCACGATAAACAAAGCCGTAAAAGTCACCGAGAAGTTATCTACTACAATCATGTTATTGTAGTACGAAGCTGTTTGGTTATAATCTAGACTATTTAGGTATAAAATTCCGCACAATGCTACGATTGAGAACGGAACTAAAATCTTTCTGAGATTCAGTAATTCGAATATCAGACAAATAACGCCAAGTGCTGTAATTGCTATTAAAGTGTTCATTCCGGTTGGTTAGTTTGTGCTAATTTGAGCGATAATTTCATTTACGGCTGGTGCAATCAAATCGTTTATTGGTTGCGGATAAATTCCAAAGAAGAAGATAACAGCGGCTAGAGCGCCAAAAATAAGCGACTCCGTTATGGTTAAATCGGCAAAAGGCTTTTTGTTTGCCTCACCCAACATAACTTGCTGATACATTTTCAACATATAGTAAGCTCCCAATACAATGGTTAAACCGCCGATAACGGCAAACCAAACGTTTTGTGTAGATAGTGAAAACAACAATCCGAATTCACCCACGAAATTCACAGTACCAGGAAGCGCAACCGATGCAAGCGTAACAATCAAGAAAGCAGAAGCAAACTTAACGGCTTGTGCTCTAATTCCGCCGAGCTCACTGATGGCGCGCGTGTGGTAACGACGTTCAATTACTTCAACAGCAAAGAAAACGCCAACTACGACTAAACCATGGCCAAACATTTGAATGATACCGCTAGTAATGCCATCGGCAGTTAAGCCATAGAAACCTGCAGCAATTAAACCTACGTGTGCCAGAGATGAGTACGCAAGTAGTTTTTTCACGTCGCGCTGACGTAAAGCTACAATAGAACCATAAATAACACCAGCAATTCCGATCCATACCAAATAAGGCATTAACTCTTTCGATGCATCGGGCGAAATAGGAATTTGCCAACGAATCACACTATATAATCCCATTTTAAGCATGATACCCGAGAGTAACATGGTTCCCATGGCAGGTGCTTTTTGATAAACGTTTGCTTGCCAGGTGTGAAACGGAATCAGCGGAATCTTAATCGCATACGCTAAAAAGAAACCTCCAAAAACAAGTAGCTGTTCGTTGTAAGAAAGTTCTAAATTATATAAATCGGTTAGCAACAAACTTCCCGCTTTTCCATACAAGTAAACGAAACCAACAAGCATAAACAGCGAACCGGCAAATGTGTAAATAAAGAATTTCACCACTTGCTTTTTGCGCTCTTCAGCATCGCCGCTTCCCCAAATTAATGCAATGAAGTAAATCGGAATTAAGGCAACTTCCCAGAAGATGTAGTATAATAATCCGTTTGAAGCCACAAAGGTTCCGCACATGGCAAATGCCATTAACAAAACAAGTGCATAAAGTGATTTTGCGTTTGCGAATTTTGTTTCGATGCCGCTCGCTACAATTAGCGGAAGCAATGTTGTGGCGAGCACCAGCATGAGAAGTGCTAAACCATCAAGTCGTAAATCGAAACCAATGCTTGGCTTTGAAATCCAATCGAAATGAATATTTTCTGGCAACTGGCCGCCGTTGTGCAGCGAAACCAGATAAAGCGAATATCCGAACGCTACTGTTGAGATCAACAATGCAACACGAGATGCCGCTTTATCACCGGAAAAATAGGTAAGACCGGCGCCCACTAAAAGTAAAATAAGTAAGTAGATAACTTCCATACGTGCTGATTATTGAGCTAAAAATAAATACGATACTATAAGACAGAATCCGATTACAAAAACGAACAAGTACAATCCGATACTGCCGTTGTGTACTTTTCTTCCCTGATTGCTGATTTCTGCAGCAGCTTTTCCGAATCCATATACCAACGAACCTAGAGCCGTTTCCACCACATCTCTGAAGAAACGAGCCAATAAATTAATCGGTTTTACAAAAACGCTGTCGTATAATTCGTCAACGTAGTATTTTTCAGCCAGTACTTTCGTAAATCCAGTTACTTCGCTGTCTTCACCCGGAACTTCTTTGTTTGAAATGTATTTTCTGTACGCGATAAAGATTCCAACAAGCGCACCTACCGAGGCAACGGCCATCAAGATATACGCTGTTTGATCTAATGCGTGAAGTTCTGGCGCACCATCTGCATGAAGCAAAGGCTCTAAAAAGTGCATCAACCAACTTGATCCTGGAATACTGATTAATCCGCCAACGGCAGCTAAAGTTGCCAAAATAACAAGAGGTATCGTCATTAAAGCAGGACTTTCATGTAAATGATTCTTTGCGTGTTCTGTTCCTCTAAATTCACCAAAGAAGGTCAAGAACATTAAACGGAACATATAAAAAGCTGTTAGAATTGAAGCTAACGAAGCTACTGCCCAAAACGGAATGCTGTAATGGAAAGCTTCTAATAAAATTTCGTCCTTAGACCAAAAGCCTGAGAGTGGAAAAATACCCGCAATAGCTAAACTCGAGATAAGCATGGTAATGAATGTGATTGGCATTACTTTACGCAAACCACCCATTTTTCGCATGTCTTGTTCGTCGGAATTCGCGTGAATTACCGAACCTGCACCCAAGAACAAACACGCCTTAAAAAACGCATGTGTGATTACATGAAAAACGGCAACTTCATACGCTCCAACTCCCAAGGCTAAGAACATAAGTCCTAATTGCGAAACTGTTGAATACGCCAGTACTTTCTTAATATCATTCTGCGCTAAGCCAATCGTAGCCGCGAAAAGTGCTGTTGCTACACCAACTACGGCGATAACATTCTGAATGGCCGGAACTAGATCAAATAAGAAATGTAGTCGCGTAACCATAAAGATACCCGCCGTTACCATCGTTGCTGCGTGAATTAATGCAGAAACTGGCGTCGGACCAGCCATAGCGTCGGGTAACCAAGTGTATAGTGGCAACTGTGCCGACTTTCCACAGGCACCAATAAACAAACAGAGTGCTGCAACTGCCAACCAAGTAGAATCAACCAAACTACCTTTCGTTTGAAAAAATGTTTCCAAACCTTGATAATCGAGCGTTCCAGCTACGGTTGCTAAAATGAAGATACCGATAAGTAAGCCTAAATCGCCCACACGGTTCATGATAAACGCTTTCTTTGCAGCATCGTTGTAAGCCTGATTGCTATACCAAAATCCGATTAGCAAATACGAGCACAATCCTACGCCTTCCCAACCGATAAACAAAATAGGTAAGTTACTTCCGCTGACCAAAACGATCATAAAGAAGACAAACAGGTTCAAATACGAGAAAAACTTATGAAAATCTTTATCGTGGTGCATGTAGCTGATCGAATACAAGTGAATCAGCGAACCGATACCCGTCACGAAAAGCAACCACAATAAACTCAATTGATCGAATTGGAAAGAAAAATCAACACTAAAGTTTTGGAATGTCAACCAGTGAAATAAATCGGCTTTCGTATTCGCGCCGGGCTCCAAACCCAAAAACAGCAACAACGTACAAACGAAACTAATAACAATAGCTAAAGTTCCGATAGCACCTGAAGCACCTTTTCCGAGTTGTTTCCCTAAAAAAGTATTGATTAAAAAGCCACCTAACGGAGCTAATAACAGCAGTAAAATAATCGATAAATCCATTAGTTATCCTCTAAGCTTTTTAAGATTTGACACATCAATCGACCCGATATTTCTGAAAATAGAAACCAAAATAGCCAAACCAACGGCCACTTCAGCTGCAGCTACAGCCATCGAGAAAAATACAAATACTTGTCCTTGTGCATCTTCATGGTACGTCGAAAACGCCACAAAAAGAAGGTTCACTGCATTGAGCATGATTTCAATAGACATCAATACAATAATCGCGTTTCGACGATAGAGCACACCGAAAACTCCGATGCAGAACAACAACACCGACAAAAAGATGTAATTGTTAATTCCAACTTGATTTAAAACGTCCTGCATTATAGTTGTACTTTTTCTTTTTTAGACAATAAAACAGTTCCAATCATCGCTACTAGAAGCAATATCGATGCAAATTCAAACGGCACCATATAACCTTCTTCACCATCAAGTAAAACTTGACCTAATACTTTAATCGATTGATAATCAATTCCACTAGCCGGAACCAAGTCGGCCACCGGTTGCGAATTCACAAAAATCGTAAGCATAATCAGGCACATGCAGCAAAAAACCACCACAGCGCCTAAGCGAGTGATACGCGGTTTGTGCACTTCGTCTTCTTTGTTCAGGTTCATTAACATGATCGTAAACAAAAGCAGAATCATAATTGCACCCGAATACACGATGATGTGAACGATAGCTAAAAATTGTGCGTTGAGTAGCAGATAGTGTCCGGCAATCGTAAAGAAACAAATCACCAAATAAATAGCCGAGTGAATCGGATTTCTGCTGTAAATCGTTAAAAACGCTGTAGCAAGCGTGATTGCCGATAAGATGTAAAAAGTGAGTAGTACTGCCGACATTAACGTGTCATTTGAGATTGAGCATTAATCATTGCCTGAGTTAAAGGCATTACCAAACGGTCTTTTCCAAAGATAAAGTCTTCACGACCGTACATCGCTGGAACCAACTGCTTAGATTCTGTAAGATAAATTGCGTCTTTCGGACAGGCTTCTTCGCACAATCCACAAAAAATGCAACGCAACATATTAATTTCGTACACCGAAGCATACTTTTCCTCGCGATACAAATGCTTTTCTTCAGGCTTGCGCTCGGCTGCAGTCATCGTAATCGCCTCAGCCGGACAAGACAAAGCGCATAAACCACAAGCCGTGCAGTTTTCACGACCCAATTCATCGCGCTTTAATTGATGCTGACCCCGATACACATCGCTGCGCTCACGCACTTGCTCTGGATATTTGATGGTAACTTTTCGCTTAAATAAGTGCCTGATTGTGATAAACAATCCCTTAATAATCGCAACTAAATAAAGGCCTTCCCAAAAATTCATCTTTTTGTTCACCACCTCTTTTTTGCGTCCCGATAATGAAATCGTTTCTATTGCCATCTCTAATTTACTTTTTCGTTTTTATAGACTCTATCTGTCTTAGTATTTTAAACAAGGTGTCCCGTTTACTTTCGGAACTAAATCCTTTTCAAATCTCGCTTCTCGTTTCTCTCCCGATAGCCATCGGGACTCGCATCTCGCTTCTCAAGAATATTCCGTTTTTTTGAAGCTATTCCCGCTATCCGCTGTATCTTTTTTATTCCGCGAAGCTCCATAAAAAAGGATGCCGCTCCTATCGGGGCTAGGGCAATCGTTTCCGATTAAAATCCTAACGCCTCTAAAATCTCGCTCTTCAATACAAATACGCCCGTCAAAAATATGTTCACAATTGCCAACGGAATCAATATTTTCCAACCCAAACGCATCAGCTGATCGTAACGAAAACGAGGAATCGTCCATCTTACCCACATAAAGAAGAAGATGAAGAAACATATTTTCGCAAATAAAACAACTATTCCTAAGATATTAGCCGGATTTACACCCCAGTTGTTAACCACCCATTCCATACCTGGATAGTTGTATCCACCAAAGTACAGGGTCGCCAAAATTGTCGAGGAAATAAACATACTCGCGTACTCAGCAAAGAGATAGAATCCCATACGCATCGACGAATACTCGGTGTGATAACCACCAATTAACTCGGCTTCACATTCCGCTAAATCAAAAGGCGTACGATTGGTTTCTGCGAAAGAACAAACCAAGAAGATTACAAAACCAATCGGTTGGTAAAACACGTTCCACTGCATGCCCGGCTGCTGCGCCACGATTTCGCGTAAGCTCAACGAACCACTCATCATTAACAAAGCAATAATGGCCAATCCCATTGCAATTTCATAAGAAATCATTTGGCTGGCAGCACGCATAGCACTCATCAACGAGAATTTGTTGTTCGATGCCCAACCGCCAATCATAATTCCATAAACACCAACCGACAAAACGCCAAAGATGTACAATAAAGCCACATCGATGTCGGTTGCTTGTAAGATCACTGTTCTTCCAAACATTTCCAACTTATCGCCCCACGGAATCACGGCGCTGGTCATTAATGCCACGCTCATCGAAATTCCCGGGCCTACGATAAATAAAAATTTGTTTGGCGTATCCGGTAAAAATTCTTCTTTGCTAAATAATTTCAAACCGTCGGCAAGTGGCTGTAAAATACCGCCTTTACCCGCGCGGTTCGGACCAATACGATCCTGTAACCAAGCCGCAACTTTACGTTCCGCTAAAGTCGAATACATAGCCATAAGCATCGTAATCGCGAAAATGACTACAATGAAAATGCTCTTTTCTATAATGATTGCACTATCCATAGACTATAGGTTTCCTTTTAAAAACGTTTCTTGCTCTTCCGGCTTCAAAGGTACACTCGTCATCGAGATTTTCTTGCGATCTTGGTCGCGACCTTTCAAAATATTTTTTTCCGTAGCAATTACTACTTTGTCCAACGGACGTATATAGTTATTTTGGTTGATAACCGAATCTTTTTCAAACTTACGTGGACCTTCAATCACCCAATCCGCAACGTTTTTGTGCTCAAAACGACATTCGTTGCAAATAAATTCTTCCACTTCGTGATATTCGTCTTTACGACCCGTTACACGCTGAATTTCGTTTCCAAACATCCAAACGGTAACTTTTCCGCAACACTTATCGCAATCGCGGTGAGCATTAAACGGCTTGTTAAACCAAACGCGCGATTTAAAACGGAAGGTTTTGTCGGTAAGTGCACCAACTGGGCAAACATCGATCATGTTTCCAGAAAACTCATTGTCGATTGCTTTTGAGATGCAAGTCGAAATATTAGAGTGATCACCGCGATCGAGTACGCCGTGTACGCGATTATCAGTAAGCTGATCGGCTACCATCACACAACGGTAGCACAAAATACAGCGATTCATGTGCAATTGGATATTCGGTCCGATGTCTTCGGGTTCGAACGTGCGTTTTTCTTCGATAAAGCGCGTCTGGCTCTTACCGTGCTTGAAACTTAGATTTTGCAAGTCGCACTCACCGGCTTGGTCGCAAATCGGACAATCTAGTGGGTGGTTGATTAACAAAAATTCGGTAACCGACTTACGGGCGTCTTGCACGCGTTGCGAACTGGCGCTGTTCACTTCCATCCCGTCCATACAACCGGTAACGCACGAAGCCATAAGTTTTGGCATCGGACGTGGGTCAGCATCTGAACCTTTGCTCACTTCTACCAAACAACAACGACATTTTCCGCCGCTTCCTTTTAGTTTCGAATAGTAGCACATTGCCGGTGGAACGCTTTCGCCTCCCAACATTCTTGCGGCTTGCAAGATGGTTGTTCCCGGTTCTACTTCAATCGGTTGCCCGTCTATTGTTACTTTCATTGTATGAAATCTACTTTCTAATAATTGGTATTTAAACTCCTACTCCAGCCACTAAATGCTTCACCTTTTCAAACGGCTCTGCTACAAAATGGTCGCGATTTTTTATTTTTTCAGGGAAACGAACATGGTATTCAAATTCATCTCTAAAATGACGAATTGCAGCAGCAACTGGCCATGCAGCGGCGTCACCTAACGGACAAATCGTATTTCCTTCGATTTTAGATTGAATATCCCACAACAAATCAATGTCTTCTTCGCGACCCATTCCGTTTTCAATACGGTACAGTACTTTCTCCAACCAACCTGTTCCTTCGCGGCAAGGCGAACATTGTCCGCAGCTTTCATGGTGGTAAAAACGTGCAAAATTCCACGTATTGCGAACAATACACGCGCGATCGTCGTACACGATAAATCCGCCCGAACCCAACATAGAACCGGTAGCAAATCCGCCATCGCTCAAGCTTTCGTAAGTCATTAAACGATCTTCACCGTTTGCTGTCTTGTATATTAAATTCGCGGGTAAAATCGGCACAGAACTTCCGCCGGGCACAAACGCCTTTAACGGACGATCGGTACTCATTCCACCTAAATATTCGTCGGAATTCATGAATTCATAAACCGACAAACCTAATTCTATTTCATAAACACCTGGATTCTTAATGTTTCCTGATGCTGATATTAATTTTGTACCTGTAGAGCGTCCGATGCCAATTTTAGCGTAATCGGCACCGCTGTTGTTCACAATCCACGGCACTGCCGCAATCGTTTCAACGTTATTTACCACGGTTGGATTAGCCCACAGACCCGATACCGCTGGAAACGGTGGCTTGATACGCGGATTTCCACGCTTGCCTTCTAACGATTCGATTAATGCCGTTTCTTCACCACAAATGTACGCGCCGGCACCACAGTGCACGTGTAACTCTAAGTCGTATCCCGAACCTAGGATGTTCTTTCCAAGAAATCCTGCAGCTTTGGCTTCGGCAATAGCCCGTTCCAAGATTTTGTACACCCACATATACTCACCACGGATGTAGATGTAGGATAAATTCGCGCCAAGTGCATAGGAAGAGGTAATCATTCCCTCGATTAACAAATGCGGAATGTACTCCATCAAAAAGCGATCTTTGAAAGTTCCCGGCTCCGACTCGTCGGCGTTGCAAACCAAATGTCTTGGCTTACCACTTTTTTTATCGATAAAGCTCCACTTCATTCCAGCTGGGAAACCTGCGCCTCCGCGTCCGCGTAAACCAGACGTTTTCACTTCTTCCACAACCTCGTCCGGCGTCATATTCTTCAGTGCCTTTTCTACGGAAGCATAACCTCCCTCCCGACGGTACACCTCGAAAGTCTTAATTCCAGGAACGTTGATCTTATCCAGTAAAATTTTTTGTGCCATATTATGATAAATATTGCTCTAAATTATTTAGTATTTCTTCAATTTCACTTTTCAGTGGAATTATTTCCTCTTTTGCTATTTTATAAACAATTTCGATGTCAACTTTAAAATATTCATGAATAATAATATTTCTTGTATTGACAATCTTTCGCCATGGTGTTGAAATCTGTGGATGATAAAAAATCCTTTCAGAAAGCTTGTTAGCAGCCTCACCAATTATTTCTAGTTTTCGCTCAACCGCAGCTTGCTTTTCTTTATTTGATTCAAAAAACTCAAAACTCACATCTTTCATAAAAAACTCTAAATCACAAATCGCCTCGAGGATGTGTTCTATCCTTATACTATCTGATAATCTAGGCTTCATAAATCAAGATCTTTTCTTTATTTATATACTCCTCAATTAAATGAGAAACATACTTCGCAGATACAAAATCAACTTCCTTTTTTAAAATTACCTTGATCTCATCCCACCAAGTCACAAAATCAAAACCTTTCATTCTAGCATAATCCCAATCGATAAGTAAATCAATATCACTATTTTCATCTGCCTCGCCTCGTGCGTAAGATCCGAACAAATATACTTTATGTACCGGTTTATCCCGGAAGAAAGTTCGTATTTGTTCAACTTGAGAGGCTGACAATTGCATTACTTATCGTGTAAGGTTATCTTATTTTCTTTGCAATCTGCGATCAACTGATCGATCTTTTCTTCATTGAGATGCTCCACGTAGAAATCGCCCAACTGCATCATTGGTGCGTATCCGCAAGCTCCTAAACACTCTACTCCGCGTACTTCAAATAAGCCATCGGCAGTTGGCTCTGCCACATTAACACCTAATTTCTTACAGGTATAATCCATTAAGTTTTCCACACCGTTCAAACAGCAAGGCGAAGTTTGACAAAACTCGAACATATACTTGCCAATCGGACGCTGATTATACATGGTGTAAAAGGTCACAACTTCGTATACCTCGATAGGCTTAATACCCAGAATTTCGGCAACTTTATCTTGAAGCGGTACGCTCAACCAATTGTCGTGCGCATCTTGCACTTCGTGTAAAACAGGCAACAAAGCCGACTTGCGTTTATCCGCTGGATAACGCGAAATCAACTCGTCGATGCGTGCTTGAAGTTCAGGTGTTATATTGATTTCTTGATGGTACTGTTTTCTTTCCATAATTTCGTTATGCATCTAATTCGCCAGCAATTACATTTAAGCTTGAAAGTGTTGCAATCGCATCGGATAACATTTCACCTTTCACCATATAATTAAAGGCTTGGTAGTAAATAAAACACGGACGTCGGAAGTGTAATCGGTAAGGTGTGCGACTTCCATCGGTAATTAAATAAAACCCGAGTTCTCCGTTTCCGCCTTCTACTGGATGATATACTTCGGTAACCGGAACCGGCACCTCGCCCATTACAATTTTAAAGTGGTAGATTAAGCCTTCCATAGTATTGTATACTTCATCTTTTGGAGGAAGGTAATAATCTGGAACGTCGGCGTGATACGGACCTTCTGGCATCTTGTCGATAGCCTGACGGATAATTTTCAAACTTTCCCAAACTTCGGCGTTACGTACACAAAAACGATCGTAAGTATCGCCTGATTTTCCAACAGGGATTTCAAAATCAAAATCGTCGTAAGAAGAATACGGCTGCATCACACGAATGTCGTAATCAACTCCGGTTGCACGTAAATTCGGACCTGTAAATCCGAAATTCATAGCGTCTTCGGCTGAAATCGCACCCACGTTGATGGTACGATCCATGAAGATTCTGTTTCGCGTGAGTAAGCTTTCAAACTCGGTCCAGATTGGTGGAAACTCTTCCAAAAGTTTCTCAATTTTTTCAAAAACTTTCGGCGACCAATCGCGTTCAAAACCACCGATTCGGCCCATATTGGTTGTAAGACGTGCACCGCAAATCTCCTCGTATATCTCATAAATCTTCTCGCGATACTGGAACACATACAAGAAACCCGTTAGAGCACCCGTATCAACTCCTAAAACCGAATTACAAATAATGTGGTCGGCAATACGAGCGAGTTCCATTACGATTACGCGCATGTATTGAACACGCTTCGGAACTTCAATTCCCAATGCCTTCTCTAAAGTCATCCACCAACCCATGTTGTTGATTGGCGACGAACAGTAGTTCATACGGTCGGTAAGTGGCGTAATTTGATAAAACGGACGGTTTTCGGCAATCTTTTCGAAGGCGCGGTGAATGTACCCAACCGTTCCTTCGCCCTCAATAATACGCTCTCCATCCATTAACAAAATATTTTGAAATATTCCGTGGGTTGCTGGGTGGGTAGGTCCTAAATTGAGGATGGAAAGCTCACTGCCGTCGTCGTTTTTATGCTTTTCGATAATTGTAGCAAAACGTTGTTCTGGTGGTAAAAGTAACTCTGACATGGTACTGCTTTTAGGTTAACAATTATCTGTAGTTCTTCCAAAGAAACGGTCGTCTTTATCGGTACGACCACCATCTTCTAATGGATATTCTTTACGAAGCGGAAACACCGTCATTTCATCCATATTTAAGATGCGCTTAAGCTGCGGATGTCCCATAAAACGGATACCGTAAAAATCGTAGGTTTCGCGTTCTTGCCAGTTTGCACTTCGAAACAAATCAGATACCGTAGGAATTTCCGGCTGCGCACCACTCAAAAAGCACTTGATGCGAATACGAACGTTTTCAAACCAATTGTGCAAATGATATACCACTGCAAACTGCCGGTCTTCACTAGCTTCCGGATAATGCACGCCGCACAAATCGGTTAAAAAATTAAAGTTCAATGACGGTTCACTTTTCAAAAACTGAATCACCTCTTTGATTGCAGCTGGCTCAGCTTCAAAAGTTAATATGTCGTGAATTTGATTAAAGTCGGAAACGCTGTCCCCAAACTTGGCAAGCAGCGTTTCGTGAATAAATTGGTTTTCTAAACCCATTTTATTGGATGTTGTATGAGGCTAATAATTCAGTGTACTCAGGTGAACTGCGGCGACGTACCGACTCGCTTTTCACTAAATCTTGCAAACGCATAATACCGTCGAGAATTTGTTCCGGACGCGGCGGACAACCTGGCACGTAAACATCGACCGGAATTACTTTATCAATTCCTTGAAGTACGCTGTAGGTGTCGAAAATTCCGCCCGAACACGCGCAGGCTCCAACAGATATAACCCATTTAGGCTCTGCCATTTGTTCGTAAACCTGACGCAAAATGGGCGCCATTTTTTTTGCGATAGTTCCCATTACCAGAAGCATGTCGGCCTGACGTGGTGAAAAACTCATACGCTCCGAACCAAAACGCGCCACATCGTAATGAGACGCCATGGTAGCCATGAATTCTATACCACAACAAGAAGTTGCAAAAGGCAAAGGCCAAAGCGAATTAGCACGCGCTAATCCTACTACTGAATCGAGTTTAGTTGCAAAAAAACCCTCTCCGGCAAAGCCTTCTGGAGCAGGTGCATTGGTAATTATTTTTGAATCGCTCATAGTTGTATCATCGTTACGTTAAGGATTACTCCCACTCCAAACCTTTTTTCTTGATTACATAAAAGAAACCAACCAACAACAAAGCCATAAAGATGCCCATTTTAAGAAAGCCTTCCATACCCATAGCCTTGAAATTGACCGCCCACGGATACAAGAAAATTACTTCCACATCAAACAAAACAAACAAGATGGCTACGAGAAAATACTTGACAGAAAACGGAATCCGAGCATTTCCAATAGACTCAATTCCACACTCAAAATTTTTGTCTTTGTTCTTCGACATCCGACGCGGACCGAGAAAACTCGAACCCACAATGGTTAGCGCAACGAATCCTACCGCTAACAACATCTGCATCAAAATCGGAACATAATCAACCTGAGAAGATTGCATCATTTTGTTTAAATTTTTGCCCACAAAGATAAACGGCAACGCGGATATTAACAACCTTATTAGGTTCGACAAATATTAAAGTTGTTTATTTTTAATGATTATAAATAATATGTCCGCTTTTTAGTTCAGCCACCAAATCGAGGCGTTCAAAATTGCCGCAAAAGCAACCCATATCATATACGGAATCAACAACTTAGCTGAAACGACATCGATTTTCCGAAATTGCAGGTAGGTTTCGTAAATCAGCAATTCTAATAAAACAATCTCAACTAATGCCAAAAGCGGATTTTTCAATCCGAAAAACAAAAACGACCATGCCGTATTCAAGGCCAATTGAATCCACCAAAATAAAAGTGCTTTTCTGATCACAACCACTTCCGATTTTGTGTTACTCCATACTCGAGCAGCAGCTATGGCCATAAAAACGTACAAAACACTCCAAACTGGCGCAAACAACCAGTTTGGCGGATTGAAAAACGGTTTTTCTAAAAAAACAAACCAAGTTTCGATTCCCGGACGCGTTACCTGCCCGACTAAAAATCCGATTCCCAATGTAGTGGCAATCAAAGTTGCACTTTTTACTGCCAAATCTCTTCCTATCTTCATACGTATAAAATGAAAGTTGATACACGCGCTTTGTATTATCTTTGCGCAAAAACTTCATGCAGCTTCACGAAGATTTTATCACAAACTTAATTCCTACCGCAAATTTTCAGCACAAATCTACGTTTAGTGCGCCAAGTAATATTGCTTTAGTGAAATATTGGGGGAAAAATCCGGATCAAACCCCAGCAAATCCGTCAATTAGTTTCACACTGAACGACTGCAAAACCATCACTTCTGTAGAAGCAAGCTTCGCAAATCAGTTTTCATTTGATTTTTATTTCGAAGGCGAACGTAAACCGAGTTTCTTACCCAAATTACAAACGTTTTTCGACAAGATTTTTCCCTACTGCGCGTTCTTGAACGGTTTAACACTTAAAATCGATTCCCAAAATACATTCCCACATTCGTCGGGCATTGCTTCATCGGCCTCGGCTTTGGCAGCTTTAGCGATGAACATTTGCGACATCGAACGCCAACTCAGTTCCCATCCGAACGAAGAACACTTGTTGAAAAAAGCTTCGTTTTTAGCTCGAATTGGCTCGGGAAGCGCCTGCCGAAGTATATCTGGAAACCCCGTCATTTGGGGAAAAAATGAAACTTTTCCAGCGGCATCCGATTTGTACGGCATCGCTTTTCCAAAAAATCTACACGCGGTTTTTCACAACTTTCAAGACACCATCATGCTGGTAGATGTCGGTCAGAAAGTAGTTTCTAGCACAGCCGGACACGCACTGATGAACAACCATCCGTTTGCCGCAAGTCGATTTGAACAAGCGCACCGCAATCTGGCAATAATTTCAAAAGCATTAGAACAAGGCGATCTCGATAAATTCATCGAAATAACCGAAAGCGAAGCACTGACCTTACATGCCATGATGCTCACCTCAACGCCTTCTTTTATCCTGATGCATGCCAATACGTTACAAATAATTGAGCGAGTTCGTCGCTTCCGCGAAAGCAGTAAATTACCCGTTTGTTTCACACTCGATGCCGGTGCTAATGTTCACTTACTTTATCCTGAAAGCATTAAAAGTGAAATTTTAGAATTTATTAAGGAAAATCTTGTTGAATTTTGCCAAAATCAGCAGTACCTTTGTGATACTGTTGGCAACGGAGCGCAAAAGTTGAACTAACAGAAAATCAACCACATGAAAGGACCACTTTTTTACTCTAAGATATTACTGTTCGGAGAATACGGAATCATCAAAGATTCAAAAGGTTTATCCATTCCTTACAACTTTTATAACGGTGCGCTGAAAATTGATGGCGCTTCAACCGAACAAGCAAAAGCATCTAACCAAAGTTTGATTCGCTTCACTAACTACTTGAAAGAACTCACGCAGCAACAACCCGAATTGGTGCAATTCGATTTCGAAAGTCTCGATCGCGATTTACAAGCGGGCATGCACTTCGATTCGTCGATTCCACAAGGTTACGGCGTTGGAAGTAGCGGTGCACTCGTAGCTGCCATTTACGATAAATACGCGCTTTCTAAAATCAGCGTACTTGAAAACTTAACCCGTGAGAAACTGTTGCGATTGAAAGAGATTTTCGCAAATATGGAATCGTTCTTCCACGGGAAAAGTTCCGGACTCGATCCCGTAAATTCATACCTCAGCATTCCGATTCTCATCAATTCGAAAGATAACATCGAAGCAACCGGAATTCCGACCCAACGCCCAGAAGGCAGCGGCGCCGTTTTCCTACTCGATAGCGGAATTGTGGGCGAAACTGCGCCTATGGTTCAGATTTTTATGGAAAACCTAAAAGATAAAGGTTTCCGAAACATGCTGAAAAATCAGTTTGTCAAATATACCGATGCCTGCGTGGAGAACTTCTTGGCGGGCGACTTAAAATCGCTTTTCGAAAATACCAAACAACTTTCTAAAGTTGCCTTCAATCACTTCAAACCCATGATTCCTTCTCAATTTCACGAAATCTGGGAACGCGGTATCGAAACCAACGATTACTACTTGAAGTTGTGCGGATCTGGTGGCGGTGGCTACATCTTAGGCTTTACCCAAGATTACGAAAAAGCTGCCGAAGCACTCAAAAACTACAAGCTCGAAGTGGTGTACCGCTTCTAAAAGCAAATGCTTAGCCGCAAAAACAAACGCTTGCTGATGAAATGCGTCAGCTTGTTTTCGGTCGTTCGCGGCTACAATATTCCTATTATCTTCCTTGCGCAGTATTTATCGGCTATTTTTATTCTTGCTGGCGATATGCGTGCGCTACATGTACTGCTCGACCCGCTATTGCTGTGCATTGTACTCGCCTCGGCTATCACAATTGCTTCGGGTTATATTATCAATAATTTCTACGATTCGCAAAAAGATCTAATAAACCGACCGCGAAAATCCTTGCTCGATCGTTTGGTATCCCAAGGCACCAAATTGCGTGTGTATTTTACGCTAAATTTCATCGCAGTAGCCATTGCCTTTATCGTATCCTGGCGCGCGGCAGCGTTTTTTAGCGTTTATATTTTCCTGATTTGGTTTTACTCGCATAAAGTCAAAAAGTACTTACTGGTAGGGAATTTAATGTCGACACTCCTCGCCATTTTCCCATTCTTCGCTATTTTGCTTTACTACAAAAATTTCGAACCCGTGATTTTCGGACACGCTACTTTTTTGTGGTTGCTGCTCCTCATGCGCGAAATTGTAAAAGATTTAGAAAACCTAACCGGCGATCTAGCCAACAACTACCACACTATTGCAGTTGAATACGGCGAGTCTAAAAGCAAACAAGCATTTACAACAGCCTCGCTGCTCACGCTCATTCCCGTGTATTTGTTAATCGAACGCTACGATGTTGGCTACATGGATTTATACTTATACGTTTCCTTAATCGTACTCACGGTTCTAAACATATTACTCTGGAAAAAAAGCGAAAAAAGTCGCTATTTATTGGTTCACAACGGCATTAAAGCACTAATTGTCGCAGGCGTTTTCTGCATTGTACTCATCGATCCAGGTGTACTGTACCACGGCAAAAAATTGTTGTAGATTTCGATTATTTGGGCAGCAATTCCCGCTGTTCACTGCAAGTTTTCCGTTTGCTGCGCGCTCGAAAATCGCTTTGCCACGGCTTCCGCTGGTCGCCGCCACAAAGCGTTTCTCGCAGCGTACCAAACGCAAAAGCTTTTCGTTGCCATCGGGGCTGCGGCATTCGTGCACAAAACAAC
>NZ_JBMLTK010000051.1:0-31565 GCF_049240005.1 Flavobacterium sp. | reverse complement strand
TCGTTTGTTGTACAGCAAAGCGCAAGCAGCACAAGCACGATTTACAGCAACAGACTTTCAAGCAGAAACGCAGATCGTCTTAGTGAAAATCTACGATGCGCAAAATGAAGTTTATCTGAGAAAGTTCCCATTTAAGAACTAAATTCTTCAACTTATATCTTAAAAAATCGGTCTCAAATTGGGACCGATTTTTTTGTTTCATACTATTTCTTAGCATTGAAGAATCAAAGTAAAACAGCCGCTTGCGTGTTCTTCTTTATATAGGTTTTTTCTTACATTTTTAATAATCAAACGCATTTTATCGCTGTATTTTGCATTTCATCGTTGATTTTGTTAAAATTTAACACTTTTTATTTGGCGTCCTATAACTTATTAATGTAGTTTTATCCTTGCATTGAAAATGCGACATATCAATTCATTATCTAAAAGCCCCGAGATATGAAAAAAACTACACGATTATTGCTTATCGCAATTCTATTATTAGGAACTGCCCTTTCTTCAAAACTATTTGCTCAAAGTCGAACATATACAAGCACAGGCGTGTTTACTCCTCCTGCGGGTGTCAACTCGGTTCGTGTTGAACTATGGGGAGCTGGTGGTGCCGGAGGTGGTGTTACAGGAACTAGTTCTGCAGGTGGTGGTGGTGCCGGAGGTGCTTATACTAGACATAATGCAATACCTGTAGTAGCAGGAACTAATTATACTGTAAATGTTGGTGTAGGTGGTACAGGTAGCACGGGTATAGGTGCACCGGGCGGATCTACTTGGTTTAGTAGCACTACAACGCTATTAGCTGTTGGTGGAAACGGCGGTGCACGTGCAAACAATAATAACCAATCTGCGGCAGGAGCAACTGGCCCACTTACCGGAAATGTAGGCGGACAAGTTAATTTCTACGGAGGTGCAGGTTCAGCTGGTGTTGCTTTAACATCCGGAGGAGCGGGCGGAAGTAGCGCTGGAACCGGATCTAATGGAAATAACGCTTTGGCAGCTGTGGGAGGAACAGCACCCACTGGTGGAGGTGCAGGAGCTAACGGCGTTGTAGGAGATTCTAACGGTATTACAGCTTTAGCAATAGGCGGTGGCGGTGGTGGCGCACGTGCCGCAACATCCACCGATCGTTTAGGTGGACCTGGTGGACCTGGACAAGCAATAGTAACATGGACCTGTCCGACGTACAGCTTAAACTCGACAACTTTATCAAGTTCTACTATATGCTCAGGGCAAACAGTTACTGTAACTTTAAGCGGTACTGGATTGCCTCAAGGAACCTACACTGTAACATACAATTTATCGGGCAGCGTAATTTCTAACGGAGTTACCGCTGCAATGACTGTAAGTGCATCTAATGTGGGTACATTTGCTACACCAACTTTAAACAACGCTGGTACTGTAACTGTAACGATAACTAACCTTGCAAGCGGTAGCAGTCCTGTGCTTTGTTCTAATGCAATCTCTGCCAATAATACAGCTAGCGTTACGGTAAACACAGTGCCAAGTCAGCCTGGAAGCATTACTGGAAATAGCACATTTTGCCCAGGTCAGATCGTATCTTATAGCGTAACTGCTGTGCCGGGTGTAACTTACACTTGGACATTCCCAACTAACTGGACGCAGCAAACGGGTGGAACTTCTTCTTCAGTTACTGTCTTAACAACTACAGATACTGGTAACGTTACTGTAACACCTTCAAATAGCTGTGGAAACGGTACACCACGATCATTAACCGTAACTTCAGACTACCCAACAATCACTTCTACAACAGGTGCTTCAAGAAGTGATTTCGGCCCACTTACACTACAAGCTACAGCGTCTGCAGGAACCATATCTTGGTACGATGTAGCAGTTGGTGGTACCGCTCTTGGAACAGGTACTTCATTTACCACACCAGACTTAGTAAGTACTACTCTATTCTACGTAGAAGCAAATGTTAATGGTTGCGTTACAGTACCGCGTGTAGCAGTGGCTGCTGAGATTATTGCTCCAGAAATAGTGTTTTCTGGAAATGGATTTAACATCGTCGACGAAGACAATACACCCGAAACCACCGATTTTACCAATGTAGGCACTACAAACGTAGGTATTCAACTCAACCGAACTTTTATCATCGAAAACTCAGGAACCGCTAATTTAACCTTAGGCGCAATTACAATCACTGGCGCAAACAGTAGCGAATTCGTAGTTGCAACAGCACCAGCAGCAACAGTAGTACCGGGCGGATCCACCTCAGTCGTCATTCGATTCACGCCAACCGCTGTAGGCATGAGAACCGCTAATTTCTCGATTGTTACTAACGATGCCGACGAAAACCCATTTAGCTTCGATTTAGCAGGAACCGGAGGCACAGGAGTAACACCAGAAATTGATATAGTTGGAAACGGCGTTAGTATTCTTGATGGTGCCTCAGGAACTACTACAACCAATCATACCAACTTCGGAACAGCTCTTATTCCGGGAACTATCACAAGAACATTCACGATTTTTAATACCGGAACAGGACCATTAAACCTAACGGGAACACCAATTGTTGTGCTAACAGGAGGTCCAGAATTTACAGTAAGCCAGCAACCAAATGCAGTGATCCCAGCAGGTGGTAGCTCTACATTTCAAATAACCTACGCACCTACCATCGCTGGAACTACAGTTGCTATAATTTCAATCAACAATACAGATAGCGACGAGAATATATACGACTTCGTAGTTCAAGGAGCAGCACTTGTATCAGGACGTGAAATCGACATTCAAGGTAATGAAATTTCAATCGCCGATGGAGATACAACACCTGCCGTTAACGATCAAACCAACTTCGGTCAAACCGATAGTGCAACTTCTATCGCGATACCATTTAACATCTATTCACTAGGAACTAACTCCCTTACATTAAGTACGACAGTGGGTATATCAGGACCTAACGCTGCACTTTTTACTGCCACACCAGTTCCAGCTTCACTAGCCTCGGGTGCCGTAGCGTCTTTTGTTGTAACATTCACACCAAACACAGTTCTTGGAGTAAAAACAGCAACTATTACTGTTACCAGTAACGATCCGAATGAAGGCACCTACGACTTTGTGGTAAGCGCTGATATCGTAAACGCACCTGTTCCTACATCTGCTCCTGGCGGAATTACCTCAAACTTACGCTTCTGGCTAAAAGCAAACAGTAACGTTGGAACATTAAACGACAACGACGACATGCAAACTTGGCAAGATCAAGTATTAGGAAGTACTAAAACAGCTATTTCCAGATTCGCTCGTGAACCTAAGTTCCGAAACAACCCGAGCTCAAACGTCAACTTCAATCCAGTTGTGAACTTTAACGGAGCAAATTCTATGTCAGGAAACCAAGGCTTCTACAACAGTGAAATGTTCATCGTTATTCGTCCAACAGGTACAATAACTTCTGCTTCTAATCCACAAGATATCTACTGTGGAGACGACATCGCAACTAACCGAAATAGCCAAGACGTTACTGGATTCCAAATGGGTAACACCTCTGTTCGCCATACTAATGAAGTTCTTGCATACAACCAAGGTGCTCAAACATCTTACGGAACAGGCGAAATCAGTACAACTAAATCGTACCGAGGAGTACAAATCTTTAACCCACGAAAGTCGGCCGCCGGTCGTATGGAAATTCTGTGCAACGGTAATTTACTAACTACAACCGAAGTTTTTCCAGCAACGTATAAAGACATAGTGAACTCAAGATACTGGCTCGGTCGAAGCGAATTTTTCGATGCTTCATACAACGGCGATATTCTTGAAATCATCAACTACAGTGCAAGAAATAACACCACCGATAGACAAAGAATCGAATCGTATCTAGCCATTAAATACGGTATAACATTAGGTGTAAACGGAATCAGTCAAAACTACCTTGACTCGGCAGGAAGTGTTATTTACAATTCGGGAGCTGGGTTTAACTATAACGTAGCAGGAATTGGACGCGACGATTTATCCGGACTTAATCAAAAACAATCTAAAACAGAAAATACCAATGCCGATATCACTATTGGCTTAAGCACGATAGCTGAAACAAACAGTGCAAATACAGCTACTTTTGCAGGCGACAAGCGGTTCCTTGTCTGGGGCTCAAACAACGGAACCCTTGGCGCTCAAGCACCAGTTATCGTAAATATGAGTAGTGGAATCTCTGGATTAACTTCTCAAGTCGATTTCGTTTCCATTGGACGTACTTGGCGCGTTGTTGAAACAGGTGGCGATGTGGCTACCGTAACCGTTTCGGTTCCATCAACCCTTTTAACTTCTACGATTACGCCTCCCGGCGACTTCCTGATGTTCATCTCATCAAGTCCCATCTTCAGCCCAACAGCCGAATACCGCATTATGAGATTCAACGGCTCAAAACTTGAATGTACGTACGATTTTAACGGAACTCGATACATCACTTTCGGTTATGCGCCTGAACGTACTTTCGAGCGTTGCATTACCTTCGACGGAGTAAATGATTACCTAGATGCCGGACCAGTATTAAACGTAAATACAGACTTTACCATTTCGGCTTGGGTAAGAAAACAACAAGATGGTCGAAGCATCGTGTCAAAAAGAAATGCCAGTTTCACAGAAGGTTACGACTTCACAATCAACAGTGCAGGTCAGCTAGAATTTTCTTTCATCGCAGGCGGATTACAGCAAATCACGTCTTCTACCGTAATCCCAGCTGATATCTGGCACAACGTTGCAGTTACAGGACAAAACGGAGTCTACACTTTATACATCGATGGTGTTGCAGCGGCTGCACAAACCCTGCCCGTAGTGCCCGCAAATAATCAATCATTTTTAATTGCTGGAGCCGACGCTATATCGCCAACATCGTTCTTCCGTGGTGGTATCGACGAAGTACGCGTGTTTAGTACTGCACTGAGCGCTAACGAACTGCGCTATATCATGAATCAAGAACTACGCAACAACAATAATTTCGTAAACGGCTCGATATTACCTGCAAGCGTTACGAAAAATGAGGTTGCCGACATTCCCTACGCAAACCTCGAAGCGTACTACCCAATGTCGACCTACACATACACCAATGCCAAAGACCAATCGACAAACGACTACACAGCAGCATTGAAAAACCTCACAACCGTTGATTATCAAACTGCTCCACTGCCCTACCGCTCAACAGCCGATGGCAATTGGTACACGCCCGGAGTTTGGAACAATTCAACTGTTACCGATGCACCTTACAGCCTTTCCATTGTAGACGGAACTACACGAATCGCTTGGAATATTGTACAATCGTCACACAACATCGAATCTACTGGAAATAAAGTAATTCTAGGCTTAGATGTCACTGCAAACAAAATGTCTGCTGCAAACAACTCGAAAATCGAAGTTACTCATTATCTAAAACTCGACGGTACGATTGATTTAACCGGCCTATCTCAATTGGTTCAAACTACAGATTCCGACTACGATGCAGCAAGTATCGGCGGTATCGAACGCGAACAATCCGGACAATCAAACTCATTTAATTACAATTTCTGGTGCTCGCCCGTTAGCACACCAAACACACCGCCGAATTCCGGATATACCGTAAGTGGTGTCCTCAGAGATGCAACAGATCCAGAAAACTTGCTAAACATCAACTGGATTGATGATTACTACGGACAACCAACAACTCCGATAACGCTAGGAGCGTATTGGCTATATAAATTTCAAAACGTAGGAAACGACTACGCGAATTGGTCGTTCCTAGGCGTCGACGGTAACCTGCTTCCAGGCGAAGGTTTTACAATGAAAGGCCCAGGTTCAGCCGGAGCTAATCAAAATTACGGTTTCGTTGGAAAACCAAATAATGGTGAAATCACACTACCAATTGGCGGCGGATTTTTAAACCTTTGTGGAAATCCATATCCATCAGCACTAGACGCTCACGCCTTTATTAACGATAACTTAGGTTCACTCGACGGAACACTCTACTTCTGGGAACACTACAGCACCAACTTTACACACAACGTTGGCGATTATCAAGGTGGTTATGCCGCGTTAACATTAGTAGGTTCAACACCGCCTGTTAACCCTCCCGGAGGCAGCGGTTTAGGTTCTTCAACGCGTACAGCAGGACGATACATCCCTGTCGGACAAGGCTTCTTCGTTACCGGAAATACAACCGGCGGATCTATAATTTTCAACAACAACCAGCGTGCGTTTGTTCGCGAAACAAATGCACAGTCAAATGTTATGTTCCGTTCTGCTATTTCGAACGACTCGGGTAATGAAGAAGATGAAATTCCAGCAAATACCTTCAAAAAATTCAAATTCAGCTGCACCGCGCCTCAAGGTGAAAGACGCCAGTTGCTTGTTGGTTTTATGAATCAATTTGCTACAGAAAATTACGATGCCGGCTACGATGCACTTGTATTCGACGAAACACCTTCCGATATGTACATGATTCTCAACGATTCCAAATACGTAATCGATGGTGAAGGTACTTTTGATGTTGATAAAGTAATTCCACTCGGCGTGAAAGCTGCAAACACAGGTAATGTTATCATTAAAGTCGACGAAATCGAAAACTTCGATACTTCTGAAAACATCTACCTCTTTGACGCCCTAACCAATACTTGGACCGATATCAAAAACGGCGAAGCTACTATTTACCTAGAAGCAGGTTTGTACGAAAACCGATTCTCAATTACATTCAACAATAGCCCGCTTAATGTCGAAACTATTCAAAAGAATACTTGCGCAGTAGCATACAACAGCCAAGCTAATGAACTGAGTATCGAAGCCGGTAATGAGCGAATCGAAGCAGTTGAAATCTTTGATATCAGCGGAAAACTAATCGAGACCATTTCAGATGTAAACGCTACTACCCTACTTAATTTCAAATTACAAAAACACAGCATCGGTGCTTACGTAGTTAAAATCACTACCGAAAATGCTGTTTACAGCCGAAAAATGATTTTGCATTAATCCGGCACCCTTTTTTCCCCAAATTCCAAAAAGACCGTCGGCACCAGACGGTCTTTTTATTTTATACAACTACAAATCTCAGAAAGTCCCTCGCTAAAAATCCGAATGAGAGTCAATTCATCCTGCCTTACTCTTCATTCTTCTTTTATTATTTGGCTGTTCCCCTTCCATTTTTCCCGCAGCTTCTGTCGGCGCAACGGCAAAAATATCAGGGTCGCGTCTTCCGCTATATCTGCCACAAAAACCTTTCAGGATTTTTGCAGCAGGATGCCGCTTCAACCGCTAACAGAAAAAAAAGTGTTAAAGTTAAATCCAAACAACTCGTTTTCTCGTAAACACTATAGTTAAAGTTTATTGACAACGAAATCGTTATAGCTACACTTAATCGTGAAAATTAGGTACTTGGTCGTAGATAAGACTTCACAACTTATTGAACTCTATTGATTTATCTGATAGTCTCATAGCATATAACACACGAATTCCGCTAAAACTGAACTTTAGCAAGGTACTTTTGCCGACAAACAAATGATTTGGAACCATACATGAGATTACAAGTACACTTTTTGAGATTTATTACTTCGGTTACCATCTTATTCAGTTTTATGAGCTTTGCTCAAACTGCTACTTTTACCGACAATTCACCAGGCGGCACAGAAACGTGGACAGTGCCTGCAAACGTAACATCAATCACCGTTGAACTTTGGGGCGGCGGTGCAGGCGGAGGAACCGGCGGAACCACTGCACGCGGAGGCGGAGGCGGTGGTGCTTACACGAGAGCCGTCATTGCTGTCACTCCCAATTCAACAATTAGTTATACAATTGGCACAGGCGGAGCAGCAGGTACAAACGGAGGTAACACTATTTTTAATACCAATATAATTGCAAACGGCGGACTTACAAGCATCAATCGTAACGGTGGTGCGGGTGGCGCTGCTGCAACTATTGGAAATTTCGGTGTAACCTTAAGCTACCCAGGTGGCGCAGGCGGAAACGCCAGACCGGCGAGTGGCGCTGCAAACGATGAAGCCGGTGGAAGCGGTGGTGGAAGTGGTCGAACAGGCGGAACCGGAAATGCCGGACCGAGCGCTACAGGTGCAGGACAACCTGGTACCGCTACAGGTGGCTGCCCAACCGATGCCGGAATTTCTGGAAACGGTGCGGCAGGAAACGGTAATGCTTCTACTGCGAACGGCACAGGAAATGGCGGCGGCGGACGTGGAGAACAAAATACTACAGGTGGCTCAGCAGGAACCGCCGGACGAATAATCATTACATTCGGTACAGCAGAAATTGCATTAACCGGAGGAACAGCGCAAGAAGGCATCGGCGACGGCAGTACCGGCTTTGCCACAGCCAACGGAACCGATTTTGGAAATGTTAACGAGGCCGATGGTAGCACAGCAACCGTAACTTATGTAATCTTCAATCAAGGTCAGGCCCCACTAACCAACATCGCAGTAACGATTGGAGGTTCTAACGCTGCCGATTTTACAGTAGTTACAGCACCTCCTACAAGTATTGGTGCCAGCAGTACCGCGTTTTTTACCGTACGCTTCAACCCAAGTGCCACCGGAACAAGAACTGCAACTATAAATATTGCCAGCAACGACTCCGATGAAAACCCGTTTAACTTCGACGTTCGAGGTACCGGAGTAAATCCAAATATTAGTGTTGTCGGCGGCCCATCACCTTACACCACATTAAACGACGGCGATAATTCCCCATCAACAACGGAAGGAACAGATTTCGGAACACAACGACAAAACGCTGGCTCAATTATAAACACCTTCGTTATTACCAATACAGGTAACGGCACGTTGAATCTCGGAGCAATTACAATAGGAGCTCCCTTTACAGCTACACTAAATACAAATACAGTGGCTCCCGGAGGAAGAGCAATTCTGCAAATAACGTATGCACCAACAGCTTCCGCAGCAACAAATACAACTTGCAGTATCGTTACAAATTGTGCAGGTACACTAAATCCGTTTAACTTCTCGATTTCAGCAAACGCAAACAACTCAGCGGCACCTGAAATCGAACTGTTAGGTGTTGCACCTGCTCAAGCGCCTATTGCCCTTTATGAGCGACCAAATACCGCGGAAGGAACCGATTTTGGAAGATTCAACACAACCGACACTTCTATTAGTCGAACATTTACAATCAGAAATAACGGCGCTAATACACTCAGCATTACAGGAATTTCAAGTTCTGCGGCAGCTTTTACAATTACGGCTCCTTTAATTCTACCAAGTGCGTTACTCCCTTTATTAATAACGAGCGGAAATACTGCTACGTTTACGGTAACATTTAATCCTACCACAACAGGCGTTATAACGAGTATAATTAGTCTAACAAATAACGACGCTAATGAAACGCCCTTCCAATTCGAGGTATCAGGAATCGGAACAAGCCCCGAAATCGAAGCTTTCCAAGGTACAAATGCCGTTTTTAACGACAATGCAGCCGCAGCCGCAGCAAACGGAACAGCTTTTGGAACGGTCCGACAAACAAACGGACAAACAATAAAAACCTTCTCGATTAGAAATCCGAGTACCGCTACGGGAACGCTAACACTAAATAATCCAACTTCAAATAATGCCCAATTTATTGTAAGTACACTTTCCGACCTAAGCTTAGAACCAGGAGAAGTAGCTACGTTTAACATAACGTTCGACCCTACTGCCGCTTCGGGAACCATAACGGGCACAATCTCCATCGCAAATAACGATGCCGATGAAAATCCGTTTGATATTAATGTCTCCGGAATCGCTACAACGGCAAACGGCGCAGAAATTCGCGTAAGAGGCGGCGCTACGCCAACAGACATTGCTCTTGCCGATGTACCGACTCCAGCCAAAGGAACCGATTTTGGCGAAGTTTATGCCTATTCAGGAAATGTAACAAATACGTTTATCGTTAACAACGATGGCGCGGTAACTGCACTCACCGGTGGAAACTTCACCCTTACGGGTACTTTTGCCAGAGATTTTACCGTGAGTATTACTACCCTACCAACCATAAATGCAGGCACATCGACAACTTTTACCATCACTTTTGATCCTTCAGGTGCGGGTACACGAACAGCATTAGTTTCTATTGCCAACGGAGATGCCGATGAAAATCCGTACACCTTTACCATCAATGGTGTGGGTTTACCATTCCGAGACGGAGACGGCGACGATGTTACCGATAATCTCGATATCGACGACGATAACGACGGTATTATCGATACAGCAGAACAAGCAGCATGTATCAACAATGCCAATGCAAAAACTGTAGTTAATACCTTGTTTGCCGATGATTTCGGAACGGGAACCGCTCGCGTGGGTATCACCATCAATAATCCGGAAGCAAGTACAACGTATGCCCTATGGGATAGTTCTGATCGTATCGTGGGTGATGGTCGCTACGTAGTATATTACAAATTGGGAGTTCCTACAGGTTCAGGAGATCCAACCGGAATCACACCTTGGTCAGATTACGCTATCACAATTAGTAACGATCATACTATAGGAGATACAGATGGTCGGATGCTCTACGTAAATGCAGATGCCATCGCTGGGAAAATATTTTATCGAATGACAATTAATGGAGTTGTCCCAAATGTTCCGCTCACCTTTTCGTATTGGGTTATGAACGTCGACCGCTCCAACCAAGATTTTATCAATGCAGGAAGAGCAAACGAACAACCACGATTACTACCGAACGTACGTACAGAAATCCTTGCAGCCGATGAAGCAACAGTAATCTTTACGCAAGATACAGGCAGCATTACTCGTTGTAATTCAGGAGATACCTGCGACCCATCAGATTGGAAACAAGTTAGTTACACCTTTAACCCAGGAAACAACACCTCCGTTTCTTTTAGATTAGTAAGTCTAGGACCAGGAGGTTTAGGAAACGATATTGCCCTTGACGACTTTTCCATGACCCAAAACCTGTGCGACAGCGACGGTGACGGTTTCGCCGATGTTTACGACCTCGACGCCGATAACGACGGTATTCCAGACATTACCGAAGCGGGGTATGCCGTACGTGGCTATAATGCTGCAAACACTGCTTCTTTAGCAACCATGAATAAAGCCGTAGCTAGCAAATGGACAGATGTAACCGGACCAACCGGCAGACCAAACGGTATGGAAGATTCTATTGATGCACAAATTGCCGCTGGAACGTATATGCTACCAGATTCAGATGACGACGGAACACTCGATTTCGAAGACTTAGACAGCGATAACGACGGAATATTCGATATCGATGAATATCAGGTTGATACCTGGTATACGTCAAACATTACCCAAACTTGGAACAATGGTGATGGCGATATCGACGGCGATGGAAAAGGTGACCTAAGCGACTCTGATAGAGATGGATTGTTAGATCCAAACGACGACTTAAACGGATTTGGTGCCTCAGCCAAACCTTTAGCGGCAGATTCAGATGGTGATGGCATTCCAAACTACCTAGATTTAACTTCAAACGGAAGTAGCTTCGACATCAACAGCACGCTATTTCGTGTTTGGGATAATTCACCTGTAGACGGAAGAATTGATTCAACATTAGACAACGACAGAGACGGCTTAACCAACGATTTCGATAACGACGATACAAATTTCGGCTCTCCTCGAAACCTGACTTTGCCATTATATATCGAATTTGATGGAAGAAACGACTACGGAGAGTCGACTCAAGTGCTTAGCAATAGAGCTACCGCGAGCATGATGGGCTGGATTAAACTAACCTCAACAACGAGTCTAGACCGTATTGTAATGGGGCAAGATAATTTCTTTGTTCGAGTAGCAACCAACTCCAATACCCTTTCAACGACAGCAAAAGGTGTAACAGTTACTTCGAGTACAAATTTAGCTCTAAATCGCTGGTATCATGTTGCAGCAGTTTACAATGGCGGTGCCTCTTCATTGAGCTTATACCTGAACGGGCGATTAGTTGGAAGCTCAACTGCCGGCGCATTAGCGGGTACTCTGGCGGCGAGCACGGCTCGATTTACACTAGCCAAAAACGCAACCGCTTCAGCAAACTACTTTAAAGGCGGAATTGATGAAGTTCGTGTTTTTGGTAATGCTTTAAGTGCCACACAAATTCAAAGAATGATGTGCCAGAAAATAGAGAACAGTACAAACTCATCTACGGCACCGATTTCGGGTAGCTTATTCACAAAAAATATCGACGGCACTGCACTAACCTGGACCGAGTTGCTAACTTATTTTAGATTCGACAACTACAGAGATGATGTTATCGATGACCTAAAAACTTGGAACAGCATTGATAACGGCGCTGCCCCATCGCTAGCAAGAATTTACAACGTGAAATACCTGCAAATAGAAACTGCACCCTTACCCTATGTAACTATTGCAAACGGCGACTTAGCCACAGCAGTCAATAATCCAACAAACTTTATTAACGGAAACGACGTGACCGATGCCAATGTACTGGGAGCCATAGTAAATGTTAAACACACCAACACTTTAGCAAACTCGGTATCACACGTTGGATTAATAGTTGATACCAACCGCAGACTAACCGTAAATGGAGATTCAGGACTCAGCAATTCGTACGGCTTAACACTAAATGGTGAAATCGATCTAACAGGGCGTTCACAACTTATTCAAACCAATGATAGTGATTTAACTATAAGTAGCTCAGGTCGTATTCAACGTGATCAACAAGGTACTTCTAATAGCTTTAACTACAATTATTGGTCATCGCCGGTTAGCACAACAAATAACACTGCTAACAATATTGGTTACACTATAAGTGATGTATTTAAAGACGGAACCACAACAGCACCACAAGATATTTCATGGGTTGGCGATGCCGACGGTTCTGCAACTTCTCCTATTTCATTGAGTAATTACTGGCAGTACACTTTCCGAAATCAAACTGATTCATACGCAAATTGGGAATACATCGGACCTACAGGAAGTTTAAATACCGGCGACGGTTTCACCCTAAAGGGAAGCGGCGCTGCTGGATCGACTCAGAATTACACCTTCGTCGGAAAACCAAACAATGGCCTGATCAACAGACCAGTAGCGGCAGGTAATTTAGCGCTAGTAGGAAACCCATACCCGTCAGCTCTCGATGCCGATGAATTTATTCGCGATAATATTAACCCAGGCGGAAATGCCGGAACAACAGGATCCATTATCGGGACACTTTATTTCTGGCAGCATTCTCCAGCAAACAACTCGCACGTAACTGTTAATTATATTGGAGGTTATGCCACCTATACGCTCGCAGGAGGAACCGTGGCTTCAGGAACTGGACTTGGCGGTGCTGGAACCGGCGACCCAAGCTTGTACGCCTTCCGTCCGCGTAGGTATGTACCTGTCGGACAAGGATTTTTTGTCGAAGGTGCCACAAGCCAATTGCAGTCGAATATTCAATTCCGAAACTCGCAAAGAGCCTTCGTAAAAGAAGACAACGCAAGCTCAACACCTATGCTACGTCAAGCTGCAAACACAGCGGAACCAGCAAATGTCGAAAGCCCTAGTACAAACGATTACAAGAAAATCTGGTTCTTCTACACTAGCGCCAACCAACAGTATCGCGAAACTTTGCTCTCATTTATGAATGAGTTTGCAACAGATGCCTACGACAACGGGTATGATGCCGTCTTATTTGATGAAAATGCCAGCGATATGTATTTCCTTTTGGGAGAAACTAAACTTGTAATACAAGGCGTCGGTACATTTAACGAATCAAGCCAATATCCAATAGGCGTTAAAAACGAAGTGGATGGAAACGTAAAATTCGAAATTAGCCAAGCTGAAAACTGGACTACCGACCAGCCCGTATACATTTACGATAGCGAACTCGATACCTATAACGATATTAACGGCAGCGAATTCCAAATAAATTTACCTGCTGGAACCTACGATACGCGATTCAGTATTCGCTTCACGAATATTCCACTAAGTACTAACACTCCAATTAATCCTGTAAACATGACGTATGCTACAGAATCAAACGCACTTAGTATCGTTAATACAGACATCAATCGAATACTTAAATCAGTACGTATTTACAATTTATTAGGTCAAGAAATTGATTCCGTTGAACTAGAACGCGGCGACTTAGCGCGCACCATCATACCGCTAAATCAATACGCCACCGGAACGTACTTGGTACAAGTAGAAACCAACGGCGAACCAATTTCAGGTAAAATAATTGTAAAGTAATTTTACCGTTGAACGACAGAGGCTACGCATTTCGTCGCCTTTTTGTATTTATTTAACGAAAAATTTACCTATTATCGGAAATCTCGGCTAATAATCGGAAAACTGTGGAAAGGCTAAAAAGCTGATTTACTTTTGGTTCGTAATTATTCCCAAATGATACGAAACCTACTTTCTAGCTTAGCACTTATTGTGCTCCTTACAGCATTTAACACATCGAGTGTTTATGCTCAAGACGATACAGACGAGGATGTACCTCCAGCAGCTGCAAATCCAAAAGTTCGACTAGGCTTTTACGCACACTCCGGCTTTTACCGACAAATTTTAATGGGTTTCAACTACCCAACCGCAACAGATGCGATCGACCCAGGACTAGACGCTGTAAATACGTTCGACCTGCCAAACGACATGTATTTCTACACCCAAAATTCCGAACTATTTATTCAAGGTGTAAATACTTTCGATCCAACTAAGTCATATGCAATCGGAATTCAGGTTGATACCGCCGGCGAAAACGTAATCAAATTTGAAGGAACAGAGAACTTCCCAGCCAGCCAAACATTCTACATCTACGACGCTGAAACACAAACTTTTTTCAATTTAAAAACCGGAAACCTAATCGTCGATCTTGAAGCTGGAACTTACAACAACCGCTTCTTCCTAACTTTCCAAACGCAAAATGTCCTAGGAATCGACGACGTAACCACAAAAAATACCGCTTCACTCGTTTTCGCTGCAGCAAGCGCCGAACTTAACATCAACATGCCGACAGGCTTAAACGAAAACACTACAATTTCAATTTTCGACCTCAGCGGACGGGTTGTAAAAAACACAAAAATCCAATCCAACAACGAAACTATAAACCTATCCGGACTTACCGCCGGAACTTACATTGCCACCCTCAAAAACGGCAACGAACAACAAGTGCTGAAATTTGTAAAACGGTAAAAATTAAAATTACCCCAACAAAAGCGACTCCCAACCGAGTCGCTTTTTTGTTGAATTATCTCGAAGTATAATTTTTTAAATTCAACTAAAAAGCAGATTTTTTTGCAGACTTACCTTTATTTGGGCGCGCCGGCAATACAAATCATCGCTGCGCCACGCTCCTGCTCTGCCGTCACGTGTTCCGTTTTATCTTTTTGGCTAAACGATACTGGAAAAAACGTAACGCCAAAAAGGATATCACTGCACCCGTTCGCGCGAAATACGTCTTTGAAAAAACGGCAATTATTCAACAAATCGTCTGAAAAACAATTTCTTACAAATCCAAAATCGAAACCTGAACTTGCGTCCCACTGTTCATGTCTTTAATGGAAACCTCTTGCTTCTCCATCTCCGAACTTCCACATAAAACAACCTTAGCAAATCCGCGTTTTGAGGCATACTGCAATTGCTTCTGAATTTTCGCCGCATCCGGATAAAAATCGACTGTTTTTCCCGACTTACGCAATCTTCTGCAAACCTGCATCGCATACTCCGCTTCTTGCACGCCGTAATTCAAAACCAAAAACTCCGGCGTTCCATTCAACGAATCCGAAAACAAATTTAATGCCTCTAGGGCCAAATAAATCCGATCCAATCCAAACGAAAGTCCAACACCGCTAATACCCGGCATACCGAAAATCCCGGTTAAATCATCGTAGCGACCAGCTCCACCGATCGAACCAATGCCCACTTCAGCAGGTGCAGCCACTTCCATAATAGTACCCGTGTAGTAATTTAAGCCGCGAGCCAATGTTAAATCTAAACCCAATTCAACCGCCGGAAATGCGTTCAAATCAACCCGATTTAAAATAGTTCGAATCTCCGAAACGCCTTCTTTCCCTATAACGATATCAGCAAAAAGCGCATCCAAATGCTGCAATTTCTCTTCAAAACTACCCGTAAGCCGAATAATCGGTAGAGCGGCATCGATACTGGCCTGCTCAAATCCGCGTTCTTTTAATTCGGCAATCACACCGTCCTCACCTATCTTATCGAGTTTATCGAGAACTACGGTAAATTCCACCAACCGATCGGCAGCGCCAATCAATTCAGCGATTCCTGCCAAAATTTTACGATTGTTAATTTTAATCGTTGTTCTGTGTAGTTCCAAACGCTGAAAAACCTCAGCATAAATTTCAACTAATTCAACCTCCTGCCACAAACTTTTACTTCCCACCACATCGGCGTCGCATTGATAAAACTCTCTAAAACGCCCTTTCTGCGGCCGATCTGCGCGCCATACCGGCTGAATCTGATACCGCTTAAACGGCAATTCAATCTCATTTCTGTGCTGTACCACATAACGCGCAAACGGAACCGTTAGGTCGTAACGAAGCGCTTTTTCAGAAATATGCTTGGTAACTTTTAAAGATTGTTTCTCGTGCAACAAATCCGCGGGAACGTCCTTCAAAAAATCACCCGAGTTCAAAATTTTGAAAATCAATCGATCGCCTTCCTCGCCGTACTTTCCCATAAGTGTTTCACTATTTTCAAATGTGGGCGTTTCAATGGGCGAAAATCCGTACTTTTCAAAAACCGATTTAATAACTCCGGTGATGTAATTGCGGCGTGCAATTTCCAATGCATTGAAATCGCGCGTTCCTTTTGCTGTAGCAGCTTTAGTCTTCATAGCTTAAATTGAAGTTGCAAATATCTAACAAAATAGCCTGTCGTTCGAACTTTTTTCGGAAAGCACTGTAACAAATTGTCGCTTCAAACAACTAAACAAATATGTTTAAACTCTTTCGCGAAAACGTAAAAATTGCCCGAGGCGCCATCAGGTCGCAAATACTTCGTACCACATTAACAGTGCTCATTATGGCCATTGGTATTATGGCACTTGTTGGTATCTTAACCGTAGTTGCTGCCCTAGAAAATACGCTCACTGGAAATTTTGCATCGATGGGTTCGAACACATTTAACATCAATCAATACACACAAGTTACGCGTCGCGGCGGCAGTAATGAAATCTGGAAACCCAATCCAACAATCGATTACACTCAAGCACGTGCTTTCGTAAATCGGTACGATTATCCGTCGACCACCACTTCCCTATCGTTTACCGCAACAACCAAAGCCGAAGTACGCAGCGGTTCTGCCAAAACCGATCCAGAAATATCAGTTGTTGGTGCCGACGAGAATTTCTTATCCAATGCAGGTCTCGAACTCACGCAAGGCCGAAATTTCAATACGTTCGATATCTCAAATAATACCCGCTTTTGCATATTGGGAAGCGATTTTCTTAAAGGTCTATTTAAAGATATTCCGCCGCTTGGAAAAGAAATTGCCATCCGCGGAACCAAATTCAAAGTCATTGGCGTCTTGAAAGAAGAAGGTTCTACTTTCGGAAATTCGCAAGATTTGCGCGTAATCATTCCAATTCAGGTAGCGCGATCCATGTACACCGAACCCAACATCAATTTCGACTTGAGCGTAAAAGTTGGCGATAACAAACTGCTAAACGCCGCCGTAGATCATGCCGTAGTTACAATGCGACAAGTACGAAAACTGAGTCCGGTGGAAGAAGACAATTTTGGAATCGAACGCAGCGACGACCTCATCAAACGAATTCAAGACATTACGGGTTATCTCGATATTGCTGCCGTAGTGATTAGCGTGATCACAATTTTTGGATCTTCTATAGCTTTAATGAATATCATGATCGTTTCAGTAACTGAACGCACACGAGAAATTGGTGTCCGAAAAGCGTTAGGGGCAAACAAAAGAACGGTTGCTTTTCAGTTTTTTATTGAAACACTGCTTATCGGACAAATCGGCGGATTTGTTGGAGTTATAATCGGTCTCTTAATTGGTTGGGGAATTTCGGCTGCACTGAGTTTTTCATTTGTAATTCCGTGGATGGCCATCATTTGGGCATTTATCGTGAGCTTTATCGTAGCAGTTGTTTCCGGTTCATATCCCGCTATTAAGGCATCCAATCTCGATCCCATCGAAGCGCTTAGGTACGAGTAAGCTTAAGCATACGAACATTTCCACGAAAATCTGTTCGTGTGGTTAGTCCGTAAAAGTTGTATTGGACCGCCAATTCACGCATCGGTTTTTCCAAATACTGATTAATCTCGAAGTACAAACTGCCTTCTGGCTTCAAGCTTTTCTGAGCATATTCCAAAATGCGTCTGTAAAACAGCAACGGGTCATCATTGGTCACAAACAAAGCTAAATGCGGTTCGTAATCTAAAACATTGGCTTGCATCTCATCTTTTTCAGCTTCCCTTACATACGGCGGATTACTCACAATTACGTCGAATAAATCTTTGGGTAAATCAGTTCCCAAAACATCTGTTAAAATAAAATTGGTTGCTGCATCTAAATATTGTGCGCTTTTTTCGGCCACAGCCAATGCTTCGGCAGAAATATCGACTGCAGAGACGGTTCCCTTCAGCGAAAGCGCCAAACTTATCGCAATACAACCCGAACCTGTGCACAAGTCAATAACCTTCAAATTGTCTCGATTCTGATACTCTTCTACAATCCAATCCACCAATTCTTCGGTTTCAGGTCGCGGAATCAACACATGCGGATTAACATAGAATTTTCGGCCATAAAACCACTCGTAACCCAAAATATACTGAATCGGTTCGTGCTGCAGCAGCCGAACTTTGGCAGCGTTAAATCGTTGCACAATTTCATCAGAAAGTTCGCGATCGGGTTCTGCAAAAAACTTCGCTTTCGTCAATTCTGCGTAAGCTTCCAACAACATAAAAAAGAACGTATCGGCTTCTTGAGCATCTGGGAAATTCTCGACGAAGCTTTTGCGAAAATGTTGCAGACTTGTTTCCATTTGAAAAAATATCTGCGAAAATATCTAATCGTAAACTTACATTTGCGATATGAACGATAAAGTTTACATGCTTCGCTGTTTGGAATTAGCAAAAAAAGGCTTGGGAACCACCTACCCGAATCCTTTGGTAGGCAGCGTTGTGGTACATAACAACTGTATTATTGGCGAAGGTTGGCATCGGAAAGCGGGTACTCCACACGCCGAAGTTCACGCCATACGAGCCGTTAAAAACAAAGAGCTGCTTGCCGAAAGTACACTTTACGTGAATTTAGAACCGTGCAACCACCACGGAAAAACCCCACCTTGCTGCGATCTGATTTTAGAACATCGCGTGAAACGAGTCGTTATCGGAACGATCGATTACCATAGTTTGGTTAATGGCAGCGGAATTGCACGTCTAAAAGACGCCGGCGTTGCAGTTACGGTTGGCGTTTTGGAAGCGGAATGCCAAGAGATAAACCGTCGTTTTTTTACTTTTCATGCGAAAGGCCGGCCTTACATCATTTTAAAATGGGCAGAAAGTGCCGACGGTTTTATGACTGCCCACCCAAACCAACCGAATTTTCCTGTTAGTAATCCGCGGAGCAAACAAGTACTGCATAAAATGCGTACCGAAGAACAGAGCATACTAGTGGGAACTCGCACAGCATTAATCGACAATCCGAGCTTAACGGCTCGATCGTGGAAGGGAAATAATCCGTTACGACTACTGCTCGATTTTGAACATAAAATTCCGAGTAAAAATTTTATATTTGATGATGCCGCGCCTACGATTCGAATCGACGATGATTTGGTCCCGCGCGAAACTTGGATCGCACAATTGCTTTCCTACCTTAAAGAACAAAACGTTCAATCGCTGATAGTAGAAGGTGGAAAACAGGTTTTAGAACAATTTATAGAACTAGACCTATTTGACGAAGTTCGGATTTTTAAAAGTGCTCAACATTTTGGGAAAGGACTTTCGGCACCTTGCATAGATAAAAGCGTGGCACAGGTAGAAGCGGTTGGAGCGAGCACAGATAAGCTATTAACCATTAGACCAAATGATACAAGCAATTATTTTTGATTTTGGAGATGTTTTAATCGATTTGAACAAAGCCGAATCGCTTGAAGCATTTCGTAAAATCGGACTGGAGAAACCCAACGAACAGCTTCTTGAACTAAACGATGCTTTTGAACGCGGCAAAATCTCTGAACAAGCATTTTTATCTGGTATTCAGAGCTATATTCCCACACAATCGATCGAAACCATAAAGTCGGCATGGAATACGCTCATTGGAGATTTCCCTCTTGAACGATTGGAATTACTGCAAATGCTTAAAAGCAAATACAAATTGTTTTTGCTTACCAATACCGACATTATTCACATGGAAGCTTTTGAAGAAGAAGTGGGCGCATCGTTTGCCAGTGCCTTCTATCAGTGCTTTGAGAAAGTATACTACAGCCATGAAATGGGTATGCGAAAACCAGACCCACAAGTTTATCTTACCATACTGCGCAAACACGATTTGATTGCAGAGCGCACACTTTTTATCGATGATAAGAAAGAAAATACCGATGCTGCGGCACAATTAGGCTTACAAGTTTGGAACTTACAAGTGGGCAAAGAAACGATTATGAATTTGTACGAAAAAGGAATTCTATAATCCAGCAGCACTTGAATACGATTTCAGAGTCAATAAGCGCGGTTCTTTTTAAAGAGAAAAACAGTAAATTTTACGGATTTCTGTTTCCGTTACAATCTGAAAATCAGATAAAAGAGCGAATCGCTGAAGTAAAAAATCAATTTCCTGGCGCCAATCATTATTGCTATGCTTTTCGCTTACGCGGAACGAACGAAAACTTGATTTATCGCGCATCAGACGACGGCGAACCTTCAGGAACAGCTGGACAACCCATTTATGGGCAGTTATTATCGGCCGATTTGGTTAATGTGTTGTGTATAGTTGTGCGTTATTTTGGAGGTGTGAAGTTGGGCACAGGCGGTTTAATCACGGCTTACCGCGAATCGGCACGCTTAACCATAGCCGAAGCTGTTCTTGAAAAATTCGAACCAAAAGCGCAGTTTCAGATTTCAGGACCGTACGGACAAGAAGCCGCCATATTTCGTTTGCTTAAAAAAGTTCAAGGAGAAATTATCGACAAAAGTGCAGGAACTGAAATTTCTATCGAATTTTCAATTAAAGTTACCGCTGTCGAATCCTTACACACGAGCTTTTCTGAGTACAATCACGTATTAAGACTCACTGAAATTAGCTAACTTTTCGAGAATGTACGAAGGCGGTTGTGTGGGTCGGCCGGTTAATTTATCTACAAACACCAAAATTGACGAACCTGTTGTTAATAAGTCGTTTGAATCATTTCGAATTTCGTAAGAAAACTCAATCTTGACATTTGAGAGACTTTCAAAAAAAGTTGTGACGGTAATTTCGTCGTCGTAACGCGCCGGTTTTTTGTAGTTCATTGTCAGCGAAACAACGGGTAACATAATTCCGTTGTCTTCCATCCATTTATACGAAATCCCCAGTGATCTCAACCATTCCACACGACCTATCTCAAAAAACACGGCATAATTTCCGTGGTATACAACGCCCATTTGATCGGTTTCGGCATAGCGAATTCTAGTTTTATATTGATGTGATTTCATGTATTTTTGAAATGAATTTTTACGGTGTTAAACGAGCACATCTTACAACTATTTTTTCAAAAATTCAATCCCCAATTATTTTTTTTTAAAGATTTTTGTTCACATATTTGTTCACCTGAACATATCTACCGAAACGCTCTGATTTGGTGGAAATTCAACAAGACAAACTCAAAAAAAAGAAGGATTTATGACAAAAACTGCGCAATCGGTATGGGAAAATTGTCTGTCTTTTATAAAGGACAATATTCAAGATCAAGCATACAAAACTTGGTTTGAGCCAATTAAATCGGTTGAGCTTACGGATAATGCATTATACATTCAAGTTCCGAGTAAATTCTTTTACGAGTGGTTGGAAGAGCACTATGTGAAGTTGCTTAAAGTTGCTCTGACGAAAGAACTAGGTAAGAATGCCAAATTGCTGTACAAAATTAAGATGGAGAACACGTACGGCAACAATCAACCTTTTACCGAACAGCTTCCAAGTGCAAGTCGCGCTCCTGTAAAAACCCAAGAAGTAGATGCGCCTTTCAGAAATCTAAGTCCAGAATTAAAAAATCCGTTTGTTATTCCAGGAATACGAAATCTGAAAATCGAATCGCAACTAAATGCCAATTACAGTTTCGACAACTTTTTAGAAGGCGAATCGAACCGCCTAGCTCGTTCAGCTGGTTTAGCGGTGGCGAACAAACCTGGTGGAACCTCGTTTAATCCACTGTTAATTTTTGGCGGAGTTGGTCTCGGAAAAACACACCTAGCGCATGCTATTGGCGTAGAAATCAAAGATAAATATCCCGAAAAAACAGTACTTTATATTTCTGCAGAAATCTTTACACAACAATTCATAGATTCTGTAAAGAAGAATAACCGTCACGATTTTATTCACTTTTACCAGTTGATCGACGTATTGATTATCGACGACGTTCAATTCTTTTCAGGAAAAAGTGGAACACAAGACGTATTCTTCCATATTTTCAATTACTTACATCAAAACAATAAGCAAGTAATTTTAACTTCAGACAAGGCGCCTGTAGACATGCAAGACATCGAACATCGTTTGTTATCTCGCTTCAAATGGGGCTTGTCTGCCGAAATTTACCAACCTGATTACGAAACACGTATCGCGATTTTAAAGAATATTTTGTATCGTGACGGCGTGGAAATGCCCGACGAAATTATCGAGTACGTTGCCAGAAATATCAAAACAAACGTACGTGAACTCGAAGGTGCCATTATTTCACTTATTGCTCAATCTTCTTTCAATAAAAAAGAAGTTACAATCGAACTGGCTAAACAGGTTGTTGAAAAATTCGTAAAGAACGTAAAGCGCGAAATTTCAATAGATTATATACAAAAAGTTGTATCAGATTATTTCCAATTAGATATTGATACGCTACAATCTAAAACCAGAAAACGTCACGTAGTACAAGCCCGACAGTTAGCTATGTTCTTCGCTAAGAAGTTTACCAAAGCATCGCTAGCTAATATTGGTAGCCAAATCGGCGACCGTGATCACGCTACTGTATTGCACGCTTGTAAAACCGTCGACAATTTGGTTTCAACCGATAAGCAGTTCAAGAAGTTTGTTGACGACATTCACAAAAAATTGTCCTTGTAATGATTACAAAAATCTTGATGGTATGTCTCGGAAACATTTGTCGTTCTCCCTTGGCAGAAGGTATTCTAGCTGATAAATTACCTCGAGACCGATTCGCTGTTGATTCGGCAGGAACGGGTAATTATCATGTGGGTAAAGGACCAGACGCCCGTTCGATTAAGATTGCCAAGCTCAACAATATAGACATCGCCGGTCAAATAGCACGGCAGTTTAAACCCGAAGATTTCTACAGATACGACTACATTTTTGCGATGGATCAGTCGAATCTTGACGATATTTTAGAACTCGCTCCAAACGAAGAACTGAAATCAAAGGCGCGATTAATCTTAGATGAATTGTTCCCTGGTGAGAAAGTAGATGTCCCAGACCCGTATTACGGCCACGATAACGGATTTACACTGGTATATCAAATGCTCGACGAAGCATGCACCAACATCGCAAATCGATTGCTTGATGAAAACCAACGCTCATGAAGCCTGTCTTCTTTAAAGGTACGCTTTACCTAATACCCACAACCTTAGGAGAATCGACCGCTGCAGAAGTGCTTCCCGGAAGTATCGGACGCACCGTCTCGCTTTTAGATAGCTACATTGTTGAAAACGAAAAAACAGCTCGTAAATTCATTAAAGAGGTTTGTCCTTCAAAATCTCAGCCCGATTTAAAACTGTTTGCGCTTAATAAGCATACTAAATCCGAAGATCTCCAAGAAATGCTTAAACCTTTGTTGTTAGGCGAAAATATGGGACTTATGAGCGAAGCGGGTTGCCCAGGCGTTGCCGATCCTGGAGCGGTTATAGTACAATTAGCACATCAAAACGGTATTAGAGTGGTTCCGCTTGTTGGTCCCTCTTCCATACTTATGGCATTAATGGCTTCTGGCTTAAACGGACAAAACTTTGCCTTTAATGGTTACCTTCCTGTCGATAAAAACGAGCGTAAAACTAGTATTCGAAGTTTAGAAAAACTTTCGATGGAACGCAATCAGAGTCAAATTTTCATCGAAACACCGTACCGAAACAATAAAATGCTCGAAGATTTACTGCTGCATTTAGGACACTCGACCCTGCTTACTATTGCCGCAGATATTACGCTACCAACCGAGTTTATTAAAACCACGACCGTTCAGTTGTGGCGAAAAGAAAAGGTCGATTTACAAAACCGACCTGCTATCTTCATATTACTAAAAGAAAAGTTCTAATTTAAATCATTCTTCTGCTACGATCGAACTCGTGTCGTATCCTGCATACTTACGCATGTAACTTGCAATCGAAGTTCCGAAACCATCCCGCTTTAGATTTTTTCCATTGCTGTAAAGAAACTTTTTCACAGAACTAGATCCACCAAGATGTGCCGCTGCTAGTATTCCGCTTTCGGTAACTAATACACCAGCGACTTCTTTACCTGAAAAAATCTCAATTTCCTTCTTTAGTTTGCCTTTGTTAACGGCTAATAAACGTTCGAAGGCGCGTTCTTGCAACTTTTCGTCGGCCAAAAAAGCACTGTGATTTTTAATTCCTAAGTAAGAAAGCGCGTCTTTTCCAAACTGGTATTTACCCATGTAACCAAAACGGTTCACCTGACGGTAATTTCCTTGGCTTTCTTTAAATGCAACGGCTTCTTTAAAACCTGTGAAGCTGTAACCCGTAAAAACGATTTGATACTTGTAATAATCTTGAGGATACTGAGAAGGTAAAACAAATGTTTGAAGTAATTGATCCTCGGAATAGTCTATAACTTGACTGTTAGAACCTTTAAAACCTGATGAGATAAAGGCAAGAATAAGAGCGATTGAAGCGTAAAATATCCACTTTTTAATCATAAAATTGATTTCTTTCAGAACTGTCACTTCTGAAAATTTCAGCAGGCAAATATACTACTTTTTATTACCGATTTGAATATCAGCTTGTTAAAAATTTCAGAAGTAAAAAGCATAGCCTTTTGCGCGGCTTCCTTCTGAAAATCGCAGTGTTGGCGCAGGAATTTTTAGTGTATTGAAAACAGAGAAGACCGTTTTTAAAAACAAACTCTTTGTAGGAATTTTCGTTAAATCAACATCAAGCGCCAGATAAAATTGCCGTTGTTGCCGCAAATCTCCAAAACCCAAGTCGTTTTGTGCATTTTGCGTTGCTGCTAACATATTAGTTCCTCCGTATCCAACCGCAATGTTAAGCCACTTTGGAATCTGTTTGACCTTAATAAATGCACTCAAATTCATTGATAACCAATACGTTTGCCCATTGTAATCTTTAAGAATCTGTTCGGATATCGAGGTTCCGAGCGCAGCAGGTCGTTGCGCTGCAAAATTTGTCCGATGCCATGAAAACTTAGGTACGATTCGCTGCTCCTTCCATAAGCGTTCTTGCACAAAAAACAACGCCCAACCTCCCGTATTGGCAGCAACATCGCCCCAACTAGCACCCCACTCTGCGGAAAATCCGTCCATTACCTCGATAGCTGTAAGATACGCCAATCCCAAAGTAGAGCCATATCGCTCTTGCTGACATTTACTTCCACCCGACCATTTCACTAAATCGGTACCAAAAGCCGCTAAATGATACGCAGAAAACGCATGCCCGGCCTTATCTACTTGCAACCAATGTGCATTATCATCCACAAAGTGAAATTTAGCTTGTTCGTAATCACTGTACCAAACGGTTTGCAATGCAATTAAAGATGAAGTAGCTAGCGCAGCTTCGGTTATGATTACGGTTTTGAAACGAGTTTGATTCAAAGAGTCGGCGGGTTTAAGCCACGACTGCTGTCCAAAAAAAAACTGTGTGAAAAGTACGGCAAGAATCAGTAAACGCATTAGCGCTTGATTCCTTGAGCATTAATCCAAGCTACATATTTCTGGCGGTTAACTTCGTGCTGAGCAGCTGTTACCGCAAATTCGTGGTAGCCAAAACGACTCACGCTTGCGCAGAAATAAATGTAATCGTGCTTTTCCGGATTCAAAACAGCATCAATAGCCGAAATGTCTGGCATAGCGATTGGTCCCGGTGGTAAACCAGGAAATTTATACGTATTGTACGGATTATCTGTTATTAAATCTCTGTTCAAAACCCGCTTAATTTGCAAGGTGAAGTCGCCCGAATTCTTTTTAACAGCATAAATAACCGTCGGATCGGCTTCCAACTTGATGCCTTTTTTCAATCGATTCAAATAAACACCCGCCACACGCGGACGCTCGTCGGTTTTAACCGTTTCTTTATGCACAATCGAGGCTAAGATGTACACCTCAGTTGGCGTTAAGTTCTGTGCTTTTGCCTTTTCTAAACGCTCGGGCGTCCAAAACTTTCTGTGCTCTTTAAGCATGCGGTTACGGAAACTCATCGCATCGGTATCCCAAAAAAACTCGTATGAATTCGGAATAAAAATCGACAAAACATTATCGGTCGTTAGATTATTCTCCGTCAAAAATTGTTCTTGAGTAATGGCAGCCATCAATCCCAAACTATCGGCCTCGATTTGTGACGCAATTCGGGCACAAAAATCTTCCAAACGTTCCTGATTATTAAAGGTGATATTAACCGGTAAACTTTGTCGCAAGCTATTGATAATGTCGTTGTTATTCATTCCCTTGCGTAAGAGAAAACGTCCGCTTTTAACATTGGTATTGTATTTCTTCTTCCCGGCAACCATTTCAAAAGTTTCCATGTTTTGAACATAAGCAGCCATAATCGACTTCACCTTTTCGAAATCCGATTCACTGGGAATATTCACATAAACCTCAGTTTCCTCAAACTTGGTATTGGCGCTAAAGATCTTAGAATAAAGCGAATAGCCATAAGCAATTGCCACGGCAACAATTACAACGGATACAATTGCAAGGATTTTTCCTTTTTTAGACATGGTTGTGTTGTATTAACTGTAAAAATATTTCGTCTTGAAAACCCGTCGTCGTCCAATTCCATTGTTTGCGAACGCCCGTTTTTTCGAAGCCAAATTTAGAGAAAAGTGTCAAACTTGCTTGATTATTTTCTTCAACACAGGCATAAAGTTGAAAGAGGTTTAAAAATTCAAAAGCGTAGGTAATTAAAAGCTCCAAAGCTTCGCTCGCTATTCCTTTCTTCCGAAACGATTCTGCAACAACGATTCCTACTCCTGCCCTATTGTTTCGCGGATCAAAATCGTACAAATCAATAAATCCACATAAATTATTGCTTTCTATCTCGCAAATAACCAACCGCAGTTGTTTGGCCTCGTAAATATCCGATTTCGCACTTTCGATATACGCTTCTAAAATATGTCTACTAAAAGGCTGCACGGTTTGAGAAATGTGCCACAAACTCACGTCGTTTTCAACAGCAAATAAAAAGTCGATATCGCTCGGTTCGAGAGCGCGTAGAAAAATGCTTTTGCCTTTTAAGTAGGTCATTTTATAAATCAATTGTTCCGGAATAAACTTCTTTTGCTGGCCCAATCAACTCCACAGTTGTAAATGCACGACCATCAAACGAAAAATGCACTGCTAAAGTGCCACCAGCAACATGCAGATTCACGTGGTTTGACAGCAGCTTTTTTTCATAAAACAACGCCAATGCTGCTGCCGTTGCGCCAGTTCCACATGCCAGCGTCTCTGCTTCCACGCCGCGTTCAAAGGTTCGCATTTTAAGTGTGGAATCATCTATAATTTGCACAAAATTGACATTCGTGCCGCCAGGAGCAAAAATCGGATCGTTTCGAAAATGTGCACCCAAGTGTGCTACATCCACAGTCTCTACATCATCCACAACCAGCACCAAATGCGGCGAACCTGTATTTAAAAACAGGCCTGTATCAAGTTTTCTGATTTCAGTAACATCGTTCATGGACAAACTGACAGTTGCATCTGAAATTTTTGCAGTATGTAAACCGTCGGTAGCTTCAAAAGTGGTTTGTTTATCAACGATTCCCAACTTAGAAGCAAAAGCTACAGCACAACGACCGCCGTTTCCGCACATCGATCCAAAATTACCATCGGAGTTGTAATACAACATCTTAAAATCGGTGTTTTCACTGGGTTCTATGGCAATCAAACCGTCGGCTCCAATGCCAAACCGCCGATCACACAGCTGTTGTACCAATTTGTGATTTGTTGTTGGAAAAGAACCCGAACGATTATCGATCATCACAAAATCGTTGCCGGCGCCTTGATACTTATAAAAATGAATTTTCATACGACAAAAATAGGTAATCTATGGCTGTCGGCGCTGCTGTTAATCATTGGTTAAAGATGATTTGGCAAGAAATTTGACTTTTTAATTTTACAATTGTTAAAATGAAGAACGATTATGAAAAAGTATGCATCATTATTCTTTCTAGCATTAAGCAGTGGAGCAATCACGCTTGGTGCTTACAAATTGCTATTTGAAGACAACCGAACTGCATCTATTGTAACCTCGGCACCCGCTAACTACCTCAGAAATGCTTCGCTTGGCGCAGAAAATATCGATTTCACTACAGCTGCCGATCAAGCAGTACACTGCGTAGTTCACGTAAAAAACGTTTCGTACCGCACCATTAGCAATCCTATTATGGAATTCTTCTACGGTTACCGAGGCGGACAACAGCAAGAGCAAATTGGCACAGGCTCCGGTGTAATCATTTCCGAAGACGGCTACATTGTGACCAATAATCACGTTATTAAGGACGCAAGCGAATTGGAAATTACGCTCAACAACAACGAAACGTATAAGGCCAAAGTTATTGGAACCGACTCTAAAATGGACATTGCCTTGTTGAAAATCGATGCCAAAGATAAATTGCCTTATGCAACCTTTGCCGATTCAGACGCAGTTAAGGTCGGAGAATGGGTTCTCGCCGTAGGAAATCCGTACAATTTGAACTCGACCGTTACAGCAGGAATCGTTTCTGCGAAAGCGCGAAACTTAGGAAATAACGGCATTCAATCGTTTATACAAACCGATGCGGCCGTGAATCCCGGAAATAGTGGCGGTGCGCTCGTAAACACACGCGGCGAACTCATCGGAATCAACACCATGATTTCATCGCAGACAGGCGCTTACGTCGGATATTCGTTCGCCGTACCGTCAAACATTACCCGTAAAATTATCGAAGACATCATGGAATACGGCAACGTACAACGCGGTATTCTTGGAATTGAATGCGGCGAATTAAATGCTACTGTCTCAAAAGAACTCGGAATTTCTCAAACCAGCGGCGTGTACATCAGTAGCGTTAACAAAAATACGGGTGCTGAAAAAGCCGGTTTGAAAAAAGGCGACATCATCGTGAAATTAGATGACCGAAAAATCCAAACCTATGCCGACTTAGCTGGTTTCATAAATGCTAAACGTCCGAACGACGAAGTAAAAGTTACGTTTCTACGCGACGAAAAAACCTATACTGCAAATGTGAAACTCACGAAATACGACATGATCGTAGCCGACTTTAAAGGTTTGGAACTAGAAAACTTAAGTGCAGCCGAACGCAAAAAACTGAAAGTTAACTACGGTGTGCGGGTGAAAAGTGTCGAAAATTCTAAACTCGCCGAATTTGCAAACGATTTAGAAGGCGGCGTAATCTTAAAAATCGGAAATGTTCCTGCCGAAAACATCGAAACCGTATCACAACTCGTTTCTAAAATCGATGAAAATCAAGCCGTTCAAGTAGAAATGATTACCAAAAACGGCGAATTAATTCGATTCATTCTCTAGAACAAGAAGTAGCCAAAGAGAAGTCGGTCGCAGTGGCCGACTTTTTTTATGTTTCTTTACGAAATCGTTTTCGTAAATCAACAAATTAATTACTTTTGCCGCGTCTAACTTCAATATTCAATCATGACAACCAACGCAATGTATGAAAAGGAGCTGACTTTTCAGGCGGACCGACGCAGAGCCGGTGTGGAATTAATCAAGACTATTAGCGATTTATGGTACGAAAAATCCATCGAAATGGTACTCTTTCGCAACCAACTTATCGATAGAACGGTCAGCGACATTATCAATTTGCACGAATACGCCGGCGAATTTGTCGGAAAACCAATTAGTGTCTTCGATACCGTAGAAATCGCAAAAGCGGTACTGAGCCTAGATTTGCCACCAAGCAAACTCGACTTAGGAAAACTGACCTACGAATTCCACATGGAAGACGATAAATACAGCAATGCCAAAGCTTTTGTCATCGACAAGCTAAAAAGTGCCAAATCATCGGCCGATATCACACCAAAAGATGTCGTTCTTTACGGATTCGGACGCATTGGCCGTTTGCTCGCCCGCGAAATGATGTCGAAAATGGGCAAAGGAAATCAGTTGCGCTTGCGAGCCGTAGTAACGCGTGATCAAAACGACGCGGTAAGCATCGAAAAAAGAGCGTCTTTGCTGCGTTACGACTCGATTCACGGCGATTTCCAAGGTTCGGTTGTAGCCGACACCGAAAATAACGCATTGATTATCAATGGCACAACAGTTCATTTGATTACAGCACAAAAACCTGAAGATATCGATTACACCGCGTACGGCATAGACGATGCATTGGTTATCGACAACACCGGTGCGTTTACCACTCAAGAGGCCTTGGCACGTCATTTAGTTTCCAAAGGCGTTTCAAAAGTGTTGCTTACCGCTCCTGGAAAAGGCGTGCCGAATATTGTTCACGGCGTTAATCAAAACGAATACAACCCAGATGAAATCGATATTTTTTCTGCGGCTTCTTGTACCACAAATGCCATCACACCTATTTTAAAAGCTGTTGAAGATACGCTCGGCGTTGTAAAAGGACACCTCGAAACGATTCACGCTTACACGAACGACCAGAATTTGGTTGATAATATGCACAAGAAATACCGTCGCGGACGCGCAGCGGGTTTAAACATGGTTATTACCGAAACGGGTGCTGGAAGTGCGGTTGCTAAAGCATTGCCGTCGCTTACCGGAAAACTCACTTCAAATGCCATTCGCGTTCCGGTTCCAAACGGTTCCCTTGTGGTTTTAAACTTAGAAGTTGGCAAAAAAACCAGCATCGACGAAGTAAACAAAATCATGAAAAAGTACGCACTCGAAGGCGAACTGGTCGAACAAATAAAATATTCTTTAAACAACGAATTGGTATCGTCCGACATTATCGGAACTTCAGCGCCAGCTATTTACGACAGCAACGCTACCATAGTTTCGGCCGACGGCAAAAACGTAGTCTTATATGTGTGGTACGACAACGAATACGGCTACAGCCACCAAGTAATTCGCTTGGCAAAGTACATTTCAAAAGTGCGCCGCTTCACCTATTATTAATAGAAACTAACCTAACCACTATACTGTGCCGGAATGCCTACAAGGTGTTCCGGTTTTTTTTGGGCGTATCCCCGCGCATACATCCTAACGAAAATGTATCGCTGGGCGGGGTCGCGCCGTTCGCTGCAAGTGGCACCAAACGAGC
>NZ_JBMLTK010000050.1:0-2843 GCF_049240005.1 Flavobacterium sp. | reverse complement strand
GCGCCAACAATTCGCCACCAAAAAGATTGTTCAACGGATTGGTTTCGCTCGGTAAAACAAGGTCGGTTAATACCGTAAGCGATTCGGAAGGTGTTTTAGCTACCACTATTTTTTTTCGGCAAAAGTATAGAAATGTAGGCTTTCTCAAAGGCTGCTTTAAGAAAGGTTTAAGTTTGGTTACGCGAAGTGGTTTGAATTATTCTACCAACAACCACGCATCTTGCGTTTGTGTTTGGTGAATGTGCGTTAATGCAGCTTTTGCTTCGCCGTATTTGGTGTAACTTCCAAATAAAACAGGTGTTAATCCGAAGCGATTTTTTGGAAGCAAACGTGCTTCAAAACCTCTTGATTTCAGGTCGCTTAAAACGGCATTTGCATTTTTCTGGTCGCGAAAAGCACCTGCAACTACGTGATATTTAAAATCTGGAGTCGACACGGGAAGCGATAATGTTTCCGACGGACTCGCAATTACAAAGGTTGCTTTTTGGATTTCTTGCGTTACTTTTTGTTGAACCGTAGCGCGAACTTCGGCCGTTTTTTCTTCCACGAAAGTGTCGTAAGCTTGGTTGCCAAAGAAACCGCTCACTCCTAAAATTAGCACGGCAGCCGAGGCGTATTTCCAGGCGTTGAAGTGCGAGCGGCTTTGCTGTTCTAATTCGATAACTTTGGGTTGAGATTCGATTACAGGTGCCGAAGCATTTTGAATTTCTTCAACATATCGCTGTGGAATACGAATGTTTGAAAGTCCGAATGCGGCGGTATAGTAATTTACGTCGTTTGCCGGTTCGAAACGAATCGCTCCGAAATTTGTTTGTTCTAAAGTGCCAATATTTCGAAGTTCAACGCGTTGTTTCGCAGCTAATTGATCTTCCACGAAAGCTACTTCAGCGCGAATTAAATTCAGTGCCGTATCGAAGCTAATTTTTTCTGCTTTAGCGATATGACTTGCTAGTAATCCGTCGTTATGACGCAAGTTAACATTAAACGAAATTGTCTTTTTGGGCGGAATGCACAAGCCTTTTTCAGGATCGATCACTGCCGACTGGATTTCGGCAATAAAACCACCAAAACCAGGTACGGTTACGCACTGGTAGCGGTACAACAACTCAGAAATAAATCGCTCAATCTTCATAAAAACAAAAATACGCATTCGAGAATTGATGTGCTATTTTGTTTCAAAATCTTATTAACAACTGTTTTTGTTTTTGTATCTTGTGCTTCAATATTTTACTATGCGCCATTCAGAATTACTCTACGTTTTAGCTTTGCTAAAGGCCGAAGGCATTGGTAATGTCATCGCCAGAAAGTTGCTTTCGCACTTCGAAAATCCGTCCGATATTTTTTCCGCGAAAGCGAAAGATCTTGCTCAAATTCACGGCATCGGCAACTTCCGAATCTCAGCTCTCAAAAACAAATCGCTTTTAAAACAAGCCGAAAAAGAGCTTGTTTACATGCAAGAAACCGCCGTAACTCCACTGTTTATTTCCGACGAAGCATTTCCGAATCGACTTCGGCAATGTTCGGATGCACCCGTTTTGCTGTTTACTTCAGGGAAAATGGATTTAAACGCACAGAAAGTTATCAGTATCGTGGGTACCCGACGCATGACCAATTATGGGAGCGGATTTTTAAAAGAATTTATCCAAGAGCTTGTTCCATACAACCCATTGATTGTTAGTGGATTTGCTTACGGAGTTGATATTGCAGCACATCAATTTGCTGTACAAAACAATTTACAAACCGTTGGCGTTTTAGCGCACGGGCTTGCCGATATCTATCCGAAGGTGCACAAAAAATTCATTCGACCAATCTCAGAAAACGGAGGTTTAGTAACCGAATTTTTCAGCGATGTGGCGCCCGACAAAGAGCATTTTGTTCGCCGCAATCGGATTGTTGCAGGTTTGGCCGACGCTACCATTGTAGTTGAATCGGCCGATCGTGGCGGTTCGTTGATAACGGCGAACTTCGCTTTTGATTACAGTCGCGATGTTTTTGCAGTTCCGGGTCGTTTAAACGATAAATTCAGCGCAGGTTGTAATCATTTAATTAAATGTCAGAAAGCAGCTTTACTTACATCGGTTGCCGATTTGGTGTATTTGCTCAATTGGGAACAAAAAAAGAACGCACCGGCCGTTCAAAAACAACTGTTTGTTGAGCTAAAACCCGACGAACAAACGCTGTACGATACGCTCTACAAAACAGGAAAGTTGCAGCTCGACGATTTAGCTATTCACTGCGATTTACCTGTGCATAAAACCGCGGTATTGCTTTTAGAACTAGAACTCAAAGGATTGGTGTTGCCGCTGCCAGGAAAATTTTTCGAAGCCATTTAAATTTACATCATGGAAGAAATTAATCAAATTACGTATGTAGTTCGGTCTGCTATTTTTGAAGTTCATAGAGAACTCGGACCGGGATTGTTTGAACGCGTTTACGAAGCCGCTTTGGCGCGTGAATTAAAGGATTTGGGATTGTCGGTTAGCCGGCAGTACACAAAATCATTAATGTACAAGGGAGAGTTATTAGGCGAAGCCTACGTGATTGATTTACTCGTTGAAAACAAGGTGATTGTTGAAATAAAATCGGTAGAAAATTTACAAAACGTCCATAAAAAGCAGTTGATGACGTATCTGCGACTTTCTGGATGTAAAGTTGGTTTGCTGGTGAATTTTAACTCGGGCTATCTAGTCGATAAAGAATCACTTATACGAATCATCGTTTAGCGCTTGCGCACAGAAAACAACTAAACCCACGGAATTTTCCCTGTATTTCCCTGTATTTCTGTGTGAATCTGTGTGTTCTGTGAGCAAACACTGCGCACAGAAAGCACCGAAACGCACAGA
>NZ_JBMLTK010000049.1:0-7717 GCF_049240005.1 Flavobacterium sp. | reverse complement strand
CACGGTAATTAACTTTCAAAACAACAGCGGTCGCATTCGGTACACTTATGATGCGTTAGGCGTAAAACTGCGCAAGGAGGTGGATGATATAAACGGAACCACCACCACCGATTACTTGGACGGTTTTCAGTACAAAAATGAGGTATTGAGCTTTTTTTCGACCGCGGAGGGTTATGTAGAGTTTAAAGAACCCAACCGCTTTTTCTACGTGTACAACTACACCGACCACCTCGGAAACGTGCGTATGAGTTACACGGACAACGGCACAGCAGTTCCGAAAATCTTAGAGGAAAGCCATTACTACCCTTTTGGCCTGAAGCACGAAAACTACGCCAGTGAAATATTCGAACGCATTAAAGAACCCAACGGCGAGTTATTTGTACTACAACCCACGGAAAGACGGGAATGGCAGTATAAGTACAACGGCAAGGAGTGGCAAGATGAGTTGGGGTTAAACTTTTACGATTACGGCGCTAGGAACTACGATGCCGCAATTGGAAGGTGGATGAATGTGGACGCTCTTGCTGTAAAATACTATAGTAATTCACCTTTTCACTATGCAGATAATAACCCAATCCTAAATTATGATGTTGATGGCAATTACTTTGTTGATGCATTTACAAGAAACACAATACACACTTTTAAAAATTTTTTAGGAGAAAGAATATCGCAAACTACCGATTCAATGAATGAGCTACAAAATCTATTAGCGAGTGGAAATTTATCGGAAGATTCCATAAAAGGAATTTTGAATTTATTATCGGGATTGCGTAACAATATCGACGAGTTGAAAATAGCAATTTCTGAAATTGAATTATTAAATAAATCAACGCAAGGCTATGCGATTATTGATGTAGGTGCTGGTACATCACGGGCTGTGACTGAATTTAATTATGGAATTGTTAATATTAATGCCCCAATAGACGCAGGATTCGGACTGTTAGGACATGAATTACACCACGCATATCAGTTTGAAATTGGCGAAACCAGTTTACATTTTACAAATAGTAAAGGAATACCCACACACAGACTTATTGGGAATGACTTAAGTGATGAATGGAGTGCATATAGAAGGCAAAATGCAATTGAACCTAACATGCCTCTATACAATTCTTATTTAGAACTTGAAGGTGATTCAACAGGACCCTACGCTAAACTTCCGAGAAAACCTCAAAGTGTAAGTGATCACGCTGAAATACAAACAATTTTGAATAGTAATGGAAGTGAATTGGATAAAAGCAGGTGCTTAACAATTTATCAATAAGAAATAAACTAGCATTTAGAATAAATGGAACTACTTATGCGGGCGGTAATTAAATTTTTTGGAGCAATTTTACTCTGTTGCATAGTAGTATCCTGTAGCAGCATAAAAAGTAGAGAAATTACAACTCCTAATAAGCTACGACTAGGTGCGTATATCACAAACAATGTCTATAAGTCGCCGAATTATGAAGAGATCGTCCTGAAAAAAAATCAAAGAATGACATATACTTTAAAGTTTGAGACAACTGGCAATCAGCTACTTCATGGCAAATGGAACTTACAAAACGACACTTTAAAATTACTTTTTAAAATTCCGAAAAATAAAGAAAAAGGTAAGGTCAAAATAACTTATGGAACAGAAAAAAGGTGTGCTCTTGAAGTTAAAATCAATGACAAAGTAGGGCCCCTATTTGGTTGCAAATTATTTGTTAATGATATTGAATACGCCATATCATCAAATAACATAAAAGTACCATCTCAATTTATTAAAAAATTCAAAGTTATTTACAATTCCGAGACATATGAAAAGGTCATTAATAAATACATAGACAGAGACGTTACATTTTTAATTGAACTTTTTAAATACAGAAGCCCTGTTTATGAAATTTTTACAACAGAATGGCTAGTCAAAGATGATAAGTTGTATAGGTTTAAAGATGGACAGTTATTTGAAAAAGCATACTTGCAATTTAAAAATTAAAAAGTGGGGCTTTTTTTTAAAGTTACTTCAGCTATGCAAAATGTTTCGCGCTCCGCATTCTATGATAAAAAGCAACAAAAATTGAATAAATTTTAGGATGCAAATTTATACATATCAACATAGGCAGTTTCGCGATTAATCACTGCAAAAACGCGACTGATCAGTTTGCATCGTACATTGTTTAAGACAAGCATAGGTTCCTTACCTTGTGCTTTTTTTCGGTTGTAATATTCTTTGATTTGCGGATCATATTTAAGTGAAGTCATAGCGCACATTTGGAGCAATGCCTTCATTTTTTTATCAGCCATGTGGTTCACTTTTGTCCGTCCGTTAATACTAGATCCTGAGGTGTATTCAAAAGGAGCTACTCCTGAATAACATGCAAATTGTCTCCAGGTTTTAAATGCAGTAAATCCTTTTGTAGCGATGATTAAATAAACACTGGTTTGTTCTCCAATACCAGGTATAGAACGTATGAGTTTTTCTTGTTTATTTAATTCTTCATTTGATTTTATAATTGATTTAATTCTGGCTTCTATTTTGCTTATCGAAGATTTAATTGACTTGATTAAGCTTTGGTTCAAAGCGGATACTTCTTTGAAAACTTCTTTTGCTGTAAAAGCTTTATTTTCCTTTGTGCTCTCTATCAATAACATAGCTTTAACCATTTTTTCTCGCTCTGCATGAAGTAATTTAAGTTTTTGTATGTCGATATTTGTTAAGGTAAAAAGCTTTAATTTATCTATGTTACGTAAGCTATAAAACGCAATATCTTTTGCGTCAGTTTTATCACTTTTACCTCTTGTAATTCCCTTAGAACGTTTTATTTCAATAGCAGGAACTATCCATAAATCTAACTTTAGTTCAAGTAGTGTTGTTGCTAAATGATTTGTGTAAACACCTGTGTTTTCACAACAAAATAAAGTGGTTTGAAGGTCTAATTGTTTTTTTAAACTGTTTAGAAAACGGGTTATACTTTTTGATGTATTCTCAATAACACAGTGCTCAGACTGTAGCGTATTACTGTCCAAAATGTTTACATCTAGTTTCGCTTTTGACACATCACTTCCAACATAAGTTAAATACTTTTTCATAATTTTGATTTTAGGATAAATAATGTTGAACTTCTTTAGAGCCTTTATTAGACATTTTATGTCTATCATTCTATTTGAAGCTATTCAACTGGATTCAAGGAGAGAGCAGAGGACTAATGCGGAGCTTAGTTCCATTACTAGCACAGTCTAAAGTTCACCTCTGCTTTCCTTTGAATAAAATTACTGATTTTAATTACTTTTCAAAGTAAAGGCAACAGTCTCCCGACTTTGCGGCAAGTTTGAAAACTCATCTAAACCACCTCTCCGAACGCACTTTCTTCTAGCCCTGACCGCCGCGGAAAGCTTTTTGAAAAAGACGTTGTGTTTTACTTGGTTTGGTACAGCGACCAGCGGAAGCTAGTGCCAAAAAATAGTAAAACCAATGGCTTTGAAAAAACTTGTAGCATAGGGCAGGAAATAGCTACAAAAAGCAGGAAATAGCGTTAAAAATCCTCCTAAAAGGCAACTACCGCAAATTGGGCTACAGCGTTACCGGAAATTACGACGAAACGCTGAGTTACGACAAGCACGGAAACATTCAAACCCTTCAACGAAACGGTTTTGCCGATGCCGACTTTGGTACTTCGGTAGAAATTGATAACTTAGTGTACGCCTACGACGGCAACCAACTGCTGGCGGTGCAAGACATGAGCAATTCGTTAAATGGCTTTCGAGATAATGTAAACAACGGCAATCCCGATTACGGTTACGATGCGTATGGAAACATGACCAGCGACGCCAACAAGCGTATCGAAGATATCGATTACAACCACTTGAACTTACCCACGGTTATTAACTTTCAAAACAACAGCGGTCGCATTCGGTACACTTATGATGCGTTAGGCGTAAAACTGCGCAAGGAGGTGGATGATATAAACGGAACCACCACCACCGATTACTTGGACGGTTTTCAGTACAAAAATGAGGTATTGAGCTTTTTTCCTACCTCGGAGGGTTATGTAGAATTTAAAGAACCTGCTCGCTTTTTCTACGTGTACAACTACACCGACCACCTCGGAAACGTGCGCATGAGTTATACGGATAATGGGGTAGCAGTTCCGAAAATCTTAGAGGAAAACCACTACTACCCTTTTGGTTTGAAACACGAAAACTACGCCAGCGAGCGTTTTGAATTTATTAAAGAACCACACGGAACGCTATACGTGATACAACCCACGGAAAGACGGGAGTGGCAGTATAAGTACAACGGCAAAGAGTGGCAGGATGAGTTGGGGCTTATGGTTTACGATTACGGAGCAAGGTTATATGACCCCGCAATCGGGAAATTTTGGCAAGTAGACCCTGTAGTCGAAACATCACGTCGATTTTCACCCTATAGCTATGCATTGGACAATCCAGTTTATTTTATCGACAGAGACGGCATGTACGCTGACACATTGGAAAGTCAAAATGAAGGGGAATGTTGTCCAGGGTTACCGTTTGGAAATACATCTTCACCGAAAGAAACAAGCCCTTTAGGAGGAACGATGCAGAATTTTACACCCTCTGCAAAAACCGAGCAATTGATGTCTGAAGCTACGGAATTGCTTAGTAACGTCTTTGGTTATGACGCAAGTTTTTCCGTTGGAGAAAGTGTTGGTGCGGGAGCCACAGTAGGACCCGTAAAAGTGGAAGGTGAGGCTACTATAGTAGAGGTTTCGGCGAAGACAACCGAAAAGAATCTAGTAGAGGTTGAAATGAAAGGCCCTGGAGCAAAAGTTAGTGGTAGCGTTGGAATTGCCAAAGGGTCTGCATCTGTAAGCACGGGTTCTGCTAAAGTTGAACTAAGCAAAGAAGGCAAAATAAATAGTAGTGCAACTGGGATGAAACGCTCTGCAACTGGAACTTTAGGAAAAGACACGAAATTGAGCCTTTCAAATTCTTTAACTTTGGGCGTCAGTGCGAAGATACCCACACCCTACGGAGTAACAGGAGAAATTGGTGGTAACGTCAACTTATATAATGCGGCAGTTGGTGTAGGTAAAATGCTTCAGGCTACTGTTAGCTATCTTTCAGACTATGTATCAAATGTGTTTAGCTTAAATTAGAATATGAAAAAGTTAATAGAAAAATATTCCAAGAAACCTGATGGGTTGTTCAAGACGCTTTTTGTAACATTTTTGTTTGGTTATTTGCCATTCGCTATTTTGCATATTGTGTTAAATTTTGCAGGAATTATTCCTGTCAACTTTAATGATAAAGCAATCTATGGTTGGCAGGGAGCACTGGTAATCATTGTTTTCATCCCTCTAATCGTAGTACTACTGACTGTACCAACATGGATTTTTTTCATGGTGGGGAATTTATTTTTAAGATTTTTAAGAAAAATATTTTTATGAGTAGATGCTTTTTATTTCTCTTGTTTTTAGCTAATCCAATGTTCTCCCAAACCATCGAGAATACTTTCTACAAAATTCAAGTACCTGTCAATACCTCAATAAAGGCTTTCCAAAGTACCCACGAAGCATTAGCCAGTATAGACAGTTACCAGTTTATTGTCAATGGAAAGCCTAAGTATATATTTTATATGATGTCTAATAAATTGGAAACAGAGGTAATTGTCGGGCTGGAAAACTATAAGGATTTTTTATTCGACATTGGCGACATCGATATAACTAAAGCTGAAATATTTAATGATTTAATCAAAGTCTACTACAATTATACAGATAAAAAAGCAATTGAAGGAGTAATTTATATTGGTATTAGAGGAAATATTCTTAATCGATTTCTTTTAATGTATCCTAATCAAAGTTCTTTAAAGACATTTGATGAAGAAGTAGACCTCATTGTAAAAGATGTAGATTACAGAAAGACTAATTGGGATTAAACCATCTTAAAAACAATGATTCGATAGAGCGGATTTACCTCGTCTGTTGACCTAAAGCCTGGGTTGCTATTCGTGCTGAAAATGGTCGGCTTTTCCGACTGTTTACATTCAAAGACGTTTGCCTAGCCCCGACTGCAGCGGCAGCCCGGAGTACAAAAAGGCTGTGTGAATTGGGTTACAAACGGCGACCACAGAAGCCGGTTGTAGCCCCATGAACACGCCTTTTTTTACGAGGACTACAGCGGAAGGCGGGAGTGGCTGCTAAAAAACATAAACCGTATAAAAAACTGTACTTTTGCAGCGATTTCACCACTTATGAGAATTGATATTATTACGATTTTACCCGACTTAATGCGGAGTCCGTTTGAAGGAAGCATCATGAAACGCGCCATCGAAAAAGGTTTGGTAGAAGTACATTTTCACAACCTGCGCGACTATACCACCAACAGACAAAAAAGCGTTGACGATTACCAATTTGGCGGCGGCGCTGGCATGGTTATGCAAATTCAACCCATAGACGATTGCATTAAAAAACTTAAAAGCGAACGCAACTACGACGAGATTATTTATATGACTCCCGACGGCGAAACACTGAACCAAAAAATGGCCAATTCGATGTCGCTTTTAAAAAACATCATCATTCTCTGCGGGCATTACAAAGGTGTCGACCAACGCGTGCGCGACCATTTAATCACCAAAGAAATATCGATTGGCGATTACGTTTTAAGCGGCGGTGAACTGGGTGCCGTGATTTTATGCGACGCTTTAATCAGACTCATACCGGGCGTACTTTCCGACGAGACTTCTGCATTAACCGATAGTTTCCAAGACAATTTGCTGGCACCACCGGTTTATACGCGTCCGGCCGACTACAACGGTTGGAAAGTTCCGGAGGTTTTACTTAGCGGGCACTTCGCCAAAATTGAGCAATGGCGCGAGGAAAAAGCCTTTGAACACACCAAAAACCGACGACCCGACTTGTTGGAGTAAGTATTGAAAAATACAGCGGTTGTTGTCGAGATTCTCAGACTTTTCCCTAAATGAATTAATTTTTTGAAAGGTTTTTAACAATTCTGTTTCGCAAAACTTAATTTATTTAGATTTGCGATTTACTGCCAAAATTAATGACCGACGCCAAAATACTTATTGTTGAAGATCAGCGCATCATTGCTGAACATTTGAAGGGAATCCTTGAAGATTTGTCGTTTTCACGCATTCGTTTTGCGAACGATAAAAGCAGTGCGTTTCAAGCCATTGAGAGCTTTGAGCCGGATTTGATTCTTTTAGATATTCGGATGAAAGAAGATTTAGACGGCATTGAAATTGCGCGTTATGTTCAAGACCATTGGCAGATTCCGTTTATTTTCGTCACAGCACAATCGGACACCGAAATTTTGCGAAATGCCCTGCAGTGCAAACCGGAAGCCTATATCACCAAGCCATTTAAAGAAACCGACATATTAGCTGCGGTAAGTATTGCCTTAAAAAACACCCGCGAAGACTCGTTTATCAGTATCAAAGAAGGATACAAAGAGGTAAAGGTGTACTTGAATTCTATTTTATTTGTGGAAAGCGACAAAAACTACATTGATATTTATTGTAGATCGAACAAATACACCTTGCGCAACTCTTTAGAGTGGTTTTTGCAGCAGGTAAATTCGCCACGGTTTACGCGTGTGCATCGTTCGTTTATTGTCAATAAAGAAATGGTCACAAAATCGTCGCGAAATACTTTGTTTATTTCCGATCGCGAGATACCTATTTCCAGAAAATACGCTGCTGAGGCAAAATCTATTTTGCGTAATTGAGTCGTTCGCATACAAAAACGTGTCG
>NZ_JBMLTK010000048.1:2070-16024 GCF_049240005.1 Flavobacterium sp. | reverse complement strand
AAAATGTATCGCTGGGCGGGGTCGCGCCGTTCGCTGCAAGTGGCACCAAACGAGCTAAGCGTTTGCAAGCTTTGGCGCGGGCTTCCGCTGGTCGCCGCACCAAACCGCAATCGCTAAGCCCTTTTCGCACAAGCTTTCCGCTGTCGTCGCTTACGCGGAAAATCGTTACCAAAAAACGATTAACTAACGTGAGTTCGGCACAAGTATCGAAAAAAGCGGAAGGATTTCTTTCTTTTAATTCTAACTCCAAGCCAAAAAAAATCTGCCCAACTTTTTGAGCTGGGCAGACTTTATAAAAATGTACAAAAGGATTTATGCAGCTCCGGCAGCAGCAATCAAATTCAATGCTGAACCTGCTTTAAACCAAGCAATTTGACCTTCATTGTACGTATGATTTGCCAGAATGATATCCGTAGTACCATCATCGTGAATAAATTCTAACGTAAGTGGTACACCCGGTGCAAACGACGTTAAATCTTTGAAATTAATCGTGTCGTTTTCACGAATTTTATCGTAATCTGCTTCATTGGCAAACGTAAGTGCTAACATACCTTGCTTTTTCAAGTTAGTTTCGTGAATACGTGCAAACGACTTCACCAAAACGGCTTTTACACCTAAGAAACGCGGCTCCATGGCAGCATGCTCACGAGACGATCCTTCGCCGTAGTTGTGATCGCCAACTACAATCGACGGTATTCCAGCAGCTTTATAAGCGCGTTGTACGGCCGGTACCGCATCGTACGCTCCTGTAAGCTGATTCTTAACCGCATTAGCTTTTTGGTTGAAGGCGTTAATCGCGCCAATAAGCATATTGTTTGAAATGTTGTCAAGGTGACCACGGAATCGCAACCACGGACCTGCCATCGATATGTGATCAGTAGTACACTTTCCGAAAGCTTTAATCAGCAATTTAGCACCAGTAATATTGTTTCCGTCCCAAGGTTCAAACGGAGCTAAAAGCTGTAAACGCTCGCTCGTCGGACTCACAGCTACTGTAACGCCACTTCCGTCTTCGGCCGGCGCTTGGTATCCTGGATCTTCAGCATAAAAACCTTTTGCTGGCAACTCATTTCCAGTTGGTTCATCTAATTTAACCTCTTCGCCATCTTCATTAATTAATGTATCGGTGATTGGGTTAAATCCGAGGTCTCCCGCAATCGCTAAAGCGGTAACAAGCTCTGGAGAACCAACGAAAGCTAAGGTGTTTGGATTACCGTCGGCACGTTTCGAAAAGTTTCTGTTGAACGAGTGTACAATCGTGTTGCGCTCTTCTTTTTCTGCACCTTCACGATCCCACATTCCGATACACGGACCGCAAGCATTTGCAAACACAGTAGCACCAATTTGGTTGAAGGTGTCAATGAAACCATCTCTTTCAATAGTCGAACGAACAACTTCCGAACCTGGAGTAATGGTAAAAGCAGCTTTGGTCTTCAATTTTTTATCGGCAACTTGCTTAGCAAGCGACGCTGCACGAGAAATATCTTCGTACGACGAGTTGGTACAAGATCCTATCAATCCTATTTCTACGCGAAGTGGCCAGTTATTTTTGATAGCTTCTTCACGCATTTTTGAAATAGGTGTAGCTAAATCTGGTGTAAACGGACCGTTCAAATGGGGCTCCAATTCCGATAAATTGATTTCGATTACTTGATCGAAATACTGTTCTGGATTTGCGTATACTTCTGGATCACCCGTTAAATAAGGTGCAATCGCGTCGGCAGCATCGGCAACATCGGCACGATTTGTCGAACGCAAGTAGCGCGCCATCGACTCATCATATCCAAAAGTTGACGTTGTAGCGCCGATTTCAGCACCCATGTTACAAATGGTTCCTTTACCGGTACAAGACATTGCGGTAGCACCTTCGCCGAAATATTCAACTACAGCGCCAGTTCCTCCTTTTACAGTAAGGATTCCAGCCACTTTCAGAATTACGTCTTTTGGTGCTGTCCAACCCGATAATTTACCTGTAAGTTTTACACCGATAAGTTTTGGGAACTTCAATTCCCAAGCCATTCCCGACATAACGTCTACGGCATCGGCACCTCCTACTCCAATGGCAATCATTCCCAATCCGCCAGCATTTACTGTGTGTGAATCGGTTCCGATCATCATACCTCCTGGAAATGCATAGTTTTCTAATACTACTTGGTGAATAATTCCTGCACCTGGTTTCCAAAATCCAATTCCGTATTTATTTGATACCGATGAAAGGAAATCGAAAACTTCGCTCGACTGTTGTTTCGCGCGAGCTAAATCGGTTGCTGCATCAACTTTCGCTTGGATCAAGTGGTCGCAATGTACCGTTGTTGGTACGGCAACTTTTGATTTACCGGCATGCATAAACTGAAGTAGCGCCATTTGGGCTGTTGCATCCTGACAAGCTACGCGGTCTGGAGCAAAATCTACGTAGTCTTTTCCACGAGAAAAAACCTGCGTCGGATTACCTTCCCAAAGGTGGTTGTATAATATTTTTTCGGTTAGCGTTAAAGGTCTTCCCACCAATTCGCGCGCCTTGTTTACGCGCTCTGGCATGGTTGCGTAAACCTTTTTAATCATTTCAATATCAAAAGCCATGATTTTACTTATTTGTTTGCGGTGCAAATTTACGAAAACGTTGGTAGTTGTTGTTCGGCGAAAGCTAATACCGTTTGATTCTAAACAACTTTTGAGGATTTATCAAATAAAAAACGCTCGTCTCTAAAATTATTAAAAACGAGCGTTTAAAATCCGAAATTAGCAATAATCGGTCTTAAAATAGCTTTTCGATTATCGCTTCAATAGTAATATTTTCAGCATCTGCTTTATAATTTTTAACAACACGATGACGCAAGATTCCTACTGCAACGGCTTTAACATCTTCTGCATCTGGCGAAAATTTTCCGTTAAATAACGCATGGGCTTTAGCTGCTAGAATGAGGTTCTGTGAAGCACGAGGTCCAGCTCCCCAATCGATGTAGTTTTTGATAAAATCTGATGCGTTTATCGAATTTGGTCGTGTTTTTGAAACTAAACGCACCGCGTATTCAATAACATTATCTGCAACCGGAACACGGCGAATAAGTTCTTGGTAAGAAATTATTTCTTCTGCAGTAAATAACGCTTGAATTTGTGGCTTGTAATCCGAAGTGGTATTTTTTACGACAGCAACTTCTTCTTCAAAACTTGGATAATCAAGCTTAATTGAAAACATAAAACGATCGAGCTGTGCTTCTGGCAAAGGATAAGTTCCTTCCTGCTCTATTGGGTTTTGTGTTGCTAAAACAAAATACGGCAAATCGAGTTTGTAGTTGTGACCGGCAATGGTAACCGCGCGCTCTTGCATAGCTTCTAGCAAGGCGGCTTGTGTTTTAGGAGGAGTACGGTTAATCTCGTCGGCAAGAATGATATTAGAAAAAACAGGCCCTTTAATAAATTTAAACGTTCGATTTTCGTCTAGAATTTCGCTTCCTAAAATATCGGAAGGCATTAAATCCGGCGTAAATTGAATACGCTTAAACTGCAATCCCAAACTTTGTGCGATGGTATTTACCATGAGCGTTTTCGCCAAACCCGGAACGCCAACCAATAAAGCATGGCCACCGGAAAAGATACTGAGTAAAATCTGATCGACTACTTCGTCTTGTCCTACAATCACTTTTGCGATCTCGGACTTCAATGCAAGTCGTTTTTGAACAAGGCTTTGAACTGCTGCTACGTCTGACATTTTGAATTATTTTTTTAACCAATTGCTTTCAAAAAGACAATCGCGGTATTCTCCATTAATTTTTATGAATGTTTCTTTGATTTTCTCATTGGTCCATTTAGCGATGGCTTTAAATTGTTTTTCTTTCAAAGCTAAATCTTTGATTTTGAGGAAATCTTGTGCATAATCGGCGGTATGCGAAGGAATTCGATTGGTAACCGTAATGATTTTGTACATTTTCTTTTGCGTTTGATCGGTATCTAGAAACGGTACTGAAATTTCGCCTTGCTTAAGATTTGACACTTGCGAGTACAATGACGGATCCATTTTTGTAAGATCGAAACGGGTATCGAGTGTTCTAGGGTTTACAAGTTGTCCGCCGTTATTCTTGGTTTCTTTTTCATCGGAAGAGGCTCTTGCAGCATCGCCAAATGCTATATCTCCCGCCAAAATGCGTTTTCGAATTTCAGTAATCTCGTCCTTGGCTTCTTTGAGGGCTTCATCGGAAACTTTAGGGATAAGTAGGATGTGACGCAAATCGACTTCTTGGCCTCTGATTTTTTCGACAAGAATAATGTGATAACCAAATTCGGTTTCAAAAGGTTCGGAAATTTCGCCCTCGTTCAAACTAAAAGCTACGTCTTTAAATTCCTTAACAAAAGGCGTTTTCCGATTCATTTTGTAGTATCCACCGTTCGATTTGGAACCGGGATCTTGTGAATATAAAACGGCTTTCGAAAAGAAACTACTTCCGTTAATTACGTCTCGCTTGAGTTCTTTGAGTTTATCGATTACCTTTTGCTTTTCTTCATCGGAGATTTTTGGCTTGATGACTATTTGTGCTACTTCGACTTCATCGCCGAAAACGGGTAAATCAGCTTTCGGTATTGATTTAAAGTAATTTCGAACCTCTTCCGGTGTAATTTCAACTTTTTCAACAATTTTTTTCTGCATTTCAGAAGCGAGTCGGCTCATCTTTAAAACGTCAAAAAATGTAGATCGAAGTTCTTCTTCGGAGTTTTTCTTGAAGAATTTTACCAATTTGTCCATGCTGCCGATTTGCTCGATCATTACAGACAACTTTTCTTCTAATGTACCATTAATTTCCGCATCGCTTACAACAATACTGTCTTGAACGGCTTGGTGCGCGTAAAGGCGTTCTTCGAGGAGCTTGCCGATCATCTGGCAACGTGTAATCCCATCGATTGAGTTTCGGGTACTTGTGAGTTCCAAGAAGCTTTTATCGATATCGGAATCTAGAACTAAGTAATCCCCAACTGTAGCGACAATTCCGTCGATTTTCTGTTTAGATTTCGGGATCTGAATCGGTTTAACGGTATCCTTTATAATTTCCTGTGCAAATAAGGTTGTGGAAAGAAATACCAACAAGAGCGCATAAAAGCGTTTTTCCATAAGTGAATGTTTACTATTTCAAAGCGGCTTTCACTCGTTCGAAAGCGGCCTGATTTACGTCGATTTTAAAATCTTTTTTAAGGTTTGTTACCCAGTTACTTTCGAGATATTGCTGATAATCGTTGATGATTTTTCCTTTTGCCTCCTCGAAAGTTTTGTCGGCAGCGGGTAGTATTTTCTTTATTTCAATCACGTAGAAGTAATCTCCTTTCTGAAGCACCTCACTAAGACCTTCTTTCCAGGCAAGTGTTGCTGGGTATGCATCGCTGTTTTCATCAAAAGTACCTTCTGTAATCATGACTGATTTTCCGTCTTTGTTTAGTTCCTTTTTGATGTCTGCAATTGCAGTTTTATTCTTAAGTGCTTTCTTGGTTTTCGTTACTAAATCTTTAGTTACACTTGATGCTATAATACCTTCAAATCTTTTTTTCCAACGGTAAGCGGATTTGTTGCTGTTATAAAAATTCTGCAAACCAATGGTGTCGGTTTTTGCTTTCTGCCAGATTTCTTTCTCCATTAAATCAAAAAGAAGTAAGCCATCTCTATATTCTGTCATAATATCTGCGAATTCAGAAAACTCGTTTTCCAAGTTATTATTGTAATACTCTTGGAGCTTTTCTGCGGTAAATGACTGGTATAGATTTTCTACGAGCTTCGCAATAGGCTTAACATCGGGAGCTGCCTTTTGTCGTTTTTCTACGTATTGAATAAAATCTATTGCTTTATATTGCTGCTTGTCTACAGTATAGATCGTTTTTTCGAAAGCCTTCGTATCTGCCGACAGCTTCCATTCGCCTTTATAAAAAGAGTCGTCAAAGATTTTTTCTACGGCTTTGTAGGTCTTTTGATCCGTTTTAGGACTATATTTTGCAGTTAGTTTTTCAACCAGGCTATTTGTAATTTTTCGAGATCTTTCGTCCTTTTTGATTCGTGACTCCAAGTCGCTTTTTACCTCCTGAAAAGGTTTCATCGGGAATCTTTGCAAAAACTTCACTATGTGCCAACCGAATTCAGTTTCAAAAGGTTCGCTAATTGCTTTTTCTGCAGACAAGCTAAAGGCAACATCTTCGAATTCTTCAGAAGTTAAATCGCCAGAAGCAAACTTGTTTAAGACTCCACCTTTTTTCGCGGTTGATTGATCTTCAGAATACATTTCTGCTAGAGTTTCAAACTTCTCCCCTTGCTGCAATTTTTGATAGATTTCGCCTATTTTATCCTTGGCTTTTGCATCGCCATCAGTATTTCCTGGCTTAGCGATCATGATATGTGCTACGTTAACCTCGCCACGATTAGCTCGTTTTTCTAAAACTTTAATGATATGATATCCAAAACGGGTTCTAACAGGATTCGAAATTTTACCGACAGCAGTTTTATATGCTCCAGATTCGAAGGGATATACCATTCTAAAAACAGAAAAGAAGCCCAAATCTCCGGAGTTTTCTTTTGCTGAGGGATCTTCCGAAAACTCTTTCGCTATTTTTCCGAAATCTTCACCTTTAGTTATGCGATTACGGATTTCTGAAATTTTGTTAAATGCTTTGAGCGTGTCTGCCGGCGACGCATTTTCATCGCATGATATTAAGATATGGGCGGCTTTAATTTCAAACTTCGAACGCTCATAGGCTTCGGCGACAAGTTCTTCGGTAACCTTAGTATCTGTAAGGTAATTTTTCGCCAATTGCGATCTGTAAGACTTCAATTCGTTTTGGTAGGCAGTCCCGTTTTGCAAACCTAACTTATTAGCTTTTATGATTTTTAGTTTGTAGCCGATATATAAATCTAAATACTGGTTTAGGTCTTTCTGACTCTCATCTTTAACTAGATCAATATTCTTTTTGTAAACGCGTGCAAACTCATCGGTGTAAAAAGGTTCACCATCCACAGTAAACAAAACTTCTTTTGTAATGTTTTGTGCAAAACCTGCAGGGATACGCAATAAAAACAGGCAGAATAAAAGCCATTTAATTTTCATAGATACAATATTTCGAAAATATGTTTAGTGAAGCACGCAAATTTAACAATTCGATTGTGCTACCGATGCCTAAAGCTCAGTATTAACAAATTTTTTAAGGGAAAATTATAGGGAGAGAATAATAAACTGTGATCGTCGGTTAGCCTGATGCTCTTCTTCCGAACATTTAACACCATCGACACACTTGTTAATTGGTTGAGATTCACCGTATCCTCTCGCTGAAAGTCGGCTTGCATCGATACCATTATCTATTAGCCACTGTCGAGTTGATTGTGCACGTCGATCAGACAATTTTTCATTGTAAGCAGCTGTGGCTCGGCAATCGGTATGGCTTCGAATATCTATTTTCATATTAGGATATTCTATCAAAACTTGTCTAATTTTTTCAAGCTCTACTGCAGCATCGGGACGTATAAATGATTTATCCAGATCGAAATAAATCATTTTGATACCTACTTTTGGAGCGATATCTTCTCCTTTTTGGAAACGAGGTGTTTTTTGTGAGAGCGCGATTTTAGCTGAAACATCTCCAGAGAAATCAGGTGTTTTGACAAGAACTTCATTGGTTTCGTAGGATTGTTTATTAGCTCGCAACGTGTACACGCTTTTACAATTAAGCTCAAAACTAAATCCTCCCTTATCATTTGCGTACATTTCGTCTATGCGTTGCAAATTCTTGTCCAATAAAATAACCTGTGCGTTTGGAAGCGGTTGCTGTGTTTTTTCATCTACTACAACACCTACCACTTTTTGCTTACACTCTAGAGGCTTAATTTCCGTTAATTGATATATATCGTCATCTCCAAATTCTGAGGGACGATTCGATGTAAAAAAACCATTCTTGTATTTATCGTCAATAATAAAAGCAAAATCATCGAAAGGAGAATTGACAGGTTCGCCAACATTTTGAATTTCCTCTGTAGTTGTCGGACTTTTTAATTTTGTGGCAAATACATCTGTTCCACCGAGACCGGGATGACCGTCACTAGCAAAATATAGTGTATTATCGCCAGTAACAAATGGAAATGTTTCTCGGGATTCCGTATTTATTTCTGGACCAAGTGTTTGAACTTCTCCGAAAGTACCATCTTTTTTTATTTCGACTACATACAGGTCCGACTTTCCTGCTCCACCGGGACGATCTGAGGCGAAGTATAAGTATTTCTCGTCGAGACTTAAAGCTGGGTGAGCAGTAGAGAATTCATCGCTATTAAAAGGAAGTTCTTCAACATCTCCCCACTTTCCATCATCAAGAGTTGCTTTGTATATTTTCAATAAAACCTGCTCTCGATTATTTTTGTGTCTTTTGCCGTTCAAATAATTGTTTCGGGTAAAATACATCGTTTTTCCATCGGCGGTAAAAACTGCGCTCGATTCGTTTAAAACCGAATTCACTTTTGAATTAAATCGTTCGGCTTTATTTGCAGATCCATCATTGTCGAACGACACCTGATAAAAATTAGAAAAGGCTCCGTTTGTCCACTTCATTTTAGATTTAAAGGCACCGCCGGTGTCTCTTGTAGTGGTAAAAACTAGTTTATTTCCAAGAAAAGCCCCACCATAATCTGAATAAGGCGAATTAAACTCGGAGATTTTGATGTTATATCTTCCGGAATTCTGTTTTATTGCTTTTAGGTAATCGTTTTTTTTTAGATAGACATTTGCTCTTTTATCTCCGATATTGAATGCTGCAAACTTATCCATATAGACTTTTGATAAGTCGTAGTCTTCAATGGATTTAAGTGCTTGTGCATAACGATAGAAATATTCAGGATGCTGATCATCGGTTAATGCAAAAAGTTCTTTGTAAGCTTTAGCTGCATTTTCGTAATCGGCGCTGAAATAATAAGCATTACCTAACTTTTGGAAAAGTTCTTTCGATTTATATCCACTTGCTGCGACGCGTTCGTAGATTTTTATTGCATCGAAATAAGCAAAATCATTGAACTGCTGAGTAGCTTGAGCAACTTCTTTTTCCTGCGCTAGACAGAAGCAGGATAAAAAAAGGAAACTTATGACTACCTTGAGCTTCATTATTCCGGTCGCTTAATTTAGAATTCAACAACAATAAATTGTGATCTTCTGTTCATTTGATGTTCAGCTTCGGAACATTTGACGCCGTCGGCACATCTGTTAACTAGTTGCGTTTCTCCATATCCTCGACCAGTAATTCGATCAGGAGAAATTCCGTTTCTAACCAACCATGCTATTGTAGATTTTGCTCGTCGTTCAGAAAGTCTTTGATTGTATTCTTTCGTTTGACGGCTGTCTGTATGTGACCGCACATCAATTTTCATTTTTGGATATTGATTCATGACAGCGAGTACTTTTTCAAGCTCAAATGCCGCGTCTTTTCGTATGAATGATTTATCAAGATCGAAGTAAATAGTCGGAATATCTAAAACATCGCGTTCTGCTAAGTCGGTTCCTTGTTCTATTTTAACAAGACGCTTTTTAAGTGTTAAGGGAATATATGTATTACCTGTAAGTTTCGGCGTGTTGATAGGAATCTCAGTGGTTTCGTAATCTACTTTGTCAGCTCTGACAAAGAGTTTTGTATCGCAATCAACTGTTCCAAAAGAATAAAATCCTTCTTTATTTGTTGTGATCGTTGCGATTTTATCCATATCAGCTGAGAACAGGGTTAACTGGGCATCCACTACAGGCTCGTTTGTATCTACATCACGAAGAATGCCTTCAAGCACTTGCTCACAATTTAACTTTTTAAGTTCTGTAAATTTGTATATATCGTCGAATCCTTTACCACTTTCTCGGTTACTAGTGAAAAAACCGGTTCTACCCACTGGATTCATATAAAATCCGAAATCGTCTTTTCTGCTATTTAGTGGCGTTCCTAAATTTTGCACGCTACCAAAAGTTCCATCGGTTTTAAATTTGGTAACAAATATATCGAGTCCGCCCAATCCAGGATGGCCATCTGAAGCGAAGTATAATTCGCCCTCAGTACTAACAAACGGGAAGGTTTCTCTTCCAGGAGTATTGATTTTTGAACCTAAATTGACTGGGGTTCCGAAGCTACCATCTGGGTTTATTGCAACTTTATATAAGTCTGAAGCTCCAAAACTACCTGGCATATCAGATGCAAAATACATTGTTTTTTCATCGGGAGATAAAGCGGGGTGAGCACATGAATACTCATCACTATCAAATGGCAGTTCAATAACATTAGACCAAGTACCATTAACCCATGTAGCGCGGTAAATTTTAAGTAGGACATCTTTGTTATCATTCCTACGTATTTGGCCGTTTAAGTAGTTATTTCTAGTGAAATACATTGTTGTGCCATCTTTGGTAAAAACAGCAGAAGCTTCATGGAATTTTGAATTTAACTTCTTTCCATAACGTTTTGGATTTCCCAGTGGCGCATCGAAGTCTTCCTTAACATCAGAAGAAAACAGATTTGTAAAATACTTGTTGTTCCACTTAAATTTCTTTTTGGAAAGTCCTCCTGTATCTCTAGCAGTTGCAAAAACTAACTTGTCGCCATTCATAGAAGAACCGTAATCAGAATAAACCGAATTTATACCTGCGTCTTCTACGTAATAACGTTTAGAATTCATTTTAATAACTTCTAGATAATCGCGATTATCGTTAAACAAAGACGCTCTTTTATCAGCACTAGCGATAGCATTGAATTTTTCAAGATACTTATCGGCTTCTTCATATTTTCCAACAGACTTTAATGAAAGTGCATATCTATAAATGACTTGTTCATTCTGTTCTGAATTTAGGGCAAATAGTTCCCGATATACTGCTTCTGCCTTATCGTATTCGGCGTTAAAGAAATAGGCATTTCCAAGTTTAAGAAACATCTTTTCATCCTTATAACCTTTTTTTGCTACTTTTTCTAAAATTTCAATTGCATCCACATAGGCAAACCTGTTATATTTCTTGTCTGCCTTTTCAAGACTTTTCTTTTGAGCAAAAGAAGCACCTGTTGTTAGGCAAGACAACAACAAGATTAGAACGACTTTAATTTTATTTGACATCATATTAGAAGAATCTTGGCGAGACAATTTTGTCGTAATTTTTAAACAACTCGAAACGTAAAAAGATTTCATGAGAGCCGGAATTGTAATTTGCTAACCTGGTAGTTTCCATATCATACCCATAACCAACAAACCATGAATCGTTAACTTGAAATCCTGCCATTGCACTCATTGCCGCCGACCAGCGATAAGCTACACCCAAAGTAAATTTTTCATTAATAAGGAAGTTACCTGACAAATCGACTTGCAAAGGAGCTCCATTAACCACTTTAGTAAGAAGAGCAGGTTTAAATTTAAGATTTGGATTTAAATCAAAGACGCGTCCGGCTATAAAGTAAAGATGCATTTTTTCGCTTGCTGTACTTGCGGAATTATCGTCGTAATGCAATGTTTCAAGCATGAACGGTATAGATAAACCTACATAGGTTTTGTCACTGTGTAGATAGATACCAGCACCAATATTTGGCGTAAATCGGTTATCAATATTGTTTTGACCAATGCTTGGGCTGTCTCCTGGAAGAACTGTCAATCTTGTAAAATCGACGCTGAGTAAGTGTGCAGAAGCTTTAAGACCGAAAGATAATTTATAATCTTCAGAAGTTTTAATCCAATACGAAACATCAACAGATGCCGTATTTTCATCGGAGATACCAATTCTATCATTAACAACGCTCAGACCAATTCCAAATTTAGAATTGGCGATAGGCGAATGAACAGAAACGTTGTTGGTTGTTGGTGCCCCATCTAGACCTACCCACTGCGTTCTATGTAATCCAAATATACTTAAAACACCACGCGAACCCGCATAAGCTGGGTTAACATTCACTGTGTTATACATGTACTGCGTGTATTGAGCATCTTGTTGCGCGTAAGTTGCACAAGCGCTAAACATTAACAATATCCAAATTTTTGCTCTCATTTGTTGTGTATTTGGCCGGGATCCCTGAGAGAGATCCCGGAAAATAGTTTATCGTGTTAAATGTAAGAATCCTGCTTTCTCGATTGGCTGACCTTCTTTTACATATTTCAAGATGTAATAGTAAGTACCCTCTGGCAATCCAGTCGATTTATCAACTGTCACTCGACCTTCTGATATACCTCTAAAGGCTTTGTCTTCATTGTTATAACCTGTTGTTTCGTAGACTAAAACTCCCCAACGGTTGTATATCATCACTGAATTATTTGGATAACATTCTATACCTTGAATATGTAAATGTTCGTAACCTGCAATTGTCTGTGAAACTAAGTTATAAACTTTAACTGTACAACCATCGAGAACTATTACAGTTGGATCATCGAAGTTGTTGCTGTCATCATCTGAAATATCTTCTACTATCTCACCATTTGCAGCAACAGCTCGAACAGAAGCTTGGTTAGTTACTTGACCTCTATCCAAATCCTCTTGCGTTAAATAGTAAACCGCTTGAATTCCAGTGAATGACTCGCCCGGAAGTAGCTCAGGAATGGTAACAGGGGTTGGTAGGTTCCAAACAAGTCCTGGCAAGAAGTCATCAGTTATAACTGCATTATAAAGAATTGAATTTCCAGTATTTGTTACTGTAAACGTGTACGTAATTGTTTCGTTTACTTGGGCAAATCCGTCGTTATTCAAATCGTTGAATACTCCCGTTTTAACTACAGCTATGTCGTTATTAATAGTACAAAGCGTCGATACTGTAGTGTTGTCATCACCATTTGTATTATCACCGTCATCGGATACGTCGGTAATTAATACACCTGCTGGATTCTGACCAACTACTGTAGCTGTATTCACAACTTGACAGTTATTAACGTCAGTTTGAGTAATTACATAAGTAGCAGTTAAAGTACCTACTTCTCCTGGATTCAACGTTGCTGGAACTAACGCTTGATTAACTGTATTTGTTAGAGCGTCGTTAATCACAATGTTAGATATTGTTGCAGTTCCCACATTTGTAACCGTGAACGTGTACGTAATAACGTCACCCACAACTCCATCACCTCCAACAACAGCTGTTTTAATCAGCGATAATCTTGAAGTTGTTAGCGGAGTAATTGTTGGATTATCATTACCATTATCTGGATTTCCTTCATCTGATACATCTGTAGTGTTTCCACCTCCAGGTATAGATCCTGTAGTACTTGCTGAGTTCAGAACCTGACCTGCATCAATATTAGCCTGAGTGATTGGATAATTAACAGTCAATGTTCCTATTTGACCAGGCAATAGATCTGTTGGCGTAACAGGAACCAGAACTGTGCCAGTCAAAGCGTCATTTACTAATACGTTAGTTACTGTAACATTTCCTGTATTTGTGACTGTGAATGTATAAGTAATAGTCTCTCCTACTTGTGGAACACCATCGGAATTGTTATCATTAAACAATCCTGTCTTCAACATTGTAAGAGATGGAACTTGCGTTAATGGAGTAACCGTTGGGTTATCGTTTCCATTTTCTGTAATACCATCATCTGAAACATCGGTTGTAGTACCTCCGCCAGGAGTAGTTCCTGTAGCAGTAGCTGTGTTTGTAGCCTGACCTGCATCTAAATCTGATTGAGTCAAGATGTACAATGGAACATCTGGTGTAGTAATCGTTACAGAAGCACCTACTGCAAGTGTACCCACTGTGAATGGTGTTGCAGATAGAGTGTCGTCGTTGATAACAACGTTGCTCAAAGTAACATTACCTGTATTGGTAACAACAAACGAGTACTGAATTGTATCTCCAACGTTCGCAACTGCTGGATCTCCAACAACTGTTGTATTCAATACTGAAGTCTTAACTAATGTCATCGACGGAGCTGGTGTTAATGGAGTAACCGTTGGGTTATCATTTCCATTTTCTGTAATACCATCATCTGAAACATCGGTTGTAGTACCTCCGCCAG
>NZ_JBMLTK010000048.1:1172-1970 GCF_049240005.1 Flavobacterium sp. | reverse complement strand
TAACAACGTTGCTCAAAGTAACATTACCTGTATTGGTAACAACAAACGAGTACTGGATGGTATCCCCAACGTTCGCAACTGCTGGATCTCCAACAACAGTGGTATTCAATACTGAGGTCTTAACCAAAGTCATAGTAGGCGCAGGCGTTAAGATCGTAATTGTAGGATCATCAGTTATTGGAGTTGATGGATCATTTGATACTAAACTAAATGAACCGCATACCCCTACTCCAGATAATGTCGCTGAATTAGTAATTAATCCTGAATCAATGTCTGCCTGTGTTATGATATAATTGTGTGAAACATTAGAAACGCCTCCTGCTGGTACATCTGCTACCAACAAGCTTGGAACTTGGATAGTAGGATCGCTAATAACTAAATCAGATACTGTAGTGGTTCCTAAATTCTGAATTTCAAAATTATACTGAATAATAGTTCCAGCTACTACCGGCCCTAATATCGTAGCTGTTTTATTGAATGACATAACTGGCGCTACTGGCTGAGCGTTAATCGTAACTGAAGTACCCGCTGAGATACATGTAGCATCTGCTAAAGAACGAACTGTTACACTGTATGTGCCTGAAGCAACATTGGCAAAGATGGGTGACAATTGGTAAGTAGTACCATCGATGCTGTATTCAAAGCCAGTACCCGAAGCTGGTGAGCTTACCTCGATCGTTCCTGTAGCAACTGCACAAGTTGGCTGTAAGGTAGCTGAAGCAGTCGGTGCTGTTGGAGCTGTAGGCTGAGCGTTAATCGTAACTGAAGTACCCGCTGAGATACATGTAGCATCTGCTA
>NZ_JBMLTK010000048.1:0-1072 GCF_049240005.1 Flavobacterium sp. | reverse complement strand
GTAGGCTGAGCGTTAATCGTAACTGAAGTACCCGCTGAGATACATGTAGCATCTGAAATTCTTCTAGTCGTTATTAAATAAGTTCCAGTTGTTAATGTTCCTGAAAACACATTCGACACTTGATAATTTACTCCATCTGCAGAGTATTCAAATCCAGTTCCTACAGGAGGATTAGTTACAACAACTGTTCCTGTGGAATTAGCACAAGTTGGTTGACTAACTACACTTACAGTTGGTGCGGCTGGAGCAGTTGGCTGCGCATTAAGCGTGACACTAGTTCCTGGTGATACGCATGTTGGATCACTTAAACGTCGAACTGTCACAATGTGAACTCCGGAAGTTAAAAATCCTGAGAAAGTAGTTGATGCCTGATAAGTACCGCCGTTAACACTGTACTCAAAACCAGTATTTCCAGGAGGAGATGTGACAACAATCGTTCCTGTTGGATCTGTGCATGTTGGTTGTAATGTAACTACAACAGTTGGCGCCGCTGGAACGGTCTGCGGTGAATTAATTGTGATTAATCCTGTCGATAAAGATACGCATCCATTGTTATTTGTAACATTGAAACTATAATTACCTGGCGCCAAATTTGAGATCACAGCTGAAGTAGTAGATCCAGATATATTTCCAGGATTTATTACCCAATTGCCTGAAGGAAGACCTGTCAAGTTCACACTACCTGTTGGAACCGAACAATTTGGTTGAACCACTGCACTTACCGTAGGAGTAGAAACTGTATTACAATTTACTGTAACGGTTACTATTGCTGTAGAAACATCACCATTACTATCTGTTATTGTATATGTAAATGTATCAATTCCGTTAAAATTAACCGGAGTATAGGTAATGGTATCGTCTGATGAATCAGCAGTACCTTGCGTATTTACTGTAGCTACACCATTAGCTCCTTGAGTAGCGATAACCACATCTACTGTTGTAGAAGGTCCGTCTCCGCCAAAGTTGTCGTTCGCCAGTACGGTGATCGTCGTTGGCGTGTCCTCTGCCGTAGTAGCCGTATCGTTAACCGCCGTCGGAGTATCTACCGATGCCCCGTCTGGAGTAACGGTAA
>NZ_JBMLTK010000047.1:0-25509 GCF_049240005.1 Flavobacterium sp. | reverse complement strand
CTGCTAAGTCTTTTATTTCAAAAGTTTTTTCGGCTAATCCTACTTTCAAGTCTGAGAGATGTAAGTCTAATTGTTGGAGATAACTAGCAACAATTTCCTTTTGTCGGACTGATATTATTTTATTCTCTTTCATTATAATTTCGAATATAAATTTTGTTCACTATGGCCATAGCCTGACCGCTAACTAGACAATTGGCGAAGTTTAACCCATTTTGTCTATTTTCTAAAACAAGCTTAAATTATTTAATCACAACACATTGCATCAAAAAATTTATGCGTATTTTTTCATCTATTAAATTGGACACTCTTTTCGCCTTTTGTCTTGGTTATTAAAAAATTAATCTTTTTTGTCCTTTGCTAATTTACGCGTTTCTCCTCTCCCTCACCTACCTACTTATAGGTATTTTTCCACTAATTTTTGGTAACGTATGCCCTAGCGCGGATGGCAGCGGCAGCCCGGAGAAAAATACGGCTAGGTGAACCGCGAAGCAAACGGCGACCTCAGAACCTGAGTTTGATTAAAAATCATTGTCAGATCGCTTAAAATGCGCAAATTGTGAAATCAAATAGTAATTGAAATGAACAACTTGCACGCTAAACAGATAAACGGCTGCCTACTTCGTTAGATTTTTTTGCGATACTACAGTATCCCAAAACAAATCCGCCTTGTAATCAACCATTTATCTGTTTTCTGACCGCAATTTTTAAATCGAACTCAGGTTCAGAAGCCGAATGCAGCGCGCGTGAACCTGACGTATTTTACGAGGACTATAGCGGACAGCGGGAAGGAGCTAAAAAAAATTTCGAGATTGAAAGATTAAAAGATTGAAAGATTAAAAAAAGGGAAAATTTCACCTTAGCGAAATTTGCAGCTGCCTTCGACAGGCTCAGGCTTCGACGATACGCGGGTCTGTTTGGGAAAATGAAACGTTAAGTGGTGAACGTCGCAATCCCGATAGCTATCGGGACTCAAATCTTAATACAAAAATCTCCATTAGCCTTCGACAGGCTCAGGCACCGACGATACGTGGTTTAGTTGGGTAAAACGATACGTCAAGTGGTGAACGTCGCTGAGTTTAGCTTCTCTCCCGATAGCAATCGGGACTAGCTTCTGTCAACTTGCTTTTAAAAATCTCGCTGATTAGCCGCTCCGCTCCTGCTCGATCGCTGAGAAGCGTAGATAAAAGCTCGGTACGGTGCTGCGGTTCAAACGGAATCGAAAAATACCGGTCGATTTCCCGAACAAATGCACGCTTATCTTCGCAAAACACACAAAGTTTCATCAACTCAAGATCGTCGATCATGTTTTCGTTAACCAGGCAATGCCTACCCATATACAAGGCGTTTATGGCTTTTAACTTGGTTCCGGAAGGTTGAAAAGACAACATCACGTTCATTTGCGCTGAACGGATCAAATCATACAACTCGGCTTGCGATTGCGTTTCAATAACCGACACGTTCGAAAAACGTTTTGCCTGTTGCTTGATACTTTCGGGAATGTCGGACGCGGCAACAACCAATTTGTGCTGCGGCATTTCGCTAAAAACATCAAACAAAAACAAAGCGGCACGTTTATTATCCGACAAACGTAAATCGCCGTGATACAAAGCAAAACCGCCCAAACCAGCTGCCGACGTGCAAGTTGCATTTCCGTGAAACGGCGGTAAATAAAACGCATTTGCAACTTTTGAAACTTCAAGCGTTTCGCGTTTTGAAATCGTAAAAATGCTAGCAAAGCGTTGTAAATGCGTTTCGAATTTGCGGTATTTCTTTGCTTCCAAGCGGTATAAAAATCGCTTTAAAAGCTTCGTTTCCGAATTCGCTAAACCTTCGTAATACACCGATTCCAGATTGTGCAAACGCAAAAACAACTTTCGATCACGAAACGCAGGTAGCGTAGCAAAAAAACTGCTTTGTAAACCTTCAATTAAAATCGGTGCATCAGTGGCTAAAAGTTCGTTGACTAAATTCAAATGAAATCGACTCACCACCGAAAGCGGATATTGCGAAAACAACTGCCAAAATTTACGCTCTTTGGGATACAAGTGAACGGCCTTACACAAGGCTTGTAATTCGGGCTTTACCTCGGATCGATCGGTAACAAAACAATGTAAAGTAATTTCGATTCCTAGGGCATGAAGCGCCTGAATGCGGTAAAAAACATCGATTACGCCACCGTAATTAGCGGGAAACGGATTCTCAAAGCAAACTATCTGAAGTTTTTTCGCATCTTGCATGCCGACAAATGTATCATTTTCAAATCGCTTTTTATGCCATTCTTTTCGGTAATCATGCCGCTTTACAACAAAGAAGCTTTTGTGCTCGAAGCCGTAAACAGCGTTTTGCAACAAACGTTTACCGACTTCGAGTTGCTGGTTGTAGACGATGCATCGACGGATAACAGCGTGGCAGTTGTTTCGGAGATCGCTGATAATCGATTGAAAATCATAAGCAATCCCGAGAATTTAAACTTACCGAAAACGCGAAATGTAGGCATTGCTGCGGCCACAGGAACGTTCGTCGCTTTTCTGGATTCCGACGATAAATGGGAACCAAACTTTTTAGCGGAAATCTTCCAGATGACCGAAACGTTTCCTAATCAGGTTGTTTATGCTACTTCCTATTTCAAATGGTTTTCTGATTCGTTTCGTGGACCGAATGCTGCTTTAAATCGGGAAGCTCGAACGCAAATTAGTACCAATTTCTTCGAAAAAGCTGTTGGAGAATCGCCGTATTGCAGCTCGAGTTTGGCCATTCGAAAAGACAAAATGAAAGCGCTTGGCGGCTATAACGAAGCGGTAACTTTTGGCGAAGACATTGATTTGTGCATTCGTTTGCACGCGATCCATCCGCTGGTTTTCAACCCGAAACCGTTGGCTTGGTATCGGCAAAATGAAAGCGGACAAATGACTATGAGTAGCATTAGTACGAAAGTTCACACGCCATTTAGCGATTATGAAAAGGATTTTGGCAACGTTCCAGGATTAAGAAAGTACCTGAATTTTCATCGCTACGCCTTGCTAATGGCGGCCATACGCGAAAAAAACGACCTTGTTGCCAACAAATACCAACTTGAAATCGATTTGCGTGACTTGGATTTTAAACGAAAGCTGCTTTGTGTTATGTCGCGTACACTTGTTCGTTGGGCGCTGCGTTTTCGAGAATTACGAAATCGAGGCTAAAAAATCATCGTAATCGCGGATGTAATCGTCTTCTGAAAATTCTTCGGAAGCTAAAACCAAGCAAACCGCTCCAGAAGAGAAATTTTCAAGCTCACGCCAAATTTTTGTGGTAATAAGCAATCCGCGGTCGGGCTTGTTTAAGGTAATGGTTTGTCGGCGAGAACCGTCGTCGAGCACTACATCAAAACTGCCAGAAATGGCAATGAGCACTTGTTGTAGATTCAAATGTGCGTGTCCGCCGCGCTTCGCTGAACTCGGAATATCATATAGATAATACACACGTTTAACGGCAAAAGGCAGCGTATCTTTTTCAATTACTGCGATGTTACCCAGCGCGTTTTCTATTTTAGGAAGTTCAAGCTGTTTGATGTTCATAGGAAATAAGCTGGTCGTAAATTTAGTCAAATACCGAATCAAATTCGAAATTGTTGCCGATTCGGAGCGATTTTACACGGTATAATCTTTACCTAACGGCTCATTTCGGGAAATCGCGTATTTGTAGTGGCGAGTTTCGTATTTTAGGCGTCGAATTTTCGGAAAACCACTAATTAATCACTGTGACTACAGCCGAACCACTTGTTAGCGTCATTTGCCTGTGTTACAATCACGAAAAGTTTGTGCGCGAAGCGGTTTTGTCGGTTTTAAAGCAAACATACACTTCCGTGGAAATACTTGTAGTAAACGATGCCAGTTCCGACGGTTCGCAGCAAATCATCGAAAAACTGCAGCTTGAATATCCGCAGATTAAAATCATTCACAACAAGCAAAATCTCGGAATAACCGCTTCGTTTAATAAAGCGTTTGCCGTTTCTAAAGGCAAGTATATTCTCGATTTTGCGACAGACGACGTGTTGCTTCCTAACGCCATTGCCATTTTAGTTGCCGAAGCACAAAAACACGATGCTGCGGTTGTTTATGCGAATTCCGAACGTATTTCAGAATCGGGCGCGCATCTGGGTTATTTCTTTGCTGTCGACGAAAATAAACGCAGCCTTCAAAAAATACCGCGCGGCTTGATTTACGAAGCGATTGTAAATTCAGGCGAAATTGTAAACCCGGTTGCTTTGTTGGTTTCGAGAAAAATCCACGTGGAATTGGGCGGTTACAACGACAGTTTAGCTTACGAAGATCTCGACTTTTGGTTACGTGCTTCACGCGAATATCCGTTTTTTTATATCGACCAAACGTTGTCGCTGAAACGTTATTTGGAAAACTCGTTGGGTTATGCGTACAAGGAAAAATCGGTTTTGGGCCGACGCATAAACGCCTCGACTTTTAAAAGCTTATGGATGGCTTTCACAGAGTTAAATCAAAGCAAAACCGAACATCGGGCGCTGCTCAAACGCGTCCACTACGAAATGGGTGTGGTGTTTCGAAATAGAAATCTGCGTTTGTGGATTCCCTATGTATTCTTCAAAATAGCGATTCATCTTAAAATACTGATTTCGAGATGATAAAGATTGATCTGCGAAATCCGAATACCGTTTGGAAAGCCATTCTTTTACTGCTGATTTTGGCGCGCTTCGCTTTTATAGGCAAAGGTTTTTTCGCCTTTCCCGACGAATGGCGGTTTACCGAATCGGTCGAAGCTGTAAAAGCGCTCGTTTCCCTTGACACAACCGACTTCTGGCAACACATTTTTAAAACGCAAGGTCGACCTGCCGATGCGCTTTTAAAACTGATTCCGGCAGCTGTAATTTACAGCGCTAATCATTTATTTGGAACGCTACTCTACAGTGAATTCGCGGCTTCCGTGATGTTTCTCTTCAACTTCAGCATCTATTTGCTACTGCTGCGAACGTATTTTAATTTATTCAAAACCTTGCTCAACAACGAACATTTGGCTTGGTTTGGAATTATCTTATACTCTTGTCTGACTTTATCGTTTATTTCGTTGCGGCACAGCGATCCGTACGACAGTTCACAATTGTTTTTTGTTTGGATTTTGGTGCAAATTTGCCGATCGAATTTCACACTAAAATCGGCTTTTCACTATGGATTTGTCGCGTTTTTCGCCTATCTCGTTTATCCCGGAAACATTCTGCTGTATGGCATCATCGCTGTTTTTTACGGATTTACTGTATACCGAAAACTTAATTTCAAAACAGCTTTTTTCCATGTATCAACCTACGGATTAGGCAGCTTTTTCTTGCTTTTATTAACTGAATTAGCGTCGCGCTTTTCCGGTATGTCGTTTCTACGAGAATCGCTTTGGCTTTCCACATCAATTCTTCAAGGGAGTTTTTCAGAAGCCTACACCTTCATTTTCAAGTACTTTATCGAAGTTGAATCGGTTTTGGGAATTGCGTTACTTATGGGTTTCTTCTGCGGAAGCATCGTACTGTTAATCAAACAAATACCTATCTTACATAAAGAAAAAATACTTGCATTATTGCTCATTTCAGTTGCGTTCTTTCTCTTCTACGCAAGTGCCAGCTTCTTCCTAGAAAAAGTAGTTTGGTATGCGCGACTCCTGAAACAATTCGTACCGATTTTACTCGTTGTAGCCTTGCTCCCATTGAGTTTGCTTTCCAATAAATGGCAAAACAGCTCGCTGACTTTTTTTTCACTACTTGCCCTAATTTCGTTTGCACTTTCGTGGAAGGAATATCGTACCGTAAACTATCCGCGCGACCTACTATTTGCACAATTGGAACAACACGGAAGAGCTGCCATCCAAACAACTACGGAATTTAAAAACTTTATTCCGTTTTACACACAACAATCCACTAAAAATGCAAGCTATACGTTAGTGAATTTTGGAATTGTTTTTCCGTACCGAGAACTCAGCGATTACCGCGTTTACCGTTCTAAAAGCAATGAGACTTTAGTTTTAGATGTTCCGGATTGCACGGCTTACAAAGCCTATCAATTTGAAGGTTACAATATGGAAGAGCGCGCAAACATTGATAAGCAAACGCCTCGTTTAAAAATTTATCGTTTGAATTTGGAAGCGAAAAAAGCTACTGCCAAATAAACAATATTGGAAAGTACATAAATCCAGGCTACTGCAGTCGTTGCACTTTCGTGGAAAAGATAAAAACCCAACAAAAGTGTGGCATACGAAACGAACTCGCAAAGAATGAACGACTTCCATTGATGTTGCGCCAAGAGTACAAAGCCAAAGAAAACGGCTAGAGCGCGAATAACGTCGCCAAGAAGTTGAATTGGAAATAAAGACTGTGCCGCAAGATAGTCGGCCGAATATAGCGCTGGAATCAAAAAACTACTCGATATAGCCAAGATTAAAACACCGACGAAAAACGGTAGAAATCCGATTTTTAAAAACCGAACAAAAACTGCATTTGTAGATTTTAAAGCAACCGATTCGGAAATTTTGGGAAAGAAATACAAACTCACAAATCCGATAAAAACTAGGGCTACTTGCGACGATAATCGGTAGGCAGCTTCCCAATTTGCAGCAAAATCGATACTAGACGTACTAACAAGCTCATTTCGTATGTATAAAAACGAAACCGCCGGAAGTACGGTTGAAACAACGCCTGTTAGTCCGAACTGCACTAATTTTAAAGCCGTTTCAGAATGAAAGCGAAAATTCACATCTAAAAACAAGCGATTTGCATTAAAGACTGTGAGCACAAATTGCAAAACAATAGCGGCAATTGTTGCATACAACGCATACTCTAAGTCATAATAAATAAGCACTGCTGCAATGCAAAGTGTACTAATAACGGTTACGTACACATTCAGCATCAACACTTTCGAATAGAGCTGTAAACCGTTGTAAATATTGATTATAGCCAGCGAAATTCCGTTGAGCGGAAGCAGTAACGCCAGCAGAACCACTAAGGTCGATCCGTTGGAATAGCTTCCAAAAAACCAGGTAGCCAAAGTTGCGTGGAAAATCATAACCACTACCGAAAGCACCAAACTTATTACTGCTATCGAACTAAAAATTGTTCCGAACAAAAATTTCGAATGTTCGTTTTTGGGTGTAGAAGCCGTAAGCGTAACGATTCCCGATTGCATACCTCCTGTTGAAGCAACTTCGGCTAAAGACAACACATTACGCAAATTTCCAAAAACCAATAATCCTTGCTGACCGGCAAAAACAGCCACTAATTTATTGAGAAGTACAGACGAAAGAAAACGCAGCCCGATAAAAACCAAGTGCAAAAAGCCAACTTTTAGGAAACCTTGATTTTTACTGTTCATATCGGTTTAGCGTTTCGATGATGTATGCAACTTCCTCGTCGCTTAAGAGTTGGTGTAACGGTATGGAAACCACTTCGCGATGTATGCGTTCGGTAATCGGTAAATTGCAATGCGCAAACTCGGGCATGGCTTTTTGTTGATGTGGCGCAATTGGATAATGAATCAAGGTTCCTATGCCGTTCACCTTCAAATAGTTTATGAGATGCTCGCGATTTTCAACCCGAATCACAAACAAATGCCACACGTTATTGGTTGAAGATCGTAAGGGCAAAATCAGATTTGGATTTGAAATTTCGTTCAAAAACCGATCTGCAATAGCCTTTCTTTGCTGATTATCGGCATCTAATCGGCGTAATTTCACACGTAAAAAGGCCGCTTGAATTTCGTCTAAGCGAGAGTTAAAACCGTTTATTTCGCAGCTGTATTTTTGCTCCGATCCGTAGTTACGCAATTTCCGAATAACCGCTGCTAATTCGAGATCGGATGTGGTTACCGCACCCGCATCGCCTAACGCTCCCAAATTTTTCCCTGGATAAAAGCTAAAGCCCGCTGCATGTCCGTAGCTACCGGCTCTTTTAGACAAATCGTTTACAAATGCGCCGTGAGCTTGTGCCGCATCTTCAATAAAAAGCAAATCGTGTTGTTGGCAAAATGCTTCAAGTTTTTGCGTATCGGCTAAACGTCCGTACAAATGTACTGCCAACAAGGCTTTTGTTCTTGGAGTCATTTCAGATTCCAGTCGGCGTGCATCAATATTGTAGGTTTCTAATTCTGGTTCGCACAAAACGGGCACTAAACCGGCATGCTGAATGGCTAAAATACCCGCGATATAGGTATTTGCCGGAACTAAAACTTCGTCGCCAACCGCTAATCTGCCCAGCAATTTATAGCCTTCAAAAATTAATCGAAGTGCTTCTAAGCCATTTGCTACACCAATAGCTTCTGTGGTTCCGCAGTATTGGGCAAATTCGGCTTCAAATCGCTCAACTTCTTCACCTAAAATAAACCATCCCTTTTCGATTACGCGCTGCGCAGCCTCCTGTAATTCAGGTTGATAACTTTCGGTAATGCGCTGTAAATCAAGAAAAGGAATCTTCATAATCAGATAGTTAATCGATAAAACCGCTGGCAATACGTTTGTGCACCAAAGCTTTCCTTCCAAGCAATCAAACCACTGTTTAAATACATCCCGTCGCGTTCAGTGGAAATCCCAAAGCTAAAGAACTTTTTATCTTTAAATTCAAGAATGATTTGAGCAAACAAGCGATCGAATGCTCCTTTAATTTCTCGATCTTTTCGCATTGCAATATACTGTGCATGAACCGTTTGCCTCGTGACAAAAAGAACAGTTCCTCCTAACAACTGCTGATTTAAAGACACCGTGTATAAAATGATGTTCTCGGGAAATCGCTGCTGCAAAAGTGTGATCTCTGCCGCGGTATGCACTGGCTCAATACCGTGTCGTTGCTGTAAAACAGGAATTAAAACCTCATTCCAAAAAGTACTTAAATCAGTCTTATTTGAAATTTGCACATCTGATTGAGTTGCCGCTTTTAAATGGCGTTTTCGCAAGTTGGAAAATGCAATCGGAAAACTGTAATCAATCGCACTCAAAGCATCGTTTCTATACAATTGTGCTCCTTTTTGAAACAAACTGTATTCCCAGTGGTTTGCTGGCTTTTGGTTATAAATTTCAGGAATGAGTTTGCAAGAAATTTCACTGATTCCTGCACTTTCGTAGAAGGAAATGAGTGCTTCTAAAATATCGTTCGACGTTTGCTGACTCATTTTATCATAAATCAAACCGCCATACGACAAGCCTGCATGTGAGCTAATTTTATTTTGAGAAACTGTTGCAGGAAAGACAGCTATCAATTGATTTTTTTTAAAAATCAAGACTGAAAAATCCTGAAAACGATCGGCGTGATAATCCATAAAATCGCGCTCAAATAAAAAAGTTCCGTTGCACGAATTGCGCACGAAAGCATCCCAAATTGGACGTAAATCAGCCTGATATCGTATTAAATTTAGCACAACTTCTTTTTATCGGCGTGAAAAGTACGTAATTTCGAAACGAGTTTAAAAAGTTTCGGTCTTGAAAAAAAACTGCCGCTATTTTCTTTTCCTTCTTTTACCGCTACTTGGCGTGTTACAGCTGGCAAATGCGCAACAAATTTCGTTGTATCAGCAGTATAATGGCCGATACGGTTTTACCTTTTGCGGAAACACATTAAACCTAACTGAAAACAATAATTTACCCGGAGTTCCTGCACCTCCTTGCGAAATACTAACGGAATCGTCGCAAGAATTAGTATTGCAAGACGGAGATAATATTGTAGCAGCTTACTTATATTGGGCAGGAAGTGGCACGGGCGACTTTGAGGTAAGCCTCAACAACACTATCATTAATGCGGAACGTACTTTTAGCGCGGTTGGAAACAATGGAGCCGCGTACTTTGCCGCTTTCGCAGATGTTACCACACAAGTTATCAATGAAACGGCAACAACTTACACTTTAAGCGGATTAGATCTTACCGAGGTAATTCCGAATTATTGTCCGTTTGGAGGAAATTTTGGCGGCTGGGCCATTGTTGTTGTGGTTCAAAACGACTCGCTACCGCAATGTCAGCTTAACGTTTACGACGGTATGCAACGTATTCCAGGATCGGTAAATATTTTGCTAACTAACTTAAATGTTGTTAGCGGTATCGATTCGCAAATTGGTTTTTTAGCTTGGGAAGGAGATAAAAATATTGCTGTTGGTGAATCACTTACCATAAATTCTATTACGGTTCAAAATACCTTAAATCCAACAACAAACGCGTTTAATGGAACCAATTCGTTTACGGGAAGCACGACGCTTTACAACATGGATCTCGATGTTTATGATTTAGAAGGTTTTGTGAATCCAGGTGATACGGAGGCTATAATATCTCTTTCCAGTAGTCAAGATTTTGTGATGTTGAATTGTGTGGTTACGAAGCTCATCAACGAACTGCCAGATGCCACAGTTCAAATAATGGACTACGATGTAAGCTGCAATATTCGAACGCTCGACATCACGTATCAAGTTAGCAATTTAAACAGTACAGCAACGTTGCCAGCGGGCGTAATTGTATTGTTTAGAGCAAATGGTTCCGTGATTGGAAGCACAGTCACTACAGTGCCCATTCCGGTAGCGGGATCTATATTAGGCACCATTACCTTGGAAGTCTCTTCCCTATTACCGAACCCAGTAAGTATCGAGTTAGTGGTTGATCAGAACGAGCTTGGGCAAACGTTTGTTCAGGAACTCAACGAAAACAACAACACGTACGTGGAAGAAATATGGTTTCCGAAAAGTCCGAATTTCAACAACGTTTCAAACGCGATATCTTGTAATGTCGGAAATGGCAGCGGATTTTTCGACTTTTCGTACGCGCGTACTGAGGCGAAAGTAAATGAAGACGATGAAGTTGCTCTTTTTTACAGCTACGAAGATGCTCTAGCTGGAACGAACGAAATTGCTGTCGGAAACGAGTCGATTTTAAGCAATGGAAGTCCGACAACCATTTATGTGCGAATTCGCAATGCCGCTGGCTGCGAGACGTTTACCTCATTTAATCTTACTACGCAACGATGCAAACCAAAAGTTTACAATTTAGTTGCTACAAATGAAGACGGATTTTACGACGAATTGATTGTAGAAGGTTTAGAGAATATCTTTGAATACGACCTATATGTTTACAATCGATACGGCAGGAAAGTTTGGTCGGGCAATTGGAGAACAGGAATTTGGCGTGGAAAAAGCAATGTCCAAGCTTGGCAGTCCGACGAATTACCTGAAGGAACCTATTATTACGTTTTGCATTTGAATGCAGAAGAATTTCCGGAACCTTTAACCGGTTTCATTCATTTGACTCGTTAAGCTTATTCTCGAATCAAAACCATCGTAGCTGTATCGCCTGAATTCATGTCCCAAAATGCGTTGGCCAGCACATTTCCAGCTTTATCCACAATTTCGTACTGCGCGGTATTTGGTCCGCTATCTCCTTCGTTGATTACCTTAAAATCGATGTAATTGTAACCTTTGTCGAGCTGTAATTCAATACCTTGAAAACCGCCGGTAAGTGTGAGTCTGTTTGCAATTAAAGTTTCGTTCCAAGTAATCCGAATTTGATCTCCGTCGATGGCCTGAGAATCTCTGCAGCGAATGTAAACACTTTTGGTTTTTACTTTTATAGTTCCCAGTGACTGCTTTTTCCGCTGCGGCTTAATCTTATTAAGTTCGCCTTCAAACACTTTTGTAAACTCGCGCGAATTACTCATAAACTCGTTAGAAGGAGTTAAACTCAGAGGTTTTTCCTCAACAATAGGTTTATTACTTTCAGGTTTTAAAACTTCAGGTAGTATCGTGCTTTTCTCCTTTTCGTCTGGCTTTTGAACTTCCTTCGGCGCCGCTTTTGGCGTTACGGGTGCTATTCCTACCGAACGTTTTCCCGTATCAAATTGTGCAAAAACACCACCCGATAGCAAAACAAAAAGTGCGATATATAATTTACCAAACTTCATACTACAAATTTAGCGCATCCACGCCAAGTTCAGTGTAAACTAACGTTTTGTTAGCAGTTTTATTTTTGTACTTCCAAAATTACTGACTCTGATGGCGCTAATTTTAGCTTTACAAAACCCTTGCCATTTTTAACTTCTAGCGTAGAAGTATGATTGCCGTACAGCTTTTCCTTCAAAGGATATGAACCATCCTTGAATTTCCAAGTCTTAATCAAGGCTTCAGGAACTTCTAAGGTAAAGTCGGCTTCGCTTACCCATGAGAAATTTGTTACTATTAGTAATTTTTGCTTGGCAGAATATCGTGCAAACGAATACAAACCGGGCTTATACTGCTCGCCTTGCTTTCTGTTTTCTGTTTGCAATTCCACGAAAGTGCCCGTCATGGCGTCAGCTTCCAAGGTAAAGTTGAGCAATCTCTTGTAAAAATCGCGAAGTTTTTTCTCCGAATCGCTCAATGCACCGCCGTCGAAACGGCCGCTGTTCATCCAACGTTGGTGACTCGGCACTCCAGCATAATCAAAAATCGTTGTACGCGTTGGTTTTCCAAATCCCGAATCTAAATCGCCGCGCTCCCCTACTTCCTGACCAAAGTAAATCATCGTTGGCGAACTACTGATTGTAGCAGAAAGTACCATCAAAGGCATTCCTTTTTCTGGAGTTCCAGCGAAAGCATCCGAAGCCAAACGCTGCTCATCGTGATTGTCGAGAAAGTGAAGTAAATGATGTTCGATATCTTGAAAACGATTCTGAATATCGGTTACCGGATCAGGCAAACTTTTACCTTGAACAACTTCTTTTAATTTGTCGTATAGATCAACTTTATCGTACAAATAATCCATTTTCCCCAATTTGATGTAATTGCGGTATTCGTTCGGATTGTAAACTTCTGCCAATAAAAAGGCATCCGGATTCTTCATTTTAATGGAGGAATTCATAAAACTCCAAAACTCATAAGGAACCATTTCGGCCATATCGTAACGAAATCCATCTACACCTTTAGCAATCCAATACAAGGCAATGTCTCTAAATTTAATCCACGAAGAAGGTACCGACTTATCTTTCCAAAATTCGAAATGAGCTTTATAATCTTTGGCGTCGTATCCTGCCGGCAATTCTGGGAAATCTTTACTTCCATCGGGACGAATACCGTAATTGATTTTAACGGTTTCGTACCAGTCGTTGATGTCTGGCTGTGCTAATCGGCTGCCATTTCCCGTCCATTTTGCGGGAACTTCATCAAAATAGCCATCTGAACCCGGAGCAGGATCGCCTCCTAATGGTTTGTAATCCGGGCTGTACGGAACTTTAAACGACGAATTTGGAATGTAATAAAAGTTATTATCGCGGGCGTATTCCACAGAAGTGTCGTCGTCTGCACCAAAATCGCGAACTCCCGGCGGATTGCTTTTTCCTTCGTAACGCCGCGCCACGTGATTAGGAACGATATCGATTAATAACTTTAGGCCTGCTTTATGTGTTCGATCGATTAAAGCTTCAAATTCAGCCAAACGATTGGCCGGATCAACAGCCAAATCCGGATTCACGTTATAATAATCTTTAACCGCGTAAGGTGAACCGGCACGACCTTTAACCACATCCGGATCGTCGTTGGAAATTCCGTATTTAGTGTAATCGCCAACTAAGGCATGATGCGGTACGCCGGTGTACCAAATATGAGTGACGCCTAATTTTTTTATTTCATCGAGAGCAACTTCGGTAAAATCAGCAAACTTTCCTACTCCATTTTCCTCTTTAGTTCCCCACGGTTTATTGTTCTGATTCGTATTTCCGAATAATCGGGTAAAGACTTGATAAACAACTTTTTTCTGAACTTTCTCTGACACTTTCTTATCTTTTTTTGATTGAGCATTAACCGACTGTGCACTTATTCCGACTAGTGCAGCCAATACCAAAAGCTTGATTGTTTGTTTCATAACTAACTTTCTTTCGCTGCTAATGTCGCAATATTTGGTATTAGCACATAGCCTCTTTGGCAAAAATTTTTGTTAAGCCAACTGCCACCTCTCTGCAAAGCACTATTTTTGCGGCAAATTACAAGTCATTGAAATATTCAATTCTATTCCTTTTTCTGCTTTTTTCGTTTTGCAATTTTGAAGTAACCGCGCAAAACAAACCCATAGTGGTAGAAAATGCCGATAATTTCGATGTAGATGAACTGCAAATGCCCGATGCCGTTTTACTTACGGGCAATGTACTCGTACGCCACGAAGGAGCTACGTTGCGCTGCAATAAAGCTTACTTTTTCAAGAAAGAAAACTACATTAAAGCTTTTGGTGATGTTGTTTTAAATCAAGGTGATACGCTGCATTTAAATAGTGATTATGCCGAATATGCTGGAAATTTAAAACAAGCATTTGCAACCGGAAACCCCATACTGCGTTCGCCAGAATTTACACTCACTACCGATACGATTAATTTCGATCGGAACATTCAGCAAGCGTATTACAAAAATTACGGGAAAATCGTTAATAAAGAAACTACACTTACCAGTAAATCAGGACGTTACTTTGCAAATGAAAAGAAATTTCGCTTCCTCACGGCCGTAACGGTAACCAATCCAAAAGTGGTTATAAAAAGTAATCATTTGGATTATTACTCTAACTCTGGACATTCGTATCTGCTTGGCGCATCGACCGTTACTAGCAAAGAAGATTTCATTTACACCGAAAAAGGATTTTACGACACTAAGAAAAACATAGCGCATTTCCTCCGAAAGTCTTATATCAAGTATAAAGACCGCAAAATCGACGGTGATTCGCTGTATTACGATAAAAATCGGGAATTTGCATCGGCTTCGCATTATGTAAAAATTACCGATACGATCAATAAAGGCGTGGTACGCGGACATTACGCCGAGCTGTATAAAGCCAAAGATTCGATGTTTGTGACGCGAAAAGCGGTGGCGGTTTCATTGATGGAAAACGACAGTGTGTACATTCACGGCACGCGATTAATGCTCACCGGAAAACCCGAAAACCGAATTATTCGTGCGTTTAAAAATGCGCGCTTTTTCAAATCGGATATGAACGGCAAATGCGACTCCATTCATTCTTCCACGAAAGTGGGACTCACAAAACTAATCGGCCGACCCGTAATTTGGAACAAGAAAAATCAAGTAACTGGAGATGTGATCCATCTGATTGCCGATTTAGAAACTGAAAAAATCGATTCGCTGAAGGTGCTTAACAATGCCTTTATTATTTCGAAAGACACGATTGGAACCGGCTATAATCAAGTCAAGGGCTTGAATCTGTACGGAAAATTCAAAGACGACAAACTGCATGATGTGACTTTAGTCAAAAACACGGAAATCCTGTATTTCATGCGTGACGACAAGGACGAACTCATTGGAATTAACAAAAGCGTAAGTTCGAAGATAAATTTGATTTTGGAAGATTCGAAAATTGAAACGATTACGCAGTACGACCGACCAGAAGGCCAAATGTATCCCGAAAAAGAACTTCCCGAAAATGCACGCCGACTGCGAGGATTTATTTGGAGAGAAGACGAAATGATTAAAAATAAAGACGATGTTTTTCCCGAAGACGAGCTCAAATGGGACGAAATTGCCCGGAAATACCGGGAAAAAGCAGAGAAATCGTCCGACAAGCCCATAGCTGTTCGAAAGGAAACCAGCGAGTACGATAAAAACGTGAAGAAAGGAAAATAAAATGCTGACGGATTTTTTAAAATACCAAGCTCAAACCACGCCACATCCGCTAGGAATGGAGGTTTCGCATGCCAAGGGAAGCTATATCTACGACATCCACGGACAAGCATACCTCGATTTTGTTGCAGGAGTTTCGGCAACTTCGGTCGGTCATTGCCATCCGTATTTAAACGACGCCATTAAGAAACAGCTCGATTTATACAGCCACGTCATGGTTTATGGCGAATTTGCGCAACATCCGGCTGTTGAATATTGCAAACAATTACAAAAGTATTTACCGGCTCCGCTAGAGAAAATTTATTTGGTTAATTCCGGAACCGAAGCTACTGAAGGAGCATTGAAATTAGCGCGCCGAATTACCGGTAGATCGGAACTTATTTCGTGCCATAACGCCTACCACGGAAATACTATGGGCTCGTTGAGCGTGATGGGTTACGAAGAACGCAAACAGGTTTTTCGTCCGTTAATTCCTGACGTGCGTTTTATTACATTCAATAATTTAACTGATTTAGAGCGTATTACCGAGAAAACCGCTGGTGTAATTGTGGAAAGCATACAAGGTGGCGCGGGCTTTATTCAACCTGAAAACGAGTATTTAATCAAGTTGAGTAAGCGTTGTAAAGAAGTGGGTGCAGTTTTAATTATCGATGAAATACAACCCGGTTTTGGAAGAACAGGCACTTTTTTTGGTTTTGAAAATTTTGGAATCGTTCCCGACATCGTTATTGTGGGAAAAGGAATGTCGGGCGGTATGCCGGTGGGTGCCTTTATCGCTTCCGCGGAACACATGGATTTACTGCAAGATCAACCCAAACTTGGACACATAACCACTTTTGGCGGACATCCCGTTATTGCCGCCGCCGCTTTGGCTACGCTAGAAATCATCGAAAATGAAAATTTGATGAAACTCGCACTAGAAAAAGAAGCCTTGTTTCGCAAATTACTTGTTCATCCGCTGATTAAAGAAGTACGTGGTCGTGGATTAATGCTAGCTGCCATGACAAGCGATGCAGCAGTTACCAACGAAGTAGTTTTGCGCTGTTACCGCCGCGGACTCATCTTATTTTGGCTACTTTTCGAAGGAAAAGCGGTTCGAATAACGCCGCCGCTCACCATTAGTTTCGAAGAAATTGAAGCCGGCTGCTCCATTTTGCTGGAAGTTTTCGACGAATTGCTGTCAGAAGGTCATGTTTAAAACCTCCTTGCGCCATAAGTAACAACAATTTGCGTTTTAGTAAAGAAGAAGTTAGCCCTTTGCGAATTGGTACGCCTTTTGTTAATTAAATTGTTCACAAGAATCGTGTAACCGAGCAGTTAGGCGGCAAAGTGCTTTCTAATTTTAAATAGCCGAATTCTAAATCCCAGAGTTATGCAATTAAGCAGCGAAGAAGAAGACTACAACCTGTCGTTATCGAAGTTTGAATCGATGCTGAAAACAAACAAAGTTTTGTTTTTCGACAGTGAGGAATTTGAAGACATAGTGCTTCACTACCTCGACATGGGAAAACTCAGCCTGGCTAAAAAAGCGCTGAAATTAGCACTTGAACAACATCCGAAATCCACAGGATTAAAGTTTGTTCAAGTGGAAATGCTCATTTACGACGACAAGCTCGATCAGGCCGAAAAGCTGTTGAACGAGTTGTACGCCATTGAACCTACCAACGAAGAAATTTTCATTCAAAAAGCAAGCATATATAGTAAACGCGACAATCATGACATGGCTGTCGAGATGCTAAAAACTGCTTTAGAATACACCGACGACCTTGCCGATGTGTACAATTTACTCGGTATGGAATATCTTTTTATGGATAATTTGGAACTCGCTAAAGAGAATTTCATCCGCTGTTTGGAAGAAGATATCGAAGATCAAGGCGCATTGTATAACATCGTGTACTGTTTCGAATTCTTGGATCAGCACGAAGATGCCGTTATTTTCCTAAATTCCTACATCGATAAAAATCCGTACAGTGAAATTGCATGGCACCAACTCGGTCGGATTCTGTATGGTTTGAAACGCTACGAAGAAGCATTGCGCGCCTTTGATTATGCAACCTTAATCGACGAAGAATTTGTAGGTGCATACATGGAAAAAGCGAAATCGCTCGAACGCCTAAAACGCTACGACGAAGCCATCGAAGGTTATAAAAAAACACTCGAACTCGACGACGCAACCTCATACGCTTTATTACGCATCGGGAAATGTTACGAACGGAAAGGCGATTCGGCTACAGCCTTGAAATACTACAACCGAACTGTGCATGAAGATCCGCAACTCGACAAAGCTTGGATTGCCATCACCGATTTGTACCTCAATGCCAAAAATTACCGCAAAGCATTGTATTTCGTAAACAAAGCTTTGGAAATAGATAACGAGAACTTTCGTTACTGGAAACGCTACGCTACCATAAATCGCGCGTTGAATTTCTTTGAAGAAGCTGAAATGGGCTACAGAAAAGCAGTTGAATACGGCGACGACGAATTAGACACTTGGATTTATTGGGTAGATGTATTGCAATTTCTAGGCGAATTCGAAAACTGCGTAGAAGCCTTGCTGCAAGCCAAAGAATTTTATCCTGAAGCTCCGGAAATTTTATACCGTTTAGCTGGTTTGTATTTGAGCTTTGATGAAGAAGAAGTTGGTTTAGAATTGCTAGAAGGCGCCTTAGAACGCGATGCCGAAATGATCACGCTATTCACCGATTATTACCCAACAGCTTGCACCAACAAACGCGTTCGAAAACTAATTGCCAAATACACTAAAACCGATTTATAAATTGAAAATTATTGGTTTAATTGGTTCGAAACTCGGACACTCATTCTCGCAGTCGTATTTTCAAAACAAGTTCGAACAACTGCAAATAGACGATTGGAAGTACCTCAACTTTGAGTTAGACTCGATTGCAGAAATTGAACAACTAAAAGCCGATGAATCGGTTATTGGTTTTAATGTAACGTTTCCTTACAAAAAAGAGATTTTACCGTATTTGAGTACGCTGTCGGATACGGCTAAAAGTGCGCAAGCAGTTAATACTGTTTTTATCGATGCCGACCGACAATTGCATGGTTTTAACACCGACGTTTTTGGCTTTTTGAAAAGTGTAAAAAACTGGACGGGCACTTCCGTGGAAAATGCACTTATTTTAGGAACGGGCGGCGCGGCGCAAGCGGTTCGAACTGCACTCGACAACTTGGAAATCAACAGCGCTTTTGTGAGTCGTGATCCGCATTTCGATTTGATGTATCACGAAATTACGCCTGAAATTGTCGAAAACACACAATTGGTCATCAATTGCACACCACTGGGCACGTTCCCGAATGTTTCCGAAATGCCCGATTTTCCCATCGAATTTTTGAATGAAAATCATTTCGTGTACGATTTGGTGTACAATCCCGAGAAATCACTTTTCCTAACGAAAGCCGAGCAGCAAGGCGCGAAAATCAAAAACGGACGGGAAATGCTCGAACTTCAAGCCGAAAAATCGTGGCAAATTTGGACTACCCTACTCGCCCAATCTTCGCTGTTGTAACTCTTACAAGGTAAAAAATCGACAGTAACGCGTTAAATCAGCTATTTTCTTTGTTTTTACTGCTGCCTTTACTACCTTTCGCCCGTAGTAAAAACTGTAAACATTCTTAAAATGTTAGAAGAAAAACACGATAACCTGTCAGCAGCTGAAAACACGACAGAAGGAAATCCATCAGTAGAAGCAAATACTGAAGAAACGCTGCAAACCTCTGAAAACGAGACCTCTGAAGCAACGCAAACAGAATCAGAAACAGTAGTAGAACCAGTCTCTGAAATTGAAACTTCAACACCAGAAGAACCAAGTGTGGTTGTAGAAGAAGTTGTGGAAGAATCTATTTCTGCAGAAGCGGAACCAGAAACAGTTGCCAACGTTGAAGCTGTGGAAGCTGTCGCGGAAACCGCAGTGGAAACCGTTGAACTCAGCAAAGAAGCGCTTGCCGACGAGCAACCTATTTTAGAAGAAACGCAAACAGCTGCTGCCGATGAGGCTATTTCGCACATCGAGGAACAAAATGCAATTGCGGCTGAAGAGCACGAGCGCGAAACCAGCATTGAATTACCTGCAATTGATTACGAAACGCTCGACCTCGACCGACTAAATCAGCATTTAGAACGTTTAGTAAAAAGCGAGCAAGTAGTTGCTATAAAAGAACATGTTGAATTGATTAAATCGGCTTTTCTTAGCAAATTCAATCATTTACTCGACGAAAAGAAACAGCAATTTCACGACGATCCTGAAAACGAAGGTCAGGAATTTCAATACCACCATCCGGCGAAAGCCAAATTCGACGAACTGTTTAATGCCTTTCGCGATTTAAGAAATCAACATTTCAAACGTCAGGAAAACATCCTAAAAGCCAACTTAGCTTTGCGTTTGGCGATTGTGGAAGAACTGAAGAATTTACACAATCCGCAGGAAGACATCAAAGACGTTTTGAAGCACTTCAATGAATTGCGCGATCGTTGGAAAAATGCCGGACCTATTCCGCGCGACAAGTACAACCACGTTTGGAACAGCTATCACTTTCATCTAGAGAAGTTTTACGATATTCTCCACTTGGATCGTGAAGCGCGCGACTTTGATTTCAAACACAATTTAGAACTCAAGCAAAACATCATCAATCGGGTGAAAGTTCTGGTTGAAGAAAAAGATATCAATGCCGCTTTGCGCGAATTGCAAGATTTGCACCGAATTTGGAAAGAAGATATCGGACCCGTTTCTAAAGAACACCGCGAACGCATTTGGAACGAATTCAGCGAATTATCGCGACAGATCCACAACAAGCGCGAACAATTGCAGGAACAAATTCGCGAACGCGAACAAAACAACTTACGTTTAAAAGAAGCGATTATTCAGCAAATTGAAAGCATTATTGCACAGCCTGCATCGAACCACAACGCGTGGCAAGAACAAGTAAAACAAGTTGAAGCACTGCGCGAAGAATTCTTCAAAGTAGGGAAAGTTCCGAGTGAAATCAGCGAGCAAGTTTGGGCTAAGTTTAAAGATATTGCACGCCAATTTAATGTTGGAAAAAACACGTTTTACAAGTCGATTAAACGCGAACAGCAAACCAACATGGATCGCAAACGCGCTTTAGTTGATAAAGCTAACGAATTAAAAGACAGCGATAATTTTAGAGAAACCACCGAGATTCTCAAGCAAATTCAAGAAGAATGGAAAACAATCGGGCACGTTCCGAAGAAATTTTCGGACCAGATTTGGAAAGAGTTTAGAGCTGCATGCAACCACTATTTTGAGCGTTTGAAGGCGGCTCGTTCGGAAGTAAATCAGGAAGAAACCGAGGCATACGAGCGCAAAAAAGCCTTTTTGGAAGACATCAAATCTTTTGAAATGACCGGCGTCCACAAAACCGATTTAGACAATATCAAAGCTAAAATCGAAGAATGGAAAACCTTGGGAAAAGTTGGACCGAACAAACGATACATCGACGGGAAATTCAACAAAGTACTCGACGGATTGTTTGAGCAATTGAGTTTGAGTAAAAAAGACTCAGAAATGATGCGTTTCAACAACCGTATGGGGCAGCTTACCGAAAGCAATGACTCACGCAGAATTGATCAGGAACGTATCTTCTTGCAACGCAAAATCGAGGAAGTTCAGGCGGAAATTAATCAGTTAGAGAATAATATCTTGTTCTTTTCTACAGCGAAGAATGCTAAAAAAGAGAACAGTATGGTAACCGAAGTCCGCAAGAGCATTGAACGCCATAAGGAAGAATTGGCCGTTTTGAAAGAGAAACTCAAGCAAGTACGACAGCTGTCTGAAAAGCCAGCCAATTAATAGAAAGCGCCTCCACTTGGGGGCGTTTTTTTTGGGAGATTGAAAGATTGAGAGATTTCGAGATTTAAAGATTGAAAGATTAAAAGATTGGGAGATTGGCCTTCGACAAGCTCAGGCACCAACGAATTGTGGGTTCAGGCGGACAAAACGAAACGTAAAATGGTGAAATTATCGGAGTCTATTCTCTAGCTTCTCGTCTCTAGCTTCTCCAAAAAATCAATTCCAGCCTTCGACAAGCTCAGGCTCCGACGGATTGCGGTTTAGTTGGGTAAAAAGATACGTTAAATGGTGAATTCATCAAAGTCTAGCTTCTAGCTTCTAACTTCTAGTTTCCCTAAAGCGATACGTTAAGTGGTAAACGTCAGGATCCCAATAGCTATCGGGACTAGTTTCCCTAAAACGATACGTTAAGTGGTGAACGTCACGAAGTAGCGCTTTTCGCAATAGCGATTGACGCGAAAACCCCACAGCAAGGAGGCACGACGAAGCGAGGAGTTGTAGCAGAAAGCGCGGGCGCCGCTGGCACTCATTTTCGATGACGCAAAATCGTTGCGGCGCATTGCCCAAAAACAAAAAAACTGATCTTATTATTTTGATGCAATATTCCAAAAAAAAAGCCCGACAATGCCGGGCTTTCTCTCAGAATTAATAAGGATTATTTTCCACCTTTTTCCATCTTCGCTTTCAAAGCAGCAAGGATGTCGTTGTTATCACCAAGTGTAGATGTTACTTGGTTGTTGTTAGCTGTTTCAACAGCAGCTTTTGCATTCTTCTCTTCTTCCTCACGGAAAATAGCAGTATGCGAAGCTACAACACGCTTGAACTCTTTGTTGAATTCAATGATTTTGAAATCAGCTGCATCTCCTTTTTTCAATTTCTTACCGTCTTCTTTTTCTAAGTGACGCGTTGGGATGAACGCTACGATATCGCTGTTAAACTCTACAGTAGCACCTTTGTCAACGATCTCGCTGATTGTTCCATTGTGAACGGTTCCAACTGCGAATGAATCTTCGTATTTATCCCAAGGATTAGCTTGTGTTTGTTTGTGACCTAACGAAAGTTTACGTCCGTCAACATCTAATTCTAACACTACTACATCAAGTTTCTCGCCTACGCTAACAAACTCAGATGGGTGCTTGATTTTCTTAGTCCAAGACAAATCAGAAATGTAGATCAATCCGTCGATACCTTCTTCTAACTCAACGAATACACCGAAGTTAGTGAAGTTTCTAACGATACCTACGTGCTTGCTACCCACTGGGTATTTCGCAGTGATATCTGTCCATGGATCTGGAGTCATTTGTTTTACACCAAGCGACATCTTACGCTCTTCTCTGTCGAGTGTCAAGATAACTGCCTCAACAGTATCGCCAACTTTCACGAAATCTTGAGCAGAACGCAAGTGCGTAGACCAAGACATTTCAGAAACGTGGATCAAACCTTCAACACCTTCAGCAACTTCGATAAATGCACCGTAGTCAGCAATAACAACAACTTTACCAGTTACTTTATCGCCCACTTTCAAGTTTGCATCTAAAGCATCCCATGGGTGTGCATTAAGCTGCTTCAAACCTAATTGGATTCTTGTTTTCTCATCATCGAAATCAAGAATTACTACGTTCAATTTCTGATCAAGCTCCAATACTTCGCTTGGGTGGTTGATACGCGACCAAGAAAGGTCGGTGATGTGAATCAAACCATCTACACCTCCTAAATCGATGAACACACCGTAAGAAGTAATGTTTTTCACAACGCCTTCAAGAACTTGTCCTTTTTCTAACTGACCGATAATTTCTTTCTTCTGAACTTCGATATCAGCTTCGATAAGCGCTTTGTGAGAAACCACAACGTTTTTGAATTCATGGTTGATTTTCACCACTTTGAATTCCATCATTTTATTCACGTACTGATCGTAATCGCGGATTGGCTTCACATCGATTTGTGAACCTGGTAAGAACGCTTCGATACCGAATACGTCAACGATCATACCTCCTTTAGTTCTGCATTTCACAAAACCATTTACGATTTCACCTGAGTCATGAGCAGCAATTACGCGATCCCATGCTTTGATGGTACGTGCTTTTCTGTGAGAAAGTACCAACTGTCCGGTTTTGTCTTCACGGATGTCGATTAGCACCTCTACTTTGTCGCCTACTTTAAGGTTTGGGTTGTAACGGAACTCGTTCAAGGAAATTACTCCTTCAGATTTTGCATTGATGTCAACAATCGCATCGCGGTCTGTGATACGAACTACAACACCTTCTACAACCTCTTCTTGATCCGTTGAAATGAACGTTTTAGCAACTAATTCCTCGAATTCTTTCAAGTTTTTTTCGTCAACTGCGTCAATTCCTTCTTGGAAATTGTGCCAGTTAAAGTCCGCTAAAAACTGTTCTTTGTTTACTGTTTCAGACATAATCTGATTTAAAAATTTGTATTCTGATGTTTCGGAATGTTGCGGCAAAAACCTTCAGAAGTTGTTTTTCAATAAATTAGTTCATCCCTTTTCTCACATTCCACTGCCTTGAAAAGGTGCGCAAAAGTACAAAAAAGTTATTAATCCTGAAATTGTTAGATGAATTTTAGGAAACTTATATTTTTTTAATCTGCTTTTTTTGGGCGTTCCCTGCCAACGTTCATTCTTCATCTAAAAGCCGACTCGGCAGGTCAGGCTGTTCGCTAATATCTGCCACTCGGCAACAGCCGCTCGTGGCAGGATAATCGCTGCCATCCTTAACGCAGAAAAACGTCTCTGAAAATTCGTGTCAAAAAGAAACCGCTGCCTTTCGAGCAACGGTTTCTTTCAATTCTTTCATTCCTTAACGAATGAGTTTTCGATATTTGATACGCTTGGGCGTCACATCGGCACCTAAACGTTTGCGCTTGTTTTCTTCGTATTCGGTAAAGCCACCTTCGAAAAAGTACACTTCCGAGTTGCCTTCAAAAGCCAATATGTGCGTACAAATTCGGTCTAAAAACCAGCGATCGTGACTAATCACTACGGCACAACCCGCAAAGTTCTCTAAACCTTCTTCCAAAGCACGTAAGGTATTCACATCCAAATCGTTCGTAGGCTCATCCAAAAGCAAAACATTACCTTCTTCCTTCAAGGTCATGGCCAAATGCAAACGGTTGCGTTCACCACCCGAAAGCATCGATACCTTTTTGTTTTGCTCGCTACCGCCAAAGTTAAATCTGCTTAAATACGCACGTGCATTTACTTGTCGGCCGCCCATCATAATCAATTCTTGACCACCGCTGAAGTTCTCGTAAATCGATTTATCGACATCAATATTTGAATGCGACTGATCCACGTAAGCAATCTTAACCGTTTCGCCAATCGAAAAGCTACCGCCATCGGGTGTTTCTTCTCCCATAATCATGCGGAAAATTGTCGACTTACCGGCACCATTCGGACCAATAACACCAACAATTCCTGCTTGAGGCAAGGTAAAATTCAAATTATCGTACAACAATTTGTCGCCAAAAGCCTTCGCTACGTTTTTAGCTTCAATTACGTTAGTTCCCAATCGCGGACCGTTCGGGATGTAAATTTCCAGCTTCTCGTCGAGTTGCTTCTGATCTTCATTCAACAACTTGTCGTAATTCTGTAAACGTGCTTTCTGCTTGGTCTGACGTCCTTTCGCACCTTGTCTCACCCACTCCAACTCGCGTTCTAGCGTTTTTCTGCGTTTGCTCGCCGATTTTTCTTCTTGCGCCAAACGAATTGTTTTTTGATCGAGCCAAGACGAGTAGTTTCCTTTCCACGGAATGCCTTCTCCACGGTCGAGCTCCAAAATCCAGCCAGCAACGTTATCCAAAAAGTAACGGTCGTGCGTAACGGCAATAACTGTTCCGGCGTACTGTGCCAAATGCTGTTCTAACCACAACACCGATTCGGCATCGAGGTGGTTCGTAGGCTCATCCAGTAACAAAACGTCGGGTTGTTGCAAAAGTAAACGGCAAAGTGCTACCCGACGGCGTTCCCCACCCGAAAGATGCTTTATCGGTGTATCGGCATCGGGCGTGCGCAACGCATCCATGGCAATTTCTAGTTTGGTATCAATTTCCCAAGCGTTTA
>NZ_JBMLTK010000046.1:0-20646 GCF_049240005.1 Flavobacterium sp. | reverse complement strand
AAGTCGTAGCCAATACGACCCGAAATAAAATTCAAAAAGCAGCCGATAACGGCGACATTTACGTAAACGATATTCCAGTAAAATCGAACTATCGCGTGAAACCATTTGATGTGGTTCGTATTTTATTACCACATCCGCCATTTGAAAACCGCATTGATCCAGAAGATATTCCGCTCGATATCGTTTACGAAGACGATGCGCTTTTACTTATTAATAAACCAGCGGGCTTGGTAGTTCATCCCGGACACGGAAACTATACCGGAACTCTAGTAAATGCCTTGGCTTTTCATTTTCAAAATTTGCCGCTCAACAGCAGCGAGCGTCCTGGACTCGTGCACCGAATCGATAAAGACACCAGCGGACTTCTAGTTATCGCCAAAACCGAAACAGCAATGACACATTTGGCCAAGCAGTTCGAAGCAAAAACCAGCGAGCGCGAATACATCGCTTTGGTTTGGGGAATCGTCAAGGAAGATGAAGGCACCATAGTTGGTAATATTGCGCGTCATCCGCGCGATCGCATGCAAATGTCGGTGTACGCCGATCCCGAAATAGGAAAACCAGCCATTACGCATTATAAAGTAATTGAACGTTTAACATACGTGACGTTAGTATCTTGTACACTCGAAACCGGTCGGACACACCAAATTCGAGTACACATGAAACATCTGGGACACACGCTGTTTAATGATGAGCGCTACGGCGGAAATCTCATCTTAAAAGGCACGACTTTTACAAAATACAAGCAGTTTGTCGATAATTGTTTTAAAATCTTACCACGACAAGCCTTACACGCGAAAACGCTCGGTTTTGTGCACCCAACCACTGGTGAAATGATGCGTTTCGACACCGAGTTACCTGAAGATATGCGTTTGTGTATTGAAAAGTGGCGCGGCTACGCTAAAAATCATATTGAAGTAGAAGATTAAAAAACAACTCCGACTCAAACAACTACCGTTATGGATTTCGATAAAGTAACCGAGCGATCCTCAAAATACTCCGACCTCGAAAAGAAGTCTGTTGCCGAGCTTTTGCAGATTATTAATGCGGAAGACCAATCGGTTCCAACCGCTGTTGCTAAAGCACTTCCACAAATTGAAAAGGTGGTCGACCAAATTGTTGCAAGTTTAAAAAACGGCGGTCGCTTGTTTTACATCGGTGCTGGAACATCCGGACGATTAGGTATTGTTGATGCCAGCGAATGTCCGCCCACGTTTGGTGTTCCGTTTGATTTAGTAAACGGCATTATTGCAGGCGGAGATCAAGCCATTCGCCGTGCAGTAGAAAACGCCGAAGACAATACCACTCAGGCATGGATCGATTTACAACGAGAAGGCGCTAAATCGGGTGATGTCGTAGTAGGAATTGCCGCTTCGGGAACCACACCTTATGTGATTGCGGGCTTGAAAACAGCTGCCGAAAACGCATTGGTAACGGCTTGCATCACTTGTAATGCGGGAAGTCCGTTAGCACGTGAAGCACAATTTCCGATCGAGGTGGTTGTCGGACCAGAAGTAGTTACCGGTAGCTCGCGCATGAAAGCTGGAACTGCACAAAAATTAGTGCTCAATATGTTGTCGACCACCAGCATGATTCAACTCGGACGTGTTCGCGGAAATAAAATGGTCGATATGCAATTAAGTAACGACAAACTCGTTGATCGCGGTACAAAAATGATTGTCGAAGAAACAGGTATTTCTTACAACGAAGCCAAAGATTTACTCTTAACCAAAGGCAGCGTGCGCAAAGCTGTTGATTATACCAAAGAAAATGGCAGTAAATAAAGAAATTCTTTACAAAGGAATCGGGAAACTCTTGTGGTCGCTTCCGTGCCTGTTCGTTGGTCCAACAGTTATTCACTTTTCGTTCAAAAATCAACAACAACCTCTGTTTCCCGTTATTTTAGCTGTGGGTTGCATCATTTGTGTTGTTGGAATGTTTCTTATTTTTAAAGGGGTTATGACCATCGTTAAAAGTTTAGACTGATGCAAACACTCGACACCCTTAAAAAGCAATTTCTCTATTACAAAACGCTGGCAGAGAAAGCAATGAACCAAATTCCCGAAACTGCTCTTTTCAGTTTACCTACACCCGAATCAAACAGCATTGCCATCATTGTACAGCATTTGTCGGGAAATATGAAATCACGGTTTACTGATTTTCTCGAGTCCGACGGCGAAAAACCGTGGCGCAACCGCGATGCCGAATTTGAATCGCAAATTACCTCGCCTTCCGAACTCTGGGAAGCGTGGAATCAAGGTTGGGATGTGTTTTTCAATACGTTAAACGCACTGTCAAGCGCCGACATGCAACGCATTGTGTACATCAGAAACGAAGGGCATACCGTCGAAGAAGCCTTGCTGAGACAACTTGCACATTATCCGTATCACATCGGGCAAATCGTCTTCCTATCAAAAATGCTATTCTCCGATTCTTGGCAAACGCTTTCCATCGCTAAAAACGCAAGTAAATCATACAACGACGAGAAGTTTGAACGCGAAAAAGCCATCAAACATTTCACCGATTCCGAAATAGAAAAACACAAAAAGAATGAAAACTAATTGTATTGTACTCCTTCTTATTCTTTGCCTGTTTAGCAGCTGTTACAACGCCGAACGCAATTGTTCCGACTTCAAAAACGGTAAATTTTCATTTACCTACGAAGAGAACGGAAAAAAGCAAACCACCGTTTTCGTGCGTAAAGACAGCATCGAAATCGAGACGTACAAGGGTAAAACGGATACTTCTACCGTGCGTTGGGTAAACGACTGCGAGTACATCCTGCAAAAGAAAAATCCGAAAAATCGCCAAGAACAAAAAGGCGTAGTCATTCGTATTCTTTCAACTACCAAAAATTCCTATACCTTTGAATTCGGTCTCGTAGGTAGCCAAAACAAGAGTATCGGAACCGCTATTTTACTTGATAACTAAAACTAAATTTTGCTTTAATGATTCTAGAATTACTTTCGAATCCGGCCGCATGGATTGCCCTGTTAACACTAACCTTTCTCGAAATCGTCCTCGGTATCGATAACATCATTTTCATCTCCATAACCACCGGAAAGTTACCTGCCGAGCAGCGTAAAAAAGCTACGAAAATCGGTATGTTTCTCGCCATGTTTATGCGTATCACCTTGTTGTTCGGAATCAGCTTTCTCATTGCCATGAAAGAGCCGTGGTTCACAATCAATACCGAACACATCAGCATGAGTATCACTGGCCAAAGCATCATTTTATTGCTCGGCGGACTCTTCCTGCTATATAAATCAACCAACGAAATTCGCGAAAAAGTAGATGAAAAGGGCGAGGAGGAAAAAGAGTTGAAAAAGTCGGCAGCCAAGTCGTTCGGCAACGTTATTTTTCAAATCATCATGATCGATATTGTGTTCTCGTTCGATTCAATTCTTACTGCCGTTGGTATGACAAACGGCGTCGAAGGGGCACTTTACATCATGGTAACCGCTGTAATAATCTCAGTTTTGGTCATGATGCAATTCGCAGTTCCCGTCGGAACTTTCGTCAACAAACATCCCTCGATCCAAATTTTGGCCTTGTCGTTTTTGGTGCTCATAGGTTTCATGCTCGTTACCGAAGCGGCACACTTAGCCAACGCCGAGTTTTTCGGAAGTCACGTAACACCAATTCCTAAAGGATACTTGTATTTTGCGATCGCATTTTCACTGCTCGTCGAGGTGCTTAACATGAAGATGAACCGCAGTAAAAAATCGGTTAGCAAAGACGAAGAATAGTTATTTGGGCATTCCGGCGCCAGACGTTAGGTGGAAATACGTAAAGCGCCGTCGGTATTTTCGCTCAAACAAGCAACTTCAAAAACCGTGGCAGTCTGTCAAGCAATCGGCTTCTTTTAGTCGCCGCTCGCTTTTCGGGCTGCCATCGGTTTTTGCAGCCACTCGTAACCGCTGCAATACCTAATGTGGCAATCGTTCGCCCTGTAACGAGCAATCCCGAAATACGTTTCCAGTTACGTTACTTATTCTCGTTCTTCGCTACAAATCGGTTATCGAAATCAAACGGCAATTGGCGCAATATTCGGCAACGCGTAGCAAAATCCGGATGTTTTGTGTCAATTAAGTAGTTGCATTCGTAAGGAACCACAGCCGAAGGTACTTGCAAAACCAAATCTTTTTTGGATTGATACCAGCGACTCCCGAGTTTTTGTAAATCGGCGTAAGCATCTACATGACGCCAATTTTCAGGTAGTTTTTTAGGATCTACTCTCGCAAAATCGGTTACATCTATGGCAATTTCTAAAACAACGTATTTTCCTGCTAGCGGTTTCAACGATGTTCCCGCCAGTAGTTCTAATGCGGCTAACGAAATATGCGAAGCGCCGTATAAAACAAATTCATCTTGTCGGTTCCATCTGTTGGCACGACCCGAAGCCTCTAAAGTGCCCGCGTACTTCTCTAAACGAATGTTGTAAACCGTAATCATTACGCATTTTCGCCAAAGGCAAGCGCTGTGAGTTTGTTATCGATAAGGCGAATGCCATTAACAGTGTTCAAGAACTGCTGCGGTGCCACTCCACCCAAGCTAATGTTAGGTGCAGCCAACCAAGATTCGAAGGTTTTTACATCTCCAAAAAGTTCTTCGCCGTGTTTGTAAAGTAAGAGTAACATAACGATTTGTTCTTTGGTGTTGGCTTTTAATTTTAAATCTCGATTTTTACGATAGGTTCGAATGGTTTTTGGCGTAATGCTCAACCAATAAGCCAGCGTATCCTCAGTTAAGCTAACTAAATTGTATAAACGTTCCATGAAATTAAAATCGGGCAGGCGTGTTTGCATATAATTGTAAACGGCTGCCGGTTCATGTACTTCTAAACCACTATCTTCCAAACGTTCTTCCATACCCAAAAGTACAATTTATTTTTTGGATTAGTACTTTTTACCTCATTTTTTTCTTCTCCATCTTCTTAACTCTTTCATTACATCTTAACCTTATCCAAATATAAAAGTGGTGTTTTCTTAAACTTTTTAAAATATCGCGCTAACTCCCGCCCACAATCCGCGAAGTAGTTTTGCTGCAAACATTCAAATAAGTCTATGAAAACAGTAAAAATTACAAGTCTTGCCCTACTTACAGGTCTGGCTATTACGTCTTGTCAAGATGATGACAACGGTAAATCGGTTAACAGAAAAATTGATTTCAGCTACGAATCTACCACGCCACCATTGGTTACTGCAATGCCCGGATTCGAAAATCTGGAAATTACTTCGCTGATTTCCAGTACAGATCAATTAGCACAATCACCAACGTTTGTGTATGGTGCACAACCCGACGGTGCTGGTTTTATGAAAGACCCAAACGGAACGGGGTACTTAATGATTACAAACCACGAAATTTTGAAATCGGTTTCGCGCGTTACCTTCGACGAAACTTTGAAGCCCGTAAAAGGCGAATACATTGTTGATGGCGTTGGCGGAATTACGCGCTTGTGTTCGGCAACTTTGGCTACTCCAGAATTGCACGGTTTCGGTCCCATTTTCTTAACCGCTGGAGAAAGCGGCGAAGAATCGTTAGTACACGGAATCAATCCTTTTAGTCCATCGAGCGAGAAAAGTCGTCAAGACCGTGTTTTACCTGCTTTAGGACGTGCTTCTATGGAAAACGCCGTGCCGTTAACCAAACGTGCCTATCCGAATAAAACCGTGATTGTCATCGGCGAAGATCAGTCGTACGGAACAAACCACGCTTCGGCAGGTCAGGTGATCATGTATGTTTCTAACACAGTGGGCGATTTAGTAAACGGAAAATTGTACGCCTTGAAAAGAAACGACGGCAACCAAGTGGAAATGTCGATGACTGTAGGAAATTCGTACGATGTAAGCTTCGTGGAAATTCCAAACGCACGTACGTTAACGGGTGCACAAATTAACACCAAGGTAAACGAGTTGGGCGCCATTCGTTTTTCTCGTGTGGAAGACGTTGATTACCGCAAAGGAAGTGCGAAGAACAACCGCGAAATTTATTTCACCGCAACCGGACAAGCCAGTGGCGGAAATCCAGTTGAAGGATACACCATGTGGGGACGTGTGTATAAAATCGTTTTGAATGACAACGATCCGTTAAAAGGTAAGCTAGAATTGGTTGTGGAAGGCGATAGCACGCCGGGCACTGGCATCATCAATCCAGATAACATTTGCGTTACCGAGAACTATGTTTACATCCAAGAAGATGGCGACAGTTTTTACGCTGCAGCTCAGCACGATTCGTACATCTGGCAATACAACATCAGAACAAAAAATAACAAACCTTGGTTAACCATGAATCATAAGCGTACCGACGCTGCTTGGAACGCCACCTACAACCAATCGGGCGAAATGCGTTTCGGTTCGTGGGAATACGGTGCGATGGAAGACATTAGCGATGTTATTGGTGTGCCAAATACATTTTTGGTAAACATTCACCCACACACTTGGCAAAAAGATGCGTTTTTGAACGCCGATGGCAGCGGAACGAACACCAATAAAGAAGGTGGACAAACCGTGATCATCCGAAATGTGGAATATTAGTAGGAACTTGTTGTGAAAAAAAGGCGGACGACTTGTAAAAAGTGGTCCGCTTTTGCATTTAATCGGATGCTGCTTGAAAAGTATACAACAAATGTTAAATGGACTTACAAGCAGGTTCCGATTACTTAGATTTTCAAACGTATTTTCAATTTTAAATATGAAAAAGACAGCTGTACTTTTTTTGAAGTATTTATCGCTTTTCTTGCTCGTAATGAGTATGAGTTGTGAGAAGTCGGAACCGCAAAACAACGCCGAATTGGTTGCTCAACTGACGCAATTGATCGAGGCCAACCAGCGATTTCTACAATTGGTCGAGACTGCAAATAGCAGCAGTAAAGAGTTTCAAGCCCAGTTTAAAGAAAACCGATTGCTCTATAAAAAAGTGGAGTGGGCGGTTGAGTATTTTGCTCCCGATACGGCGCGATTTATAAACGGGCCCGCTCTCGACGAACTTGAAGTAGAAGAAAATAAGTTTTTACCACCCAACGGTTTTCAAGTAATTGAGGAATTGATTTTTCCGCAGTATTTGCCTGAGAACAGAAAAGCCCTGATTGCCGAATTAAAAATCCTGAACGGAAATTTATTGCAATTGAAGCGACAGTTTGAACAAATTCCGATTACGAAAGAGCAGTTGTTTGATGCGCACCAATTAAATGTAAATCGGTTGATTGCCCTGGGTATTACGGGATTCGATTCACCTATTGCACAGCACTCGATTCCCGAAGCAGCGGCTACTCTAGAATCGTTTTTGGTTTTAAAACAACAGTTCGATTCGCCTACGTTTACTGTGTTGGAAAAGAAGGTGCGTGCATCGCAGAATTATTGTCGTGCGAACAACGATTTTAACTCCTTTGATCGCGCCGATTTCATACTGCGTTTTGTACAACCGCTTGGTGTTTTATTGCAGCAATTAAAGACAGAGCACCGCATTGCCAATATCGATAGAAACGCTGCTGTAAATCAATCGGTAGCGAGTTTTCTGGCACCAAACGCGTTCAATGTTGATGCGTTTATTCCGGATTTACAAAATAAGTACAGCGAAGCGAAGGCACAGTTGGGCGAAGCATTGTTTTACGATACCGATCTTGCCGGAAACGGAAATCGAAATTGCGCTTCGTGCCACCAGCCTGAACGCGCTTTTACCGACGGTTTGAAAACAAATGTAAGTTTGCACGGTAAATCGCTGCCAAGAAATACACCGACATTGACTTACGCAGCATTACAAAATGCACAGTTTTGGGATTTGCGTCAGAGCGATTTGGAAAAACAAAGCAAAGATGTCATTACCAATAAAGACGAAATGCACGGCGATTTAGCTGTATTTTCGAAGAAGGTAAATGCTTCGAAAAAGTATGCAAAGCTTATTAGGGCGGCATTTCCGAAGGAAGAACAACTAGATCCAACCAAAATACAAATGGCACTTGCGAGTTACGTACGCAGTTTAACTGCTTTTAACAGTGCTTTCGACAGATATTTTCAAGGCGAAACGACTGCCATGAATGCCGAGGAACGCGCCGGGTTTAATGTCTTTGCAGGAAAGGCAAAATGTGCGACTTGTCATTTCATTCCGGTTTTTAACGGAACGGCGCCTCCTGTGTTTGCTAAAACCGAGCAGGAAGTTATTGGTACTCCGGCCACAGCAGACAACAAACAATTGAGTCCGGATTTAGGCAGATACGCCATACATCAGTTACCGCAACTCCGAAATGCGTTTAAAACGCCAACACTTCGCAATGTTGCTAAAACGGCGCCGTACATGCACAACGGTGTTTATAACAGTTTAGAGCAAGTGGTTGACTTTTACAATCGGGGCGGTGGAGCAGGAGTGGGTTTGAAAGTAGATAACCAAACGCTGCCGCCGGATCCATTAAACTTAACGACACAGGAGCAAAAGCAGTTAGTAGCTTTTTTAAAAACGTTGAACGATCAGTAGTGTTTGAACGATACGTTTGTGCACACAGTTCCTAGCCCCGACTGCAGCGGCTAGCCCACAAAAAAAATACGGTATTGTGAAACGGTAATCGGGTGGCGACCAAAGAAGCTACGCGGAGACCGTTTGAACAAACCGTATTTTTTGAGGACTAGTAGCGAAAGGCGGGATTAGCTACTGATTACAACAAGTAGTCTATTCTTTTAGCGTAACCTTGAGCAGACGTTTTTTCTTGCCTTTAGCACCTATAAAATAAACTGCTTTTTTTGTAGCGAAGCCGTTAGAAACCATAAATGGAACTTCTCCAACCTTATCATCGACAAGCTCTTGATAATCGAAGTCGCCATTTTCATCGATTCGAATGCCATTCAAATTTGCTCTTTTACGCGATGCTTGAACGAAGCCGATTCGATTGTTAGATAATTTTTTGACCTTTTCGCCGCAATTTATAAAGAGATACATGTTTTTTTCAGCTCCTAAAGAGGTATATGAAGCGTACGGGTCAAAATAATCGATACTTACTTCAGCTTTATTTATATTTCGTGACCACTGCAAATCTCCAGTTGCGCTCAACTTTACACAAACGATATCGTTTTTGTGGTAATTAGTTACTTGAGATGTGCCTCCATTAGGTCTGAAATAAGTGTGTTCTGTCGTGAAAGATTCTTCGGCATTAAAAATTATTTCATTTTTATCCGTGGTGATAATGCTTCTAAACGATAAATAGCGGAGTTCTTTATTTTTGTTTTTTCCGTATTTATCAATCATGAATTGTTCTGAAAAGGGGTTATACTTTTCGGTATTGATTTTTAGAGTCGAAGGATCTATATCAAAATAGCAAACTCCCTTGTAACGTTTGTCGCTTTTTTCTGAATAGAACCCAACGCAAACTAATCGGTTGTTAAAAAGAACAGTTTTCAGTGAGCTAGCATACTTGTCATTTGAGTCGAATACTTTAGATTTTAAACCTTTAGAATCAATTCGAATCAATTCGTACATGTATTTTCCGCCCTCTTCCTTTGCCTTAGTTTCTTTCGTAGATACTTTACCCAGTAAATACAGCGTTGAGCCATCTTCGGACACTTCAAATTGAGAAACATTAAAATTGCGATCCTTGATATCTTTGGTAAACGTATAGTCGATTTTAAGATTAAGCGATTTATCAAACAAGTATAATTGATGCGTTTCTTGGTTTTTACCTTGATTGAGGTCGATGGCTATTAAAAAAGCCGATTTATCTTCACTTTCGATTAACAGTGCTCCATTATCACCATCTCCTCTAGACCCGAAAAAGCCAGTATTCGTAATGTCTTTGTATGGAACTGTAGCGAGCTGCTTTCGTTCAAATTTAAATGTATTAACGTTAGCACTATTCGCTGAAATAACGTAGGAACTTTTTGCTTTGTCGTAGTAAAATTCGATGATGTGGAGTTTGTCACCGTCGACGATAAAGTCTAACGTCGGATCTCCATCTTTCATTTCCATGTCTGAAAAGTTGTAATCAAATTCTCGAATTAATTCTAGATTTTGGTTGTAATATTCGATATAGTACCCTCGCATTGTTCGACCAATAAGACCTCCATAATAACTGCGAATTATGACTACCTCGCCATCGCCGTTTTCAATAACTTTGGTAAGGCGTGTATTTTTCTTTTCATCCTTAAATATCGGACCAAGTTTTGTTTTTAATCCAAGGTCTTGCGCATGGCACAAAAAAGTACTGCTCAAGAGCAGCATCCAGAAAATAAACAGTTTTTTCATCGTTTTGTTTTAGTTGGTTTTGTTTTTTTGAAGATTTAAAAAATCAAAGCACAATCGTATTAGGATTGTGCTTTGCGAATTTGCAAAAAAATCTTTAAAAACGTTATTCCAATTGCAAAGTTATTTGTCCGTCTTCTTCTAAATCCGTTTTAATATCTTCCGAGAATAAATCTTCTTCTCCGGTTTTCACTTCTTCTTCAGGTTCGGGTTCGTACGGTAAAGGTTCGAGTAAGTTTACTTGTTTGATTTTATCGCTGGTGAGCTGATTACCAAGGGCTTTGAATCCTTTTATCGATATAAATTCTTCGAAATTCAACATAATCGGTTCTTTTTGAACACCTTTTACTTTTGCGAAAAGCACTTCGGCCATCGGGCGCCAATCGGTTGCTACCAACTCCAGTTGCGAATTCGGATGATCGCTGATAAAACTGTCTTCTTTACTCTCGGTTTCAACTAAAAAGCGCTTCACAAAATACTTACTTTTTTCGCCGTCGAAATAAATCGCCGAGATGGGTTTCTTAGGAATCCATTTCTCCAACACAATCATATCTTCTTCAAAATGCGTGGTTAATTCGGGCGTAATCACCTTTAATTTTCCACTTTGCGTTATGATTAAGATTTTATCGTTCGGACGGAATTCGCCTAATAATTCACCGCGACCGTCGACGTTTAGTCGTTGCACCGATTCGTCGAACCAGATTTTACGCGGACGCAAGGTTGAAATTCCCTTTTCTTTGAGTTCAATTTTTTTGATCGGATATTTTGTTACTGTATTTCCGCGCGATGCACGACCTTTAATGGCAATCGTTGCAAAATCTAGGTCGAACTTCAATTTTTTGATACTGCCCACTTGACGTAGCAAAACAGTAACCACTTCGGCTTCGCCATTCGGATTTGCCGAGAAATACAAGACTTGCGATCCGGGCTTTTCTTGCGTTAAATCGTAGTTTTTATCGCGCGTTACGCCCGAAACATTGAAACGTTTCACAAAGGCCGAGCCCGATTTACCATCGCGATAAATCAAGTTATAAATCGTTCGTTTGTCGTTTTTATCAAACACACTTATGTGAATGATGTCTTTACCAACAAATTTCTTTTCGTCGACTTTAGTGACCAGCATTTTCCCGTCGCGCAAGAAAACAATTACGTCGTCGATATCCGAACAATCGCCAACGTATTCGTCTTTTCTCAATCCGGTTCCGATAAATCCTTCCTCGCGATTGACATACAATTTGGTATTTCGCAAAACTACTTTTGTGGCTTCAATAGTATCGAAATTGCGCAATTCGGTTTGGCGTTCGCGACCTTTTCCGAATTTTTCTTTTAATCGGGTAAAAAAAGCGATGGCGAAATCGATAATGTGTTCCAAATCGTATTTGACTTGTTCCATTTCGGCTTCAAGCTTCGCGATAAGTTCGTCGGCTTTGTCTGAATCGAAACGGGTAATACGAATCATCGGAATTTGCGTTAGTTTTTGCAAATCATCATCGTTTATGTCGCGTACCAACATATTTCGAAACGGTTCGAAGCGTTTATACATATATTGGTATAGCGATTCGCGGTCTTGGTACAATTTGAAATCAATGTACATTTCTTCGCGAATGAAGATTTTCTCTAAAGTAGAGAAATGCCATTTTTGTTCGAGTTCGTCGAGTTGTATTTCGAGTTCGCGTTTCAGCAAATCGACTGTTCGCGCAGTTGATACGCGTAACATTTCCGAAACGCCTACAAAAAGTGGTTTGTTGTCTCTAATAACGCAACCCAAAGGCGCAACCGAAGTTTCACAGGCCGTAAAGGCATACAGCGCGTCGATGGTTTTGTCTGGCGACACTCCCGGCGGTAGATGAATTAGAATTTCGACTTCGGCAGCCGTATTGTCTTCGATTTTCTTAACCTTGATTTTACCTTTTTCGTTGGCTTTAAGGATGCTATCGATTAAGGTAGAGGTATTTGTGGAAAACGGAATTTGTGTAATTACGAGTGTTTGCTTGTCGAGCTGACTAATTTTGGCACGTACACGCACACGTCCGCCGCGCATACCGTCGTTGTAATTGGAAACGTCGGCAATTCCCGCTGTCGGAAAATCGGGGAAGAGGGTAAACGGTTTTCCTTTGAGGATTTTTATCGAAGCATCGATTAACTCGTTGAAATTATGCGGAAGCACTTTCGTGGAAAGACCTACGGCAATACCTTCGGCTCCTTGTGCGAGCAGTAACGGGAACTTTACGGGTAAATTTACCGGTTCGTTTTTACGTCCGTCGTACGACAATTGCCATTGGGTGATTTTTGGCGAGTACAGAATTTCGTGTCCGAGCTTTGAAATACGCGCTTCGATGTATCGCGATGCTGCGGCGCCGTCGCCGGTGAGGATGTTTCCCCAGTTTCCTTGCATGTCGATCAATAAATCACGCTGACCAATTTGTACGATGGCATCGCCAATACTTGCATCGCCATGCGGATGGTATTGCATGGTATGTCCAACAATGTTTGCTACTTTGTTGTAGCGCCCGTCGTCGAGTTCTTTCATCGAATGCATGATACGGCGCTGAACGGGCTTAAAACCGTCTTCAATGGCCGGCACCGCGCGTTCGAGAATTACGTAAGAAGCGTAATCCAAGAACCAGTCTTTATACATGCCGGTGACTTTGGTAATCGTGTCTTCCGGATTTTCGTTGTTTTCGTAAAAATGAGGACTTACAGCTGGGCGAATATCTTCAAAACCAGTATTTTCATTGGTTTCGAATTCATTTCCAGCTGATTCGTTTGATTCAGATCCTAGGTTATTTTCTTCTTCTTCGTCTTTCATTTTTTAAATGTGCTTTATTCAAGCTAGTTAACAATCAAAGCTTATTTTGCTTTTGGCATTTCACGCTGATAAAATACCTTTCCAACTCTTTTGATGTGATCTTTTAAACTGTCTGATTGTAATTCATCAAATAAAGAGATATCTACCAAATAAGGAATTTTACTTTCTTCGATGTTGGTTTTTATTTCAAATAATTCGCGATAATCTAAATTCCCAAAAACGGTCATATCAATATCAGAACCTTCACGACAGTTGCCGAGTACTCGCGAACCATAAATTACAACTTTTTCAATGCCATCATGACTTTTAAAAATCGATGTAAGTACTTGAAATGAAGTAGGATACAAGCCAAACATATTATAAAAATGTTTTCATTTTCAAATAAAAGTCCTTTAATAGAGGAAAGTAAATATCACGAATATTTTTAAATTCTCGTTCTAAAATCAACTCTTGGTACGTGTGTACTGTCAGGTTTCGAGTCTCCAACATATTCATCCACTCTTCTCCTGAACTAATTAAGCCTTTATTGAATGCTTCTCGGGTTGCACTTCTAGAACCAATAATATCTCGGATGCCTTCATGAGTCAGAAAATCTTTCATAACCTTCCAAGCCAATTCATGCGTAAATTCAAAACGTTTAATAATACCTTCCTTAATCAAATTTTCGGTTGTGTTACCATAGTTTTCAATAGCCGACTCGAATTGCCGAAATGCGTCTTCATAATTTTGAAATCGCTGTATCCATCTTATGTCTCGATTTTCCATGGAAAGGTACTTTTACAGTAAATCAAATTCGTCTATTTTTTGTCTATTCCACCACATCCAACTCAACCTTCAAATTATTGATGATAAATTCTTGTCGATCGGGTGTGTTTTTTCCCATATAGAATTCCAATAAAGTTTCGATGGTCGTTGCTTTGTCTAACATTACCGGATCTAAACGAATATCTTGACCAATAAAATGTTTGAACTCGTCTGGCGAGATTTCCCCCAATCCTTTGAATCGAGTAATTTCAGGCTTTGGTTTCAACTTTTCAATGGCATCGATGCGTTCTTGATCCGAATAACAATAAATCGTTTCTTTTTTATTTCGCACCCGAAACAACGGCGTTTGCAAAATATACAAATGCCCTTCCTTGATTAATTCTGGAAAAAACTGCAAAAAGAAGGTAATCAACAGCAAGCGAATGTGCATGCCATCCACGTCGGCATCGGTGGCAATTACAATGTTGTTATAACGCAAATTTTCGTAATCTTCTTCAATATCCAGCGCCGCTTGCAGTAGGTTAAATTCCTCGTTTTCGTACACAATCTTTTTGGTCATGCCGTACGAGTTTAAAGGCTTTCCTCGCAAGCTAAAAACGGCCTGTGTATTCACATCGCGACTTTTAGTTATCGAACCCGAAGCAGAATCTCCCTCGGTAATAAACAACGTACTTTCCAAGCACCGCGGATTTTTCGTATCGGTTAAGTGCACTCGGCAATCGCGTAATTTTTTATTGTGTAACGATGCTTTCTTAGCGCGCTCTTTGGCGAGTTTCCGAATGCCGCTCAATTCCTTGCGCTCGCGTTCGGCTTGTAAGATTTTACGCAGTAAGGCGTCGGCAACTTCCGGATTTTTATGTAAAAAGTTGTCGAGTTTCGTTTTAATGAAATCGTTCACAAAACTGCGAACCGACGGCCCATTCGGACCAATATCCGTGCTTCCGAGCTTGGTTTTGGTTTGCGATTCAAAAACGGGTTCTTCAACTTTGATGGAAATGGCCGAAACAATCGATTTTCGTATGTCCGAAGCTTCAAAATTCTTGTTGTAAAACTCTTTGATGGTTTTTACAATGGCTTCGCGAAAAGCACCCAAATGCGTACCTCCTTGCGTCGTGTTTTGTCCGTTTACAAACGAGTGATATTCTTCCGAATACTGCGTTTTCGAATGCGTTACAGCCACTTCAATATCATCGCCTTGCAAATGAATGATCGGATATACCTGATCTTCTTCGCCAATAGCTTCTTCCAAAAGATCTTTTAGTCCGTTTTCCGAAACAAATTTCTCACCGTTAAAGTAAATAGTGAGTCCGGTGTTGAGGTAGCAATAATTGCGCAACATCCGAACAATATACTCGTGGCGGTATTTGTAGTTTTTAAAGATGGTTTCGTCGGCAACAAACGATACTTTAGTTCCTTTGCGTTTGGTGGTTTCTTGCAATTCTTCTTCTAAAACCAAATTTCCTGCAGAGAATTCCGCTGCTTTTTGTTGGTTGTCGCGAACCGATTCTACACGAAAATAATTCGATAAGGCGTTTACCGCTTTGGTACCCACACCGTTCAAACCAACCGATTTTTTAAACGCTTTCGAATCGTACTTACCGCCGGTATTCATCTTCGAAACCACGTCGACAACCTTTCCGAGAGGTATACCGCGACCGTAATCACGCACAGTTACCTGTTTGTCGCGCACCGTTACCTCAATGGTTTTTCCGGCGCCCATCACAAACTCGTCTATACAGTTGTCGATCACCTCTTTAAGTAAGATGTAAATCCCATCGTCGGGCGAGGATCCGTCGCCTAATTTTCCAATATACATCCCCGGACGCATTCGAATGTGTTCCTTCCAATCGAGCGAGCGTATATTGTCTTCGTTATAAAGCGTAGATTCTGACATGTGTTACTTCTGATAGATAGCTAATATACTAGAAAGCCTTGCTAAATTTTATCTCAAAATTCAGAAGTTATTAATAACGATATTGACAGTAATTGAGGTTTTTTGGGCAGCTGCCGTCGACGTTCGTGCGTCATCGAAAGAAGTTGATTCCCGCCGGCACCCGGCTTTCCGCGATAAGCCTTTTCCGCCTCCGTCTCAAAACAAATCACCGATAACGGGCTTCCGCTGGTCGCCGCTTTCGGTGTTGTTTTGTAGCCGTTTTCGTTAAGTCTTTCTGCTGCAATCCGTGCTGCGGAAGATGTAGTATGAAACTGCAATTCATTTATACCTCTCAATAGAATAGGTCAGAATTGGATAATTTTTGATTTAGCGCTTTCGTCTAAGGAAGTGTAAAATACAGTATCAATAAAGTATAAGAGGCCTTGCTGCGTGAGAACATTTTCATCGTGTAGATCTTCTAGGAGAATTTGAAGATCAATGTGCAAGTAGTCGTTGTTTTTGATTTTTTTGAATCCGTTATGTTCAAGAAATGTCCTAACATTATCTAATTCTGTGGGTTCAGAACTCTGCACAAAATTTTGCTTTACGACAGCGTATAAAATCTGTTTGTGTTTAAGGAAGCCCTGTAATTCATATGCAGTATCAGCAAAAAAGTAATTGTGTAAAAGGAGGTTTAATAGATATTCAAACCAAGAATTATAATAAATGGCATCATTAGCTTTCAAGACAAAATTTGGTGGTTCTAAATAAACTTTTTGTTCGGCTCCTTCGGCAACATAGGTTGACAAATCAACCTCGACCCATAGACCATGAGAAGTTACGAATCTTTCAATATGCGTTGCTTCTTCAGCTTTGATTTGCTTTGAGACTTGATCAATTCTACTTGAGCTTTTGCAATTTCTAAGGTAGTTGGCAATTGTTTGGATAATTGTTCCATGCCTAACCTCGATCTTTCCTGAAATGATATTTTCAATTTCATGATTTAAATTAACGTGCATTCGACAGGTGTGTGCTGGCTTCATCAAAAATAACAAAAGTTTTGTACAAACCTAAATAGTTTGGTTTTCTTTATTCTAACTTATCAAAGAACAAAATGTTGATTCCTCCACTATAATTTCAGCGGCAACTGTCTTGTTTGTCACAGCTTGACTAGAGGTTTGAAGTAAATTACGTGTTAATTTTTAATCCGCCAACTCACCACAGATCTACCGTTAATATACAAAGTGGCGTAGCCGCCTGTGGGTGTTTGTGGCAACGTAACTGTGGCGTAATCGTCGAAATAAGTGAGTTCTAGTGGTATAAATTCGTTACCCATCGAGTAGCGTAAACCCACTTTAGCGTTTTCGGGTAAGAAATTTAAACGTAAAAGAATATCGTTTGCCCGTGGTTTTAAAAATGCGGTAATTGGCGTTTCTAAATCGAAATTCGCGAGCAGATACGAGCCATAATACAGCGGTAAATCAGCAAATTCCCTAGCAGTCATTCCCGTTTCTCGTTCCGCTTCTGCAGTAGCAAAATGCGTGTAGGCAAACAATTCTGCTGGAGTACAAAAATACGCCGGATTAAAGCGAAACTCAAACTTTGGTTTTTCCCCGGTTATAATCCCTGCTGCCCAAGTTACGTCAACCAATTCCCACTTATCGTTTATATAAATCTTGTTCCAAACATGATCTTCGTCTTCGGGAAGTTTTCCAATATGAGTTAACATCGATTTCGAAGCGCCGGGTATCATTTTCGCCGGTATGCCCAACTGATCACAAACTTCATAAAACAAGCTACTGTATCCTTGGCAAACCCCTTTTTTTGATTTTAATGTTTGAACAGCATCGGCGGTGATTCGTTCGCGCTGCTTTTGTAATTTCTCGGCTTCCGTACGAAAAGAGAAGCTAGCCGGAGCTTTTTGCTTTACTGTTCGCATCAAGTTTAAATCGTAGGCAACATTTTTAGAAATCCATGTAAACGCAGCTCGTGCTTGAAGTTCTGGAATCTTATAATCGCTTTGAATCCGCTCAGCGAAAGCTTTAACCGATGAAAACGATTTGGGATAATTGGCAACACGAGTGTCGACTTCTGCATATAAACTGTCGGCGCTTTGTCCAAAACTTAAAACACTAGTCAGTAAAAAGAAATAGAAGAGCTTTTTCATGCCACTTAGGCGGCAAAAATCTTGCCGAATTAGATTAAGTTTTTTGCAAAAAAACGCTCACTTTCTTTATCGTATATCTATTGCTTTACAAATTTTAAGTTAACAGTCTGTGAGGCAGCTTTTGCACTCAAAATGTACGATCCCGCAGTAAGTGCTGAGGTATTAATTTCTCGTAAGTTGTTTCCACTTACCTTCAAAACTTCTTGTCCGAGCATGTTAAAAATCGATACGGTATCTATTTGCAACGAATCGGCTTTTAGGGAAAGTGTATTCGAAGTCGGATTTGGATAAAGAGAAATAGCCTCCAATTCTTGCGGATTAGAAACGCTGAGCGTAGTAAATGTAGAACTTGCCGTGTTTGTAATTACCGGCGGATTGTAATTGAAATAAATTCCGGCTGTATTGCTCACGGTGTCGCCCAGAACTAAATCGGCTTTGGTTTTAATTTTAAAAACAACATAACCATCGTTATTCGCATCATCAAAAGGCAACATGATGTTATTGAAAACGAACTCAACTTTATTTCCAGTAACTCGCGTAAAGAAATTATGACTGGCAGTGATCGGTTCTAAAGTTGAAAGATCGAACTTCGTTGTATCGATAAAATCTTCAACAATAACATTTTGAGCAAAATACGTTCCCAAATTTTCGAAACGAATTTTGTAGTGAATGTATTTGCCAATCATTGCCGGATTGATAATTTCTCCTTCTAAACAGGTTTTGTCGTTCGGATCAAAAGCATCGACCACGGTTTGGTTTAAAATAGCAGTATTATTTTCGGGCGTTTCGTCTTGTTCGAGGTTTGCGGTTACGTTAAAATACAGAACGTCGTTCATGACCAAAGGAGGCGTGTCAAGCGGTGAGTTTAAGTTAAAAATGATGTCGTAACTGCGCGAAGCAAGCGGTGCTAAGTTCGAAAATTCCCAGTTTAAGGCATTCGTTGTTTGGGAAGTTGAGCTTGGATTTGTGGAAATTAAATCAATTAAACTATCGGGATAGGTGAGTGCTAATGTTCCAGATTCGATTTGATTTCCGTTGTTTTTGAGTACTATTTTATAGTAGGCATCAAACCCAGGAATGGCAACGTTTATTGGTATTAGGGTTACTTCTAAATCGTGATGTTCACCAACGGGAGTGACGCAGAAATCGGTATGAACTGTATAATCGGTTCCTGGGAAAGTTACAGTAGCCGTTGGTGGCGTTACCGAAAAATAATCGGGGTTCGGTAAATTAGGATTTATATTATAGGTACCTGCTTGCACAGGAATTGAGAAGTTCCCCGTATTATTGGTATAAATTGTTCCCGAATTATTAGCAGTACTGATTTGGAATTCCACCCATGGAAAACCGGTATCGCTGTCTTCACAACCGTTTAGATTACTGTCGAGAGTAGTAGAAGCGGTAATGTCGTAAAACGCACCGGGTGTGTAACTGCAAAGAGAATTGATATTGATGGAATTGTTGTCTTGCAATAGTTCAAGAATTGGCTCCAGCTCTTCTTCGTCAACGCATATATATACTAAGTTTGGGTTATTTATTATAGTCCAGGTAAAATCAAAATCCGAAAGAAAATCAGTTTTATTATTTTTTAAATTTATAGACTGTAAGAAAGGATTATTTGAAAGATTTAGCACTAATGGAAAGCTAGATTCAACAACTTCTTCATTTTGTGTAATTTCTGAAAAATCTATCTCAACCAAACTAGTGTTTATTGCTGAGAAAGTAGTTAAAGTTCCAGCAAGCTGTAAATTTAAGATCGTTGAATCCTCAAGATATAAGGCTAAAGGCTCTACGTCAGATTTATATGAAAGCTGCTCTAAATCGACGTTGGTTAACTTTAAAGAAATCGGATTCCAACTTGGCAATTTCAGATAAGACAAAGGAGAATTAATAGTCATGTAATCAACAAATGAATTTTCATTAAATTCCAAAACTGTTAATAATGGTGAGTCAACAAGAAAGTTGACGCAGTACAGAAGGTTATCTAAGTCAAGGTCAGATATCGGATTGTCTTGAACATCAAAATCTTGAAAATAGGATGCGCCAACTGTAAGCGCACTCAAATTATTGCCCTTTGCATATAGACTTCCTACAAACTCATAATTAAGACTTAAAGATAGATTCGTTAAACTATTATTTTCAATATTTAATTCTTCGTATATCTCGGTGTTGGTTAAGTCTAGAGTTGTCAGTTGATTATTTTTGCAATCAAGACGCAATTTGCCTGAAAGTTGCATACTACTTATTTCGTTATTACTACAATTTAGAATGTAGTCAGATTCGAAATCTTTAAGAAATGTAATGCTTGAAATTTGATTTGAAGAACAATCTAGGTTCCTTAAATTGTTAAAAAAAGCTATCTCATTTACAGACGATATGTTAGAAGCGCTTACGTTTAAAAAATATACGTTAAGTGCTTCCTCAATTTCTATTTCACCATTCTCGTTTAAGTCTACTTTTATGGATTGATTTTCTAAGTTTTTCGCAATGAAATTGGTTTCATCAGCTTCTAGTAACTTAGCCTTAAAGTTCGGATCCGCAAACTCAATAATTTGTCCCGTACTTACCTGAAAAACCGTTAAAAACAAAAGGATAACAAGCAACCGCATAACAATAAATTTTGTTAAAAATAACAAAATAAATAGCATGCTAACGAAAATCAGTTAACGGTTAGTGTTAAATTACTATAACTAGTGAGAAACTAGTTTAAAAGCGGTAAAAATTCGAAATCAGTAAAGCTCTGTTTGCACGCTTTACACGTTAAATCTGAAGTGCATTACATCGCCATCTTTAACAATGTATTCCTTG
>NZ_JBMLTK010000045.1:0-2251 GCF_049240005.1 Flavobacterium sp. | reverse complement strand
TGTAAAATGCGGTTGCGCAATTGTATGGCCTCAGGAACCGATTTCATGGGAAATGCATGCGATTCTAATTCCTTATTTCCAAAATAGTTGGTGGTGCAACCGAGTGCCACAACGAGAATGTCGTACGGGAAGTCGGAAATAGACGTCTTTACCGTTTTGTTTTCGGTATCGATATGTCGGATTTCCGCAATGCGAATGCGCACGTTTTTTGAATGTTGGAAAACTTTGCGAAGAGGAAAAGATATGGACGCCGGTTCCAGTCGCGCAGATGCCACTTGATACATCAACGGTTGAAACTGGTGGTAGTTATTTTTGTCGATTAAAAGAACATCGTAATCAGTATTTTCGAGCTTTTGCGCTAGTTCTAATCCTGCGAAACCTGCTCCGAGGATAACGACTCTTTGTTTCATGTCGAATAGTTTTCACAAAGATAAAACAGCCTGAAAAACTAATCTTCTCTGTTAACGTTTTGTATGGAAAAAGGCGGTGTACATACCGAGACGTATTCGCAAGGCTCGCCGAACGGATTGGAATAACGAATGCGGTTGCCTCTCGGAATAAAAACCAATTCGTTAGCCGTTAGTACGATTACGCCGTTCTCGGTTTCGATTTGTTTACGGCCGGAAATAACCAAAGTGTATTCGTCGAATTCGGGTGTTTGGTGTGGTTCCGACCAGCCCGGTGGAGCCACCATGCGCGCCAGAGATAAATTTCCGACGGCAAGCGTAGCTAAACCAAAATGCTCGTCGATGATCTTTCCGTCGGTCATCGGAACGCGGAAAGGTTGTTTTTGAATGGCAATTTCACTCATTTTTTAAAGATAAAATATACGGCTAAGATAATGCAAGCAAAGGCCGCAAGATGATTCCATTTTAAAGTTTCGTTTTTGAAAAAAACCGTAGAAAACACCACAAATACAACCAGCGTGATCACTTCTTGTATCACTTTTAACTGCATTAAATTAAACGGACCGCCGTTTTCTTGGTATCCGATTCGGTTTGCCGGAACTTGAAAAAAGTACTCGAATAAGGCAAATCCCCATGAAATGAGTACGATGCTAATTAATCCGGGCGACTCCAGCCATTTCCATTCCTTGAATTTTAGATGCCCGTACCAAGCAAAAGTCATGAATACGTTCGCTACGAGTAGAAGTAAAACGGTGTAAACTGCTTTCATAAGATTACTTCAGGATTTTTGAAAGTATGCTAAAAGCACCGCGAATAAAGGTGGCGCTCGTTAAAACTTTAATGACTGATTTTGTGGTCTGACTCATCGGTTCGTCGGTTGATTCAGCTCTTGTGGTTTGCGGTTCTTCCACAATTTCTTGTGCTTGTTGCAAACGCTTTTCGAGAATTTCGTACGCACTTTCCGACTCAATCCGATCGCGGTATTTGGCAATGAGTTTTGATTTTGAAGCTAAAGAATCCAATTCACTGTCGGTTAGCACATTCATGCGGCTTTCGGGTGCTCGTAACATAGTTGCAACGAGCGGTGTTGGAATGCCTTTTTCGTTCAAAGCGGTCACGAACGCTTCACCAATTCCGAGTTGTGTAAGCATTTCAGCCGTATCGTAAAAATGGGTTTCGGGATAGTTTTCGGCTGTAGCTTTTATGGCTTTCCGATCGTTTGCGGTAAATGCCCGTAAAGCATGCTGAATTTTTAATCCCAATTGTGCCAGTACGGCCGCGGGAATATCGGTCGGATTTTGTGTGATGAAGAAAATCCCAACGCCTTTCGAACGAATGAGCTTGATAATGGTTTCAATTTGGTCGAGAAGTGTTTTGGAAGCTTCATTAAAGATAAGATGCGCTTCGTCGATAAACAAAACTAATTCGGGTTGGTCGAGGTCGCCGCGTTCGGGCAAATTTTGATAAAGCTCGGCCAACAAACTCAACATAAATGTGGAGAAGAGCTTGGGTTTATCTTGTATGTCTTGAAGTCGTAAGATGTTGATGATCCCGCGTCCGGTTTCGTCGTGTCGCATCAGGTCGTTGACGTCGAAAGAAACTTCTCCGAAGAAAGAAGTCCCGCCTTGCTGTTCGAGTTCGATAATTTTTCGAAGAATAGTTCCCGTTGTTGAAGCAGCGATTTTTCCGTAAGAAGCCTCAATTTCTTCTTTGCCTTCTTCGGTGATGAATTGCAGTACTTTTTTGAAATCTTGCAAATCGATGAGTCCCCATTTTTGGTCGTCGCAGTATTTGAAAATTACCGAAACAACGCCGGCTTGGGTGTCGTTTAGATCTAAAATCCG
>NZ_JBMLTK010000044.1:0-30935 GCF_049240005.1 Flavobacterium sp. | reverse complement strand
AGCTCAGGCACCAACCTTCGACGGGCTTAGGCATTGAGGGAGCAGAATGTTCCACTAAGTGGTTCACAATGTTCACAGTGTCCGGCCTTCGTCACGCTCAGGCTCCGACGATATTTGGGTTCGGTAGAGCATAACGATACGTCACATAGCAAATTCATCAAAGTCTTAATACTTGATACTCCAATCTTAATACAAAAAACCGCTTTGCGCTTTTTGCAATAAACGACCAATGAAGTGAAAGCGTAATAATTTTTATTAAGCGGATTTCATTTTACATTATTTCCAGTACTTGTAGGTGCCGATTTTTGCGTTAGCGGTTGGAGCGTCATCCTTTTGTGGCTTCGGTGCGTTTTCTTTAGAACGGCCACAAAAGATACAGCGGAAAACGCGACGGCGGTCGTGCGGATTACTGTTTTGCGCAAGCGGTACGTTACCTGCCGCCGGAACGCCCAAAAATGAAACCACTTTTTGAAAATATTCTCTGTTGTATGTCATAAAAAAAGCCGACTCGTTTCCAAGTCGGCTTTTACCATGAGCATTTATATTTACGAGTTTGCTGTTCCGGTTGATTTTACAGCCAAGCTATAAATTACCAAACCAAATCCGATTTTGTTGATGGCATCGGCAATGTTGTATGCCACGTCTACGCTTCCACTTCCCAGGATTGATGTGTACCAACCTTCAGTTCCTAGCATGTAGCCTAATGGGTAGATTGCCCAACCTACAAGCACAAACCAGCATAGAATTTTGTGCGTTTTAAGTACGTCGCCACCAGCAGCTTGTGCCAATTTAGCAGCGCTTCCGAGCCATATTTCGTAAACAATAACGAAATAAGCTGCACCTGAAATAGCACCCCAAAGAGCTGCTTGATCGCTAAATACAGTCTCTCCGAAATAGCCAGTTACCAACATTACAACCGACCAGAAAACCATTTTCCACAATAAGTTTGTTTTTGCACCTGCAACTTTCAGGATTAAATAAAACTCTAAACACATTAACGGCACTGTGAGTACCCAGTCAACGTAACGGAAAAATGTAGGCGATTCTTGGAAAGCTCCCCAATAGTCGCGCATATAGTAATAGTGTACCGCAGCAATGAACGTGATAAGTCCGGATACCAATACAGATGTTCTCCACTTTTTGTCGAACTGACTTAGTGAGAGGAAAAAGAACGCAGATGCGGCCATCATAGCCATGCACCCAACGAAAAACGTAAAACCAATGTAATCATCAGGCAACATTTTTGTTACCATTGAGCTAAATAAAATTGCATTCATAATTATTAGGATTAATTTTGTTTAACCAAATCTACGAAACATCAAACAAAATCAATTGTGAATAATTCAAAAAATTATCTTAAAATTTGCAAGACACATAATTCTGAATGAATAAAACTGAAAAAATACTAATACTGGCGAGCTTTGGCGGGCTTTTCGTACGCTCGTACGGTTCGGCGACCGTTGAGTTGGTTGCGGGCTTAACGTTGATTTTATCGTTCGGCGTTTTGCATGGTGCAAACGATTTATTGCTTTTGCAGCAGTTTAAGTCGCCACATACTTTCGGATTAGATCGGCACTTATTGATGCGATACATTGCCGTTGTTGTGCTGGCTGCGCTGTTGTTTTTTTGGTTACCGGTTCTAGCGATTATTAGTTTTGTGCTTACCAGCAGCTATCATTTTGGGGAGCAGCACTCGGAGCGCTACGACAGCCATTGGAAGGCGCTCGATCGGTATGTATTTCGATTTTTGTACGGCTGGTTGTTATTTGCGCTCTTGTTTGCTGCGCACCAGACCGAGGTTAACGGCGTTTTAGCTACACTTACGCACAGCAATTTGCCTGAATTTCCGTGGAAACGCATTTTAGGCGGTACCGTAGTCCTTTTTGCTTTGTTTGTGCTCTGGCGTATTGTGTCGATTCCAGGAAGGCTGCAATCGGTTACGCGCGATTTGCTTTTGCTGCCATTTTTTGCATTGATCTTTTTTTCGGGCAGTCTAATTTGGGGTTTTGCCGTTTATTTTATTCTATGGCACAGCATCCCGTCGCTTCTGGCACAAGTGCAATTTCTTTACGGCAGTTCTGAATTAGGTAGTTTTTCGAAGTACTTTAAATCGGCTTTTTGGTACTGGCTTGCTGCAGCAATTGGTATTACAGCAACATTTTTCTTTAGTAGTTCCGTTCAAGAACTCACCTCGTTTTTGTTCGCAGCCTTGGCAGCGATAACCTTTCCGCATGCTTTTGTGATGCTGCGGTTGTTTAAGAAATCGGCTTAGCTACCCTTTTATTATTTGCAATAAAAAAAGCCTTCCCAAATTGAGAAGGCTTTGTATTTGTATGTGGAATGTATTACATCATTCCCGGCATTCCGCCGCCCATTGCAGGAGCTGGAGTGTCTTCTTTAATGTCGATTAACGCACACTCTGTAGTTAAAATCATTCCCGAAACGGATGCTGCGTTTTCTAAAGCTACGCGTGTCACTTTTTTCGGATCTATGATTCCCGCTGCAAGCATGTCGACATATTCGTCGGTTTTTGCGTTGTAACCAAAATCGCCAGAACCTTCAGCAACTTTTGCTACTACTACCGAACCTTCTAAACCAGCGTTTTCAACAATGGTTCTCAAAGGCGCTTCGATGGCGCGTGAAACGATTTGGATTCCGGTTGCTTCGTCTGCGTTATCCGCTTTAATTGCAGCTAATGAAGCTTTAGCACGCAAGAGTGCTACACCACCACCGGCAACAATTCCTTCTTCAACAGCAGCACGTGTTGCGTGAAGTGCATCATCAACGCGATCTTTCTTTTCTTTCATTTCTACTTCCGAAGCCGCACCTACGTAAAGTACAGCAACACCGCCAGCTAATTTAGCCAAACGCTCTTGCAGCTTCTCGCGGTCGTAATCTGAAGTAGTTGTTTCCATTTGTGCTTTGATTTGGTTTACGCGATTCTTGATTAACTCAGCATCGCCCGCACCGCTTACAATTGTTGTATTGTCTTTATCGATTGTTACGCGTTTTGCCGAACCAAGCATGTCTAAAGTAGCGTTTTCAAGTGTGTAGCCGCGCTCTTCAGAAATCACAGTTCCGCCGGTTAGAATGGCAATGTCTTCAAGCATCGCTTTTCTGCGGTCGCCAAATCCTGGAGCTTTTACAGCGGCAATACGCAACGCACCGCGCAATTTGTTTACGACAAGTGTCGAAAGTGCTTCGCCATCAACGTCTTCAGCGATGATTAATAGAGGCTTTCCGCTTTGCGCAACTGGCTCAAGTACGGGAAGTAGTTCTTTTAAAGACGAGACTTTTTTGTCGTACAATAAAATGTATGGATTTTCTAATTCCGCATCCATTTTTTCAGGATTGGTAACGAAATACGGCGACAAATATCCTCTGTCGAACTGCATTCCTTCAACTACATCTACGAAAGTGTCGGTTCCTTTTGCTTCTTCAACGGTGATTACACCTTCTTTACCCACTTTCCCGAAAGCAGTTGCAATCAATTCGCCAATTACTTCGTCGTTGTTTGCCGAGATTGAAGCAATTTGTTTGATTTTTTCTGAATCGCTGCCTACCACTTTAGCTTGTTTTGCTAAATCCGCTACGATAGCTTCAACAGCTTTGTCGATTCCGCGTTTCAAATCCATCGGATTAGCTCCTGCAGCAACGTTTTTCAAACCTTCTTTAACGATAGCTTGTGCTAAAACGGTTGCGGTAGTGGTTCCGTCGCCGGCTAAATCGTTTGTTTTTGAAGCAACTTCTTTAACCATTTGTGCGCCCATGTTTTCAAGCGCGTCGGTTAACTCAATTTCTTTAGCTACGGTAACACCATCTTTGGTTACGTTAGGTCCGCCGAACGATTTACCGATGATTACGTTACGTCCTTTTGGGCCAAGCGTTACTTTTACTGCATTAGCCAATGCATCTACGCCACGACGAAGTCCGTCGCGAGCTTCGATATCGAATTTAATTTCTTTTGCCATTTTTTTGGTGAGTTTTTAAAGATTGAATTAAACAATTGCCAGAATGTCGTCTTCACGCATGATCAAATAGTCCTTTCCGTCGAGTTTGAGTTCGGTACCGGCGTATTTTCCGTAAAGCACGGTGTCGCCAACTTTCACGGTCATGTTGTGATCTTTTTTCCCGTTCCCAACAGCAACTACACTTCCGCGCTGAGGTTTTTCTTTCGCGGTGTCAGGAATGATGATACCTGAAGCGGTTTGCGTTTCGGCGGCTACAGGCTCGATAAGAACTCTGTCTGCCAAAGGTTGAATGTTCAATGCCATAACTCTTATTTATTTTTTAGGTTAACTTAATTGACTGCTCGCTACATTTCAGAAATTGTGCCAGCTGTGTTAAAACTGACACATTTTCAGTTTGCGGAATTATTGTCGGAAATCTGGTTTGCTCAACTGCCAAAAGAGGCATAAATCGCAGCAGTAAGCCCTGATTTTCCCGATAAGAACGCGCATAAAAAAAGCCGACTCGTTTTTGGAATCGGCTTTCATGTATTTTGAACACGTAAGTCTTATTTCTTTACGGGTACTTCTACAGGTGTGTTTGTTGTAGTAGTAGTTGTGCTTGGTTTTTCGGCAGCTGGTTTGTTTTCGTTAGCAGCTGGCGCAGCAGGAGCTTCTGTAGCCTCAGGTAACGCAACTTGTTCAGCTTCTGGTTTTGAAAAGCTAATAGAAGACAATAAAACCAACAAAATAAGCGCTGTGCCTAATGTCCAAGTACTTTTATCCAAGAAGTCGGTTGTTTTTTGAACACCACCTAATTGTGCCGAACTTCCTAAAGTAGAAGACAAACCGCCTCCTTTAGGGTTTTGCACCATAATAACCAGTATTAATAAAAAACAAACTATTGTGATAGATACTACAAAAATCGAAAACATTTTAAATCAATTAAATATTAGTGGTTTGCAAAATTCGGATATCCGAAATTCGGCTTGCAAAGAAAGAACTTTTTTCGGGATATTTCAAAATTAAAATTTCATAAGCTTGAATTGCTTTCTGATATTTCTTTTGCTCGAGGTAAACTTGTGCCAAAGTTTCAGTCATTAGCGTAGCTTGCTGGCTGTCGTCGTCCTGAACTAATTTCACCGAACTCGTTTGTTCCCGATTCGGAATGATCTTCGGATTACTTTCAATAAACTTATCAATCAAGTCGAGTTTGCGCTTTCTACTGTCGGGTACGCTTGCTTGGCTTCGATCTACTTGTTTAAAACTTGCTAGTTGCAGCCATTCTTGGAAACTGTGTTTTTCTTCTTGCGAAAATTGCAGTGGTTTTCCTACACCCAGATTGGCAGCTGCTTGCGTTGTAACCGCTGTTGGTTCAATAGTTGTAACTTCCGGATGTGCTACTACTGTATCGTCAACTTTATGCGATACAATTTCATAGGCAAAAACTTCAATTTCGTTGATACGAGCGTCTTTTTCTGCTTGAAAAGCTTGATGCAAACCCGTAAAAGTGCCCGAAGTGATGAAGTCGAATAAAACACCGCGATCTTGCGTATAAGCCGCAGTTTTTTTCAATTCAAGATTGTAGGCACTGCTGTTTTGGTTGTACAGCGCTTTTAAATAAATGGCTCGAGGTGCATGAAAATAGGGGTACCGATTAATTAATTCTCGCAAAACAGCAACGTGCTGGTCTTTCACCAACTCAGGTTTTTCTAAAAACAAGCTCAGTTCCTGTGCGTTTATCATCGGTTTACCATTTTGCTAACGATTCGTTGAAAACATCCTGCGTGATTCGTTCAAAAATTACTTCTAAAGCTTCATTTAAAGGTCCGCCTACTAATTGTGCATCACCAGAATAGTCGTAAAAGAAAGAAAACTTTTTATCAAAATTATCTTCTTCTTTATTTTTATTGGTAAATCGAACTTGTACCGCAATCGTTAAACGGTTTTGCGACGCTCTTTGGTCGGCCGTTGCCGTCATCGGTGTTATCCTAAAGTCGGTTATTTCTCCTTCATAAACTAAATCGCCACCGGTATTGGTCAAACTTAAATTCGTCTGATTTAGAATAATTTCCTGCAAACGATTCGTAAAAGTTCGTTCAATTCCCGGTTGCACTAATTCTGAGTTATTCAAGAAATAATTTACCTGAAATGTTTTAGCATCAATCTTAGCCGTTCCGGTAAAATTATACGAGACACTACAAGCCACCAACGTGAACATAGCCAAGAATAAAATTCCGATTTGTATGGGTTTTCGGTTGTTTTTCATGTTACAAATCGAATTGTTTGATTTTTCTATATAAGGTGCGCTCGCTTATTCCCAGCTCATCGGCGGCTGCTTTACGTCGACCTTTATTCTTTTCCAATGATTTTTTAATCATTTCGATCTCTTTCTGTTCGAGTTTTAGCGTCTCTTCTTCTTCAACGGTTTCCGCAAACACATAATTGTCGCCTCTACTCGGAAACTCCTTTTTAGGTGGAGTAGTTACGGGTTGAATTACCGAAAGCGAACTATCGTCGTAATCGGTATCGGTTTCTACTTCTTCCGTGCCGTAAATCTTTCGGATCAAACCGCTTTGAGTTTCGTTTACAGCTGCACTGCCGTTTTTAATCAAATCGAGCGTCAGTTTCTTTAAGTCGTTCAAGTCGCTTTTCATATCAAAAAGAACTTTATACAAAATCTCTCTTTCGGTTGAAAAATCCGAATCGCTCTTTTTTTCTGAAACTACAGCGGGTAAATTGACGTTTTCGCCCGGTAAATACGATTTCAATGTTGCCGCATTAATGTCGCGCGTGGTTTCCAATACCGAAAGTTGTTCGGCAACGTTTCGCAATTGACGAATGTTTCCGCTCCAGCGAAATTGCAACAACAACTGCACCGCTTGCTCGTCGAGCTTTATTGGAGGCATTTTGTATTTGTGCGCAAAATCGGCTGCAAATTTTCTAAATAATAAATGTATGTCGTCTTTGCGTTCGCGCAGTGGCGGTAATTGAATATCTACCGTACTTAATCGGTAGTACAAATCTTCGCGAAATTTCCCTTTGCTGATTGCCGCAAACATGTCCACATTCGTAGCCGCAACAATGCGCACATTTGTTTTCTGGACCTGCGAGGATCCTACTTTGATAAACTCGCCGTTTTCCAAAACACGCAATAAGCGAACTTGTGTCGTTAGAGGCAATTCGCCCACTTCGTCTAAAAAAATGGTTCCGCCGTTGGCTACTTCAAAATAGCCTTCGCGCGTTTGTGTGGCTCCAGTAAAAGCACCTTTTTCGTGTCCAAATAGTTCACTGTCTATGGTTCCTTCAGGTATCGCTCCGCAGTTTACAGCAATGTATTTTCCGTGTTTGCGATGCGAAAGTCCGTGGATAATCTTCGGAATACTTTCCTTTCCCACGCCGCTTTCTCCTACAACCAGCACCGAAATGTCGGTTGGTGCCACTTGAATCGCTTTTTCGATAGCACGATTCAATTTCGGATCGTTTCCGATAATCTCGAATCGTTGCTTTATTGATTGTACGCTTTCCATAGTTTACGATTGCATTGATCCGTATCCTACAGCTTCGCCAATTAAGGTTCCGGAAGTGCATCGGTGTATCAATACATTCACAAAATCGCCAACCTGATAGTGCCCTTTTGGGAAAACAGTTGTTAGGTTCTGCGAATTTCTTCCCGCCCATTCGGCTTTGCTGCGCTTCGATTCTTTTTCTACTAAAACTTCTACAATTTGTCCGACGAAAGCTTGGGTGCGTTCGGCAGAGTGAATTTGCTGTAAATCAACAATTTCTCTTAGTCGTCTCAATTTTACTTCCTGCGGAACATCGTCTTCCATTTTTCTGCCTGCTAACGTACCCGGACGCTCGCTGTAGGCGTACATATATCCAAAGTCGTACCGAACTTTCTTCATCAAATCAATCGTATCGGCATGATCTTCTTCTGTTTCTGTCGGAAATCCGGTTATAATATCTTGAGTAATAGCACAATCCGGAACAATTCTGCGCACGTTATCTATTAAGGTAAAGTACTCTTCGCGGGTGTGCAAACGGTTCATTAATTTCAAGATACGATCGCTGCCACTTTGAATAGGCAAGTGAATGTGTTTGCAAATGTTGGCGTGCTTGGCAATTACTTCCAAAACCTCGCTGTGCATGTCTTGCGGATTCGACGTCGTAAAGCGAACGCGTAATTTCGGAAACGCTGTGGCCACACGGTCGAGCAGGTCGGCAAACGAAACCGCTGTTGCTTTTTGTAAATCGGTTGCCTTCACAAAATCTTTCTTCAAACCACCGCCGTACCACAAATAGCTGTCCACGTTTTGGCCAAGTAGCGTGACTTCCTTATAGCCTTTTTGCCACAAATCGGCAATTTCATCCATAATGCTTTGCGGCTCGCGCGAGCGTTCTCTTCCGCGTGTAAACGGAACTACGCAAAAAGTACACATGTTGTCGCAGCCGCGCGTTATCGAAACAAAGGCCGAAACGCCTGTTGTATCTAATCGAACTGGCGCAATATCGCCGTAAGTTTCGTCTTTCGACAAAATAACGTTTATCGCATCACGTCCGGCTTCAACTTCCAACAATAAATTGGGTAAATCTTTGTAGGCATCAGGTCCTACAACCAAGTCAACGATTTTTTCTTCTTCCAAAAGCTGACTCTTCAAGCGTTCGGCCATACAGCCCAAAACGCCCACTTTCATACCCGGATTTTTGCGCTTAGCTACTTGGTAGGTCTCCAAACGTTTGCGAACCGTTTGTTCGGCTTTGTCCCGAATCGAACAGGTATTTACCAGAACTAAATCGGCTTCTTCAAGTACTTTAGTCGTATTGTATCCAGTTTCAGCAAGAATAGACGCAACGATTTCGCTGTCCGAAAAATTCATCTGACAACCGTAACTTTCTATAAATAATTTCTTAGAGTTTTCAGGCTTCGAAACTAGGTCGAGTGCCGAACCCTGAATCGATTCATCGATCACTTTCTCCATCAGGCGCGCTTTACAATTTGAGTGCAAAGATAATACTATTTCGGTCGACTGACAATGTGGCAGAAGATTGATTTGGGTGCCTTTTGCCGTTTTTCGTTACAAGTTGCTTTCTACAGGCAGGCATTTTATGGTCGGGTAAGCGCTTCCTCCGGTCGCATTTCCCGCCTGCAAAATGCAACTGCCTCTAGTTCAGCAAGCTTTTCACTGCAACCGGCGGCACAAAATCGTTACCGCGTGTCGTTATATATTAAGGTGTTCGTCGCTTGTTTCAAATCATTTTTTAAGCAAAAACGCGTTGGCGAGTCGATAGTATTTTTTTTCAATTACTTTTGCGCCAAAAGCAAAGCTACTTATGCCAAAGAATTTAGTAATAGTCGAATCACCCGCAAAAGCTAAAACCATCGAGAAATTTCTAGGAAAAGATTTTCAGGTGGAATCCAGCTACGGCCACATTGCCGATCTGCCTTCAAAGGAAATTGGGGTCGACGTTACCAAAGGTTTTAAACCCACTTACGAAGTTTCGGCCGACAAAAAAGCCTTGGTCAGCAAATTAAAATCGCTTTCTAAAGCCGCCGAAACGGTTTGGCTCGCTTCCGATGAGGACCGCGAAGGAGAAGCAATTTCCTGGCACCTTGCCGAAGAACTGAAACTCGATAAGTCGAAAACCAAACGAATCGTTTTCCACGAAATTACTAAATCGGCCATCCAAAAAGCCATCGAAAATCCACGAGAAATCGATTACAATTTGGTGAATGCACAGCAAGCACGTCGCGTACTCGACCGTTTAGTGGGCTACGAACTATCGCCAGTATTGTGGCGCAAAATTAAAAGCGGTTTATCAGCCGGTCGCGTGCAGTCGGTTGCAGTGCGCCTAATCGTAGAACGCGAACGCGAAATCATCGAATTCAAGCCCGTTGCAAGCTTTACCATTGCTGCCGAATTCACCAACCAAGCCGGAAAAGTAGTAAAAGCTAAACTCTCAAAGTCATTTAAAACAGCCGAAGAAGCCGAAGCGTTTCTGAAACAAAATACCGACTCCACCTATCAAGTGGCGTCTTTAGAAACCAAACCAGCACGTAAATCGCCCGCAGCACCGTTTACCACGTCGACACTACAACAGGAAGCGGCACGTAAATTATATATGCCCGTCGGAATTACCATGCAAGTTGCGCAACGCCTGTACGAAGCGGGTTTAATTACCTACATGCGTACCGACAGCGTAAATTTGAGCCAAGAAGCTCTAGCAGCGGCGCAAGCGGAAATCGTAAGTTCGTTCGGACAACGATACGCCAAGACGCGCAGTTTTGTGACCAAATCGAAAGGAGCGCAAGAAGCGCACGAAGCAATCCGTCCGACAGATATGGCGCGACATACAATTTCCGTCGATCGCGACCAAGACCGTTTGTACGATCTGATTTGGAAAAGAACTATTGCATCACAAATGAGCGACGCCGAGCTAGAACGCACAAACGTTCAAATTCAAGCCAATAATCACAGCGAGATATTTCAAGCTTCAGGCGAAGTTCTTCTTTTCGACGGCTTCCTTAAAGTTTATCTCGAAGGTAGCGACGACGATGAAGAAGAACAAGAAGGCATGCTACCGGCATTAAAGCAAGGCGAATCGCTTCTGCGTAAAACACTAGTTGCCACCGAGCGCTACTCACGCCCAGCCGCGCGCTACACGGAAGCATCGCTAGTTAAAAAATTAGAAGAATTAGGAATCGGACGTCCATCAACCTACGCACCTACGATTTCTACTATTATAAATAGAAAGTACGTCGAGAAAGGAACGCTTGAAGGTACCGAACGCAAATACCGCCAGTTCGAATTGGTAGCTAAGGAGCTTACTTCGAAAACACTCACCGAAAATACAGGTTCCGATAAAGGGAAATTAGTTCCGACAGACATTGGGACTATTGTAAACGACTTTCTAGTAAAGAATTTTAGCGCCATTCTCGATTATCACTTTACAGCAAAAGTGGAACAAGATTTCGACGAAATTGCCGAAGGAAACATCGATTGGTCGCGCATGATGCAAGATTTCTACAATACCTTTCATCCGAACGTTAAAGAAGTAGAAGCCAATGCCGAACGCGAAAGTGGTGAACGTATCCTGGGAACAGATCCAAAATCAGGGAAACCTGTGAGTGTACGTTTGGGAAAATTCGGTCCGATGGCACAAATTGGCGAGCCAGACGACGAACAAAAGGTTTTCGCTAGTTTGCGTCCGGAACAGAATATTGGTTCCATTACTTTGGAAGATGCACTAAATCTGTTCTTGCTTCCCAAAAAATTAGCTGATTATAACGGCGAAGAAGTCGAAGTAAATTCTGGAAGATACGGACCTTACGTGCGTTACGGCAAAACTTTTGTTTCATTGCCAAAGGGCGTTGATCCTCTCGATGTTACTGATGAACTTGCACAGCAATACATAAAGGAGAAATTGCAAGCAGATGCACCCGTGGCTGTGTACGATGAATTACCTGTTCAAAAAGGTGTGGGTCGTTTCGGTCCGTTTATCAAATGGAACAGCATGTTCATCAACGTATCTAAGAAATATAATTTTGATTCCTTATCGCAAAAGGATATCGAGGAGCTGATTCAGGAAAAGCTTAAGAAAGAGGAGGAAAAGGTATTGCGTGAATGGCCCGCTGAAGGCATCGTTATCGAAAAAGCACGTTGGGGTAGATTTACTTTGATAAAAGGTAAAACCAAAATTGAACTGAATAAAGATGTGAAAGTAGATGCACTTACGCTAGAGGAAGTTAAAGCGATGATCGAAAGCGCAACGGCGAAGAAAGCTCCTGCGAAAACAGGTTCTAAAGCAAAGAAGGCTCCCGCAAAAACAAAAAAATCAAAGTAATTCATGTCAGGTCTTGATTTTTTAACTCCCGTTTCCGAGGAAATGTTCGCCTTTGCTCAATCGCGCAACATGCAGCAATTGGGGTCTAAAATTGTACTTCATACGGAAACAGATTTCCCGGATTTAGAGAAAGTAAAGCTTGCTTTGATATTTGTTCCCGAATATAGAAATAGCGCTCAAAAGGAGGTTTCGGGCTTAGAAGATCAATTTCGCAAGCATTTTTACACGATGTTTCCAGGGAATTGGCTGTCGTCTGTCGCCGATTTAGGAACATTAATTCCGGGTGAGGCACCAGAAGACACGTATTTTGCGTTGCAAAGCTTATGTGCCGATCTGATAAAGAATCGCGTTATTCCTATAGTGATTGGCGGTTCACAAGATTTGACTTATCCGATGTATCGAGCGTACGATAAGTTGGATCAAATGGTTAATTTGGTTGGGATCGATTACAAATTTGATTTGGGAAAGGCTCCAGATACTATTTCTGCAGAATCTTATCTTTCGCCCATCATCATGGAACAACCAAACAATTTGTTTAATTACGCAAATTTGGGATATCAAACCTACTATAATGCCCAAGAAGAAATTGATTTGGTCGATAAATTGTACTTCGAAGCATATCGTTTAGGTGAAATAAGCAGTAAAATAGAGTTAGCCGAGCCAGTGTTTCGCGATGCCGATTTAGTAAGTGTAGACATTAATGCGGTTTCGGCCGACGTTACGTTTAATCTGCCCGGTGAACCAAACGGATTTACAGGTAGAGAAATATGTGCCTTGATGCGGTATGCAGGTATCAGCGATAAAACATCAAGTTTGGGTTTGTTCAATGTTCAAGGAAATCAGCGCGAGCTAAAGTTGCTTTCGCAGATGGTATGGTACTTTATCGATGGCTTTCAGTACAGAGCGGGAGATTATCCTTTTGGTGGCAAAGAGAGCTACATCAGATATATTGTGCCACACGAAGGCGAGGAAATGGTGTTCTACAAGAGTGATAAGACAGGAAGATGGTGGATTGAAATTGTTAATATTAATTCACATACTAAATCAAAAAGAACGTCGTTATTACCTTGTTCATACGACGATTACTTGCAAGCTTGCGAGCAGGATATTCCCGAAAGGTACTGGAAAGCAATACGAAAGGCTATCGTGTGATTTGATTTGAAACATGAATTTTCGTGAATGAATCAGTAATTACAGTAGTTGATTTCACATTAAATTAGCTTTTTGTTAGTAAATTAATTGTTTATTCAAAAAATATTAGATAGGTTTACGCCCTTAAAATTAGAATACAAAATAACCCGATTTTATATGAAGAAGTTCATTGCGTTTGCAGCATTATCCTCACTGTTGTTTAGCTGTAGTTCCGGCGACAAGGGAGAGCTTGTAGGTGTAAAAGGGAAGAAATGGCATCCAGAGAAGCCTTATGGGATGACTTTGGTGCCGGGAGGCTCTTTTATCATGGGTAAATCAGATGATGATTTGGCAAACATTGGTGATGCCCCTACCAAAACTGTGACCGTTCGTTCATTTTACATGGATGAAACCGAGATTACAAACAGCGAATACCGTCAGTTTGTAGAATGGGTTAAAGATTCCATTATTCGTGTGCGCTTGGCGATCATGGCTGATGAAGTAGGTGGTGGTGGAGGTGCTGCGGCAGGCGGTGCAGCTGGTAAAGGCAGCGGCAAGAAAGCAGGTGGTAGTATTAACGATTACGCTTTCGCAGATGCAGATCCTGCAAAAATGTCGGCCTACGATAAATATATGTATGAAAATTACTATAGTGTAGGTACTGACGAGGATATGTATGCAGGAAGAAAACTCAACCGAAAAATTAAATTACAAACGGATGTTCAAAAATATCCTGATGAAAATTATGTTGAGGTAATGGATAGTATGTATATTCCAGTTGCTGAGGCATACAATGGATTGAGAACTATTGATGTTTCGAAGTTGAAATTCCGTTATTCATGGATGGACATTCAAGCGGCGGCAAAAGCTAAAGTAGGTCGTCGTAAGGATTTTATTCGTAACGAACAAGTTACGGTATATCCTGATACAACAGCTTGGATTAAAGACTTTGCTTATTCGTACAATGAGCCTATGCACAACGACTACTTCTGGCATCAAGCTTACGCAGATTATCCCGTTGTTGGAGTGTCTTGGAAACAAGCGAAAGCTTTTTGTGCATGGAGAACATTGAACAAAAACAATTATATCAAATCCAAGAAAAAGAAGCAAGATTTTGTTAATTCGTTCCGTTTGCCAACTGAGGCTGAATGGGAATACGCTGCTAGAGGTGGTCTTGAGTCTGCAACATATCCGTGGGGAGGTCCTTATGCTAAAAACGACAGAGGTTGTTACTTAGCGAATTTCAAACCAAATCGTGGTGACTACGCGGCGGATGGAGCTCTCTATACAGTTGAAGCAAAATCGTATGATCCAAACGGATATAATTTGTATAACATGGCGGGTAATGTAGCTGAGTGGACAGACTCATCTTATGATCCAGGAGCTTACGAGTATGTAAGTACCATGAACCCGAATGTGCCAGATACTAAGAACCTACGTAAAGTAGTTCGCGGCGGATCTTGGAAAGACGTAAGTTATTACCTACAAGTAAGTACACGCGACTTTGAGTACGCTGATACGGCTAGAAGTTACATCGGTTTCAGAACTGTTCAAGATTACATGGGATTACAAGTAACTGGCAACGCGCCAAAAAAATAAAACTCTTTAAACCAACAATTAATTACTCTTAAAACAAAAAACTATTTATTATGGCATTTTTAAGTAAAAAAGCAATGAATTTCGCTTACGGTATGGGGGCGGCAGTAGTAATCATCGGAGCATTATTCAAATTGATGCACTGGCCTTTTGCATCAGCGATGCTTATTATAGGTTTGGGAACTGAGGCGCTTATCTTTGGTCTTTCTGCATTCGATCCAGTTGATAAAGAGTTGGATTGGTCGTTGGTGTATCCCGAATTAGCAGGTGGTGAAGCTAAAGAGCGTGGTAAGAAAGAAGATCCAAAAGATGCACAAGGACTATTGTCTCAGAAATTAGACAATTTATTGAAAGAGGCTAAGATCGACGGAGAGTTGATGGCAAGCTTAGGTAATAGTATCAAAAATTTCGAAAGTGCTGCTAAAGGAATCTCACCAGCTGCCGACGGGATTGCTGCAACAAAAAAATATAGCGAAGAGCTTTCTTTAGCTGCTGCTCAAATGGAATCATTAAACAGTCTTTACAAAATCCAATTGGAGAGCGCTAATCGTAACGCAGAGGCGAACAAAGAAATCGCAGATAATGCTACACGTTTGAAAGAGCAAATGGCTGCAATGACCGCAAATATCGCTACACTTAATAATGTTTATGGCGGAATGCTTTCTGCAATGGGTAACAAAGGTTAATTTTTAACCACCTGACTAATCATTATTAAAAACACGAAATAACTAAGAAAAACAATGGCAGGAGGAAAATTAACCCCTAGACAGAAGATGATTAACCTGATGTATCTGGTTTTCATCGCTATGTTGGCATTGAACATGTCGAAAGAAGTTTTATCGGCTTTTGGTTTGATGAACGAAAAGTTTGATGTTTCTAACATTTCTACAACTGATTACAATAAAAAATTATTAAATTTCCTCGAAGCTAAGGCAGGTGAAGATCCAGCAAAGTTTTCTGAGCCAAACCAAAAAGCTAAACAAGTTTCTCAATTGTCTGAAGCTTTTTATAACTATTTAGGTGGTTTGAAAAAGGAAATTTCTGAAGGTTTTGATGTAGACGAGTCTACAGGTAAGTTACCTTACGAGTCGATGGATAAGGGAGACAAAATTGACGAATTGTGGTTTGAAGGCGATGGTTACTCTCCAAAGGGTAAGGAAATCGTTGGAAAATTTGAGAAATTCGTTGCAGATATGAAGACTGTGTTTGGAAATGACGTAAAATACCAGCCAGTAATCAAGGAATTAGAATTGAAGTTCAATACTAAGGATGTGAAAGACGGTGAAGGTATAACTAAGAAGTATTTAGATTACCATTACAAAGGTTTCCCAGCGATCGCGTCAATTACTAAACTTTCTGCTTTGCAGAACGACATTAAGACGTTAGAGTCTGGAATCTACAATGTATTGATGGGTAACACATTTAAGGAAGCTGCTTCGATGAAGAATTTTCAAGCTATCGTTGCTCTTGATAAGAATGTTTATTTCCAAGGTGAGAAAGTGACTGGTAAAGTTGTATTAGGTCGCTACGACGCTAACACAAAACCTACTTCATTCTCTGGTCCAGGTAAGATTGAGAACGGTCAGGCAATCATTTCGATGACTGCAGGAGCTGTTGGGGAGCAAAAAATTGCAGGTACATTTACCTTCTTGGAAGATGGTAAGAATATTCCTTTGAAATTCGAAGGTGCATACGTTGTAGTACCTCGCCCGAATCAAGCAACAATTTCTGCTGACAAAATGAACGTGGTTTACCGCGGTTTAGATAACCCAATGACAATATCATTTGCAGGAGTTTCTTCGGATAAAGTAAATGCATCTGCTCCAGGTTTACGTCCAGCAGGTAAGCCAGGTCAATACATTATGAAGCCGCAGCAAGGGCAAGAAGTAGTAGTTAATGTTACAGCTACTTTACCAGACAAGTCAACGGTTTCTGATAAGAAAATGTTCCGTATCAAAGGTATTCCAGCTCCAACAGGAACAATCCGTGGTGAGTACGGTGTGGTAAAAGGACCAAAGGCTAGCTTGATTGCATCTACAGTAGGTGCAAAATTACTTGACTTTGATTTCGACGTTACTTTAAACGTAACTGGATTTAACATTAAAGTACCAGGACAACCTACAGTTGTGGTACAAGGAAGTAAGTTAAATGCTCAAGCTGTTGCAGCTCTTTCAAAAGCAGGTCGCGGTGATCAAGTTACAATTTCTGAAATCAAAGTAAAATTGGTTGGAGCTGAAGGCTTAATGTTGCCTCGAACTTCAGTTGTTATTTACGAAATACAATAATCAGTTAGAATAGTCGTTATCTATTCACAAATTTTTAGATATGAATCGCAAGAATCTTTTTAGTATTGTCTTGGTAGTTGTAGGTTTTGCAAGTTCGTTTGCTCAATCTAACCTACTCAATGCAAAAACACCGGATGAAATCGGAAAGAAAACTGCTGCGCAATTAAATTCGGATAACGATAAGCCGCTTCCTTACGGATATGTGCATGATCGTGATATCATGTTCGGAAAAGCAGTTTGGGAACTTATCGATTTAGATGAGCGTATCAATTTCCCATTGTACTATCCTATTGATACCGCAAATATTGGGAAAGAACGTCGCAATCTATACGATGTGCTTACTAAGGGAATGAAAGAAGGTAAGATTACCGAGGTTTATACCGATGGTTATTTCAATACCAAAAAGACGTTAAGCGATATAGAAAAATCATTATCTCGAATTGATACCACTGATCCAGGTAGAGAACAATTTAACGCTGGCTTGCCGATTTCTCCTGAGTATATTGTAAAGACTGATATTACAGGTCAGGATGTGGATGCATACAAAATCAAAGGATATTGGTACTTTGACAAGCGTCAAGGTGAATTGAAATATCGCTTATTAGGTATTTGTCCAGTAACGCCAGACGTTTATACTGTTGGTAAAGATGAGGTGGATTACATTGAATTGTTCTGGGTATATTTTCCAGCAGTACGCGATGTACTTCATGCTAATAATGCCTTCAATGATCGGAATTCTGCAATGCCAATTTCTTTCGATGTTCTTTTAAATTCGCGTCGTTTCAACGCGGTTATCTATCAAGAAGAAAACGTATACGGAGACCGTTTGATTCAAGATTACATGAAAGATAATGCACAGATGCAACTTTTAGAATCGGATCGCATCAAAGAAAAGATTCGTAACTTCGAGCAAGATATGTGGAACTACTAGTTTTTACTAATGATATTTCAAACGGCTGGTTTTTTAACCAGCCGTTTTTGTTTATTTGCAGTATGAAAATGCTTGATTTTATTATCGTAGGGAACGGTTTAGCTGCGCTCGCTTTTGCTGAAGTACTTCTTCAGAATAACTGTTCTTTTGTGGTTTTTGGCGATTCTAAATTGAAGTCAAGCCGCGTGGCAGCAGGTCTGTATAATCCTCTAATTGTGAAACGGTATCGGCCGCTACAAGATGCTGTCGATCAGATTGATTTTCTGCGTTCTTTTTATTCTCGGGCTGAGCAACGTCTCTGCGCGAAGTTTCATCATGAAAAGCTTACTTTGCGTAAATTCGTTTCTATTGCTGAGCAAAATGATTGGTTCGAACACGCCGACAAACCTCAACTTGCAAATTTACTGAGCAACGATTTGTTTACCTCCGCGATTGAAGGAATTGACAGCCCATTTCAGTATGGAGTGGTTAATTACACCGGTCACTTAGACACCAATGTCTTTATAACGAAATATCAGACGTTTCTAGCTGATTCAGGCTGCTTTATAGCGGAGTCTTTTATTTACGCAGATTTGGAATTCAGTAGCGAGTTTGTTACCTATCACGAATTTCAAGCCAGTAATGTGATCTTCGCCGAAGGATATGGAGTAAATCAAAATCCGTATTTTAATTTCGTCTCTGTTCCTGGCACCAAAGGTGAGGGCATAACGATTCATGCACCTCAGTTGAAGCTTACCGAAATCATCAACAGTGGTGTTTTTATTCTTCCTTTAGGCAACGATTTGTTTAAAGTGGGTGCAACTTATGAATGGACGGATAAAACGGAGCAAACCACCGCGGCAGCGCGCGAGGAACTCACTATGCGTCTCAAACAAGTAATTCAATGCGATTTTGAAATCGTCGATCAATGGGCAGGTGTACGTCCAACTACACCCGATCGTAAAGCCATTGTTGGTAATCATCCTCAGTTCCCACAGCTTCACATTTTAAATGGTTTAGGTACTAGAGGGGTTATGTTAGGTCCAACGATGGCAAAGCTGCTATACGATCATATAGTAGATAAAAAAGAAATTCCGACCTATTTACAAGCTAAGCGTTTTTGGAAGCAATAGCATCGTCTTTGTATGCTATAAAGAAGTTAATATAAATGTTTCGACTCATTCGCACGATCCAGGGCATCAAAACAACAAGAGCAGCAATGATGGTAATAAAAGCCTCCTTTACCGTGCAGCCCACGAAAACAAAACTGATGATAAATGCTGCAACTCCAACAGCTACAGCAAGTGCATAGCTTACGTACATGGCGCCAAAAAAGAAATTCGGCTCCATTTTATAGCGGAGCCCACAGTGGGAACAAGTATCATGCATATGCATCGTTTCAGTGACGATATATGGGTTTTTGTTCTCATACATACTCTCGCTATGACAACGCGGACAAGTTCCTGTTAAAATGCTATATAATTTCGTTCCTTTTTTTAACATTTGCAGCCAATTCTTTATTACTGTAATACAATAACAAAGTTACGGTCTATTTAAGTTTTCTAAGCCAATATCATGCTAAATATTCACAATTTATCAGTTTCTTTCGGAGGTTCCTATCTTTTTGAAGACGTTACCTTCCGACTAGGAGCAGGTGATCGTGTTGGTCTTGTCGGAAAAAATGGTGCCGGTAAATCGACAATGCTCAAAATTCTTAGTCGCGATCTTCAACCCGATTCCGGTGTGATCGCCACAGAAAAAGAAGTGCGTATTGGTTTCTTACGGCAGGATATCGATTTCGAACAAGGCAGAACCGTACTCGAAGAGGCTTATCAAGCCTTTACCGAAATCAAAGAAGTCGAACGCAAGTTGAATCACATCAACGAACAACTTCAAACACGTACCGACTACGAGTCCGATTCTTACGCAAAACTCATCGAAGATTTGAGCGATCTAACACACCGATTCGAACTTCTGGACGGATACAATTACGTGGGTAATACCGAGAGAATTCTGCTTGGTTTGGGCTTTAAACGAGAAGATTTCAACAACAAAACCGACACTTTTTCTGGAGGTTGGCGCATGCGAATCGAGCTCGCAAAACTGCTCCTTCAAAACAACGATATTCTTCTATTAGACGAACCTACTAACCACCTAGATATCGAAAGTATTATCTGGCTTGAGAACTTTCTAAAATCGTATCCAGGTGTCGTAATTATTGTTTCGCACGATAAGATGTTCCTCGATAATGTCACGAACCGAACGTTGGAAATTTCTTTAGGTAAAGTGTACGATTTCAACAAACCATACACGCAATATCTGACTCTTCGTCAAGAAATTCGCGAAAAGCAACTGGCTACGCAAAAAAATCAGCAAAAGAAAATAGAAGAAACGGAGAAGCTAATCGAGAAATTTCGCGCCAAAGCCAGCAAAGCATCTATGGCACAATCGCTTATCAAGAAACTCGATAAGGTAGAACGCATCGAAGTCGATGAAGACGATAATGCAGTCATGAATATCTCGTTTCCAGTTTCTGTGACTCCGGGTCGCGTAGTCGTCGAAGCCGAACACGTAACCAAAAAGTTCGGAGATAAAGTAGTTTTGAAAGATATTTCGCTGAACGTTGAACGCGGTAGTAAAATCGCCTTTGTAGGTCAAAACGGACAAGGGAAGTCCACGTTTATAAAAGCAATCGTGAACGAATTCCCGTTCGAAGGAAGTATTAAACTTGGCCACAACGTCCAAGTAGGCTATTTCGCTCAAAATCAGGCAGAATATTTGAATGGCGAAATCACACTGCTACAAACCATGGAAGACGCCGCAAACGACACCAATCGCTCTAAAGTGCGCGACATGCTCGGTGCTTTTCTTTTCCGTGGCGACGACGTCGAAAAAAAAGTAAAAGTACTTTCCGGCGGCGAACGAAATCGTCTGGCACTTTGTAAGTTGCTCCTGCAGCCTATCAATGTGCTCATCATGGACGAACCTACAAACCACCTCGATATCAAATCGAAAAACGTACTCAAAGCCGCACTACACAAGTACGAAGGAACACTGCTCCTCGTATCGCACGACCGCGATTTCCTTCAAGGAACTGCAAATATTGTCTACGAGTTTAAAGATCAGAAAATTAAAGAATATTTGGGCGACATCAACTTCTTCCTAGAACAACGAAACGTTGATAGTATGCGTGAGGTCGAAAAGCGCGATGTCGTAAAAGCTACTCAAGAGGCTCCAAAAAAGAGTTTCGAAGAACAAAAGAAACAAAAGGCACTTCAAAACCGTATTTCTAAAGTCGAGTCGCAAATTAAAGATCTCGAAAACGCCATCCGTCTCGACGATCGTGCGCTCGAATCCAATTACGATAAGCACATCGAAGACGCTGCGTTTTTCACGGCCTACAACGAAAAGAAAAAGCAACTCGACAAACTGATCGAAGAATGGGAATTACTGCTCATGGAAGCCGAAAGTTAATGATTGCCTTTAATTAACTTACCGTAGAAAAAACAAAAAACCCGCTTTCCATTCGAGAGCGGGTTTTTATTTTGAGTATTATTTTACTAGCGGTAAAGTACTTTCTTCACAGCTTTAATAACGTCGTCTGCATTTGGCAACCATTCTTTCAATAAAGTTGGCGAGTACGGCGCAGGTGTATCAGCGGTAGTAATACGTTGTACGGGCGCATCTAAGTAGTCGAAGGCCCGTTCCTGAACCATATACGTAATTTCCGAAGCAACACTAGCAAACGGCCACGCTTCTTCTAAAACCACTAAACGATTTGTTTTCTTAACCGAGTTGATAATTGCATCGTAATCCATCGGGCGAACCGTACGTAAGTCGACAACCTCAACCGAAATGCCTTCAGCAGCAAGCGTTTCCGCGGCAGCTAAAGCTTCTTTTATAATCTTTCCGAACGATACAATGGTAACATCTGTTCCCGCACGCTTCACATCAGCCACACCAAGCGGAATGGTGTATTCCTCTTCCGGAACTTCACCTTTGTCGCCATACATCTGCTCCGATTCCATGAAAATAACCGGATCGTCGTCGCGAATGGCAGATTTCAACAAACCTTTCGCATCGTAAGGTGTCGACGGAACCACAACTTTTAAACCAGGCGTGTTAGCAAACCAGTTTTCGAAAGCTTGCGAGTGCGTAGCACCCAATTGTCCGGCAGAGGCTGTTGGACCGCGAAATACCATCGGCATAGGGAATTGCCCGGCCGACATCTGGCGCATTTTCGCAGCGTTATTGATAATCTGGTCGATACCAACCAAACAGAAATTAAATGTCATGTACTCCACGATGGGTCTGCAGCCGTTCATGGCCGAACCAACCGCAATACCTGCAAAACCGAGCTCGGCAATGGGTGTATCGATTACACGCTTCGGACCAAATTCATCAAGCATACCCTTAGAAGCCTTGTAAGCGCCGTTGTATTCGGCTACTTCTTCGCCCATGAGATAAACCGACTCATCGCGGCGCATTTCTTCGCTCATTGCTTCGGCAACGGCTTCTCTAAACTGTATCGTTCTCATAAAGGATTCATTTTTCGAAACGCAAAAATAGCCGAAAATTGGAAATCCATCCCATATTTTTAAAACGTTTTATGCGCAAAAGCAGCTTTTTTTTTGATTTTTTGGGCGGCAGTTCCGGCTGTACGCTACAAGCTTTTTCAAATCGGGCACAAAAGCAATCGTTTGGCACGGCTTCTTAGGTCGCCACGCCCAACGCGCTTTTGTTTGCCCAATTTATCAAAAGGCTTTCCGCTGCCATCCGGGCCGCGGTATCGTTCTCCAACAAAACGCCTCTTTTTTTAAAGTGTTTTTAACAAACGTAATATTGCAATATTACCTCGTATAAAAGATTGTAAAACAATAATTTATACGCTATTAATTACTCGCTCTTACACTAACTTTTTTAGGTTTTTTATAAAATACCGTTTTTAGATTTAAGATGCAGAATAAGATTTGCAAAGCCATTCAGCCATCTTGGCGATTGTTCTAAAGTATTCCCTTCCGAACTTGCTTACTAGCAAAACTATTCACGCTTTATTCGTGCTTTTTCCACTACTAAAAACCTATGTGCCTATGTCGTCCACCATAAGTTGAACTCGCACCTTAATCGTGGTTTAAAAACTGTGCAAAACCTATGTGCCTATGTGGTCGGCCGTAAGTAGAACTCGTGCTAGTAATCGTGGTTTAAAAACTGTGCAAAACCTATGTGCCTATGTGGTCCACCATAAGGAGAACTCGTGCAAGTAATCATGTTTTAAAAACCTTGCAAAACCTATTTGCCTATGTGGCCCAAAGTGAAAAGAAGTCGTGCCAGTAATCATGTTTTAAAAACCTTACAAAACCTATGTGCGTATGTGGTCCACCATAAGTTGAACTCGCACCTTAATCGTGGTTTAAAAACTGTGCAAAACCTATGTGCCTATGTGGTCTGCAGTTATTAGAATAATCGCTGATTACGTTTGTTCGAAAAGTAGCGTAAACGAATTTTCTCTATGGTATTTTACATCAGCGTTTTAAAAACTTAGCCACTGTTGAGTCGTTTATTTTCAAGAGGTACATGCCCACAGCTAAGTGGTTTACGTCAATTTCCGAAAATGTGCCCTGACCCGACCAAACACGTATGCCTGTAGTGTCGTAAATTGCCAGTTGACCCGAAATTGGCGTGCCAAATTGTAGTATCGATGTCGTTGGATTCGGGTAAATACTTATGTTGTCTAGCTGCGCTTCGGTTATATCTAGGAAGTCGGAAACTACACGCCCGGTAGTACTCGAAAAAACGTAGCCGTTGTTAAAGGCAGTACGCGCATAACCACTCACATAAATGCGGTTTTCACTGTCGGTTGCTACGGCATCAAATCGGCTGGTGCCGTCTGTAGAAAGAACTTTCGCCCCCGAAACCGTTCCAGTGCCTGTTAGCGCTAAAATAACGCCTGATTGTTCCGTTGCCGTCGTCGAAACGTTGTCGGCCCAAGATATGGTTCCTGAGGTCGAACCCGCAAGAAATACTGTTCCGTTTGGAGCTACGGCCAACGCAGCTCGGCTGCCCAATTCAAACGAACCCGCGTTCGGAACCTCGCGTACCCATTGCCACGTTCCGTTACTGTTTAGTTTGCCCAATAAGAAGTCGGTTCCACCAGTGTTTGGCCCGGCAACGCTGATGCCATCGAGCGTGTGCGGCAAGAAATTCTGCGTGGCTAGATAAACTTCGTCGGCATTTTTAACAGCTAATTGTGGCGACGAGCAAGTAATATCTTCTATAAAACGCACCCATTGCAAAGATCCGTTTGCGTTGTATTTAGCTACGTAGGTATTGTAATCGAAATTTTCTGTGGCGCTGCTTCCATTAAAGTTTGCATTTAAGCCCGAACACGAGCCGGCGGTGTAAATATTTCCGAGTGCGTCTGTGGTTATTGCCGAAACCAATGGAACATCGTCTTGTACTATCGTTTGCAGTATCATTCCGTTCGGATTTAGTTTTTGTAGATACGAATTCTGGAAATCATCGTAAGCCATCCAAATGTTTTGATTGGCATCCAAGGCAATGGAACCGAGATCACTCACAAACGAATTTTCGATATTTGGCGCAAGATACCACAGCAAAGCGCCGTCGGCATTTAGTTTTACAAGCATGTGGCTCAATCCGTTTGTCGCGAATGAAAGAACGGTATTTTCGTACGTGAGTTGGTCGACAAAAGAAATCGTGAAGTAAATATCTCCGTTGGCATCAACCAGCATTTCACGTGCCGTAGCTCGGTTGGCAATTGTTTTGGTGAAAATCAGATTTCCAGCCGTGTCGAATTTTCGCAAAGCTAAGGTTCCTAAAATGTCGATTCCATACGGATAAGGCGTTCCGTTGAAACTCAAGCTATACAGTTCGTTATTAGCATTGGTCGCACATATCGAACCGATGTATGAATCGTTTAACGAAAAATCGATGTTTTGACTGTGTTCGTATTCGTAAAATTGTGCCCAAGTCGAGGTGAAAACGCAAATGCACGCAGCTGAGATAAGTAAATTTCGAATCATTAACAATTGTTTAGCTCTGAAAAGATGCGAAACGTAGCGAATAGTTGCTTGAAACCAGATTTTGATTAAAAATCTTTTTCAGAACGCTTAAAATGAACAACTTCCGAGCTAAACAGCTAATAGGCCGCTACTCCCGTTGAATTAAAATTTGCCAAAACAAATCTTCAATTTAATCAACTATTTAACTGTTTTCGGATCGCTAGTTTGAAAACGATTTGTGGTTTTGCTTTTGCGTGAAGGACAGCAGCGTAAAGCTATTTTTGTTGGTTTTGCTAAGCGACGGCAACGGCAACGCGACAGCAGAAGCGTTTGCAAGTGCCAGACGCTTACAAAACGAACGAAAATACTTGCAGCGAATGGCCTGACGGCAAACGCAACTCGAAAATAATCACGCGCGTTTGCCGGCACGCCCAAATTAAAATTCAGTAAATGAATTATTTACCGTTAAATTTGTGTTGAACCGTTGTGCTTAAATCGGCTTCGAAAGTGAGCTTACGGTTGTCTTGATTTTGCCGTTCAAACTGCCCATCGGCAACAAACTTGTATTCGGTGTAGGTGTAGCCGGTTACATGTACTACATCGGTATAGAAAGTACTGTCATTCAGTTTTTTAAGTGGCGTATCTTGCTCCCAACTCAGCGGTTGATTGCTGCCGCGTACGCTCATTTGTGAAACTTGCATGGATTTAGGTACAACAACCGTGTACCGCACTTTTTGATTGGCCGTTGGCTGTACGCAGGAAACCGTAATGAACAGTAAAAGTATTGGTAAGTATTTCATTATGAGTGCTTTTTAGTGATTAGATAGTCGATTCCGAAACGTGTACTTCCGAGAGCCACTCCGCTTAAACAAACCCACAGAATGCCGAGTGCGGGCAACATATTCCAGAGTCCTTGGCTCGATTGTTGGTACACGGCAGCCACGAACATGGTGCAGCCGGCTAAGAAACTGAAGATACGTGTTTGAAAGCCGAGTACGAGTGCAATGCCACCGACGGCTTCGCTAAAAGCGGCCATCCAAGCGAAAAAAGCGGGAAATACAGCGAAAATTCCACCGAATTTGGCAACGTCGTTCGGAAACCAAAAAGCTACTTCGAAAAATCCGAGGTTGTTTTCGGGTGGCGACCATGGTAAACCGAATTTAGCTGCTCCGAAGTCGACCGCCATCCAATAACCGCACAAGATTCGTGGCAAGGAGAGGAAAATATCCTGCCAAATGTTGGGCAGTATGGTTGGTTTTGTGATGGCAATTACGATTTTTTTCATGATGATTTTGATTGATGATTAAAACTCCTAGCGGTAAATAAAATCTCCGTTTCCGTTCTTTTTGCAGTCGGTGCAGCGGGCGGAACCGCGGTTGATTAAGTCGCCGTTGCCTGCTAGTTTTCCGCTCAATTTTCCACTTACGTTTACGGTTGCGTTTCCGTTTCCGCCGACGCTAAACTTGAGGTTTTTCGCGGAGAAGTCGCCCGCTTTTAGGTCGCCATTTCCACCTTTTTCTAGGTCGAAACTATCGATCGCGCCGCTTAGTGAGCAATCGCCGTTACCTTCTTGTTCGAGGCGAAAGTACTTTCCAACGATTCCTTTCACGGCCAAGTCGCCGTTACCCGATTGTGCAATTACACTGGCTTCGGGCATCGTAATATAGATGGTGGTTGGTTTTTGATTTTTCTTGTAATTGAGTTTTACGGGCTTGTTTTTGATTTCGAGTTTGTATTCGCTGGCCGTGTAAACCATTTCGAGGTTGTTTACGCTTTCTTCCGGTCCTTCAACACGAACCGACCACGTTTTGCCGATCGAAATTTGGGCATCGGCATTTAGGCCTTGCAAGTAAACTTTGTCAAAGTTCTTGTAGTCAAAGTTTTTTTGAACAGTACCTTGACTGTAAGAAAACAAGGATAGGAGAAACGCTACGGTAGTGTGGATTAAAATTTTCATGTGTATTTGATTTAGCAGTTTTATATAAAATTGGTTTATTTAGTTTGTGCATTTTTTTGAAACACCATGCCCAGGTTTAGGTCGCCTTTTACCTTTAACGTCACGTAGCCCATTTTCGTTTCTGTATTTTCGATTACCAAAGCCGTGTTTTTATCGGTTTTTATGAACGCGCTTTCGGTTGGTTTTAAAGTGATGGGCGAATGTGTTCCGCCGTTGTTTGGTGCTTGATAAACGCTTAGGGTTGTAGCTCCGTCGTTTCTAAGGTGTGTGTGAAAATTTCCGTGCGGATTACTTCCGAGTACAAACTTTTCGTTGGCATTTATGCTCGTGCCCGAGTTTAACGAACTAAACGCCCCGCACGATGCGAGTAGCGTTACAAGAGCTAAAAGGATTACATTTTTTTTCATCAGTTTACTTTTTTTGGAAATACGATTTCCGGTTATTGATGAAGCAAAATTGCGGCAATCCCAGTAGCGGCGCGCTTCAAATTATGATTTGAGACCTAATTCTGCTGTGTTTTTTGCTAAGTAGTCTTTTGGCGTTACTCCCGTATGCTTTTTAAACGCCCGATTAAAAGTTGCTTTCGAGTTAAAACCGCAGTCGAGCGCTAAGCCAAGTAAGGTCGATTTCGAACTTTCGCCAGCAGCTACTTTCGCTTTAAAAGCGTCGATTCTTAGCGTGTTTACCAGATCGTTAAAATTCTGATTAAAACCTTTATTAATTACTTTTGAAATAAGTGCTGTATTACTTCCGGTTGCTTTTGCCAGATCGAGTAGGGTAAGTTCAGGATTATTGTAATAGCTATTGGTAATCAGTAATTTTTCCAGTTGGTCGCGCAATTTTTCCTCTGATTCGGTGAGTCCCAAATTATTTGAGTCGTTTTCTGGCAATTCTATTTCGGCGTAATCTGGGAGTATTGCGTTGGTTTCACTTTTAGTTTCGTTCACAATACTAAAACCAACGCGTTTACTTTTTAAATTTTCGTTGGCATAGCCTTTTATAGCAATTCGATAGGAAATTACGCCCACTGCCATGAAGTACCACCAGCTTCCCACGAAGTCCGCAAACTCGGGAAAAATTTCAAAACCAATCTTAAAGCTGATATTAACAATAATAATCGCTAAACAAGTAATAATAAATTCACGGATGTATTTAAAAGTCAGTTCATCGGCAAAACTCACAATGTTTTGTATGACTTTTCGATACAAATTGTAGTATCGAAGTGCGTAGATTAAATAAAACAGCATACTCGCATGACCCGTAACCTGGTACCATTCGTCGAAGTCGATATCGGCATAAAACTGTGGAAACGCACCGCCGTTACCGTAATAATCACTAGCTACTTGAAGCATCGCGTAAATCAAATACAAAACGCCGGGAAGCAAATGCCAAAAGTACTTCTTCCGAAATCTAAAAGCCGGATTTAAAACGGCTTGCGTGTAGAAATACAAAACAGGTCCAAAAAAGTACAGTTGGTGAAAAGGTGTGGCAAAAATAACAGCTCGGTAACTTTCACTGTCGTACCAACCGGCAAAACCCAGCATCCACGGTGCCAAATACAAAGCAACAATCAGCAAAAATAATCCGAGCCAAAATGCCGATTTACTCCGTTCTTGTATACTCTTTTGAAAAAGTAGTAAACTGTAAACCAGATTGTGTGTAAAGAAAATTAAAAGTAACCCGGAGTAGATATTAAATTGAAAAAGCATGCGTTTCGACTAACGCTACTAAGGTAAGCATATTTTTATACGATGAGTCCGATGCTTTTAGAATGTGCAATAGCTTCTTTACTATTCTTAAAATAACAGGTGTGAACACCCATTAAACTCATATTTTGAATGGCGATGGTTACCTTTTGTTTAGGAAGTTTGCCCGTTTGCCGAATGTAAACGGCTTGAACATTTACTGGAAACAATTTGCAAATCCGTTCGTAAAGCTCGGCGTCTTGTTGCGAATCGTCGCCCAATAGCGTGTAGTTTAATTTCGGATAAAACTCCAAGATGTGTTTAATTTTTTCGAACTTATGATCGTGGTTGCCGCGACCCGTAATCAGGAAGTCGAACAAACTCTGCTTGATGTCTTTCAACAACAAAACGGCACGAGGCAACTGATGTAATTCGGCAAACTGAACAATAAACCGATACAAATTCCACTCGCTCGACGACACATAGAAAAAAGCGTTTTGTTCGGTTTTATTATTGCGTCCGGCTGTACTTAAAGCCTGATAATGCGCAACCACGTCGGAAAAAATTTTGCGATCGTTTACGTTCTTAAACAACAAGATGTACAACTTTTTAAAGATGTTTCGGCTGTGGGAAATCAAAAATGTATCGTCGATATCCGAAATAAAACCCAAATTTCCTTTAAACGGACGTATATAAGAGCCTTTTTGCGTGACTTGTGTACCTTCCGACTTAATGGAAACTTCGTACGTAATCCAGCCGTAACCCACATCGTTGTCGAGCGGAATACAAAACTGAAAAAAGCCGTCGTCTAAGGTTTTGGTGTGAATAACGCGTCCGTCGTGTTTGAAATACACATCAAAGTTCGATGCTGTCTTTTGTCGAAACATCCGAATTACCGAGCGCGCATTTCGAAACTTCGTCTTCTGAAAATCGTAGTCGGCTTTAGTCGTTGGTTTAAACACATGACCCATCACTAAAAGCTGATTTTCGTTGGCGTAACCGCGATAAAGTTTTAAAACGGGTTTCATATACTGTAAAAATACGGCAAAGCTTTTTGTTTCAAAACGATTTTCTCACAGCTTTTTTATTTGCACTTCCCTAAAAAATGCAGACGCCCTTTTGTGTAGGTCAAACAGACGTAATTCCAAGAGAATTCTACTGTTTTAGTTCCAGAGATCGAGCTGCAAAGCGTTTATCCGAATTGTTAATATGCGGAAGGAATGCTCGGAATTTCTCTAAATTTGAGCAAATCTGAATACATGGCACAAAAATTTGTAATCATTGTGGTAAATCCAATTGCAGGCGATATCGACAAAGGTGAACTCGTAGCCGATGTTGAGGCGCACGCGCTAACACTGGGTTTGCAAACCATTGTTTACGAAACCTGTGGCATTAACGACGGCAAACACATTCGGCATTTATACGAACAATACCAACCGCAGCGAATCATCATTGCCGGCGGCGACGGTACCATTAAAGAAGTGGCGGCTGCTTTGGAAGATGTCGACGTACTTTTCGGAATCTTACCTGCCGGTTCGGCAAACGGCTTGTCGGTCGATTTAGATATTCCTGCCACTTTAGATCTCGCCATTCCCGCGGCTTTTTCCACTAAGTTTATTGATATCGACATGATAAAAATAAACGGACATACCAGTTTGCACCTGAGCGATGTGGGTTTAAACGCTATGCTGGTAAAAAACTACGAAAGCGGAACCACACGCGGTATGCTGGGCTATGCTAAGCAGGTGCTAGCAACGTTCAAAGAGCAAACCGGACCGTTTCGGGCGCGTATCGAATTGGAAGGTAAAGAGGTAATTACCGATGCAAAAATGGTTGTAGTAGCCAATTCGCAAAAGTACGGAACCGGCGTGGTAATTAATCCGTTTGGTAAAATGGACGATGGGCAGTTCGAAATTGTGGTGCTACGCAATCTCGATTTTACGGTTTTAACCAAGATTTTAACGGGAAACATCCGCCTAGATAGCGAAGATGTAGATATTTACAGCACCAAAAACGCTTGTATTTTTATCGATCCGCCTACTGAGTTTCAGGTCGATGGCGAGTACATCGGTTTGGTTTCCGAACTCAACATTTCCATCTTAGCCAGTAACATGAAAATTGCCGTTCCCGATTATAATTAAGGGCAAGCAATTTTAAATACGTGATAGAACTTCATGGCGTTTCTAATTGATAATGAGTAGTTTTTTTGTTTTCTTTTTTTGAAGCTCATCCCGTTTTCCGCTGTAGTCCTCAAAAAATACGCCACGTTCATATGTCCAGCACACTGCTTCTTGGGTCGCCGTTTGCTGTACAATTCACGTAGCCGTATTTTTTTCCGGGCTGCCGCTGCACCCGGGGCTAGACAAATCGTTATCCAATAGCATTTCCACAAGAAAAGCAAACTGAAAATCTATTGCTGTGGTTCGTCACTACTTGTTTTAAACGGATGTCGTTGCTGCCAAATTACTTTGGGTTCTAGCTGTTTAAAAAAGTAGGGTAATATTTTGTTTAACAGGTAATTGTGGTGTTTCATAAATCCAAAAAGCTCTTGTGGTAC
>NZ_JBMLTK010000043.1:0-6085 GCF_049240005.1 Flavobacterium sp. | reverse complement strand
AGCTATCGGGATCGCGACGTTTACCATTTTACGTATCGTTTTGCCCAACCGAACCCGCGTATCGTGCGAGCCTGAGCTTGTCGAAGGCTGGTGCGATTTTTTGGTGACTTGACACGTTCTGTGTTTTCCTCAACGGTACCATATTGCGCAAAATTTTGTGAGGTTCAGTGTTTTCTGTGCGCTTAAAATGCTGGTACTTGAGCGGGTCGAAGGCAAACATGGTGTACATTGTGATAAACTTTGAGAAACTTTGTGCTCCTTAAATCTTTTCATCTCGAAGTTTCGAAATCTCGAAAATCTATCAAAAATGCGGTTTTTCCGTAAAATTTATTTCCGGGATTTTCGTACGTGGGAATCGCTCCCCATCCCTCCCGCCCCCATCGAAGCGAAGTTTTGAAAAAAAATTGACATACGATTACGGGTTTTCCGCATATTTTAGGATAAGTATCAAGTATTAAGATTTGAGTATTAAGATTGAAGTATTAAGACATCGCGACGTTCACCACTTAACGTATCGTTTTACCCGCCCGAACCCGCGTATCGTGCGAGCTTGAGCTTGTCGAAGGCTGGTGCGATTTTTTGGTGGCTTGACACGTTCTGTGTTTTCCTCAACGGTACCATATTGTACAAAATTCTGTGAAGTTCAGTGTTTCATGTGCGCTTAAAAAGCTGGTACATGACCGGGTCGAAGGCAAACATGGTGTCCATTGTGATAAACTTTGTGAAACATTGTGCTCCATCGGTCCGAAAGGTTGTAGAATGCCTAACCGCAAAGAACACGAAGATTTACGCGAAGTTCGCAATGCGGAATTTTTGGAGTATTAAGATCGGAGTATTAAGTATTAAGACTTTGATGCGATCACCAATTACTGTATCGTTTTGCCCTACTGAACCTAAATATCGTGGGAGCCTGAGCGTGTTGAAAGCTAATCTTTCAATCTTTAAATCTTTCAATTTTTAAATCTTTTTCCTTGCGCAGCTTTTCCGCGCGAACGGGTGAAGCGACATACTTTTTGGCGATTTTAATTTCCACGGAACGTTTGCCAAAAAGATACAGCGGAACACGTGACGGCTTGAACCTCTTTTGCGCAGCGACGACTCGTTTGCCGGCGCGCCCAAATAAAAATCATCTTTAGGCTAAACGATAGATGTGCTGGCTACAACCCGTTATTTCTTATCTTGCAACAAAAAAATGCTAAAGTACTTTATACTGCTTCTCGTTTCCCTTGGTGCCGCTTTTCTGTATAAAAGTTGGGGGCAAGGAAGTACTGCCGCAAAAAATGTGCAGACTTTTTCTATTAAATCGGCTGTGCTTAACGAGAGCAGAACTGTTTGGGTGTACTTGCCACTGAACTATTCCAAATCGAAAAAATATCCGGTTTTGTACCTGTTCGACGGTCAGAATTTATTTGATGCGAAAACGGCCTATTCGGGTGAGTGGGAAGTTGATGAAACGCTAAATGCTTTGAAAGCCGAGCTTATTGTGGTTGGTTTAAATCACGGAAACGAAAAGCGACTTGAAGAACTGACACCTTTTGTTCACGAAAAATACGGCGGTGGAAAAGCAGCCGTTTTTATTGAATTTCTAACTCAAGAAGTTATGCCGGAGATTAAAAAACGATTTTCGGTTTCGACAGACAGAAAAAATACGGGAATTGGAGGAAGTTCACTCGGCGGATTGACAGCTTTTTATGCCGCTTTTGAACATTCGAAAATCTTTGGCCGTGCTCTAGTATTCTCGCCTTCATTTTGGTACGATTCGAAAGTATACGACCTTCCGCTTAAAGGAGAACAAAAACCAAAACTGTACTTTATAAGTGGCGATTCAGAAAGTGAAACGATGGTTGCCGAGATAACAAACATGATCGACATCTTGAAAAACAAACGCAACTATACTGAAGCCGAATTACCTTTCAAAATAATTCCAAAAGGCAATCATAACGAACAACTGTGGCGCAGCCAATTTGCCGAAGCCATACAAAATCTATTTCCAGAAACAATTAAGAAAAATGACTAACAACGATATCTTTAAAAAATTACGTGTCGCTTTAAAATTACGCGACGAACACATTGTGGAAATCTTGCAATTAGTAGATTTCCGAATCACCAAATCGGAGTTAAGTGCATTTTTTCGAGACGAGAAACACCCAAATTACGTAGAATGTGGCGATCAGATTTTACGAAATTTCCTCAACGGATTGGTTTTATTTCTTCGCGGAAGTAAAGAGCAACCCAAACAACCTAGCGACGTACTGCGCGACATTCACAAGGATTTCTTAGAAGCACAAACACAGAAAACACCCGCTGCACCCGTAAAACGAGCAGCGCAAAAACCCGCTGCAAAGAAAGCAGTCCCGAAAAAATCGGTCGTAGAGAAAGTGGCATATAAAAATGGGAAGAAAAAGTAGAAGGTAAGTATCTGATGTACAAGTAGCTATTTTAATGCATCTCCATGTACGACTTTTTAGTGTTTTTTAAAGAGTAAGTACAATACCTTATAGATAAACTTTTATACGCGTAATTGCCAGCGCTCAAAATGCTTGTTGCATAGAATGCGCAATTTTTGACAACTGCCGAAGTTCTTGGTGCATGTATTTTTGGAAAAAAATATAATGAACCATGCCTTTACTCGCAGTATTCATATCCTCTTTTTTTCTGTAAGTCTAGTTTTTATCGTTCGGAAGCAGTTCGATCAGGCGCTGATTTATGGCGGATTGGCATTAGCTTTCGATCCGTTTAACGTAAACGTAAAGTGGTCTGATCGGCCCAACTGGCAACGAATCGTTTTAATTGGCGAATTACTTTTAGTGTTCGCTTGCTTCGGACTTACCCTATTTCAAATCTAATTCTCAAAATCATTCAATACGTACGCTATGAAAAAGTCGTTACTTCTTGTCATGCTCCTACTGTCTGCACAAATCTACGCACAACCTTTGGCACGAAAAGGCTGGTTGGGTGCTCGACTAGTTCCTGAAAATGGAGGCGGTGTAAAAATCACCGAAATTGTAGGCGGTACTTCAAAAGCCAGTAATTTACAGGTTTCTGATATCGTTTTAAAGATAAACGGATCGTCGATCACCGAACCGCGCGATGTTTCGAACTTGATTTCAAAACTGTCCGAGAACGACCCAATCACCTTTACCGTAAAGCGAAATGATAAAACAATCGAGCTTAAGTCGAAAGTGGCTGGTCGCGATCGCGAAAAAAGCACAGTTGGAGAAGTAATTTATGAACGAATACCTTACAAAAACGGATTTCTGAGTGCGATCATCAATAAACCCGCTGGCAAAGGTAAATTCCCGGCCGTACTCTTTATTCCGGGATATACTTGTAGTTCGGTCGATGGTTTAACCGAAGATCATCCCTACGGACGAATCGTAAATGCCTTTCATCAAGCCGGATTTGTAGTACTTCGTGTGGAAAAAAGTGGTCTTGGCGACAGTCAGAATACTGCTGATTGCAGCTCCACTACCCTAACCGACGAAATAGATGGATTTAAAACAGGTTTTCAGAAACTTAAACAACTGCCGTATGTCGACTTAGATAACGTATTTATTATCGGACACTCCATGGGTGGCATCATAGCGCCGGCGATTAGCGCTACCGAGAAAGTAAAAGGCACAATTGTTTACGGAACTACAGCAAAAAGTTGGTTTGAATATCAACTCGAAATGAATCGCTTGCAATTAAAACTCGCAAACACGCCACCGTTTGAATACGAAGAAAACTGCCGATTACAGGCGGAAATCGCTTACGACTATTTCATTCAAAAAAAGAGTTTAAGTGATATTAGCAGCGATCCGAAAAAAGCTGAAACCCTTAAAACGGCATGGCAATACAACGGAAAAGACATGATTTTTGACCGAAATCAGGAGTATTGGCGACAAATCCAAGATTATCCGCTGCTTGAAAACTGGAAAAATACAAGCGGAAATGTACTGGTGCTTTTTGGAGAATCGGATTTTCAGGCGTTTTCTAAAGCCGACCACGAGCAGATCGTATCGACAGTTAATTATTATCATCCCAATGCAGCGACACTGCTGAGTTTTCCAGAAACCGATCACTATCTGGCAAAATCCGGAAGTATGCAACAAGCATACGACCTTTTTAGTCAGGGAAAAATTCTAGAATTATTTCAGGCTTTCAATCCCGATGTAACGCAGAAATCGGTTGACTGGGCAAAAAAATTGAGTAACAAATAGTCACTATCAACTACTAACAATTATGAAAAACTTAAAAATCTTTATCTTTCTTTTTAGCGTAAACACTGCCCTGTTCGCGCAAACTTGGCAAAAGCTAAATACAGAACCTTATGCAGGAAAGCAGGACGATATTACGTTTATCGACCGAAATACAGGTTGGTATGTCAACGGATTTGGGCGGATTTACCACACCACCGATGGCGGTCAGAATTGGACCAAACAAATCGAACAAAAAGGTACATTCTTTAGAACCATCGCATTTCTAAATGAAAATGTAGGTTTCGCCGGAACAGTTGGAACCGATTATTTCCCGAACGTTACCGATACAATTCCACTTTACGGCACTAAAGACGGTGGAAAAACGTGGAAGCCGGTTCCTTACAACGGACCGTATGTTAAAGGTTTGTGTGCCTTCGACGTAGTTTCCGAATCTGTGAAGAAGAAGGGAAAAACCGAGCAGATACACCATATTTTTGCCGTTGGTCGTGTGGGAAGTCCGGCAAATATTATGATTTCCCACGATAGCGGCGAAACCTGGATTTCGCGCAGCATGCAAGCCGATTGCAAGATGCTGTTTGATATAAAAATGCTGGACAAAAATGTAGGCTTCGCCTGCGCTGCTAATAATGAAGACATTTCGCAGTCCAATGCCTTGGTTTTGAAAACTACCGACGGTGGAACGACTTGGAAAAAAGTCTACGAGTCGGCACGACCTTTTGAGACTACTTGGAAAGTGTCGTTTCCGACGGCAAAAATCGGTTACGTGACCATTCAATCGTACAATCCGGATCCAAATGTCAAACAACAGCGCATTGCAAAGACTACAGATGGTGGTGAAACATGGACGGAACTAAATTTGGTGGAAGACCCTGCAGCTCGTGAGTTCGGAATCGGGTTTATCGACGAAAATCATGGATTTGTAGGAACAATGAACAGCGGTTTCGAAACAACTGACGGCGGAAAAACGTGGACAAAAATCGATCTCGGGCGCGCCTGCAATAAAATTCGCATTTACCGCGACGCCGATCAAAAGGTTTACGGTTACGCAATTGGCGTTAACGTCTTTAAATTTTAGGCTTTCTATTTGATTAATTTGGTTGTTAGATGCGTAAGCTCTTTTGAGGGCTTGCGCATTTTTTTTTGGCAATCCGGTGCAGCGTTTTATAGTTGAAATTTGGTCGCTGCCCCGTCACGCTTTCCACGTCAATACCGTTCAGCCGTCGCTTGGTTTGCACGGCCGCCACGGGCTTCTTGGGTCGCCGTGTCGCCTCGGCGCACCAGAGCGCCGTCTGTCACGGTATTTCTGTTTCAATCGTTATTGCAGAGAAAATGATAACGCTTCAAGAGTTCCAAACTCTTGAAGCATTTATAAAAAAAAAAAGAACCCCAACCTTTTAGGTTGGGGTTCACTAAAGACCCGAGCCTGCACTAGCGGGCGAACTGAGCGAAGCTAAAGGCGACGACCCGACCCCGATAGCTATCGGGGGAACTGCGTCGCTCCAATACAAAAAAAGCCCGTTCTAAAAAAGAACGGGCTTCACTAAAAAAAGGCGACGACATACTCTCCCACGGATGCAGTACCATCTGCGCAGGCGGGCTTAACTTCTCTGTTCGGGATGGGAAGAGGTGAGCCCCGCCGCAATAATCACCTTAAATCGTTAGGCACTGGGCTCTAGGAGCTGTTACCTGTAATAAGTTAACATACTGGGAAAAAAACTTCCGATAGGGTTTTTGATAGTTTAAAGAACTTAAAGCTTACGGGTTATTAGTATCACTCGGCTATGACATTGCTGCCTTTACACCTGTGACCTATCAACGTGGTCATCTCCCACGACCCTTAAAAGAAATCTCATCTTGTGGTGGGTTTCGCGCTTATATGCTTT
>NZ_JBMLTK010000042.1:0-17130 GCF_049240005.1 Flavobacterium sp. | reverse complement strand
AGAAATTTGGTTACTAAGACAAGGTTCTGATAAAGCAAAGAAGCGCGGTCGAAAGACCGCGCTTTTTTTATGCACATTTTTCTGGAAAAGTTTTTAGATGACGTTGAAATGTGGGAACGATTTTCTGCGTAAGGGACGGCAGCGGAAAGCTTGTTCAAATGGAGCTTTAGTGCTTGCGCTTTGATTTGGCGACCGCAGGAAGCCAAGAGCAAAGCTTGCAAGCGCTTAGCTCTTTTTGGACAACTTGGAGCGAACGGCGCGACCCCGCAGGGTGAAATATACGCGTAAGGATGCAAAAGCGGGGATACGCCCAAATAAGTTTTAATTCTATGTGCGTTGATTTCTTTCTTTCGAACAGTAGCTTTTTTGAGGAAGTGGTAATCGGGAGTATAAACGTAATTTAAATACAATAAAAAACCCCTTTTCTTGGGGAAAAGAGGTTTTCATTATTAAAAAATTTAAAACTAAAAAGTAGTAGCGATATCAATTTTGGGAACTGATAAAACCGAGGTAAATGTATTAATTTATAATGAATCTAATGTTAAATCGCAAAAAAGTTTGTGCCGATTTTTTCCTACAATTTTTTATTCCTTTGTTTTGATTTAGTCGAGTTCATATTCTAAACGCACGGTTATACGAGCCGTTTTGTTTTTTGAATACGTATCGTTAATTCCGCCGTAACTATCTTCTTCGGTGCTTCCTTGCCCTGTAATTTGAAATACGCCGAGTGTGGCCCGTTTCATTTTACCCAGATCGCCATTACCTGTTTCGACTATTTTTTCGGCGCGTTCGCGAGCGTCCTTTGTTGCGCTTTCAATAAGGCTCTGTTTTAGTCCAGGAAGTTTGGAGTAGGTGTATTGAACCGAGTTTGAACTTAATTCAACGCCACTATTAATTAGCTCCGAGGTTTTATTGGAAACCTGTTCTATGCGTTTCATTAAATCTGGGTTGTTTTTAGCCGAAAATACAATTGTTTGACGCGCTTCATAACCGTCGAAAACTTGAGTGTACTGATTTTGATAGGTGTTATTTGGATTTTCAATTCGTACTTCCCGAAACTTCTTTTCGAAGCTTATTGCTCCAAACGAAAACTCATTACTCTTGAATCCTTTTCCAATGAAGAAATTGGAAACTGTTTTTTGGTCGCTTGTAATTTTGTTATATGCTGTTTTGATATCTGGCGAGTTGGTAGTAAAACTTGCCGACCATAAAATTTCATCAGAAACAAAGTCTTTTGTTCCCAATCCGATGACAGAAATACTGTCTTCGTTCGCATTTCGATTCCGGAACGAACTGCCCAAAATAGCAGCAGTGGCAATCATGGCCACACCGATGATAGCCGTACTTAAAATTCGTTTATCCATTTGATAAAGTTTTGGTTAGGTGTTAGTATAACGCTAATTTTTCTAGTAACGTATAGCGAACATCGCGCCAAAATCTTCTAGGGAATTGAATTTAAATTCTTTTTTTTCGAAAAAAATCGAGTAGCAATTGCGATGCCTCAAATGCTAGCGTTCCGCTCGAAACTGTTGTTCTCGGATGTAATTGCGCTCCCATTGCTCGGTAGCCCCGCTTGCTGTCTTCTGCAGCATAAACTATCCGTGAAATCTGACTCCAATACAACGCTCCTGCACACATTTGGCAGGGTTCTAAGGTTACGTACAACGTACAGCCCGTCAGGTATTTTCCACCCAAATAATTAGCAGCAGCAGTGATTGCCTGCATTTCGGCATGCGCGGTAACATCGTGGAGCAGCTCGGTTAAATTGTGTCCGCGGGCAATTATGGTATTCTTTGTAACAATGACAGCACCAACCGGAATCTCATCGCGATCATAGGCTTGCCGTGCTTCAAATAAGGCCTGACGCATAAAATGTTCGTCGTCAAAAACTTCAATCATGCTTTTCTCGTAAGTAATCCTCAAAGTAAAGACGTCCGTCGATTAACAACGGAAAAAATTTTGTCAAAAAGCTTATTTTTATTTTGTCTAAATAAATTAGCCTGCTATTTTTGCACTCAAATTCTATGAAATTGAAATCACTCGCTGTATTCTCCGCCTTTTTGTTATCCGTCGCTGCATTTAGTCAAGATGCTGATCTCGCTTTAAATGATACCATCAAGCAGCTCGATAATGTAATTATTGAAACCACAACAAATACGGGTCGTATTATCGGACCAAAAGACAACATCATCTACAACGGAAAGAAATCTGAAGTATATGTTGTTTCTAATTTAACGGCTAATACGGCTAATAACAATGTTCGACAATCGCTCATTAAAGCACCAGGCTTGCAGATTTGGGAAAACGACGGCAGTGGCGTGCAAGTAAATATCGGCGCACGCGGTTTGAGCCCGAATCGCAGTTGGGAATTCAATGTGCGTCAGAATGGCTACGATATTTCATCAGATGTTTTCGGTTATCCGGAAGCCTATTACAATCCGCCGCTCGAAGCTGTTGAACGTATCGAGTTCGTGCGTGGTGGTGCTTCTCTACAATTCGGACCTCAATTTGGAGGAACTGTGAATTACATCTTGAAGAAGAATCACGACAAACCTTTCTCATTTACGACTTCAAACACGGTTGGTTCTTATGGTTTATTGAGTTCGTTTAATATGATCAGCGGAAAAGTGGGCAAATTCACGTACACCGCCTACAACCAATCGCGTAGTGGGAATGGCTGGCGCGACAACAACCGTTTTAATGTTCGCAATTCGCATGTTAATCTGGGATACGAGTTTAACGACAAGCACAAGCTACTTTTCGAATATACCAACATGAATTACGTGGTGCAACAGCCAGGAGGATTAACCGACGAGCAGTTTCGCACGGATGCGCAACAAAGTGCCCGCAAACGAAACTGGTTTAATGTGCCGTGGAATGTTTTCGCGCTGAAATACAACGTAGCTATAAACGAGTCTTTCTCCATTAACAACACCTTGTTCGGTTTGATTGGCGAACGTAACAGCGTAGGAAATACCGAACAAATAACAAATCCAGATGTAGTCGATCCAGCTACAAACGATTTTAAAAATCGTCGTCTTGATCGCGATTATTTCGCAAACATAGGTCTTGAATCGCGCGCTTTGTACAAATACCAACTTTTTAACCTCACCCAAAATTTAGCTTTCGGCGCTCGTGTGTACAACGCAAACACCGTTCGCAAGCAAAACGGACGCGGTACAACGGGCTTCGATTTCGATCTAACCGAGGTAGGCAATTACACCCGACGTCTTCATTTTAAAACCAATAACATCGCTTTATTTGCCGAAAACACATTTTCGTTCACCGAGAAACTTCGCGTAACGCCCGGCGTACGTATGGAGTATGTGGAAAACGTGGCAGTTGGACTATTTGCTGTAAATCAAGGCAATGGCGTTTATTTGCCAGAACAGCGAAACAACCGCAACTTTTTCTTGGCTGGAGTAGGAGTAGAGTACGACGTTACCAAGCGCATTCAAGCATACGGAAACATTTCGCAATCGTACCGTCCGGTTTTGTTTGGCGATCTAACCCCACCGGCAACAACCGATGTAGTCGATGAAAATCTAAAAGATGCTTCGGGCTACAACGTCGATCTGGGTGTTCGTGGAAAAATCCTTAAATTCTTCACTGCCGATGTGAGCTATTTTTATATGCGTTACAACGATCGTATTGGTGTAGTATCGCAATTTGTAGACAACAATCCAGCAAACGGTACCTTCCAGTTCAGAACTAATTTAGGTTCGAGCATTCACAAAGGTGTAGAATCGTCTTTAGACCTTAACGTTACCGAAGCATTCAAGCTTGCCGAACGTTTCGGAACGCTAAACATCTTCGGAACACTGTCTTGGATTAGCGCACGTTACAACGATTTCCGAGTAACTTCAACCACAGGAACGGCACCAAACGTTACGATTACCGAAACCAATTTGTCGGGCAATCGCGTAGAAAATGCACCGAGATATATTCATACCATCGGATTAACTTACACCAAATCGGGTTTTACTTTCTCGACTTCAGGCCGTTTCAATTCTGCAGTGTACACCGATGCACAAAATACGCTTGCACCTTCAGCAAATGGCAATGTGGGCAAACTCGATAAATACCAAGTTTTCGATGTGTCTCTAGCGTATAATTTCCTGAAAAAGTACACGGTTACCGCAGGTGCCTCGAACTTCACCGACGAAACCTATGCTACGCGTCGCGCAGGAGGTTATCCCGGACCTGGTATTTTGCCTGGCGAAGGCCGCACTTTTTACTTGGGCTTAACCGCCAGCTTCTAGAACTTTCAAAGTAAAATCACATATTTGGTGTGTAGATAATTGATTGTTTCTGATTTATTTGGGGGTGCCGGCGCTTAACGTGTCGGCCCTACAACTGTCTTGAAACTTCTAAAAGCGTGATCGATGAGCTTGGCGAAGCGCCGTCGCGCTATCCGTTATATCTTTTTGGCGTACGTTTTCTGGAAATTCATTTTCGCCAAAAAGGATATCACTGCTATCGCTCACCCGAAAACGCTACCCCAATCCGTTCTGTTTTAACAAGAGCTTTTAATCAACTAAACCTGATAGCGAGTTGCGACTAAATTCACCGACATTTTTCTAGGAATAATACACCACAGCAAAGCAACTTTTTCGAAGGCAGATTTTTACCTTTGAAAAATGAATGTACCTTTTCTAGATTCGTTGACATCCTTAGCCGATTTGCGAGCCGTAGCCGTCGAACGGTTGCCCGAAATAGCACAGGATTTACGCGATCGCATCATCAAAATCGTAGCTGCAAACGAAGGTCATTTAGGCGCAAGCTTAGGTGTGGTCGATCTTACCGTGGCACTGCACTATGTTTTCGATACGCCTAACGACCGACTGATCTGGGACGTGGGTCACCAAGCCTACGGACATAAAATGCTCACCGGTCGTTTAACGCAATTTCACACCAACCGTAAACTGGGCGGCATATCTGGTTTCCCGAAACGTTCGGAAAGCGAATTCGATGCGTTTGGCACCGGACATTCATCTACCGCTATTTCCGCAGCGCTCGGAATGGCTTTAGCCGCGCAACAGCAAAAAAAGTTCAGCCGCCAACACATCGCTGTTATTGGCGATGCATCCATAGCCGCTGGTATGGCTTTTGAAGCCTTGAATCACGCCGGAGAAACCAACGCTAATTTGCTAATCGTATTAAACGACAACAGCATTGGAATCGATCCGAGTGTCGGTGCACTCAAGCACTATTTAACCTCACTCGATCAAAACAATCAAACCGTACAAAATCTGTTTCAAAACCTGAACATCGCCTATTTTGGTCCGATCGATGGCCACGATTTACCGCAATTGGTTTCGGAACTCCGGGCACAAAAGCAGCAATCGGGCGTTCGCTTACTACACGTGCGAACTACCAAAGGAAAAGGACTCAAACCAGCCGAACTGAACCAGGTTTTGTACCATGCGCCAGGAAAATTCGATTACTTGACGGGAAAAGTTTACGAAAAAGACGAATCGCACCTGCCGTTAAAGTTCCAAGACGTTTTTGGAACTACCGTATTAGCACTACTCGAACAACATAAAGATATAATTGCCATAACTCCTGCAATGCCCTCGGGCAGCGGATTGAAAGCTGTGATCGATCGCTTTCCCGAAAATGTCATCGATGTCGGAATCGCCGAACAACACGCGGTAACGCTCGCTGCCGGATTTGCTTGCGAAGGCGTTAAAGTACTGTGTTGCATTTACTCGTCATTCTTACAACGAGCGTACGATCAGCTAATTCACGATGTAGCCATTCAAAATTTACCGGTCGTTTTCTGTATAGATCGCGCCGGTTTGGTGGGTGAAGACGGCGCAACACACCACGGAATTTTTGACCTAGCGATGTTGCGAACCGTTCCGAACGTAATTGTCGCGGCACCTAAAGATGAAATCGATTTACAACAACTCTTGTTTACTGCCGTGCATACGTCACAACCGTTCGCGATTCGCTACCCCAGAGCACGAGGCTTTATTCCCGAATGGCGTGCACCGCTTGCTTTCGAACGCATGGAAATAGGAAAAGCAAAACAAGTACGCCACGGAAAACGTATAGCAGTATTTTCGACCGGAACCATTTTTCATGAAGTCGAATCAGCTTTTCAACAGCTCGAAAATGAAGCGATAGCACACGTACATTTTCCGTTTGTAAAACCGCTCGACCGCAACGCGATTGAATCGGTGGCGGCACAATTTGAAGTAATCATTACCGTTGAAGACGGCGTTGCTGCCGGTGGTTTTGGTTCGGCGGTACTCGAACTTTTGAGCGAATTGAACTTCCAAGGGCGCACACAAATCATTGGAATTCCCGATGTATTTATTGAACACGGCAGCATACCAGAGTTGCGCAAATTAGCCGGTATCGATGCCCATACTATTGCCGAGAGCATAAAGAAGTTCTCGTCCAACAATGGTTAAAAACGCAGCAATTTTACGCGCTTCGCAAATAAAGCTTTTCTTTGTGCTGGCATTTGCAACAACTGCGAAAAGCTGTAAATCTGGAAAAGTTTTGCTATGAAATCATCTTCGAAAAGTGCAGCAATTGGATTTATATTCATAACCATGCTCATCGACATCACCGGTTGGGGAATCATTATTCCCGTTATACCAAAGCTTATCGGTGAATTAATTAATGGCGATATTTCCGAAGCTTCTAAATACGGCGGTTGGCTTACGTTTGCCTACGCCATCACACAGTTTTTGTTTGCACCACTCATTGGAAATTTGAGTGATAAGTACGGCCGACGCCCAATTATACTCATCTCGCTTTTTGGCTTCTCGCTCGATTATCTGTTGCTGTCGCTAGCACCAAACATCACTTGGCTTTTTATTGGTCGGATTTTGGCAGGTGTTACCGGAGCGAGTATTACCACGGCTTCGGCATATATTGCCGACGTGAGTACGCCTGAAAACAGAGCTAAGAATTTTGGGATGATCGGTGCTGCATTCGGACTTGGTTTTATTATCGGACCCGTTATTGGTGGTTTACTCGGTCAGTTTGGTTCTCGTGTGCCGTTTTATGCGGCCGGAGTTTTATGCATGCTCAACTTTTTGTACGGTTATTTTATTTTACCCGAATCGCTAAAACCCGAGAATCGTCGAAACTTCGAATGGAAACTAGCCAATCCGGCGGGTGCTTTTCTCAATTTAAAGCGTTATCCCAAACTAATCGGTTTAATTTTAGCTATTTTCTTGCTGTACGTGGGTTCACATGCCGTGCACAGCAACTGGAGTTTCTTCACTATTTATAAATTTGGTTGGAGCGAAAAAATGGTGGGCTTGTCGCTAGGTATGGTAGGACTGTTGGTAGCCATCGTTCAAGGCGGATTAATACGCTGGATAAACCCGAAATTAGGAAACGAACGCAGCATTTATTTAGGCTTGCTGCTGTACACTTTCGGGATGTTTTTGTTTGCATTAGCCACCGAAAGTTGGATGATGTTTGCCTTTCTAATCCCGTACTGTTTGGGCGGAATTGCGGGTCCGGCTTTACAAGCAGTGGTATCGGGTCAGGTTCCTGCCAACGAACAAGGCGAAATTCAAGGAACGCTTACTAGTTTAATGAGTGCTAGTTCGATTATCGGACCGCCATTGATGGCATCGACTTTTTATTTCTTCACACACGACGGCGCGCCTTTTCAATTTGCGGGTGCTCCCTTCGTTTTAGGAGGTTTTCTCATGTTATTGAGCACTTTGGTTGCCTACTTTTCCATTAAGCGAACCGCACGAATTGCCGCAGCTGATAAGTAAAAGTATTAGGTTTTCAATGTATCCTTAGTTTTTTTGGGCGTTCCTCGCCAAAATGTCCGCCTCCGCTAGAGCTACGGTGCACATTTCGGCAAGTCCGGCTTTCGCCCATAGTCCTCGCTTCTGAGCTTTATCGGAGACGTATCTCGTCGCTGCGGGCTATTTGGCTCTATCCGTAACGCGAAAAATCGTAATTCAAAAACGTCTTTTTGGTAACGTATGTTGCACAAGGGATTGCAACGGAAAGCCGTGGTTGCTAAAAGCGATTGAAAACCCGTGCCGTTGTGGCGACCAAAGGAAGCCGGAACGGCGCGCGGTTGAAACGCTTGTAGCAGCTGCGCCTTGCAGTGAAAAGCCCGACCTGCCGCAGCGGTATTTCCACTACATTTTTTGCGGCAGGATGTGCCCAAATAGATAGATTTACTCTTTTACCAACTTATAGCTGAGCGTTCCGGTAGGTGTTGAGAGTTTGAGAATGTAAATGCCGCTAGGCCAAGTGTGCGCTTGAATGTGTAGGTTTCCGTTAACCGATTTCGCGTTGCTCACTTTCCTGCCGAGTAGATCGTACACCTGAGCGTCGATGATTGTTTCTGGATTTGCTAAAGTAAGCTCGAAAACATCGGTAACCGGATTGGTGTAAAACTGCACGAGAGGTTGAGTCTCGTCGACGCTTAATTGCTCCACAAAAGTGGTTGTCCACACAGGCGTAACAATCGCCGGATTGAAATCGAAGTAGATTTCGGCTCTATTTTCAATTACAGTACCTACTTGAAATCCTGCTGTTGGCGATACTTTATACTTAAAATACCCATGCCCAATGTTGGTATTTTCTTGTGATGGCGGTAAATCGATGTTATTAAAAACAACCGTTATTTGATTGCCATTTTGTTGTAACTGGTATCGGTGACTTGCATCGATTGGTGTAAACGAAAGGGCATCGACATTAGTTGGTAAGGTATTTTCAAGTCGGACCGTTTCGGCGGGACCGTTTCCAGTGTTCTCAAATCGTATGGTGTATTCGAGTTCTTCGCCACTTGGCCAAGTTGCGAATACCACTTCGGGTCCGTGTTTTTCGCTTATGTCGTTGGGATCGTACGAGCCAATTACCATCTGCGTTAAAGTGCTGATGTTGTCGGTCGGGTTTACGTCGTTTTCGGCAACTAATGTAGCTGTTGTTGTTACGTAGTCACCTAGTTGTATGTTTGGTATGGTGTTGAATTGAACTTCGAAAGGCAAAACTGCTTGTTCGAAAGGTGCAAGCGTAATATTTGTCTTTTGAAAACCGTCGGCAGTGGCTATGCAAGTATTGCAATAACTTACTAGAGTTGAATTCTCTGGTTTTTGAACGTTGAGCACTGCATTTACGATTGGTAAGGACCCTATGTTTTTCACTTTTACCTCGTAGTATCTTGTAAATCCAGGCGAAGGTGTTTGATAGCTTATTAATGAAACCGCTCCATTTATTTCGGGTATCGAAGTTATCGGAAAAAAATAGGTTGTTGTGCTACCTGCAACAGGATTTATATCCAAAAAAGAAGTCTCGCATGAAAACAATGGTAAAGATCCATCGTTAACTTGATATGAAAAGCCATAAGTGGTATTAGATACTGAGTTATAAACGTAAGTTCCTGTATCAGAGTATAGCTCCAGTTCTGTGCCATCGGAACCAGAAATTAAGAATTTTCCTTCAGTAAATAAGGGTTCGTCATCACTCTTTACGCCATTTCCATCCCAATCAACAAAAGCGATCAACTCAAAGGCTGAATAAAATACTTGAAGGTTTATGCTGGCTGAGCCTACAAATCCGCCATTAATATGGAATATACTGTACTGAAGATTGTATATTCCTGCGGGCGTTCCAGGCAATGCACTTATAGTTCCGTTTGCGTTAAGGTTAAAATTATCCCAGCCTTCGCCAGTTTTTTCAAGATAAACTTGTTGCTGAATTACAGGGAAGGTTAGCGATTGAAAATTCAAATAATCGTTAGCGTAGACGGAAGTACTTGATGTTACAATTTCGATTTCGCTGGTTGTCAGCGTGATTGTGTCGTCAAAAGCTGAGGCAGAAGGTACAACTTGCATTGAAACTGAACTTATACAATCAGAAGCATCGGTAACTGTGCAAGTAATTATGGATGCTTGACTATTGGATGGAATTGTGAGAGTGCTTGTACTTCCTTCTGTAACTACAGTTCCTTGAATACTCCAAGTAAATGTAAAAGGAGCAGTACCTCCTGATTCAACAGAACAAATGGCACTACTTGTTGGCGCATCAAGGGTAGTCGCTCCAGATAAAATTAAAGGACTTATTAAGATAGTCAGTGCTTCAATTGAAATTTCTTGCGTGTTTGTGTTAACTATTCTTAAGTACAAAGTCATAGACGTTGTAATTACAATACCTACAGGTATTAGATTGGTGTTTTCTAGTGCACCAGCAGTTGTTTGGTGCAATGTATAGGTATGAATTGAAGGATCATAATTGCTAAAAGTAGTCTCTAACAAATCAGGCGAGCTGACCCATAAATTACAAACAGTAATAGTTGTTCCACTATTTTGCCCAAAACCGCTCAAGTGTGCTAGTAGAATTAAAAAGCATAAAAGTTTTTTCATATCCGTTTAGTTTTTAATTCGGGCTAGCGTTTAAGTAGTTTTATGTGCTCAATCTCTTCTCCCGACTGTAGTTTCAATAAATAAATGCCACTGCTCCAATTTTGGGTATCCACCAACAGTTTACCATCCTTTGATTTAGCTGTTGCTAGCAACGAACCTGTTAAGTCGTATACAGCAGCGGTTGCCATGGCGTTGTTGTTTGTTAATGTTAACTCAAAAACATCAGTAACCGGATTGGTGTAAAATTGAATCAGCTTTTCTTTCCTTGGAACACTTAATTGTTCAACAAATTTGGTATTCCAAGTCGGTGTAATTATAGCTGGATTGAAATCGAAGTATATTTCAGCAGCATCTTGAATTTCAGTGCCAACGTCAAAACCAGCGGTCGGCTTCACGCGATACGTTACAAATCCGTTTCCAACGGTTTCGCTACCGTTAGAAGGCGGTAAATTGATGTTGTTAAACTTGTAAATTAATTTATTTCCAACAAGCGATTTCATATACGAATGACTGCTCGCCACAACTTGTAATGTCGATGCATGTAAACCGGCAGGCAATAAATTTTCGATACGCACATTTTGAGCTGGCCCGTTACCCGTATTTTCAAATCGAATGGTGTAAGTCAGATAATCGTCTTCTGAAAAATCATCGATATCTATCTCGGGACCGTGCGCTTCGGTAATGTCGTTCGGATCATACGACCCCATAAAAATCCCTTCAAACACAGAGGTGTTGTTATTTGTAAACGGATCATCTGCCACAGTTACAGTTGCCGACATTTCGAATGGTTCTTCCAGAACTACTTCGGGTATGCTCGCAAATTGCAAGGTTCCAGTTATCGATTGACTGCTGTAAGCTGCTAGCGTATTCAAGGTCAAAGTAAAACCGAAAGGCGTTGGCGTTGCACCCGCAGGATAGGTCAAGATAGTCGACTGTGTCGGTTTGTAAAAATTAATTTCTAATGCACTTACATTTGTGTAACTGTTGTTTTGAACTTTTAGCCTGTAAGAACGCGTGAAACCCGGGGTTGCGTCAATAGCAAAAGTAGTTACTGAAACATCATTGGGAAGTGGCGCGTTGAGCGGAAATAAAAATTCTTGCGCAGGTTGCGAATAGTCTATCACTACATCCTCGTAAAACGTCGAACAGCTGATTTCGCTGGCAGACGCACACAGGTTTGCGTACGACAAGTCGTTAATTCCAGGTTGCAACTCTAAAATAGTCGATTGCTCTTTGTGCACCGGAATCATAACGTTCATGCTCGATAATCCGACCACATTTCCAAAGTAACCGCGGCCGTAGATCGGCTCGTCGACTTCTTTAAGACCATTTTGATTGACATCAATAAAGCCTGTGAGTTTTGTGGCTTTATCCGAAACGGTTACCGTAATTACTCCTATGCCCAAATTTGTTGAATCAGAATCCTTGATAAGTGAATAGTTAAGTGTATAGGTTCCCGGAGCTGTTTCTGGTTGTGTAGAAATTCGCCCATCTGCTAGAAGCATAAAATTTTCCCAAGCACCGCCCTGCGTTTGAATGGTAAACGACTCGTCGGAAACAGTATATAATGTCTGGTTGTTATATACGTCGTTATCTAAAATACTTCTGTAAGAAACCAAACCTTCTGGAGTGCTTGTGTACAGCTGTATTTCGTCGTTCTTTACCTGCGCAGATGCGGGTTGTGTGCTAATACCATCTAATACTATTCGACAACCCATAACGTCGGTTACTACACAGGATAAATGATCACTGGAGTAAGAACACAAATCCAGAGAAGCGTTATTTTCGCCATAAATTGGTAAACCTGCAAGAAACCATTGATAAGTGTAAGGTGTTTTTCCTCCCTCGACATCAACGAAAATAATGCCTTGAGGATAATCTGCTGTACTCAATAACGTTCCAGAAAGCAGCGGTCGTAGGTTTAACAAATCTACACCTATATCTCCCGACACAATATTTTCCGATCGTATATAAAGAATATAATTTCCATCAGTAATAACGTAATTATTCGGATTTGCTATGGGATTAATATTATTTAGTGCATCCAACTCCGATTCAAAAAGCGACAAAATATACGAGCTTGGTGGCGTATAAAAAGTACTCATCACAGATATAACATTATAGCCGCCCGTTTCGCAATTCATAAAAATACTTGGAAAAGCCGGCGGTGGCGGAGATTGAGCCTCCAAAGTCTGCTGCCCGTAACCTATAAAACTGAATAAAATAAGTAAATATCGTAGTGCTTGCTTCATAGGCTTATTTCTTAATAATCAAAAGTATAATTTTATTTTCATAATCAATCACAGCTTTGTATTTTTTCAATATATCATTTCCAATAATTCCCTGGACAGCTTCTTGGTTGACCGTCGCAAATGTTTGATTTACCGTCTCCAAATCTATCGTTAGAAACGATGCCTGGTCAATCCGCCATTTGCCCAACTCGAAAACGTTCTTTTTAGAGATTTCTGTCGGCATCGGAACATCAGTAATCGCGCGAATTTCAAAGCGACTTTTCCGCATCCTGAGCTGAAAATACGGAGCGTAATACATTCCAACACAACTTATCGCAGCACCGGTGTCGATTATAAAAACACCACTCTTTCCATTAATTTTCCCTTTCACTAATAAGTGTCCCGTTTTCGAGAAACTAAACTTTACTCCAATCCGATTCACCAGCAATTTTTTTCGTTGTTCCTTTTTCATACCGCCAAAAATAAGGGCAATCTTTCAAGTCTGATTACGGTTTTTCCTCATTTTTTGGGCGTTTCGGCAAAAGCATTTTGTGGAAATATAGCTAACTTTTGCCGCCGCGCCTTCCGCTGTATCTTTTTTGTTCCGCGAAGCTCCAAAAAAAGGATGTCGCTGCAGTCGCTAACGCATGAAAGAGTGCTAAATTTTTGTTATGAAAACGTTTGCGCTCACAAAAATTTTACCTTTACGACCAAATTTCGAGAAAGTAGGACATCTAAGTTGAGAATTTTCAGCTAAAACATGAGTTGGTAAGCTGTCTAGCTCGTGTTCTTATTATAAAAAAATAAGTTTAAATGGCAGGAGTTTTTATAGCTGGCCAACTAAATTTTAACAGTATAAAAAAATGAAATTCAAACATTTAGATAAATTTACCAACCGATCTTTAGTTTTGACGTAACTTTTGCGTCGAAATGTGTACCAATGTATCAATTCATCAAAATTATTAACCTTATGAAAAACTCTTTAATGGCTTTAGGTGCTGCTCTAATGCTAGGAGGTGTTGCTTCGGCGCAAAAAGTTGCTTTCGAAGAATACGATCTGGATAACGGCATGCACGTGATCTTGCACAAAGACACGTCGGCCCCTACTGTAATCACATCTGTAATGTACCACGTCGGTGCAAAAGACGAACAACCTGATCGCACCGGATTTGCTCACTTCTTCGAACACTTACTATTCGAAGGTACCCAAAACATTAAACGAGGCGAATGGTTTAAAATCGTTACGTCTAACGGAGGTGTAAACAATGCAAACACAACCGAAGACCGCACCTACTATTACGAAGTTTTCCCTTCTAACAGCCTTGAACTCGGTTTGTGGATGGAATCGGAACGTTTGCGCCATCCGGTAATCAACCAAATTGGTGTAGATACACAAAATGAGGTGGTTAAAGAAGAAAAGCGCTTGCGATACGACAATTCTCCATACGGACAGTTGCTTCCAGAAGTTAAGAAGCACATGTTTAAAAATCACCCATACCGCTGGACAACCATCGGTTCTATGGAGCACCTCGACGCAGCAAAGCTTGAAGAATTCCAAGCTTTCAACAAAAAGTTCTACGTGCCTAACAATGCCGTTTTAGTAGTTGCTGGTGATATCGATATTCCACAAGCAAAAAAATGGATTCAGCAATATTTTGGTTCAATTCCAAAAGGAGCGCCAGTAACGCGCCAGACCTATACTGAAGAGCCAATCACTCAAACAATTAACGCGTCTTTTGAAGATCCAAACATTCAAATTCCAATGGTTGTTGCGGCATACCGCACGCCTTCAATGAAAACACGCGATGCACGAGTTTTAGACCTAATTTCTACTATCCTTAGCGACGGAAAATCGTCTCGTCTGTACAAGAAAATTGTAGACGATCAGAAAAAAGCACTTCAAGTAGGCGCTTTTAACTACAGCCAAGAAGATTACGGAACATATATTCTTTACGGTTTGCCACAAGCTCCTGCAACAACCGCGGATCTACTCGCTGAAGTTGATGCTGAAATCGTGAAATTGCAAACAGAACTGATTTCCGAGAAAGAATACCAAAAACTAATGAACAAGTATGAAAACGACTACGTAAACAAAAACGCAAGCGTAGAAGGAATTGCCGATAATTTGGCAACATACTACATGCTTTATAAAGATGTTAACTTGATTAACACTGAAATCGAAATGTACCGCTCTATAACAAGAGAGGAAATCCGCGATATCGCTAAGAAGTATTTAAACCCAAATCAGCGTTTGGTTTTAAACTATGTACCAGCTAAAGATAAAGCACAAAACTAACAGCATCATGAAAAAGACATTTTTATTAATAGCCGGCTTGTTTTTCACGGTACTTATGCAAGCACAAAATTTCCCACAACCACAACCAGGACCATCACCTGCGATCAAAATCGGAAAGCCTGAAACCTTCGAACTTAAAAACGGTTTGAAAGTGTTGGTTGTAGAAAATCACAAACTACCACGTGTATCGTTTAGTTTAAGTATCGACATTGCTCCTTACGCGGAAGGCGACAAAAAAGGCGTTTCGGATATGTTGAGCGCTTTGATGGGAACAGGTACTACCAAAACTTCAAAAGACGCCTTCAACGAAGAAGTTGATTTCTTAGGTGCAAACATCAACTTGTATTCAGGTGGTGCTTCTGCATACGCCCTTTCTAAATACGCTGGTCGTGTCTTAGAACTTATGGCAGAAGGAGCTTTAATGCCAAAATTCACGCAAGAAGAATTCGACAAGCAAAAAGAGAAAATGATCGAAGGCTTGAAAAGCGACGAGAAAAGCGTACCTGCTACAGCCTCACGCGTGAATTCGGTACTTACATTCGGAAAAAATCATCCAAACGGCGAATACCTTTCTGAAGCAACCCTTAACAACGTAACGCTTCAAGATGTCATCAACAACTACAACACGTACTATGTTCCAGGAAATGCGTACCTCGTTATTGTTGGCGATGTTAAAGTGAAAGAAGTTAAGAAAATGGTTGAGAAACTTTTCGGTGGCTGGAAAAAAGCTACAGCACCAAGCGTTTCTTACCCAGATCCAAAAGATGTTCAGTACACGCAAATCAACTTTGTTGACATGCCAAACGCTGTACAATCGGAAGTAGCATTGATTAATCTGTCTAACTTGAAAATGACAGATCCAGATTATTTCCCAACAATCATCGCAAACCAAATTTTCGGTGGCGATTTCAACAGCTACATCAACATGAACCTGCGTGAAGCACACGGATGGACATACGGCGCACGCTCAGATATTGGCTCTGGTAAATACATCAGTAGTTTCGAAGCTTCTACGCAAGTGCGTAATACTGTAACCGATTCAACGGTAGTTGAGATTCTTAAAGAATTAAAGAGAATCCGCACTGAAGACGTAACTGAAGAAATGTTAAATAACGTAAAAGCAGGTTATATTGGTCGTTTTGTAATGAACATCCAAAAACCACAAACCATTGCATCTTTTGCATTGCGTACACGTACACAAAATTTACCTGCCGATTTCTACGAAAATTACATCAAAAGCATTCAAGCAGTAACTGTTGCCGATGTGAAACGTGCAGCTAACAAATATTTCTCTTACGACAACGCACGTTTAGTGATTGTTGGTAAAGGAAGCGATGTTTTGCCAGCGCTCGAAAAACTGAAAATTCCAATCTTCTATTTTGATAAATATGGAAATCCAGTTGATAAACCTGCACCGAAAAAAGAAATTCCTGCCGGCGTAACTGCAAAAACAGTTTTAGCGAAGTATATCGATGCTATCGGAGGTCAAAAAGCAGTTTCTGCTGTAAAATCAATCGCAGTTTCAGGTAGCGGATCTGCTCAAGGAATGACACTAGGTTATTTCAAAAAAGCAACCACTGCTGGAAAATCTCTTGAAGGTTTAAGCGTTATGGGACAACAAATGAAAAAAGTATTCGACGGAAAGACCGGATACCAGTCTCAAGGCCCACAAAAAATGCCGATGGAAGCCGACGAAATTGCAAGCATGAAATATTACGCACAACCATTCCCAGAGTTAACTTTGGCAAACAATCCAGATGTTAAACTGGTAGGAATTGAAAACGTAAACGGTTCTGATGCATACGTGATCCAAGACGGTGACACTAAATTGTTCTACGACATGACTTCCGGACTTAAAGTTATGGAAAGTAATGAGGTAGATGCAGGCGGTCAAAAAATGACAGTAAGCTCGCCATTCAGCGATTACCGCGATGTGAAAGGAGTGAAATTTCCTTTCAAAACCGCAATCAATGTAGGTATTGAAATCGATATAACAATTAGTGAAGTGAAAATCAATGAAGGAGTAACCGACGCTGATTTCCAATAAACCAATCACAACTCACCCAAAAAGGCTGTTCGTTTCGGACAGCCTTTTTTATTGCTGTTCAATAAAATCCGCTGTGCCGCGTTTCTTTATATTTGCAGACCATTCCAATTGTATGAGAATTCTAATCTATTTGTTGCTCGTTCCTTTTTTCTGCTCATTCGCTCAAAACAACAGCAGATGGACCGGCTATTTTTC
>NZ_JBMLTK010000041.1:0-4464 GCF_049240005.1 Flavobacterium sp. | reverse complement strand
GTTCAATGTTCAAATGTTCAAAAAATGGCAACTATCAGTTTTCGCATTAGAAGTAATGCAAACAAAAATGTTTCAATAACCGTAGTTTTATCACAAGGACGAGGCAAAACCCTTGAAGCAAAAACAGGATTTTCAGTAAACCCGAAAAACTGGGGAACGGGCAAACCGAAACAAAACAACACAACCGAAAACAAACAGTTGAGGGAGTCGTTACTGAAATTAGAAACGTACCTTAATGTAAACCTCAACGGCGATCTATCAAACGGCATTTTAATTGACAACTATTGGCTACAGGCGCAAATTAGTTCGTGCTTTAACCGTGTCGAGAAAGTTGACAAAGGTTTAATAATAAACCACATTCAGTACATTATTGACAATGCAAAAACGCGAAAAATTGCGGGTACTTCTAAAATCGGAATTTCAGACAGTCGAGTAAAAAGTTACCAAACTTTTAAAAAAGTAGTTGAAGACTACCAAAAGGAACTAAAAAAGCAAATACACTTTTTAGACGTTAATAAACCGTTCGTCGATAAGTTTATAAACTGGTTAATGAATGAGCGCAAATACTCAACCAACTATGCGGGCAAAATCATTGACAATCTCAAAACTGTAGGACTGGACGCAGAAAAAAATGAGATCAATGTAAACCCTTATATTAAACAAATAGAGGGTTTTTCTGAGAGCAACGACGATCGTTATATTGTTACCTTATCTTTTGCCGAACTCGAAAAGATAAGAACCGCAAATATTGAAAATCCAGCATTAGAAAACGCACGCCGTTGGATTTTGTTAGGTTGTGAAATTGGACAACGCGGGGGCGACTTACTCGCAATAACAAAGGACGATTTCAGATACAATACAAACGGCAATATCTATTTAGACGTAACGCAAAAGAAAACAGGTAAAACCGTAACTATTCCGATTGTGCAACCTCATATTATCGAAATCATCAAATACAACTTTCCGCATAAAATCAGCAGTCAACGACTAAACGAGTACATAAAAAAAGTTTGTGAACTTTCAGGAATTAATGAACTCGTAAAGGGCAAAAAACTAAACCCAAATGCGAGCAAAGGACAGCCCGAAACAATGCGTAAAGTATTGGCAGACTACCCAAAACACGAACTAATAACTACACATTCATTTCGTCGATCATTTGCAACTAATTACTACAAGTTAATGCCAACTGCGATTTTAATTGCAATAACTGGACACTCAAAAGAAAGTTTGTTTTTACAATACATAAATGCACCCGAAGACAAAGACGCAAACGCCGACTTATTTAGAAAGTTCTACGAGCAAATTAATCACCGAACCGCTGAATTAAGGGCAGTCTAAACGGGTCAGGTAATGAATTAAAAACTGAACTAATGATTACTACTTTTCAGGAATACAAAAATACTTTTCAAGAGAGATTAGAAGCACATAAAGCAGCCTATGTAGACTTTGACGACGAAACATTTATTGAAACAGAGACAAAGCAATACTCATTCTACCACCGAACAATAATTTGGATTTTGCAAAACGAATGTGAAGATGATATTTTTCCAGAGAAAAGAAATTTATCTGATCGGTATTTTAGTACGAATGCGAAAGAAACGATTAATCTTGAAGCTCTAATGGAGGGACAAGAATTGTTTGCATACGATAATGAAGTACAGAAATTTGTACTAAGGAGGTTGACAAGTGGGAACGAAATTTTGTACAAATATGATTTTGATTTAGGGGGAAAACTTGAAATTAGTTTTAGGAAAATACTGAAATATCTTAACAGCAAGAAAGAAGAGTTAAGTATATCGAAAGAGAATGTTTCAGAAAAAATAAAGTTTCACGGCACACAAACTGAATTTATAGAGCTGATTAAGGCTTTAATTCTAAATGATAATCTAAAAGGCGTGCAAAAAGAAATTATCCAAAAATGCGGGAAGTTTTTTGATATAACTACACCAAACCACGACAAATTAATATCCGACTTATCTCAAAGAAATAACGGGAGCGAAACTCTTTTTATCGACAAACTCAAGAGTAGTTTATTAAAGCATATTCAACACAAAGCCGAGAAAAAATAAACGTTAGTGACGCGTAAGTAACGTTTACATAAATTCACATACATGGATTTTTGCCGAAGTATTAACAAAATAATATTTCGCAATGGCAACAGTTCAATTTATCCAAACCACGCCCGAAGAGTTACAAAACCAAATTAACGAGGGCGTAAAAATTCAACTCAACGAATTTTTAAAACACTACAAGCCCAAAGAACCAAACGAGTACTTAACGAGGGCAGAAGTAGCGAAAATGTTTAACGTTGACCTCAGCACCGTTCACAATTGGTGCAAATCTGGAAAACTCAAACCCTTAGGACTGGGAGCGCGGGTTTACTTTCTCAGATCAGAAGTTGAAGCAAGTCTCAAACCTTTAAACGTTTAAGAGTATGTTTTCAACAGGCAAACAACCCGAATACATTCGACACACTTATAAACTATCGAATGAATTAAAAAGTTATTCCGTTTACCAAATTACGGCAGTCGACGATAACAAAAACTTATTAACCGACGTACTGCGGATTGAAAAATTTCAGGGCAAATCAAACGCAACCAACATAAAAGACTATTTGCGTTTGCGTACCGCAACTAATTGGCAAAAATGCCAAATGATAACAGGATTACGACCAACTCAACGGCGAGTTTTATTTTACGGCGACCGCAAAAAAGTTAACGAATCGAACGAAATGGACGAGCTAAAGGAACTTTTGATTTTCGTCTTTTCTGAAAACCGCGAAATATTGATTATCGACGTTTACAGAGGCTTTTACCCTTATAACAAAGGAATACTTCAAAATATTTTAAACAGGTACGAAAAACACTTAAAACAATAAAAAAGAGGGGTTGTTCACGCCCCTCTTATTGTTCAATGTTTGTTTCAACAGGCAAATGTTAAAACAGTTCCAAATATAGTCTTTTGGTTGATTACATTAAAATACTCGTTACCGATTTACCGCCCTCTATTTTAGAGGCGAATCCGTATTTGGAATTTTACGATCAGATGAACTCAACAACTGGAGAAATAAGAACAATAAACAGACACGGAAAACAAGTGCAACCCTATAAAAATGCGTTTTTTCAGGGTTTAGAATTTCGTATTTACAATAAAGGAACTATTACAGTTGCGGGAAGTTTACACAAATACTATAACTCAGGCGCACAGAATTACAACGATTTTAGTTTAAGTGCATTTTCCGACGTTTTGAGCGACTTAAATACAAAGTTTGGATTGTCGCCCGAGCGCTGTTTTTTAAAGAGTTTAGAAATTGGCGTTAACATCGTACCGTTAATTGAAACAAATCATTTTTTAGATTACTGTTTTCTACATTCTACTAAACCATTTGAAGACTCGAAAAACTCAAACGAGGGCAAATACAAACAAGTAAAACACTCGCAGTACATCGTAAAAATTTACAACAAGGCACTACATTACAAAAAATACTATCCGATCTCAACAGAAATAATGCGTTTCGAGATTAAGTACACGAAAATGGAAAAACTCAACAAACGCGGAATTAAAACACTTGCAGACTTACAAAGTTTCGGTTTACATAATTTTAAGGGCGATTTACTTACAGAATTTAACAATATTCTGTTTTACGATACTTCTATTTATAGCGAAAACAGAATTTTAATAAACTACAAAAACCCGCTATACTGGACAGATTTAACGAAAAGGAACTACACTAATTTCAAATATCATAGGCAACAGTTGAAAAATATAACCGCTATTTCGTCCGCTAATATTCAGAATCAAACAGCCAAACTTATTTGTAAAAAGATCGACCTACTCAATTGCCCTACTACCCATATTGACACTTTAAGTATATTGTCAAAACAGGTAGTTTGCCCTATTACAAAAGTCAATATCGGAATGCAACGAGATAACAGTTTTTTGTTATCGCATACTGGATTAAGATACTACTACCTAAACGACAAAAAGACGTTTGAACAAATCAAAAGAAAATACCTATCTAAAAACTGGGCAGCTGCAAACATAGATACGCAAATCAAAGAAATAGCGCACAATATCAGAAACGCACGAAGTAACCAAAAAATTAAACAAAAGAGACTGTACCCGCAGCAGCAAATGAACTTACTAAAACTCTTTTCGGCTTAAAGGTTTTACACAAGGCAATGGCAAATCTTTACAAATTAACTTTAAAACGGTTTCATTAAAAACAATGAAACAACAGAGAAAAACAACATAAATAACTGTTGAGGTTGACAGTAAAAAAGTACTTCGCGAACAATACGCGCACGCGAGGCAGTTACGAAAAACCCGAATAAGAAAACGCAAACGTTTATACAAAGTGAGTTTTACGCTATCATTACGCGTACGCTATGACACATCGATAACTAAATAAGAAACCGCAAAAGTTATCGTAAACGAATTTTCCACTATCTCTACGCGTACGAT
>NZ_JBMLTK010000040.1:27133-29608 GCF_049240005.1 Flavobacterium sp. | reverse complement strand
TATGTACAAAAAGCAAATCGATTTTTTAACCTACATCAGCGGCCAGGGCATTAACCTTATCACACCGCTCATCATTACACCTTATATTCTACACACCTGCGGAGCTGTTGGTCTTGGGAAAAATGCTGTTGCTTTTTCGATAGCTATGTTTCTCATTCTTTTTATTGATTACGCTTTCGATATGAAATCTATACGAGATATTGCTGCTGCGAAAGACAAAGCAACAATATCGGAAATCATTAATCACATGATTTCAACCAAATTTGTACTGCTGTTGTTTCTTACAGTTATTTTCTACAGTACAATTTGGCTTTTTAGCACCCAACTAGAAAATACAGATCTGTTTGCCCTTTCGTTTCTAATAGTAGCGGCACAAGCTTTTTCACCACTATCTGTATTACAGGGCTTACAGTGGTATCGAACCACGGCTGCTGTAAATATTGGCTCAAAAATTATCTATCTCGTATTGGTTTTAAGTCTCGTTACTTCGGTTGGAGATTATCTTCTGGTCAACCCTTTTTGGGCTTTAGCAAATTTTATAGCCTTTACAGCGGGCTATTATTTCATCTTTAAACGCTTAAAAATAAGTTTTGTTCCCAGCAGTTTTTCTCGAATTTTTCAAACCCTACGTGAGGATTTTAGCTTTACGCTTTCCCAACTATTGCTTTGCTTGCGGCAAATTGCGCCGCAAGTTCTTTCAGGCTATTTTTTAGGTTGGCACACTGCCGGAATCTATAAAATTTTCGACCAGCTTATTTCACTGGCGCGAAGTATGAATCAAGTTTATTTTAAGTTCTTTCTTCCCAAATTATCGCATAAATTTTCTTTTGAAAAATCCAAGAGTCTTGTTTTCTGGAAACAATATTCGCTCTTAGCATTTGTTGGAACACTGCTAGCTTGCCTATTAGCACTTTGTCTGAAAACGGAGATTTTGAACTTCTTCAAACTTTCTCCCAGCCAGATACTAAGCAGCGGCGATTTGTATTTAATTACCTTAGCTGCAATCGCGATCATGCCCATTACAATCGCAGGAGAGCAATTAATGATTGTATGCGATTTATTAAAAACGTACACGAAAATAATTTACATCATTTCAGTAGCAACAGTTTTAGGAATTATCTTTACCGCATCAGCTTTTGGTTTGGAAGGTATTGCGGCAATTGTTTTAATCGCCGAAATCTTATTCGCAATTCTGTACATTAGCTATAGCCAACATAAATTCTTTTCGATTGAAAGTAAATAAAAACACGCTATACGCCGCTTTATTCTTACTGTGTGTTGCAGTTCCGTACTTGAATAATTACGAGCTTACTTTTGCGATTTGGACTTTAGCAACTGCGCTTAGTCTACGAAAGTCGTACAACAAGCATTTGCTTTATCAGTTGTTCTTTTTCTCTTCTATCTTAGTAATTGCCACGATATCAGCATTTTTCCACGATTTTAAGGGTTACGACTTTATTCGCGATTTTACCTATATCGTTAAACCTATTCTCGGATTGTTAGTTGGGTATCAACTAGCGCGAACTCATCTAGTCAATCCTATTAAAACACTGATAGTTTCAGGTTTTTATCTCGCTATTATCCACCTTGTTTTAGTTGTCGGAACTATTCTGTTTGTTGGCTTTCGCGATATACATTTGCTGCGCTTTTACGCAGGTTATTTTAGCGACTTCGAAATTTACGCCTTGGTTTTACTTTGGTTTTCCAACAAATTTCAAATAGAATTTACCAGGCAGCAAAAAGGAGTAATGTTGGTATTGTTGCTTGCTTCAACCTTTTTTTATTTGTCGCGAATCAATTTTATTCAAGCGGGAATTTTGTTTTTGGCGTTGAAAGGTTTTTTCACGCTTAATAAGCGCCTTATTGTTGTTGTGGCAACCGGAATCGTTTTAGTTGTAGGAGGCTATTTTGCATTGCTTGCGTACAATCCGATCCGAAACGGAAAGGGAGCCGATGCTTTTCTTTACAAGATAAAAGTAATTCCAGAAGAAGCTTTCAAAACACGTGTCGACGCTTCAGATTGGAAAGATTTCAACGACAATTATCGATCGGTTGAAAACATCCTAACCGTGAAACAAATGGGCAATTCCGGAACTCCCACATTACTTTTTGGAAAAGGTCTTGGATCAAGAGTTGATTTAAAACAAGAAGTAGAACTCGATGGAACGAAAATGAAGTACATTTCCATAGTACACAATGGCTACATGACCACCTTTTTAAAATCGGGACTGTTGGGAGTTATATTGCTTATTTCTTCGATATTGGTACTTCGAAAAGCGCAAGTTATAGGTGAGTCTTATAAAATGTACAACCGATTATTAATAGGCACGGTTCTGTTTTTATTCTTGTCGTATTGGGTTTTCCTCGGATTCTATTTCAAAGCCGATACTAAGTCGATTATCCTTGGGTTAATTTTAGCTTGTTACGACAGAATAGTTCTCAATCAGCAGCCAAAATCTCTATAATCTGCTTACT
>NZ_JBMLTK010000040.1:11249-27033 GCF_049240005.1 Flavobacterium sp. | reverse complement strand
GGGTAAACAATTTCAACTTCGTTTGATCGGGCAGCGGCAATTTCAAGTAGCGCTTCGCAAATTTCTTTAAAGGGCTGTCCGAAGTTCTCACGACGGTGGCAGGTAACCAAAATTATTTTTTTCTCGAAATCAATATCTGAAAAACGCGCAAGTAATTTTGCTTCGCTATTTGGGTCTATTTTCTGAAGTCCAGTTAAAAGCGCGTCGATAACCGTGTTGCCAACTACAAAAACGTTATTATGGATGTTTTCACGAATTAAATTGTCTTTAGATGTTTCGGTCGGACAAAAGTGAAAATCGGCGATGCGCGAAGTTAAAACCCGATTCATTTCTTCGGGAAACGGGGAGTGCATGTCGCCGCTTCGCAATCCGGCTTCTATGTGAACTACCTTAATTTTTTGGTAGAATGCAGCTAGTGCTGATGCTAAAACAGTGGTTGTATCGCCTTGAACAAAAACATAATCGAAGGGTTCTTTCAACAAGATTTCGTTGGTAATGCGCGAAATCAAATCGGCAGTGAGTTGATGCAGCGTTTGATTCGGCTTCATAACGTTTAAGTCGTAATCAACGGCAATTTCAAAAAACGAAAGCACCTGATCGAGCATTTCGCGATGCTGAGCCGTAACAGCAACTTTTACTTCAAATCGGGAGTCTGTCGAAAAGCGTTCAATCAAAGGCGCCATTTTTATGGCTTCCGGGCGCGTGCCAAATAAAAACAGTACTTTTTTCATGAGCAAATACACGCACTTTCGCGTGGAGCGAAACTACTAAAAAAACTATATTTGTCGCGCTAAAAAACGGCCGATGCGCGTATTATTTCTTTCTCGAACCAATTTGTTTTCTGCTCCAGGTGGCGATCTCATTCAGATGCAGAAAACCAAAGAATTCCTTGAGAAGCTCGGCGTTGAAGTAACCATTAGTATCGAGTTGGAACCCGATTTGCAAACGTATGATTTGGTTCACGTTTTCAATCTGATGGAACCTCAAGAATCCGCTATACAAGCGGCACATGCAAAAAAGCACGGAAAGCCAGTTGCATTGTCAACCATTTACGGTTTGTACACGGAGTTTGAGCGCAAGGCTCGCGGAGGTGCATTTCAAGTTGTGGCTAATATATTGAGCCCATATCAAATAGGATACGTAAAAACATTTATACGTCATTGGGTCGAGAAACGCATGCATAAGGGCGTTTATCAGATGCTTTACAAAGGATACTATGGCTTAATGAAACAATTGGTTTCGGAAACCGACGTATTTTTGCCCAATTCTGATTCCGAGATGCAGCGGGTAATTGCCGATTTTAATTTAAAGAATCCGCATTATTTCCCCGTACCGAATGCAGTAGACAAGTCCTTGTTCTCCACAGATACCGAGCCAAACGAGAAGTTTGCTCAATATAAAGATTGTATAGTTTGTGCCGCTAGAATCGAAGGACGTAAATCGACTTTACAACTCGTTCGTGCAGTAAAAGACGCGCCTTACACTTTGGTTTTGGTTGGAAAGGCATCTGCGAATCAGAGTAAGTACGTCGATCAAGTACGTGCAGAAGCAGGCGCAAATGTTGTTTTTTTAGAACCGATGCCACAATCGGATTTACGTCACCTTTACCGAGTTGCTAAAGTACACGCATTGGTAAGCTGGATGGAAACGCCTGGCTTGTCTTCCTTGGAAGCGGCGGCATCGGGTTGTAATATCGTTGCAACCAAGAAAGGCGATACCTACGATTATTTCGGAGACTACGCGTTTTATTGCGAACCCGATAACATAACAAGTATCCGTAAAGCAATCGACAAGGCATATGCAGCTCCGGTTGATGAAGCATTTCGCAAACAGATACTCGAAAAGTACGTTTGGGAAGAAACGGCTGCGCAAACGCTCAAGGCGTATCGAAGTATACTCAAAAATACCGACCACTCATGAAGATTGCAGTTTTAGGAACTCGAGGAATTCCGAATCATTACGGTGGTTTCGAGCAATTTGCTGAATTTTTCAGCGTGTATGCGGTACAGAAGGGCCACGAGGTGGTTGTTTACAATTCGCACAATCATCCATACACAGAACAATCCTATAAAGGTGTTCAAATTGTAAAATGTTACGATCCTGAGTATAAAATGGGTACAGCCGGTCAATACATTTACGATTTGAACTGCATTTTAGACATTCGTAAACGTAAATTCGATGTCGTACTTCAATTAGGTTACACATCGAGTTCTATCTGGTCGTTTCTGCTTCCGCGGAAAGCGCTAATCGTTACTAATATGGACGGTTTGGAGTGGAAACGATCCAAATTTTCAAGACCCGTTCAGAAGTTACTTCGCTTTAGCGAGAAATTGGCGGTGAAAAGCAGCGATGTTCTTGTGGCCGATTCGATTGGAATTCAGCAGCACTTGCAACAGCGCTTCGGAGTCGATTCAACATACATTCCTTACGGAGCCTTTCAATTCGATCAACCCGATGCGGCTCAGATTCAAAGTTTCGAAGTAGTCCCACACCAATACGACTTGCTCATCGCGCGGCTGGAGCCCGAAAATAACGTAGAGACCATTCTCGATGGCGTTGCCCTAGCAAAGCAAACACGAAAGATGTTGGTCATCGGCAACCATCAAACTGCTTTTGGCAATTATCTCAAACATAAATTTGGCAACACACACAATATTGTATTCGTTGGTTCCGTTTACGACTTGGAGAAACTTAATAATTTACGCTATTTTTCAAACATCTACTTTCACGGACATTCTGTTGGCGGCACAAACCCATCCCTACTCGAAGCCATGGCTTCTCAGGCATATATTGTTGCCCACAACAACATTTTTAATCGAGCAATTTTAAAAGAAAATGCCGATTATTTTTCCACCGCGGAAGAAGTAGCAGATTTAGTTTCTCACAAACAAAAAAGTGATAACTTGCGCTTCGTTTCTGAAAATTTTGGCGCAATTGCAACCAATTTTTCGTGGGAAAAGATTAATGACGCTTATCTACAATTATTTACAACTCGCCTGGCTGAAAATCAGCAACCTAAGAACTGACGCAGGTGCGCAACTGTTTTTAGCAGCCGTTGTTTTAACAAGTATTCCTTTAAAATTTGCCTACAGCAGCATAGCAACAATTTTGCTAGCGGTACTTTGTTTATTGTCGTTTACACGTACAAATTTTAAATTAACGCTATCCTTGGCACTGCCAATTTTGTTTTATCTGCTCATGACGGTCTCTGCGGCATGGTCTATAGATTACGGCGCTACTTTAAACGGTCTGCGAAAAGACCTAGTTTTTCTTATCATACCTTTTGCATTTTCATGTTTACCGGCGTACAGTTCACAACAACTTCAGGGTGTTTTTAGGTTCTACTCGTTTGGCTTTGCGGCTTATGCCAGCTTTTTTATTGGAGTTGCTTTAGTAACGTTCTTAAGTACAGGAGATAATTCGGCATTTTTTTATCACAACCTAGTCACTATTGAACGCAATGCCATTTACATGTCGGTTTTTGCATCATTTGCATTATTTTACTTTATCTCGCTTCCGCAGAAGCAAACCATCGAGAAAGTAGCATTAGCTATACTAGCCGTATTTGTCTTGCTTTTATCTTCTAAAAGCGTCATTTTTATTGACGCCGTTTTAGTTGTTGTTTTTTATTCGTTCTTTTCAAAGGTTCCTAAAAGTGTTCGGTATTTGACATTAATTTCTCTTTTGTTATTCCTAGCCTTTTCATTAGTTTTTGTAAAGAATATCCGCGAACGCTTCTTACTGGAGTATGAAACGGCATTTGTAGATAATACGTTGAACACAACAATTGGAAACGGACAAGGAAAGGTGTACAACATATCGCTTCATCAAGCGTGGAACATGGATAAGTTTGAGCAGAACCACTTTTTTCCAGGAACCGCATTACGCATTTATCAAACCCGTATTTTTGGTGAAATGCTACAAGAAGATGCCATCTTTTTTAAAGGCTATGGCTTAGAAGCTTCTCAAAGTAAAATAGTAGCAAAAGCAAATGAGCACGGCCTCTATAATGGTTATGCCGAATTTAATTTCCACAACCAGTACGTACAAACTTTCGCAGAATTGGGAGTGTTCGGATTCCTTTTGCTATTAGCGATGCTCTTCTTAAACATGAGAAATGCAATAAAAAGGGCAGATTTCTTACATATCGTTTTCGCGTTGTCTATTATAGTCTTATTTTTGACCGAATCGTTTTTTTGCAGACAACGCGGGCTGATTTTCTTTACAGTACTCTACTGTTTATTCAATACCGCATTGCCCGCCAGCAAAACGAATATTGAAGAAAAATAAATGAAAAGAATTTTAATCACGGGAGCGGCGGGCTTTTTAGGTTCGCATTTAGCTGATCGTTTTATTGCCGAAGGTTATTATGTTATTGGCATGGATAACCTTATTACTGGAGACCTTCGAAATATTGAACACCTTTTTCAGCATCCAAACTTTGAATTTCATCACCACGATGTAAGTAAATTTGTTTTTGTGCCGGGTGATTTGGATTACATACTCCATTTTGCTTCGCCAGCCAGCCCGATAGATTACTTAAAAATACCAATTCAGACCCTCAAGGTTGGTTCGTTGGGAACACATAATTTACTCGGATTAGCTCGAGTTAAGAACGCACGAATTTTAATCGCCTCAACTTCAGAGGTATATGGCGATCCGCTCGTACATCCACAAACCGAAGATTACTACGGAAATGTAAACACCATTGGTCCGAGAGGCGTTTATGACGAAGCGAAGCGTTTCCAAGAGTCCATAACCATGGCTTATCATCGTTTTCACGGTTTGGAAACCCGAATTGTTCGTATTTTTAATACCTACGGACCCCGGATGCGTCTCAACGACGGTCGAGTAATTCCAGCTTTTATTGGTCAGGCACTGCGCGGTGAAGATCTCACCATTTTTGGAGACGGACTACAAACCCGCTCGTTTTGTTATGTTGACGACCAAGTGGAAGGCATATTTAGATTATTGCACTCCGATTATTCTTTACCTGTTAATATTGGAAATCCAGACGAAATCACCATTCTTGACTTCGCGAAAGAAATTATCAAGCTTACAGGAACCGAACAGAAAATCGTTTTTCAACCACTTCCAGAAAACGACCCCTTGCAACGGCAACCGGATATAACTCGAGCAAAAGAGCTATTGGGTTGGGAGCCAAAAGTAAGCCGCGAAGAAGGGATGAAACTAACTTATGATTACTTCAAAAGCTTGTCGAAGGCCGACTTAGAAAAACAAGACCACAAAGACTTCTCAAAATATAACCACTAGAATGCGCGCAAAAACAGGAAGATATTCTGTTTACATTCGGCCGGCCACGTATGTGCTCGACTTGGTTGTGATTAATTTATTTTCCATTTGTATGTTGGGAAGTGAATTTGCAAGCATTTATTTTTCGATTTTTATTTCGCTAAGTTGGGTAATCATTGCACTGAACATTGATTTTTACGAGGTTTACCGATTTACGAAAGTAGTTGCTATTCTAAATAAGCTTGCAAGACAACTTTTCCTTTTTACGCTCGTTTGTTTCGCTTTTGCGGGAATTTATTCTAAAGAAGTTCCTGCCAAAGAAGTATTAATTTACACGCTTTCTTCAGGTTGTATCGTAGCAACCGTCAAGTTGTTAATCTATTATTCACTACGTAGATATAGAGCTATTTACGGAGGAAATTTTAGAAACGTGGTTTTAGTTGGGCAAGCTAAAAATGTAAAGGCTTTAGCCGAGTTTTTCAATGAAAATCCAGATTATGGATACGATTTAATTCGAGTTTTTAATCTAGAAACCGACAAAAAGCAGCAAATCGATGAGTGTTTAAGCTTTGTTCAAACAAACAAAATCGATGAAATTTATTGTGCGCTGGTAGATTTGTCGCCTACTCAGGTAGAAACTTTTATTGATTTTGCCGATAATAATCTCAAAATTTTGAAGTTTCTTCCAGACGAGCGCAACATCTTAGGAAATAACACCAAACTCGATTATTACGGCTACATTCCTATTATATCTCTGCGCGACATTCCGCTCGACGATCCGATCAATCGAACAGCAAAACGCATATTCGATATTCTTTTTAGTATTGTAATCATTATCGGTTTCCTTTCTTGGCTCACACCTCTTTTAGCATTGATCATTAAACTCGAATCCAAAGGCCCTGTTTTCTTTAAACAAAGGCGCAATGGCTTAGATTACAAAGAGTTTAATTGTTTTAAATTTCGTTCGATGACGCTAAATGAAATAGCCGATTTAGAACAAGTTACTAAGAACGACCCACGGATAACCCGAATTGGTAAATTCCTTCGAAAGTCGAGCATCGACGAATTGCCACAATTTTTTAATGTGCTCTTAGGCGATATGTCGGTTGTTGGACCACGCCCACACATGGTTTCGCACACCGAAATGTATGCGCGAAAGATCGACAAATTTATGGTACGGCATTTCATTAAACCAGGTATTACCGGCTTAGCTCAAACCAACGGTTTTCGTGGCGAAGTTGAAAATGAGAAAGACATTATTTATCGCGTCAAATACGACATTTTTTACTTGGAAAACTGGTCGTTGCTGCTCGACATTAAAATTATTGTAATGACGGTGGTGAACGCTGTTCGCGGCGACGAAAAGGCGTATTAAGTCTTCAATTATCAAGCTTTTCTAGTTTTTAAAAACAGCCAAGTTCTGAAATTGTTCTGCCGCGTTAAAACTTCTATTAGCTGTGTGATAAACCTCAGATTTTAATGTGAGTCGTTCCGCTGAATCTAATTGGGCTACTTGTGAGATTAGCTCGGAAAGACTCTTATAATCACCCGTTTCAACGTCGTAACCCAACTTGAAGTTCCGAACGATATCGCTGCCTTCGCCACCACCCATATAAATCAGTGGAAATCCCATTTTGCTGTATTCGAATATTTTAGACGGAACCGAACCGTAAATGCGACTTACTAACGGCACCAGAGCAAAATCCATTTTTTCTATACGAGCCTGCAATTCAGAGCGACTTAAATTCCCATGAAAGTAGATGCCGCAATTCGGTTTTTGACTCAAATGTCTACTTATTAAATCTTGTTCGGCACCTGCTCCAAATACATGGATTTCTACCTTGTTCGCATCAAAGGAAATCTCGGTTAATAAACGATAAATTCCTTGAGCTACACCCAAAAGTCCGGCGTAGAAAATCTGCACTTTTTCGGCATTATCCACAACAGGCGTTGCTTCATGAGAAAATTCCGGAAAATTCCGGTAAAGTTCTAATGTCGCTTTAGATTTAAAGGACTTAATGTGCGTTAAAATTTCCTCCGATTGACCCAAAATAACCTGAGCCCAACCGTATATTTTTCGTTCAAAGTAGCAGGCTGCACGGTAGCCGATGCCTTTGGGTGGTATAACTTGTAATTCAACTGCGGCTAAAGGCCACAAGTCGGAGACATTGAGTATGATTTTTCTTCTGCGTAAGCGCAAAATCGCACAACACACAAACGATAATAACAAGGGCGGCGATTGTACCACAACATCGTTAGGCAAGCGCGAAAACAGTAATTTAAACGACAGTAACAACAATAAAGAAGCAGTTGAAAACAGTCGCACGAGCGGATTTTTCGACGCCGATGGCCATATAAAAAAACGCACTACCGAAATTCCCTGAACCGATTCTCGTGTGTTTAGTTTGTTTTTATAGCCGGGATACAGCTTGCCCGTAGGATAATTGGGAAGCGGACAAAACACGGTTACTTGTCTTCCGTTTTTTTGAAGCAATTGCGCAAGTTGCATGATTCGGTTGGCTGCTGCTCCGGTTTCTGGCGGAAAATAGTTGGTAATGATCAGTATTTCAGGCATTTTCGCGCATAATTATCTCCAAAATACGCTCGGCGGCTCGACCATCCCACAGCTCGGGAATGCCGTGTGTTCCTAATCCATTTTCAAGGAAGGAAGTGTATGCTTTTGAAAGGACATTTAAATCGGTTCCTACCAAGGTATTGGTACCTATCTCAATTGTTTCGGGCCTTTCGGTGCTGTTTCGTAGGGTAAAGCACTTTATCCCAAGCACTGTAGTTTCTTCAGATAAGCCGCCACTATCGGTTATAACACAACTGCTGTTTTGCACCAACCACATAAATTCTAAATACGGCTGTGGGCTGGTGAAATAAATGCGTTTAAATTCGTTGATCTTCGATCCTAAAACGTGTTTCGTTCGCGGATGAATCGGAAATAAAACAACGCGCTCGCCAGCAATTTGCTCTATTGTTCTTAGTGTTTGCACCAATTGATCACCATTGTCGACATTGGATGGCCGATGCAAGGTCAGTAAGATATATTTCCCGGATTCTAAATTAGCTTCCGCAAACCAATCAGGTGCTTTAAAATTTGGTTTCGAATGCAGCAGCGAATCAATCATTACATTTCCAACAAAGTGAATTTGCTGCGGATTAACTCCTTCTCGCAACAAATTTTCTGATGCTGAAACAGAGGTTGTAAAGTGTAAATCGGTTAAACAATCGGTTACTTTACGATTAATTTCCTCAGGCATGGTCCAATCTCCCGAACGAATTCCCGCTTCAACATGGGCTACTTTCACACCCATTTTCTTCGCCGTAATAGCACAGGCCATCGTTGAGGTTACATCGCCAACAACAAGCACTAAATCGCAAGGATTTTCGACAAGCTCTTTTTCAAAAGCAGTTAAAATGGCAGCCGTTTGCTCTGCTTGAGTACCGCTGCCCACATTGAAATTAACGTTAGGTTTTGGTATCTGAAGTTGCTCGAAAAAAACGTCGCTTAATGCGGCGTCGTAATGCTGTCCGGTGTGCACCAATCGGAAATGTACATCGGACTCTTGTTTCTGCCGATTTTTTATCTGCCGAATAAGCGGCGCAATTTTCATAAAATTGGGACGAGCTCCGGCAACGATAGTTATTTTCATGGACGATACTTTCGGGTAACAAATGTAAAAGAAAGCGATTGGAAAATTGCAATTGGAGGTGGAAAGGCTTGGAATTTGAAGTTTACAGACTTCAGAAAAAAAGTCGGCAAAACTAATGCTTTACCGACCTTTTTCTAAACCGTTTTTCCATTATCCAGGAAAATCCCCACCGTCGTCGTCGCGTCTCGTCGGACGATCTTTATCTGTTTTACTCTTATTAAATCGGTAAGTAAACGACATAGTAATGGTTCGTACACGCCATTGTTGTTCGGAGTACGAGTTTAACTGGGGCAAATTGGTTTCATTAATTCGCTTACGACTGTTAAAAACGTCTTGAACATTCAGCGCTAAGGTTCCTTTATCTTTTAAAATATCTTTACTAAACGCAAGATTCGCGCTAAAAACACCAAGTGATCTACCTTGTGCATTGCGTTGAGGTGCGTTATAAGTACCGTTCGTTTGCCAATCGATTCCGTAAGGCAGATTAACTTTAGAATTGATTCTAGAAAACCACCCGAAGGCAATATTGTCGAAATTCTGTGATACCTCTTCACCTTGTGTATTGGTGTATGTGAAATCGCCTTGCGTTTCATTTCGGAATAAATTGAAGTTTGAATTCAAACGCCACCATTTAAATGGATTGTAGTTTAAAGTAAATTCAAATCCGAAACGGTATTCGGTGGCGAGGTTAATGGGCGTGGTTAAAATTACAGGTACTTGAATGTCTTCACCACCAACGATAACTGGATTCCCGTTGGCATCTACAGTATCGGCTCCGTCGACGATAGTGGTTACGAAATCGCCACTTTCTTTTCGCACAAACTGAAACGAATCTGTCGTTCTATTGATGTACATCGATCCGTTTAGCGTTAATTTTCGCCATCTTTTCAAAAATCCGAAATCCAATGCATCGGTCATTGCCGGATCAAGATCTGGATTTCCTTGAAAAATATTGATGTTCGAAGAATAGTTGCTAAACGGGTTTAATTGTCGGCCACGCGGACGGTTAATACGACGGCTGTAACTCAACGATACATTGGTCTCAGGCGTTATTTCGTAAGTTAAAAAGGCAGAAGGGAAAAAGTTGTTGTAGCGCTTGTTGTTGAAGTTGTTGGTTGTGAGTAAATTAACGTCAATGTTGGAATCTTCCCAACGTAAACCAACCAACGCCGACCATTTACCAAATTTATTTCCGTACTGTGTGTAAACCGCGTTAACTCGTTCTTTGTATTCCAAGTTGTTAGAAAACTGTTGGTATTGGGAGAAATTTCCGTTTTCATCGAGTCCGCCAACTACGAAGTCTGTTCCCAGAATATTTGTGTCGCCCTTATATCCAGCTTCGAATTGTTGGTTCTTTCCAAATGGCATTACATAATCAATTTGAATGATGTTACGCTTTTGATTTTGATCGTTGAACGTAAGTTCTTGCAATACCGCTGTATTGTTATTTTCGATAACAGACTCGTCGTTATCTCTACTGGTTGAAAACGACAAGTCTGCCGTGAGTTTGTGGCCTTTTCTTTTGAAATTATGTACAAAGTTCGAGGCGTATTCAATGCTTGAACTGGCGTTGTCTTGTTCATTGTTTCGACGCGTTACGAAAGGGTTTTCACGGTTGGCGTCGAAGTTGTTAAACAAAACAGTTTCATCGTTGCTTCCTTCGCTGCTGCGGTAATTCATTTGGTGTGTCCAGGTGGTATTTTCGTCGAGAAGTAAGTCGAAACCAAAGTTGGTGTTATAACTATCGCTGATACGTTCGTTGTTTCTTTTTTCATCGATAAAATTTCGGGTTGTGCCGACTTCATTCAAATATTCGCTGTTGTTTAAGCCGTTGCCTGGATTTTTGCGATAGTTGTAACCCGTTGTTCCAAATAGATTAAAGAGTTTCGTTTTATAGTTCACATTTGCAGTTAAACCATAGTTGGTTGGTGTGCCGCCAGAAGCAATAATCGAACCGTTGATTCCGAGGTTTTTTCCTTTTTTGAGAATGATATTCAACAAACCGCCGCCGCCTTCGCTGTCGTAGCGTGCCGACGGGTTCGTAACTACCTCCACTTTATCGATTGCATCGGCAGGAATTTGGCGCAGCGCTTCAGAAATGTTAATCGCATTTGATGGACGCCCATCGATAAGCACACGTACATTTTCATTTCCACGTAAAGTGATGGTTCCATCGGTGTCAACAGCTACAGATGGTATATTGTCTAAAACGTCGCTAACAGTACCGCCTTTCACAAGCAAATCCTGTCCCACGTTGTAAACTTTTTTATCGAGCTTAATTTCAACGGTAGTTTTTTCTGTACGCAGTTCGACGGTTTCCAACACAGTTGCATCTTCGACTAGAGAGAAATTGCCTAAGTTGGTGTTTTCCGTCAGGGCTTTTCCTTTGATTTCGACGGGTTTGTAGGAGATGAATTCAATAGTAATGTCGTAAGTACCCACAGCAACAACAATATTAAAGGCACCTTTAGCGTCTGTAATTCCACCCGAAACAGCATTGGTTGTTGTGTTTTTGAGCGTAATCGTCGTGTACTCCATCGGTGCTTTAGTTCCTCCATCGAAAACACGCCCCGATAATTTTACGGTTTTTCCAGAGTTTTGGGAATAGGCACTTAACGTGCTGAAAATTAGAATTAATGTGTAGAACATTCCGGAATATATCTTTCTCATAGCTTATTTTTCAGGCAATTTGACCGCAAAGGTAGTCCAATGGTTTAAGGCACTTTTGCCAAAGCTTTGTTAAATGAAGTAAGCGGCACGCTTCGATATGTTAAGCCGCTGTTGTAACTTAGCGCAAAAAGAAAACAAATGAGCAACTTTTTTTCCGTCTCCAATAAACCAGCATCCGAATTTCTTAAATACTTGTTGGGATCCGTCTTGGTAATTGTAGCTAGTGTAATAGGCCAAATCCCTTTAACGATTGCCGTATTAATTCAGTCGGCTAAAGACGGCAAATTGGGCGAACTTTCGGAAGACGTACTCTATACAGTATTGGACTCCAACTTATTGCTGTTCCTACTGTTGCTGTCTTTTTTAGCAGGTTTGGGCGGACTCTATTTCGCGGTTCGTTACGTGCACCGATTAGCTTTTGAAACAATTGTTACCGGCCGGCCTAAAATCGATTACTCCCGAATTTATTTTGCCTTTGGAATCTGGAGCATTTTTTCGATCATAACCACAGTAGCATACGCGCTTTCAGATCCAGAACACTATGTTTTGCAATTCGAATTGCTGCCTTTTATCATCTTGTTCCTAATTGCAGTGCCCATGATTCCTATTCAAACAACTTTAGAAGAGCTTCTTTTTAGAGGCTATCTGATGCAGGGCTTTGCGACACTGTTTAAGAATCGTTGGTTGCCGTGGATTTTCACCTCGGTAATCTTCGGCGGATTGCATTTTTTCAATCCAGAAGTCGATAAAATCGGACCTGTAATCATGTTTTATTACATCGGAACCGGTTTGTTTTTAGGATTGATAACATTAATGGATGAAGGAACCGAACTCGCACTCGGTTTTCACGCAGCTAATAATTTGTGTACCGCATTACTCGTAACTGCCGACTGGACAGCCTTTCAAACTCACTCGATCTTTAAAGATTTTTCTGAACCGTCTGCCGGATTCGAAATTTTTGTCCCACTTGTCATTATTTTCCCTATCTTGACATTCATCTTTGCTAAAAAATACAAATGGAAAGGTTGGCGAGAAAAACTTACCGGACCAATTCCTCAAAACGAAATATAATGGAAACACATACAATCAATTACACCGACGTACATCATAAATTTAAACTCAATGGTTTTCATTTAGGAAAAGATGATTTATGCCGCGTAGCCTACAGTTTTATTAAGGAAGGAGCCGATTTTGAAAAACCCGTTGGGAACTTTCTGCTCGATTGGTTCGACGATCGCGATTATATTGAAATGGATACTTCCGGAAGTACAGGTTTGCCAAAACGTATTCGCGTTAAAAAGCAAGCTATGGTTAATTCGGCATTGGCAACAGGTGCTTTTTTTGATTTGATGGAAGGCGATAAAGTACTTCACTGCTTACCAGCAAAATATGTGGCAGGAAAAATGATGTTTGTACGCGGATTTGTGCTCGGACTCGACATCGATTTTGTGGCACCAAGCGCAAAGCCATTGAAAAACTGCGATACCCAATACGCCTTTTCAGCAATGGTGCCGTTGCAAGCGCAAAACTCGATTGCCGACTTAAAATGGATCAAGAAATTAATTGTTGGTGGAGCCAAAATTAGTGCACAACTTGAGGCCGATTTAATTGCCTCCGGAACGGCCTGTTTTGAAACGTTTGGAATGACAGAAACCGTATCGCATATCGCAGCTAAACCTGTTGGCGACGCCGTTTTTCAGACCATGTCAAATATCGAAGTTTCCGCCGATGAGCGCGGTTGTCTCGTAATCTCGGCACCCGATATTTCAAACGAGAAAATTGTTTCAAACGATCTGGTGCAAGTGCATACGCCACACACATTTACGTGGTTAGGACGTATCGACAACGTCATCAATTCAGGCGGCATTAAACTTTCTCCGGAATTAATCGAAGAAAAGTTAGCGCCTAAAATCAACCGCCGCTTCTTTGTAGCTGGGTTGCCCGACAACGAGTTGGGGCAACGTTTGGTTTTAGTTGTAGAAGGAGAACCGTACGAACTTTCCGAGGACACCTTCAAAAAGCTAGACAAATATGAAAAACCCAAGGAAATAATCTTTAAACCTATTTTTAAAGAAACAGGAAACGGAAAAATTATCCGTCAGGACTCTCTTAACGCGTAAATACATGCGCTTATCGATTCTTATATTTTTATTTATGATGTCTGCCACGAACGCCCAAAACCAGGGGAAAAAAATACTGCCGCCGAAACTTAATCCAGGTGATACCGTAGCGATAGTTGCTACCGCGCGAAAAAACATCACCGATAATCTTAAGCCCGCTATTAAGCTGCTGGAAAGCTGGGGGTTGAAAGTCAAAATCGGAAGTTCTATTGGTTTAGAATACAATCAGTTAGCTGGAACCGACCAACAGCGGGCAGCCGATTTACAAGAGCAATTCGACAACCCAAATATCAAAGCTGTTTGGTGTGTTCGCGGCGGTTATGGCACTGTGCGGATTATCGATAAAATTGATTTCACGGCCTTTAAAAAAAATCCCAAATGGCTAATTGGTTTTTCCGACGTTACTGTGTTGCATAACCATCTCAATAATTTGGGATTTGCAAGCATACACGGATTAATGCCTCTAAATGTGGCTACCGCAAGTCCGGCGGCCGTCGAATCGCTGCGAAAATGTTTGTTCGGACAACCGTTGCAGTACGAAATACCAACCGATTCCGAAAGCCAACTCGGAGCCGCAGAAGGCGAATTTGTTGGCGGAAATCTCTCTATTCTCTACAGTTTGCTGGGCAGCGACAGTCAGGTGCATTGCGATGATAAAATTCTTTTTCTCGAAGACCTCGACGAATACCTGTACCACATCGATCGAATGCTCATGAACCTCAAGCGCTGCGGCTGCCTCAGTAAGCTAAAAGGCGTGGTAGTGGGCGGCATGACAAAAATGAAAGACAACGAAATTCCGTGGGGCAAAAACGCCAACCAAATTGTTGCCGAACATTTAGAAGGCCTGAACATTCCCGTGGTTTTCGATTTTCCCGCGGGTCATATTCCCGATAATCGCGCATTAGTGCTGGGCACGCATGCAAAACTCACCGTTACCAAGGACAAAACAGTTTTACTTTTCGACTAGTGGCGCAGCATAACGACTTAGGAAAAAAAGGCGAAGAAATGGCCGTGACCTATTTGGAAGAACAGGGTTACAAAATTCTGGAACGCAATTACGTGTACCAAAAATCAGAGATCGATATCATTGCACGAATAGGCAATGTTGTGTGTGCTGTTGAAGTGCGAACCCGCAGTAGTGTTGATTTCGGACTGCCCGAAGAAACGGTAAAATCAAAGAAAATTAACAACCTCCTCCAAGCGGTAAATGCTTTCGCGGAAGATTTAGACGATGAGGTAGATTTCCGTTTTGATATCATTGCTATTGTTAAAAATGGCGAATCTTTCGACATCAAACACCTACCCGACGCATTTTATCATTTCTAGTTGTTATATTTGAAACAAATTGTCAGATATACAAGAACGGCGTTTTAGTTTGGATGAAATTCCACAAAATGTAAATTGGCGTTACATTATTTAGGTATAGAGCGCGGTTCTTACTAAAAGCAACTCTGTTATGAAAACTATTGCGGCCGTTGTAGAAAATTACATAAAAACAAAGCCCTTTTTGCTAAACGCACTCGCGCAAGGAATCATCAACCTAACCTCGCTTTCACGCAATATGTTGCCCGATTTACAGCAAGAATTAGGAAAAGACGTGAAACAAGGCGCAATTGTGATGGCACTCAAGCGCTTGTCGGAAGATCTCGATTTCCGAATGAATCACAAGATCGTAAAAGTGCTCAAAAACATTGGAGAAATTACTGTGCGCTCTTCGTTGGTCGATTATACGTTTGCGGTTTCCGATACGATTTTGAACAAACAGGCCGATTTAATAGCGGATATAAAAAATTACACCGATATTTTTTACACCTCGTCGCGCGGGGTTTCCGAAACCAATATTGTGATCAGCGAATCGGTCAGCCAGCTGGTAGATAAGCATTTTGTAGGCGAAAAGCTGCTTCACAAATTCGAGAATCTAGCGTCGATTACCGTAAAGCTGCCGAAAGACAACGTGTCGACGCCCGGTGTGTATTACTTTATTTTCCAGCGACTTGCCTGGGAAGGAATCATCATCAACGAAGTAATTTCCACCTCTTTCGAATTCACCATTTTAGTTTCCGACGAAGAAGTTGATCTTGC
>NZ_JBMLTK010000040.1:0-11149 GCF_049240005.1 Flavobacterium sp. | reverse complement strand
TTTCCACCTCTTTCGAATTCACCATTTTAGTTTCCGACGAAGAAGTTGATCTTGCATTTAAAGTCATTAAAGACTTAAAATCGATTTGATTTTAGAAACGCGCGTACAATCAAATTTAAGTACTTTATTCTACTCAAAAACTTAAATTACAGAGGCTTAACAAAGTTTTCAAGTCTAGTGTAGGTTTGAAGCTAATCCTGCTGTTCGCTGCAAATCCGCGCTACACCAAGGGTTTGCACAACCGTTTCGCTTGGCTTCCGTTGGTCGCCAGCAAAACAGTGTGCGCACGCCTTGTTGCAGCTGTGGGTTTTCCGCTGCCATCAGGGCTAATCAATGTCGTTCACACAAAAGTTGATGATCTAAAAACCGCTCCAATCGATTCGTAGCGCAAAACTATTCTCAAAATCAGCGTCCGAAACTGGTTTTCAAGGAAAAAATTAAAAAACACAAAACAGTTTATATTCAGGCCAATCGTAGTGAATATAGGGGATTGTAGTGAAAATTCTCTAAAAAGGGTACAGCAACGCTCCGGGGCCTCCAGCCCGCCTCCGGCATAAAAGTACAAAATCGATTTTTTGTCGACGAATTTTAGGCGTGTTTAAACGTTTATAAACGTTTCGGGTGGTTATGAACAATTAAGCGTACCGGATTACCGAATTTCAACTACCTGCTTTGAATTGAAACAGGGTACCAACTTGAATTTCGGCCACCAATCAAGAATCAATTTTGCCTTTCAAGGTGGGCAAATCAGTTAGATTTATTGAGGAAAAAATAAAAACGTATCGAAGTGCAGAATTTTATGAAACGACACACCTGAGTAATGAAGCGGCTTTTAATGCTAAAATAGCAGAAAAGGGTACAGCAACGCTCCGGGGCCTCCAGCCCGCCTCCGGCATAAAAATACTAAATCGATTTTTTGTCGACGAATTTTAGGCGTGTTTAAACGTTTATAAACGTTTCGGGTGGTTATGAACATTTTTTACGACGAAGTTTGGGCTACGAATTTGCGTTAGTGACAGCAGGGAAAATAAAACGCGAAGAAAACCGCTGCCGAAAACGGATTTGCGCTGGCGACCCACAGAAGCCCACGCAAACCGATTGCCGGCCGGTTTTGTGCCGTTTTATTGCAGCGTATGGCACGGCGCGGCACCTGCAAAACCACAGCAACGCGCCGCGCAACGCCCAAATAAAAATCTAGATTTAAATCTGCTCAAACAAATGAACTGCCTTTCGAACCGATTTAACCGACTCGAACGTGAGTAACAATTTTAGGCCCGCAGGCGTTTGCTTTTCCTTGAGTTTTGCCAACTGCGGATTCTTCTGCACAAAATCGATGATGCGGCGAAATTGCTCCGACGAATAATATTCGGATTGCTGGTCGGAAACAAAATACAAAATCATTTTGCTTTGCTTCAAAACCACCTTTTCGACACCTAATTTAGTGCCGTACCACTTTAACTTTAAGCTCGTTAGCAAATCAACAGCTTGCTTCGGTAAAGGGCCAAAGCGATCAACGAGTTTTTCCTCGAATTTTTGCAAAGCCGTTTCGTCTTTTACCTCGCCCAGCTCGTTATACAGCGCCAAACGTTCGGTTATGCTGTTGATGTAATCGTCGGGGAAGAGCAGCTCGAAGTCGGCATCAATAACCATGTCTTTCACGTAGGTTTTGCCGTTGCTCTCTACTTCGTTGTATAAATCTTTAAACTCGTTTTCCTTCAATTCTTCGATGGCCTCGTTCATGATTTTTTGATAGGTTTCGAAGCCAATTTCGTTGATAAAACCGCTTTGCTCGCCACCAAGTAGGTCGCCCGCACCGCGAATCTCTAAATCTTTCATCGCAATGTTAAATCCGCTGCCGAGTTCGCTAAACTGTTCCAAGGCGTGAATGCGTTTACGCGCATCTTCGGTCATCATGCTGTACGGCGGACAAATAAAGTAGCAAAACGCTTTTTTGTTGCTTCGTCCTACACGACCGCGCATTTGGTGCAAGTCGGAGAGTCCGAAATTCTGTGCATTATTGATAAAAATGGTGTTGGCGTTAGGCACGTCGAGTCCGCTTTCAATAATGGTCGTGGCTACCAACACATCAAATTCTCCGTTCATAAATGCCAGCATTAGCTCTTCGAGTTTCTTGCCGTCCATTTGCCCGTGACCAACGCCAATACGCGCATCGGGCACCAATCGCTGTATCATCCCGGCAACTTCCTTGATGTTTTCGATGCGGTTATTGATGAAGAACACCTGGCCGTTTCGTTGAATTTCGTATGAAACCGCGTCGCGTATGGTTTCTTCGTTAAATCCAACTACATGCGTTTCGATAGGGTAGCGGTTGGGTGGGGGCGTGGTAATTACCGATAAATCGCGCGCGGCCATAAGCGAAAATTGCAATGTTCTAGGGATAGGCGTTGCCGTAAGTGTGAGTGTATCGACGTTTGCCGACAAGGTTTTGAGTTTGTCTTTAACGTTTACACCAAACTTTTGTTCCTCGTCGATAATGAGCAAGCCTAGATCTTTAAATCGCACGTCTTTGTTGACCAACTGGTGCGTTCCGATGATGATGTCGAGTCGACCTTCGGCTAAATCTTTAAGCGTTTCGGCTTTTTGCTTTGCTGTTCTAAACCGGTTGAGGTATCCGATGGTCACCGGCATTTCTTTCAATCGCTCAGAAAAAGTGCGAAAATGCTGGTACGCCAAAATAGTAGTTGGCACCAAAACAGCTACTTGTTTTCCGTTGTCAACGGCTTTGAAAGCGGCACGAATTGCTACTTCGGTTTTTCCAAATCCTACGTCGCCGCACACCAAACGATCCATAGGGCGGTCGCTCTCCATGTCGGCTTTAACTTCCTGCGTTGCTTTTATCTGATCGGGCGTATCTTCGTAAATAAAGGAGCTTTCGAGCTCGTGTTGCAAATAGCTATCGGGATTGTATTGAAACCCTTTTTCCAGACGTCGTTTTGCATACAATTGAATCAGATTGAATGCAATGTGCTTGACGCGCGCTTTGGTTTTTTGCTTCAGCGTTTTCCACGCATTCGAACCCAGCTTATAGATTTTAGGAACGGCGCCGTCTTTGCCGTTAAATTTCGAAATTTTATGCAGCGCATGAATGCTAACGTACACAATGTCGTTGTCGGCATAAACCAATTTTATAGCTTCCTGCGTGCGGCCGTCGACTTGAATTTTCTGCAATCCACCAAATTTTCCGATTCCGTGATCGATGTGTGTCACGTAGTCGCCGATGGTTAAACCATTGAGTTCTTTAAACGATATGGCTTGTTTTTTGGCGTAGCCGTTCTTGATATGAAAACGGTGGTAGCGTTCAAAAATCTGGTGATCGGTGTAGAGCGCAATTCCGGCGTCGTTATCGATAAATCCGGCGTGTAGCGGTAAGGTTACGGCTTGGTATTGTTCGTGAATATCATCTGCCGGTTCGCTAATGCTTTCGAAAATGTCGTAAAAACGTTTGGCTTGTTGTTCGTTTGCACAACACAGAAAATTCCGGATGTTTTTAGACCGGTTATTCGATAAGTTTTCGAGTAGCAAATCGAATTGCTTGTTAAACGAGGGTTGAGGCGTTTGGTTGAAGGAAATACTCAGACTTTCGAAATACGCGCGACTTCCCATTTCAATCACTTCAAAACGTTCGGCATCGTGCAAGAATTGTTTTCCGTTGAGAAATAAAGCGGCTGGAGGCGCATGTTTGGTTTCCGACTGTAGGTTTTCGAAAGCGGTTTCGGCTTTACGGAAAAGCTGGTCGAGTTTGTCGGCAATTTGTTGAGTGTCGAGTAAAATCAGCGTGGTTTGTGGGCTGATGTAACTTAGAAACGGCGTTCGATTTTCCTCAAAAAACCGATTTTCGATATTCGGAATGATACTTATTTTCTTTTGTCTTTCGACAGAAAGTTGCGTTTCAACATCGAAAGAGCGAATCGATTCGACTTCATTTCCAAAGAACTCGATACGATACGGATGGTCGTTGCTAAATGAAAATACGTCGAGTATGCCGCCACGTACTGAAAATTCGCCGGGTTCGGCTATAAAATCGACACGTTTGAATTCGTATTCAAAAAGCACTTCATTGATAAAGTCGAGTGAAATCTTGTCGCCAACAGCAATTTTCAAGGTGTTTTTGTCGAGATCTTTTTTGGTCACGACACGCTCGAACAGCGCTTCAGGATACGACACCATAACGGGTGGTCGTTTCCGCGAGTTTATTCGATTGAGGACTTCGGCGCGCAGCAAAACGTTGGCGTTGTCGATTTCCTCAATTTTGTACGGATTTTTGTACGATTCGGGATAAAACAACACGTCGTCGGCGCTGTGTAATTGCTCTAGATCGTTGAGTAAGAAAGCGGCTTGTTCCTTATCGGTTGCTAATAAAAGTAGTGGTCGTTCGGTTTGTAAAGCAATTCGTTGTACCAATAGAGAAATTCCCGAACCCACCAGATTCTTTACGTGCAGTTTGTGTTGTTTCTCCGAAAGGGCAGTGAGTACTGCTTTAACGGGAGTAGCATTTTCGAAACGTGTAAAAAACGGAAAATGTTGTGCCATTTTATCTGATCACCGGTGTGGCTTTAATCGCTCGAGTAGTATCCAACATACGCAACATATCTGCTTCACCCTTTTCAATGGGAACGAGCTCGCGTTGTGCAATTTCAGTAAATTGGGTATTTAGACCACTCATTGCCGTGTTGATTTCGGAAAACAAAGGTTTAATGCGTTCTATAGGTGGTTGTTGTACAGAAAGATACATGTCGAGCATACGTACAGAGGCAACTACTGCCGCGATCCGACTTTTGATTTCTGGAGTAGCAAATTTCGGTGGAATATTGTTTTGCAAAAGAGCGGCACGAGTAGCCAATTTTGTAGCTTTTTTTTGGAAAGCGCTTAGCGAACTTACTGGTTTTGACGTGAGCTCAGAAATAAATAGGTTCCAATCGGCCCACGTTCGAAGCTGCTCTTGAACCAAAGGACTAGGCGTTAAAACCGTAAAATTCCAGGCGCTGTTGAGCTGCTTGAAAAACGCTTCTTGCCGAGCAGCATCTTTTTGCGTAGCTACTCTTCGTTGCGCATCGTTGTCGTTGCAAGCGGCAAACAGCATCAGGTACGAAAAAAGGATTGCGAGTTGTTTCACATCTAAACTTTCGACAAAAGTAGCGTATTTACTAAAGTTCTGAAATCAGAATTATTGTTAAAGAAAGCTTATTTAAATTTTGCTTGTGTTTCGTATTTAAGTTATTGAAAAACAAAGCTTTAATTCTTTATTTGTTTATTTACAGGTTTTGATCCTAGTTATTTGGCAGCTAAACGAAAACGTTATCTTTGTCGCAAAACAGCAACCATGAGTAGGAAAGTACTAATTATAGGCGCGTGCGGACAAATAGGCACGGAATTAACCAAGCAGTTACGAAGCAAATACGGAGTTTCGAATGTAATTGCTTCGGACATCCGAAAAATGGATAATGAAGTAGTTAACGACGGCATTTTTGAAGTTGTGAATGCTTTAGACTATAATCAAATTGAACATTTGATCGAGAAATATCAGGTCGACGATGTGTATCTCATGGCTGCATTACTTTCGGCAACGGCAGAGAAAAATCCGGCTTTTGCTTGGGATTTGAATATGAATTCGCTGTTTCATGTTTTGAATTTGGCGAAAGCTAAAAAATTTAAACGTTTGTTTTGGCCTTCGAGTATCGCGGTTTTTGGTCCGTCGACGCCAAAAGATAACACGCCGCAGTACACGATTATGGAGCCGAGTACGGTTTACGGAATCAGCAAGCAATCGGGCGAACGTTGGTGTGAGTACTATCATAAATTGTATCAGGTCGATGTGCGCAGCGTGCGTTATCCCGGATTAATTAGCTATACTTCGCCACCCGGCGGCGGAACAACAGATTATGCTGTAGAAATATTCCACGAGGCATTAGCCAACAAATCGTACGAGTGTTTTCTTAAATCCGATACCGCGCTGCCAATGATGTATATGTCGGATGCGATTCGCGCAACGATTCAAATCATGGAAGCCGAACCTGAAGCTATTAAAATTCGATCTTCGTACAATTTGGCAGCAGTTAGTTTTACTCCGGAAGAAATTTCGGAGTCGTTAACCAAACACATTCCAAAATTTGAAATATCGTATAATCCAGATTTTCGACAAGCGATAGCCGACAGCTGGCCGGCAAGCATAGACGATACGCATGCCCGAAACGATTGGGGTTGGAAACACGAATACGATTTGGAGCAAATAACACAAGCTATGCTCGAGGGTTTACGGGCGTAGCAACTTAGCATAAAACTAATGAAATTATTCAGCAACGCACATAATTGTCTTTGTCGGAAGTCAAAACGAGTGAAAGTAGTCGTTGCGCTGCTATTTTGCGCTTTGAACGTTGCTGGACAAAAAAAAGCCGAAGCGTTTTCCCATGTCGATGCCGTGTTAAACCAATGGCACGAAGCGGCCGCGACAGCTGATTGGAAGAATTACGAAGCACTTATGGGTGCCGATTTCCACTTTATAGGAACCGATGCTACCGAAAATTGGGACCGACAAGCGTTTACCGCCTTCGCAAAACCGTATTTTGATCGCGGAAAAGGGTGGAAGTACACGCCACTCGAACGAAACATTTATTTCAACAAACAAAAAAACATCGCTTGGTTCGACGAACTACTCGATTCTAACCTCGGCGTGTGTCGCGGATCGGGTATCTTAATTCTGACCAAAGGAAAGTGGCTGTTTTCGCAGTATGTATTGTCTATGACCGTACCCAACGATCATGCCGATGCTGTAGTAAAACTCAAGCAGAACGACGACTCTTTATTTAAAACCAAACTAAATAAGGCGCCGGTAAATCCAAAATAGAACTACACTCGTAAATAATCGTAGCGCACCATAAAGCATACGATTATGAAAATTAATTTTAAAAGAATTTTAGTAGCTACAGGTTCTGTGATTCTGTTGCTGTTTTTGATTTTAGTAGTACACATTGCCACTGCTAAACCAGTTACCATTGAACTCGCCACTTGGCAAGTAAGTCGTTTCGACTTCAAACAACCTATCGACTCTATCACAGCAAAGAAAATCGAATATGATTTATCGGCCATCTCGGGCGTTAAAGGCGATGTGCTTGTGAAAAACAATGTTGTAGTTTTCTTTCACGACAACACGCAAACCAGTAATCAAAAGGTGTACGAAGCCTTTACTGCAAAAGGTTACAAAGACGTTAGCATCTTTAAAGTTCCGGCCGAATTAGCCAGTAAAAAAGTTTGTCCGGCGATGAAACAAAATGGTTTTGCCTACCATTTCTCAAAAGGTATCCAACGAATTTTTAATTAACTTAAATAACTTGAACTATGAAAAGAAATCTGAAATTCTTAGCCTTGCTGCTATTGAGCGGCGCTCCTTTGTTTGTGTCTTGTAACGACGATGATAATAGTGCACCACCAGCAGAAGCCAGTATTTACGACCGTCTCGGCGGCGATGCGATGGTACAAGACCCAGACGCAGCCAACGGCGTTATGATTGAATCGGGCCGTCTAGCCTACCGAAAAGTAGTAGGTAGAACCGTGCAACTTATTGTAGCCGACATTCAGGCGGGGGCTCAAGGAAACTTAGCAGAGCACTTTGCTCCACTTTTAGCTGAAGTGGGCGCAGGAAACACCACCAACTTAGCCGTATTACAAGATAATTTAGTGGATTTCTTCTCTTTCAACACAGGAGGAACAAATCCGGTAAATACTTATTCAGGATTGGATATGGTAGCCGCACACAATCCGGCACAAAATCCGCGTATGGGAACTACATCTTCGAATGCCGATTACGACAAATTTGTAGGTTATGTTGGAGCTGCCGCTATTGAAAACGGCGTACCTGCAAACTCTGATTTGTTTAACGACGTGGTTGCGGTTTTAGAATCGCTAAGAGATCCGATCGTACAAGAATAATAACGGGTAGTAGCGTTATTTACCGACCGTCTGTTCAGCTTTATGGACAGGCGGTTTTTTTTGTAATTCCATATTCGCATCCGATTTAGGAAAATCTGTTCCTAACACTAAACAAGTTGTAGAACTAACTAACTCAAAAAGCGTCGGGTAGTTTCGTTTTATTGTATGAACGCGCAATAAAAAGAGTGGCCTGTTTTGTGTTTTTTAGGATAACAAATTGCTAACCGCAGCAATCTTTCCCTTTCTTTTTTGGAAAGAAAAATTTCCGCACCAAGAAGATGAGTGCTAGTAGGAGGGCGGCTATGGCAATTACTTCTTGCATCAGCTGGCTATTTCGTGAACTACAAATGCAATACAATAGGCCAAGACTGTCATAATAGCCAATTGCATCAGAGGCCATTTCCAGCTATTGGTTTCACGTTTTGTAATTGCTAAGGTTGATACACATTGCATGGCAAAGGCATAAAACATCAGAATCGATAATCCGGTTCCTAGATCAAAAATGGGTTTTCCCGTTTTTACATCAGTTTGGGCGCGCATTTTTTGTTTGATGGTTTCCTCATCTTCGGTTCCGCCCACGCTGTAAATGGTTGCTAAGGTTCCTACAAACACCTCGCGCGCTGCAAATGAGGTAAGTATGGCGATACCAATTTTCCAATCGTAGCCCAAAGGTTTAATTACAGGCTCGATTCCGCGACCCAAACGCCCAATGTACGATTCTTCCAAACGTGCAGCGGCAACGGCTTGTTCGTAAGTACCTCCGTTGGCGTATTCTTGTTCCATGGTTACGCGCGCTCCGGCTTGATCCATATTTTCACCAGGTCCGTAACTAGCCAAAAACCAGAGAATTACCGATATAGCTAAAATGATTTTACCCGCACCCATTACAAAGGCTTTGGTTTTTTCAACTACCGTAATCCCAATGTTCTGCGGAAGCGGCCACTTATAATCAGGCATTTCGATAACAAAATACTGTTTGGTTTTTAGTTTGATGATCTTATTTAAAATCGTTGCTGCCAAAATAGCCATTGCAAAACCGATCAGATACATGCCCATAAGTACCAAAGCTTGCATGGAGATAAAACCTAAGACGATTCGGTTCGGGATAACTAATGAGATAATAATTGAATACACAGGTAAGCGTGCCGAGCAGGTAGTAAACGGCGTCACCAAAATTGTGATTAGACGCTCCTTCCAATTTTCGATGTTTCGAGCGGCCATAATTGCAGGAATGGCACAAGCTGTTCCCGAAATTAAGGGAACCACGCTTTTTCCGGAAAGGCCGAAACGACGCATTATGCGGTCCATTAAGAAAACCACGCGACTCATATATCCCGATTCTTCTAGGACCGAAATGAACAAGAATAAAAAGGCAATTTGTGGTATGAAAATTACAATTCCGCCTATACCAGGGATAATCCCGTCGGCGAGCAATTCTTGAAGCATGCCTGGCGTCATGTGGCTTTTTGTGTATTCTGAAAGCGATGCAAACGCCGCGTCGATGGCATCCATAGGAATACTCGACCAACTAAAAATCGCATTAAAAATAAGCAGTAAAATAGCGGCGAAAATCAGGTAGCCGAAGATACGGTGCGTAAAGATACGGTCGAGTTTATAGCGCCAATCAGTTGCCAGGGAAAGGTCTGTTTTCTGAGTGGATTTTAATACGTTATTGATAAACTGATAGCGTTTTATCACCTCCTTTTGTTGCAAACGTTTTAGATCTGAAGCTGTTACCGAAAGCTGTTTCGGGTCGGTTGCTTGGTCGTTTAGTTTGTAGTGTTCGGATGACAGAAACAGCCAGCTTTCATACACATTTCGGCTGGGCGCCGTTTGTTCGACGCTTTTAAAAAAGTTCTCATCAACTGTTCTAATATCGATGATTGGGTTTCGAGAAAGTTTATTACGCTCAGTAATTAGCGTTTTTAATTCTTTAATACCTGTGTTCTTGCGACTTGAGATCAACGCAATTTTTGTGTCGAGTGCGGTTTCAAGTGCTGGAATATCTAGTGAAATCCCGCGTTTTTGCATCCGGTCGGCCATATTAATGGCAAGAACGACAGGTAGCTGTAGGTCTTTTATTTGTGTGAAAAGCAGTAAGTTGCGCTTCAGATTTTCAACTTCCGTAACAACAACGATAACGTCTGGATAGTCTTTATCGGCGGGGTTCAGCAGTAAATCGGTTACCACACTTTCGTCTAAACTGCTCGCATTTAGCGAATAGGTTCCGGGTAAATCGAGCACAGCTGCTTTTTGTCCGTCGGTTAACTGGGTGTATCCTAATTTACGGTCGACGGTTACTCCGGGATAATTTCCGGTTTGTTGATTTAATCCGGTAAGCTTATTGAAAAGCGAGGTTTTGCCCGTATTTGGGTTACCAATGAGCGCAATTTTATGTAGATGTTTACTCATGGCTCAACTGGCTTACTTCGGCTACTTCAATTTGTGCAGCCAACTCTTTGCGAATAGCCACGTAACTGCCAGAAATTTCGAATAAGTACGGGTCGCCGAGCGGTGCAATCTGGATGAGCTTCACTTCTGCACCGGCAATTAACCCCATTTCGATTAACTTTAAAGGAACGGCATCTGGGTTGAAATTAACAACAACAGCGGCATGCGACAGCGGTAAATTTTGCAGGGTTGGCAATGTTATTTAGAATTAGAAAAAACAAAATTAAGGATTAATAGGAGAGAAACTTTTAAAAATATCTTAAGAAGCGAGACTGTGTCTTGTTTGATTTCGGATGTTCTTAAAAATTTGTAAACTTTTAAATCTTAATTTGATAGACATAATTTTATCGATTTCTTAGAATTTATATTTCATATATCCGATTTGCACCGACAAAAAATATAGAAAAACTTATAAAACTACAATTCTCCTGAAATTACCTTTACGGTTTTTCCGTAAAGGGGTTCTTTTTTCTTAACAAATAAAGGTTGAAAGATAAAAGCTTCTATAGTGTTACTTTTTTTATAACGGTAATATTTATTTAATTACTTTTATTTCCAACTTAAACCATTTATTATGAAGTATTTATTTACCCCCCCCCCCCCATTTTCAATTATGCGGTGTGGGGAAAGAGTACAGAGTATTGTAAAAACAAGGTAAAATTTGAATTTAATAAAAAAGTAAAAACGGTTGTTACTAGGATATTTTTGCTGTCTTTTGCTTTGGTTATTTTATTAAGCGGCTGCTCTTCTGAAG
>NZ_JBMLTK010000039.1:6192-60183 GCF_049240005.1 Flavobacterium sp. | reverse complement strand
GCCTTTGAGGCGGTTTTTTTGTAGCTATTATTTAACGTGAGTTCGATATAAAAATAGAAGTTAGAAATCATTTAAATAGTTGATTACAAGGCGTATTTTCTTTGGGATACCGAGGTATCTCAAAAAAATACTACGAAGAAAGCGACTGTTTAAATGGTTAGCTTTTAAAATTGTGAGCGAAAATTTTTCTTCTTCCGGATACAACTCTTACTTCAAGCGATCTAACAAGGATTTTTATGTCGAACTCACGTTATTTAAGTAGTGCCAGCTGTATTCGTCCGGTTTGCAACGCTACCGACAATACCCGAACTCGAACATGTTGGTGCAATTTCACAACCGATGAAACATCACTAACAAAACCTTGTCCGAGGTTTGAAATATGAATCAATCCGCTTTGTTTGATACCTATATTCACAAAGCAGCCAAAAGCGGTGATGTTATTGACTATGCCCGGTAATTCCATACCTTCCCGTAAATCATCAATTGTTTTAATAGTCGAATCGAATTCTAAAACCAGAGCTTTCTTCCGCGGATCGCGAGCGGGCTTTTCCAATTCCTTCAAAATATCTTTTAAAACCAAAACACCCACTTTTTCGGTAACAAAATCTGAAGGTGCAATTTTGGCGATTTCTGTTTTGTTTCCTATTAATTCACCCACCGTAATTCCCAGAACTTTCGCCATTTTTTCAACCACAACATACGCTTCCGGATGTACCGCGGAATTATCGAGCAAATTACTTCCGTTGGTAATGCGCAAAAATGCCGCAGCTTGTTCAAAAGTTTTCTGACCCAAACCCGAAACCTCTAGCAGCTGTCTTCTATTGGTAAATCCGCCGATAGCTTCCCGAAATTTCACTATTTCTTCGGCAAGCTTCTCCCCTATTCCACTTACGTATTTTAAGATCGATTTTCCAGCCGTATTCAAATCAACGCCAACCGCATTAACAGCCAACATTACGGTTTTATCAAGTTCTTCTTTCAGTAAATTTTGATCAACATCGTGTTGGTACTGCCCCACTCCTATCGCCTTCGGTTCTATCTTAACCAATTCGGCAAGCGGGTCGGCCAATCGTCGACCAATAGAAACCGCACCACGAACGGTAACGTCGTAATTCGGAAACTCTTCTCGTGCAATTTTCGATGCCGAGTATACGGATGCTCCTGCTTCCGAAACCACAAAAACTTGAACATCGGAATGAAAAGGTACTTTTTTAATGAAACGTTCCGTTTCGCGCGAAGCTGTTCCGTCGCCAATCGCAATGGCTTCAATTTTGTGCGATTGTACCAAACTGCCGATTTTTTTTATTGCCATCGTTTCAGCCGATCCACCGTCGTGCGGATAAATCGTCTCGTTGTGCATTAAAGTACCGTATTCATTCAAACACACTATTTTACATCCGCTTTTAAATCCCGGATCAATTCCCATGATGCGCTTGGCTCCCAAAGGCGGTGCCAACAACAACTGCTTTAAATTGGCGGCAAAAACAATGATCGACGCCCGATCCGACTTTTCTTTAACCTCTTGTAAAACATCGTTTAAAATGCTTGGTTTTATGAGTCTCTTTAAACTGTCGGAAACCGCTGTTTGTAAATACGAATCGGGTTGTTTCCGAAAACCGGCGTTGCGAATGATTAGTTGTTCTAAATAATCATCGTCGACCTCATACCGGAGTTTCAACACGTTTTCGTTTTCAGCTCGTTGGATGGCTAAAAACCGATGCGGCGGTATTCGCGATAACGATTCTTGCTTATCGATGTACTGCGCGTACTTTGCTTTCTGCTCTTCGGTACAACTCGGATGCACTTTTGTTTGCATCAGCGTTTGTTTGCGCATGGTATTTCGCACCGACGTTCGCACTGCAGGTATTTCGCTCAACTGCTCAGCAACGATATCGAGCGCTCCTTGCAAAGCTAAATCTTCGTTTACGATAGTCGCGTTTAAAAACTGCGCTGCGTACACTTCTAAATCAACCGACTTCTGTTGAAAAATCGCATCGGCCAGTCCTTGCAATCCCGCCGCACGGGCTTTGGCTGCGCGCGTTTGCTGCTTTTGTTTGTAAGGCAAATACAAATCTTCCAAAACCACCAAACTATCGGCGTTTTGTATCGCTTCACGCAATTTCGGATCGTTTATTCCCTGCTTGTCTAATGCTTGAAAAACTGTTTTCTTGCGTTTCTCGAGTTCGCGAAATTGTTTGGCAAAATTCGAAATAGCATCAATTGTAACCTCATCGGCGTTCTGAGTAGCATCCTTTCGGTACCGCGCTATAAAAGGCAAGGTTGCACCTTGGTTCAATAAGTCTAAAACAGCTGTAACAACGGGCGAAGGAATTCCCGCTTTCTCAACAACAAAAGCAATTTCTGTCATATTTATGAGCAAGCAATTTTAGCAACTCGATTTGCATGACGCCCGCCTTCAAATTCGGTGTTCAAGAACACATCAACCATTTCCACAGCTTGCTGCACGCTGGTAAATCGAGCGGGTATGCTAATAACATTTGCATCGTTATGTAAACGAGCTAGTTGCGCAATTTCTTTGGTCCAACAAAGTGCAGCGCGAATTTTCGCATGCTTATTTACGGTCATTGCAATGCCATTTCCAGAACCGCAAATTACAATTCCGAACTGTGCTGCCCCGCGTTCGATATCTTCCGCCACAGGATGCCCGAAATCCGGATAATCTACGCTGGCGGTGGTGTCGGTACCGTGGTTTAAAACCTGGTGTCCGAGTTGTTCTAAATGGGCAACTATCGCCTTTTTATAGTCGGGTCCGGCGTGGTCGTTTCCTATCGAAATAATCATAATACTGTAATTGTGTTGCACAAAGGTACGTTTCGCAGCTCTAAAATGAGTCGATTTCTTCAAAAACCTAAGTCGTTGAAAATCTGACTACTTAAATTCATTTATTGCGACATCTGGCCTGATATTCAGCGAATTGTTGATAAAATATGTTAAAGTCTTAAAAATAAGACAAGAAGCATTGTGGTTTTTTTGTTGATAAATCAACATAACTTCTAACAGATTTTTTTGTGTGGAAACAGATTTTTTTACAAGACAAAATTCTCGCGAGATTATCAAATAAAGTTTGCCTTATTTTTTGAAAAGTTATCGACTAGTTTTTACGATTTCTTAACAAAAGTTCGGCTGTGAAAAAGCTGACGAAAACTAGTTTCGGTGGTTTTTCTACAATTGTCAATAAAGTTTGTAAAAAGCTCAAAATGAAACTAGTGCAAAGTTAAGATAATGTTAATAAATCGTTACAACTAAGTAAAAGCTAAGAATCAACTAAACGCTAAAATACTTTTTGTACAAATCAACACACTATACAACAACACATATATATTTCTATAATTAAAATTAATTTGTTGTTATTAATTGTTTGTTCATAGCTTTAAATTTCGGTTCAATTTCAAAGCTTCGATATTGCTTTTGTAAACCTGTACACATTTCGCTGTACCTTCGTAACAACGATTACACTATGACAAAGATTCCAAAAAAGCACGGAAAGAAGGTGAAAACCTATTCGGAGAAAATTCTAAAAATTCTCTCTAAATATCCGAACAGAGCTTTTAACTATAAACAAATTGCCGCTGTTCTTGAACTCGACGACACCAAGAGCCGAAATGAAATCATCAAAGATTTAAAAATTCTGGCCGCTCAAAAAGTGATCATCGAATCGGAACCTGGAAAATACCTCGTAAAAGCCGTTTCGCCGGATTACTACGAAGGAACCATCGATATGACCACGCGGAAAACCGCCTACTTCATCTGCGAAGATTTTGAAGACGATGTTTTTATTCCAACAAACAACCTCAACCATTCGCTAGATAAAGACAAAGTGCGCGTTTATGTGTACAACCGCCGTCGCGGAAAGAAACCGGAAGGCGAAGTCATCGAGATTATCGAACGTCATAAAACCGAATTTGTTGGCGTAATTGATATCCAAAAAAACTTTGCGTTTGTCAGTACCGCAAATCCGAAAATGTACACCGATATTTTTATCCCAAAAGATAAAACCGGTGGTGCCAAACAAGGCGATGTTGTGCTGGTAAAAATTGAAGATTGGCCAGCCAAAGCCGATTCGCCCTTCGGAGCCGTAATCAAAGTTCTTGGAGCACCTGGTGAACACCAAACAGAAATTCATGCAATACTTGCCGAGTACGGTTTACCCGCCGATTTCCCTGCGGAAGTACAAGCTTTTGCCGACGGTATCGACACCCAAATTACTGCTGTCGATATTGCTGCTCGGCGTGATATGCGAAAGGTACTCACGTTTACGATAGATCCGAAAGATGCAAAAGATTTCGACGACGCTTTGTCGTTTCAGTTTCTTGAAAACGGAAACTTCGAAATTGGTGTGCATATTGCCGATGTGTCGCATTATTTAGAAGAAGGAACCATACTCGATCAAGAAGCGTTTAATCGAGCAACTTCGGTTTATCTCGTTGATCGAGTGGTACCTATGCTTCCCGAAGTACTTTCTAATTACGCGTGTTCGTTGCGTCCGAATGAAGAAAAACTAACGTTCTCTGCTGTATTTGAAATCAATGCTAAGGCGCAAATTGTAAACCAATGGTTTGGTCGAACGGTTATTTATTCTGATTTCCGATTTGCGTATGAAGAAGCTCAACACATCATCGAAACTGCCGAACATACAATTCCCGCAGCAACATCGCTAACGGGAACCGATCGCGAAGTTCCGGAACCCATCGTAAAATCAGTACTAAAACTCGACGAACTCGCAAAAATTCTGCGAAAGCAACGCATGCAAAACGGTGCCATTTCGTTTGATAAAGTGGAAGTAAAATTTCACCTCAACGAAACCAACGATCCGGAAGGCGTGTACTTTAAAATCGCTAAAGATGCCAACCATTTGATTGAAGAATTTATGCTTTTGGCTAATCGTAAAGTAGCCGAATTCATCGGTAAACAGAAGAAAACTTTTGTGTATCGTATCCACGACGAACCCAATGAAGATAAGCTGATTAACTTCCAAACCGTTATTGCAAAATTTGGTTATAAAATCAACTTCCGCTCTAAGCAAGATATTGCCAAATCTTTGAATTCGATTTTAGAAGATGCTCAAGGAAAAAAAGAACAAAATTTAGTGGATACCTTGGCCATTCGAAGCATGAGTAAAGCCAAATATTCAACACAAAACATTGGTCATTACGGCTTGGCATTCGATTACTACTCGCATTTTACTTCGCCAATTCGCCGTTATCCAGATGTAATGGTACACCGTTTGTTGCAATTTTACTTGTTAGGCGGCGCCTCAGCGAATGCCGAGTTTTACGAAGAACAATGCAAACACGCTTCTGATATGGAAGTTTTGGCCACTAATGCCGAACGCGACAGCATCAAATACATGCAAGTTCGCTACATGCAAGATCACAAAGACGAAGAATTTCTCGGCGTAGTTTCCGGCGTAACCGAATGGGGCATTTACGTAGAAATTGTTTCAAACAAATGCGAAGGTTTATGTCGAATTCGGGAAATTAAAGACGACTATTATACCTTCGACGAAAAGCAGTACGCTTTGGTTGGTGCTGTCTCTAAAAATATTATACAATTAGGCGACGAAGTTTTCGTTAAAGTAAAAAATGCCGATTTAGTCAAAAAACAACTCGATTTTCATTACTTAAGAAAAAATGAATAAAGTCTTTCAATTTATAACTGTATTGCTTTTTTCAGTTTCAACTGTAGCGCAAAAATCCAAAACGCTTTCATTAACCGATTTTTCCAAAATTGAGGTTTTCGACCGAATTACCCTCGTACTCGTACCAGCAAACGAAACTAAAGCCGAAATTTCCGGAGCATATCAAAACGAGGTTACGCTCGTTCAGAAAAACGACGTTTTGAAAATTCGGATGCCATTAAAAAAGTTGCTGGATGGCGAGTTTACAAAGGTTATTTTATACTACAAAAACCTCTCACGCGTAGAAGCAAACGAAGGCAGTACTGTTTCGAATACCGATGTGCTTCAAGGTCAGAATATTGATTTTGAAGCCAAAGAAGGTGCTGAAATTCGAATAAATACTGAAGTTGAATTTGCTAAAAGCAGAGCTACAACCGGCGGAATTATTGTATTGGCAGGAAGGGCAGCGGTTCAAGAAATTAGCATCGGAACCGGTGGTAGGTTTGAAGGTAAAGATTTACAAACCGAAGAAACTACTGTTACAATAACTACCGGCGGAAATGCACAAGTAAATGCCAGCGAAACCGTTAATGCTAAAGTGCGAGCCGGCGGAACCATCGAAGTGTACGGAAATCCGAAAAACCTCAACGAAACGCGTGTTCTGGGTGGTACTATTGTTCGTAAATAAAGCAGAAACCGTGGAAAGTTAGTTTACTTTCTTTACCTTAGCCTTTCGCAAACGCAAAACAAACAAATGCTGCACGACATTTTACTAGCAATCCCACTCGGATTTTTGCTGTGCTTCATGATTGGCCCAGTTTTTTTTGTACTACTGGAAACCGCCGCAACTAAAGGATTACGAGCCGCTTTGGTATTCGATTTAGGTGTGGTTACCGCCGATTTTGTGTTCATCGCCGTAGCGTATTTCAGTTCGTATCGCTTAATAAACAACCTGCAAGACGAACCAGCACTTTTTATTTTCGGTGGCTTGATAATGGTAACTTACGGCTTAATTTCGTTTATAAAATTGCGGCGAAATTCAAAAGTTGCTATCGAAACAGAAACAGTCGAAATTCTAAAAAAAGACTATCTAGCACTTTACGGAAAAGGATTTTTATTGAACTTCATTAACGTCGGAGTACTCGGTTTTTGGTTGCTTATTTTTATCACCTTCGGACCCGCTTTAGAATTAAAAATGAGTCGTTTAATCGTATTTTTTAGTTCGGTAATTGGGTCGTATTTGCTAATCGACCTAGTTAAAATGTTGGCAGCAAAACGTTTAAAATCAAAAATGACTCCGAAAAATATTTCTCTTATTAAACAGATTACCAGTATTTTACTAATAATTTTCGGAATATCTATTATGCTGCAAGGTTGGTTTCCGAGCGATCAAAAATTGGTGAAAAAAGCAGTCGAAATCATCGAACCCAACGAATAGTTATCAAATTTTTTGATTGATTCTTTTTTTTCAATCCTTTTACTTTTTTCAATCTTTAAATCTTTAAATCTCGAAATCTTTCAATCTCGAAATCTCAAAATCTTTCAATCTTCATTGCGGCCCCCGCGCTTTCGCTACTAGTCCTCATTCTAAAATCCGCAAATGATGCGCAAAAACGCGCTCCTATGGTCGCAGTTTTTAACTTTCATTTGCAGTATTTTAGATTTCCGGGCTAATCGCTCTATCGCTGCCGCGGCATACGTTACCAAACAAATCGTTGCTAAGAAAATCGATACATCCACAAAGATTTTTTCTCGAGTTTTGTGCAGATGCTTTGATTTTTGAGATAATTACGTACATTTGCCGACCGCAATGGCGTCGTGGCCGAGTGGCTAGGCTGGGCTCTGCAAAAGCTCCTACAGCGGTTCGAATCCGCTCGATGCCTCTAAAAACCTTCAGATTTCTCTGAAGGTTTTTTTTTGAAGATTTTGAGATTTTGAGATTGCGAAATTTCGAGATTAGCTAATTAGTCTCTTATCAATAAGAAGCAAGATTTTGATATTATATAATTACCTCTTAATCTTTCAATCTTTCAATCTTTCAATCTCTCCCTCAAACAAATCGTTACTGAACTTACATCGCCACCAATCGGCGGATTTACTTTACTTACTTCAACTTCTAATTCTTCAACCAAAGCACTTTCTCTGAAAATTCGCTCAGAAATACGTCCGGCAACGTGTTCCAGTAATTTTGATGGGATCGCCATTTCTTCTTTTACAATTCGATTTAACAAAACATAATCGACCGTATCCGAAAGTTCGTCGCTAATAACCGACTTCGATAAATGGGCCCAAACCCGTAATCGAACCCGATAATCACTGCCTATTTTGGTTTCTTCTGCCAAACATCCGTGGTACGCATAAACACGAATTTCATCTAATACAATCGAAGCACTAACTGTTGCCATAATTCTGCGAAAGGGATTTATATCTTTGCAGCAAATTACCGAAAAATGTCAACCGAAGCCAAGTCGCTTAATTTTATAGAGCAAATTATTGAAGATGATCTCGCAACTGGATTAAATCGAAACGAACTGCGATTCCGATTTCCACCTGAACCTAACGGGTATTTGCACATCGGTCATGCCAGCGCAATCAATTTAAATTTCGGTTTAGGTATTGATTATCAAGCTCCTGTAAACCTTCGTTTCGACGATACCAACCCAGCAAAAGAAGAACAAGAATACGTAGATGCGATTAAGCGCGACGTTGCCTGGCTCGGATTTTCGTGGGATCGCGAATGTTATGCATCCGATTATTTTCAACAACTGTACGACTGGGCGGTGATGCTCATCGAGAAAGGAAAAGCCTACGTCGATTCGCAAACGTCGGAAGCAATGGCCGAACAGAAAGGTACACCAACTACACCTGGTGTCGATTCGCCATACAGAAACAGAGCGGTTGCCGAAAATCTCGACTTGTTTCAACGAATGAAAGCAGGCGAATTTGCAGAAGGAACACATATTTTACGCGCTAAAATCGACATGAGTTCACCTAATATGCTCATGCGCGATCCGATTATTTATCGTATTTTACACAAACACCACCACCGTACGGGTTCCGATTGGTGTATTTACCCGATGTACGACTGGGCACATGGTCAGAGCGATTTCCTAGAAGGAATTTCACATTCGTTTTGTACGCTCGAATTTTTACCACACCGCGAATTGTACGATTGGTTTTTAGATCAGATTGGTACTGGAACGGCAATTCGTCCGAAGCAACGCGAATTCGCACGTCGTAATCTGAGTCATACCGTTGTAAGTAAACGGAAATTGTTGCAGTTGGTAAACGAAAAATACGTTAATGGATGGGACGATCCGCGGATGTCGACTATTTCTGGTTTGCGTCGCCGTGGTTATACGCCCGAATCGCTTCGAAAATTTGCTGAAACCATCGGAATTGCCAAGCGCGATAACTTGATAAACGTTTCGGTATTAGAGCATTGCATTCGCGAAGATTTAAATAAAACAGCGCCGCGTGTTATGGCAGTACTCGATCCGGTTAAGCTTATTATTACGAATTTCCCGAAAGGCGAACAGCTTTCGCTTAAAGCAGAAAACAATCAAGAAGATGCAAACGCAGGTTTTAGAACAATTTCTTTTTCGAGAGAATTGTACATCGAACGTGACGATTTCATGGAACAGGTAACCGGAAAGTTTTTCCGTTTGTCGATAGGAGGAGAGGTGCGTTTGAAGAATGCCTACATTGTGAAAGCAACTGCGGTAGAAAAAGATGAAGAAGGGAGAATTACAGCGATTCACGCCACTTACGATCCCGACAGTTTGAGCGGAAGCGGTACCGAAGCTAGTGAACGAAAAGTAGCGGCAACCATTCATTGGGTTGATGCTGCTACCGCAATACCAGCCGAAATAAGGCTCTACGATCGATTATTTTTAGATGAGGCACCCGATGCACACAAAGAGCGAAATTTCCTCGAATTTGTGAACCCAGAATCGCTTAAAACCGTTACGGGTTTAGTAGAAGCCGGATTAAAAGCAGCTGTGGTTGGAAATAGGTACCAATTTCAGCGATTGGGCTATTTCTGTGTAGATACGGATAGTTCGGAAAGTAAGCTGATTTTTAACCGAACGGTAGCTTTGAAAGATTCGTGGGAAGAGAAAGGCAAGCAAGACGAAAATTTGATTAATAATTCGCTTAAAGAGCTCAATCGGTATTTTAAACTAACCGACGAAAACGAACAGACGGCTTTATTAGCGCAATTGAAAGCTCGTTTAGGACAAATAAAGAACTTCTCGTTGTTGCAACAAGCTGTTAAAAAGAACATTAACAACAACAAGGTTTCGTTGTTATTTGTACTTTTATTGTACAGCGGAAACGATTTGTTGCGTTATGCAGAGATGGATGCCGAAACGGCCGAGAAATTCGAAGGTTTGGTAGCGCGTTCCGATGTGCGATTGCAGGTAATTTTAGAACAGCTAAAAGCGTAGATTATGAGTAAAGATCAAACAAAAGTACTTCTAGCAGCCGCTTTAGGAGCAGTTGCTGGTTTGGCTCTGGGTGTTTTATTTGCACCGGATAAAGGAAGCGAAACGCGTCGGAAAATTAAGGACAGCATCGGAGAACAGAAAGATAAAATTGCGCAGAAAATCCAAGAGTTGTTGCAACTAGCCGAGTCGCAAAAGATAACCAAAGAGCAGTTAGACGAAACAGTGGACGAATTAGTTTCTAAAGCCGATGACGGCGCAGCAGAGATTTTAAGAACGCTTCAGGAGAAATTAGATAGCTTGAAGGCGAAGATGTAGCTCAGTTAAAGCGTGTTTTTTTTGAGAAATCGTAGTTCTTTAAATTGTCTGTCGTTAAGAGTTCGAAGTTGTTCCAGATCTTTTTTCAGGCCTTTTAATAAATCATCTCTTTTTTCTATTTCTTGCTGAAAAAAGTTTAGGAGATAGCTATCTTCTGCAAGATTATTTCCAGTTGCTTTGCGCACAACTACATCTTCGGGCAAACCTAAAAAAAGCTGTTCTTCATTTATTTTATAGAATTCGAGAAGTTTAGGTAAGTATTTTAACCAATTTGATGATTTACCCGTTTCGAGTCGGTGATAGGTTGAAGCGTCTATTTCTAGGTAATAAGCAACTTCTTTCACTGTGTGGTTTTTTAAAAGTCGCAACTGACGTATTTTCTTTGCAAAAGTTAAGTTCATAGTTTGAGACATTTAATAGCTATTCAAAATTATGCATTTTATAAAACGTTATATAATATTAACATTATTTTAACAACTATGTTACTTTGTTATAACATCGTAACAAATTTATAATCAAATAATTATATTTTTTTATTTAATTATTATGTAGTTTTTTTATACTTTTAACACGGGTAATTTTCAAAGTTTTTTTGATGTATTTTTCAGGGATGTACAACGAAATTCTTTTGTCTTTAGTTGTTGCGATTTTCGCAAGATTATTGCGTTTTTTGCAAGATTATTGCGTGAAATGCTTACATCTTTTTTTTCATGATCTAATTACTTTGCTCCGTAACCAATGGCCAACGGATTACGAAAATGTAATTAGTAATTTTTAAATTTTAAAGTCATGAAAAAAATTTTGTTTTTGTTGTTTAGCATTATTGCAACTATCGCTAATGCACAGAGTTTGTCAGGTTTAAGAAATGAGAAAGCTTTTAAGGATTATGTAGTTTCTGAGTACAATCTAGTAAAAAATGCTGAGGAAGCAGGTATTTCTTTAGTTAATTCAAATCTTTTGAGAAGCGGAGATCAAACAGAGTTAAGAAAATTTTTGTCTGCAGTTGGTATGACTGAATCTAGTTATCGGAACCATTTAACGGTTCAACGAAACAGACTTTCTTCCCTAGAGTCTAAGTACAAATTATCTACAATAAGTTCCACAAAGCTGCAGGATTTACTTGTTCCGGAGTTGTATCCGATTTTGCAGCCTATTATTGCAGTAACCAATGGAGATTGTGAAGATGAATTAAGAAATACACTCATAATTAATTTTGCGGCTGCTGTCGTTGGACACGTAGGTTGTGCTTCGGCTGATATAACCGTAGTTGCAGGTATTCTTTGTCATGCAGCTGTAGCATCTATTCATGCGGCTGCCGATTCCAACGCACGCATAGCATACAGACGTTGTATCAAAAATTAATATAAATAAATCATGAATAGTAAACGAGACATTAGTTCCTTATTAGTTTGTAGTGTAGTTCTAGCAATTTTATACATTTTTCAAGAAATAGATATTTGGATAAAACTTTTTATTCTAATATTCGGTTTGATTTTTGTTTCCATAAAAGCCTGGAATAAATACAAAACGAGAAACTTCAACAATTTCGAAATAGTACTTCTTGGAATTGCACTGGTACTGTCTGTTGCTATTTTTTTAAGATCATACCTTTATCTTTAAAACAGTTTAAAGTGCTAATTTTACGGATTATTCTTGTAATGGTTGTTTCATTAACAACTATGTTTTCGAGCGCCCAATCCACCACTACAAACATCCTTCGTGGTGCCGAGATTATCACTTCTGGTCTGAGCATTTTTGCCACATCTAAAAACAACAATGCGAACAAGACCGTAATCGACCAAGTTTGTATCAAAAACAAACTTACCGAGCGCATAACATTTAAAATTTACGGCGTTTCGGATGCTACGCAAGACGATATAAAAAAAGAGCTTGTTATTCCTGTTGATGGAAAAGAATGTTTCTTAAATCTGCCTAAAGGCGTTTATACCTACGAGGTGATTTTATCAAACAAAGAAATCTATCGAAAAGGAGAATATCACTTCAAAGAGGATGTTGTTATTGCAGTGAAATCAGAATAGAAATCAAGCCGGTGTTAAACCGGCTTTCCACTTTGCAAGAAATTTTTTTTAAATATGAGAAAGTTATATATTTTAGCACTACTGTTCTCATAATCAAAAATTTTAAAATCAAGCATAGCTATTTTTTATGGAAACTTCATTATTTTTTTGGCAAACTTTCAATATCCTACTCATTGTAGGATTGTTCTTTTTGATTCGCTTTTTTTATCTGAAGTTAAAAAGACGATAGAGGACTTAGTAAAGGGTTTAGAAATGTGCATTTATTATTAGCTTCTCGCGAGAATTACTCGTTTAAGCTAACATTTTATGCACAGTCATGCCAAAAAAAAACCACCAAAGCGTTCGGTGGTTTTTTTATTTTCTTGTCAGAAGTTTTACGCTTCCGTTTCCGGTTCTGCAGCTGGATACGTGGGCGGTTCGTAAGAAACGTCGGCATCTTTAATGCGTTTTCCGCCTCTTTTCATAGATTCGCCAATCTGATTGCTAGCCGTAAACGAAGCAACCATATTATTCAACATATCGCTGCCCGCTTGAGGCGAATTAGGTAACAGAATTAAGTTCGAATTCGTATCTGCACCGATCGATTGTAAGGTATCGTAATGTTGTGTCACCACAATCAATGCCGATGCTTCCTGGCTGTTAATTCCTACTTTATTCAAAACATCGACACTCTCTACCAAACCACGAGCAATTTCTCTACGCTGATCGGCAATACCCTGTCCTTGTAAACGCTTGCTTTCCGCTTCGGCCTTTGCTTTAGCAACGATGCGAATCCGTGAAGCTTCGGCCTCAAATTCAGCAGCCGTTTTCTCACGATCGGCGGCATTAATACGATTCATAGCGTTTTTTACCTGAATATCCGGATCAATGTCGGTTACCAACGTATTGATGATATCGTAACCGTACGTGGCCATCGCTTCGTTTAATTCGCGTTTTACGGCAATTGCAATGTCGTCTTTACGCTCAAAAACGTCGTCTAGAATCAATTTAGGGACTTCTGCGCGCACAACGTCGAATACGTAGGCCGTTATTTGGTCGTGCGGGTATTCGAGCTTGTAAAACGCATCGTAAACGCGATCTTGAATGACTTTGAACTGCACCGAAACTTTCATCTTAACAAAAACATTGTCTTTGGTCTTTGTTTCAATGATGACGTCCAGCTGTTGAATACGCAAATTCACGCGTCCGGCAATTCGATCAATTAGCGGAATTTTCAGCTGCAAACCCGAGTTGCGCACGCTTAAAAACTTTCCGAAACGCTCGATTACCACCGCAGTTTGCTGCTTTACGGTGAAGAAAGCCGATAGAAAAATGAAGAATCCTAAAACAAGGATTACAATAAGAGTGATAGACATGATACTGCTTTTCGTAATGATACGCAGTAGCTGTCATTTAGTTACAGCTTACAACGGTATTTTTTGTAAACCTGTTTGCAAACGTTTAACAGTTTCGGCTCTTCCTATCACTTCAATGATGTCGAACACGTGCGGTCCTTTCATTTCCCCGACCAATGCCAATCGAATTCCAGGTAAGATACGTCCCATATTTGCATTCGATTTGGCGAAATGTGCACGGACTTCTTCTTCGATTGCATAGCTATCGTCGTTGGTCGATTGCTGTAAAACTTCCACCAATTCTTCAATGTAATCGGTAGTTTCTACCGTCCATTTCAAACGCATTTTTTCGTCGTAGGTTGTTGGCGCTTCGTATAGGTACGAGGTTAGTGTGTAAAAATCTTTTACCGTGTTTGCGCGATTTTTTATCAGCGTGAATGCACGTACAGCGCTGTTCATCGGAATTTCATAGCCGTGTAAAGCCAATTCTTTTTGGTATAATTCACCGCCTTTTTCGTCTGTAATTTTTTGTAAGTACTGGTGATTAAACCACAAGTTCTTCTCCGGATCAAATTTTGCTCCAGCTTTGTGAACGCGTTCTAAATCGAACAATTCACTTAGCTCTTCCAATGAAAAAATCTCCTGATCGGTTCCGTTGTTCCAACCCAAAAGTGCAAGGAAGTTAACAACAGCTTCCGGGAAAAATCCGCCTTCGCGATATCCCGCCGATTTTGTTCCGTCGTCTCCAATCCAATCTAACGGAAAAACAGGGAAACCAAATTTATCACCGTCTCGTTTAGATAATTTTCCGTTTCCTTGTGGTTTAAGTAAGAGCGGTAAATGTGCAAATTCCGGACGTTGCCAACCAAATGCTTCATACAAGCTAAAGTGCAAGGGTAGGGAAGGCAACCATTCTTCGCCACGAATCACGTGTGTGGTTTCCATCAAATGGTCGTCTACAATATTTGCAAGGTGATATGTGGGCATACCGTCGCTTTTAAACAAGACTTTATCGTCGAGCAAATTGGTTTCAAAACGCATGCGTCCGCGGATGATGTCTTGGGTATAAATTTCCGTATCGGCAGCAGTTTTGAAACGAATAACGTAGGCATCGCCACGTTGTAAACGCTCGTTAACTGCTTCTGCCGAAAGGCTTAAACTATTTTCTAAGCCGTTGCGACTGGTTGGTCCGTAAATGAAAGTTTTTCCTTCTTTTTCTGCATTTTTTCGCAGCGCGTCTAAACTTTCTGCGCTATCAAAGGCATAATAGGCAAAGCCTTTGGCAACCAATTCGTCGGCGTATTGCTTGTACAAATGTTTGCGCTCGCTCTGGCGATACGGTCCAAATTTTTCATTTTTCCCAACCGTTTCATCCGGTGAAATCCCCAACCATTCTAGAGCTTCAAAAATGTATTCTTCTGCTCCGGGAACAAATCGAGTTTGATCGGTATCTTCAATACGCAGGTAAAAAGTTCCTTTATTTTTCTTAGCGAAAAGATAGTTAAACAAAGCAGTTCTTACACCACCAATGTGTAATGGCCCAGTCGGACTAGGAGCAAAACGAACGCGAACAGACATAGCGATTTTTTTAGGATGCAAAGATAATCAACCCATTTTTATGGTGCTCGCTTATGCGAAATTATAAAGCAGGAAACGATTTGAAATGCGGATTTTACTTCCCAATCGCGATTTCGATTTGCTAATCAATTATTTTTCAGTATTTTATTGTTGCGAGAAGCTTAGCAAGGAATTAACAATACAGAATCAGCGAAAATGCTACTTTTATCGGTTAAAAAGTACGTAATCGATGCAGCAGAAAATCATCTTCGATAAATTAGAGGATTTTATCCGAAAGTATTACTTCAACGAGGTATTACGTGGAGCCATTTTTTTCGTGGGCTTGGGCTTGTTGTATTTGCTTTTTACCTCTTTAATCGAATATTTTCTTTGGCTGGATTCAGCCTCTAGAACCGTAATTTTTTGGTTGTTTGTTGGAGTAGAAGTTTTTCTTTTTGGAAGATACTTAGCCTGGCCCTTAGCAAAGTTGTTTAAAATCCGAAAGGGAATTAATTACAAACAAGCATCCGCGATTATTGGAAAACACTTTTCAAATGTCGACGACCGTCTGCTGAATTTCCTTCAATTAACAGCCGAGCCTCAGAAGTCGGAATTACTTTTGGCATCGATCGATCAAAAAGCAGCTACTTTGGCGCCGGTCCCGTTCACCAATGCCATCGATTTTTCGAAAACAAAAAGATATTTACCGCTGGCTATACTGCCGATTCTTGTTGTTGCTTATTTTTTTGTTTCTGGTAATTCATCTGTGCTTTCCGGAAGTTTAAATCGCGTGGTTCGCTATTCGGAGTATTTTGCTAAGCCAGCTCCTTTTAAGTTCGTCATAAAAAGTGCACTTTCGGGAGTAGAAGGTCAGAGTTTTACGCTGCGTGCAGAAACAGTAGGTAAGGTAGTTCCGGAACAAGTTTCGGTATTGATTGGCGAACGCATTTTTTTAATGGATAGTGAAGAGCCGGGTGTTTTTACGTATGAATTCACTTCCCTACAGGAAGCAGTTACGTTTGTTTTGGAAGCAAACGGTTTTCAATCGAAAGAGTATACATTACAAGTTGCGCAAGTGCCAAGTATAGTCGATTTCAAAATGCGTTTGCAGTATCCTGCCTATTTGCAAAAGCGTGCCGAATTAGTTTCGGGGACTGGCAATGCCGTAGTTCCAGAAGGAACTTTGGTTTCGTGGATTTTAAATACAAAAGCTACAACGGCAGTTTATTTCAACGTTCCAGATGGAAAGCAAGCTTTTTCCAATAATGAGCAAATGTTTAGTTATAGCCGTAAGCTGCGCGATGCTTTATCTTACGAGATCACTACAGCCAATCAGCGAGTTTCTGATTACGAGCGTTTGAAATATCAGATTTCAGTGGTTAAAGATCAATATCCTACAATCAATGCGAAGCATGCGCCCGATTCGTTAGGTGTTGCGAAAGAAGTTGTAGTGGGAGAGCTTGCGGATGATCACGGTTTAGGCAAGTTTCAGGTCGTTTATTATCCAGCGGGAAAACCTCAAGAGGAACGTCGTTTTAACTTTAGTGCTAAGTCTGGATTATACGATCGTTTTGTTTTTACATTTCCGTCTACTTTACCCGTTGTAGAAGGCGTTAGCTATGAATATTATTTTGAGATTTTTGATAACGACGGTGTAAACGGTGCAAAGGCGGCGAGATCTGAAGTTTTTTCGCAGCGAATTCTTACGACTGATGAACGAAATGATCAGTTTTTGCAAGATCAAAAGTCGGCAATTAGTAATTTAGAGAAGAGCACTAACCAGCAAAATAAGCAATTGAGCGAGCTGGATAAACTTCAAAAATTATCTCGAGAAAAGGACAATTTGTCGTTCAAAGACAAACAAAAGTTAGAAGACTTTATCGAGAAGCAACAGCAAACCGAAGAGAAGATGCAGAAGTTTGCCGAGAAGTTAAAAGAGAATTTACAGAAGTCGGAATTAGGTAAGAACGACGAGGAGAAAAAAGATCTCGAAAAACGTCTTGAGAAAAGTGAAAAGGTATCTGAAGAGACTCAGAAACTTCTTGATGAATTGAAGGAGCTGGGGGATAAGTTGAAGCAAGAAGATTTGTTAGAGAAGATGGATAAGTTGGAAAAGATGACCAAATCTCAAACCAGAAATTTGAAGCAACTTGTTGAAATGACTAAGCGTTTTTATGTAAAGAAAAAAACGGAACAACTTGCTAAAAAGTTGGAGGAATTAGCTCAAAAGCAGGAGCAGCTCGCCGAGGAGCAAGTTCCGAACGAAGACAAGAAACAAGAGGATTTAAAGAAAGAATTCGAAGATGTAGAAAAGCAGTTGGAGCAATTGAAGAAAGATAATGAAGAATTAAAAGCTCCGTTGGAAATACCAAGCGATCAGAAGAAAGAGGAGTCGGTTAAAGAAGATATGAATAAAGCGGGCGAGTCGCTTAAGCAAGATAATCAATCGGGCGCAAAGCCTAAGCAAAAAGCTGCGGCTAAAAAGATGAAAGAAATGTCGCAAATGATGGCGGAGTCGATGATGTCTGGCGAGTCTGAATCTAACGAGGAAGATGCAAAAACGCTGCGTCAGATTTTGGACAATCTGTTGTCTTTTTCGTTTTCTGAGGAATCTCTTATGAAGAAGTTTCAAAGCTTGCAGCGTTCTTCGCCTTCATACAATACACAACTTAAGAAGCAGCAAGATTTAAAACAGCAGTTTCAGCACGTAGACGATAGCTTGTTTGCACTGAGTTTACGCAATCCGAAAATTGCGGAGGAGGTCAATAAAGAAATTGGAGAAATTACGTACAACATTGAAAAGTCGTTGGAGCAATTGGTGGAAGGTAATGTAAGCCGCGGAACGTTTCATCAGCAGTATACAGTTTCTGGTAGCAATAAGTTGGCCGATATGTTGTCTGAAACTTTGAATAGCATGCAAATGAGTATGAGTGGTTCGGGTAGTGGTGGCAAAGGAACGCCTAGTCCGGGACAAGGTTCGGGCAAAGGCGGTCAGTTGCCGGACATCATTCAAAAGCAGCAAGGTTTGGGGGAGAAGATGGGGCAACAACAGGGAAATAAAAATCAAGGAAACCAACCGAATGGGCAGCAGCAAGGCGGAAGTCAGCCGAACGGTAAAGAAGGTGGTAAGTCGGGCTCTGGTAAAGGCGAAGGTGAATCGGGAGAAGACGGAGAAGGAGATGCGAAAGCCATTATGGAGATTTACAAACAGCAGCAGCAATTGCGGGAAGCTTTATCGAAAGAATTGGAGCGAAAAGGCATGACAGGAGCTGGACAAAATGCCTTGAATCAAATGAAAGAATTGGAAAAGCAATTATTGAATCAAGGTTTCAAGAATAATTTGCAACAGCGTGTACAAGCGATTAAACAAGAATTGTTGAAGCTAGAGAAAGCAATTCGCGAACAAGGCGAAGACAATAAACGACAGTCGCAAACCAATCAGAAGTCGTTTTCAAATAACGCGCCTGAGATAAGTCCGGCCTTACGCGACTATTTAAACAGCATTGAAATATTAAACAGACAAGCCTTACCTTTGCGCGCCATTTACGGAAAGAAGGTTCAAAACTATTTTAGCAATGATTGAGTTTCACAGTGAAACAGACTTTGAGTTAACAGACGAGAAATTAGTTGCCGATTGGATTCTACGTGTAGCGCATAAGCACGGGAAGTCGATTAGTGAAATCAGTTATGTGTTTTGCACCGACGAGTATTTGTTAGATATGAATCAGCGGTTTTTGAACCACGATACGCTAACAGACATTATCACTTTTGACTATACGGTAGGCAATGAAATCGGCGGAGATGTATTTATTTCGACCGAGCGAGTGGCTGAGAATGCCGTTGATTTTGGAGCAGAATTTAACGAAGAACTACGGCGAGTAATTATTCACGGCGTATTGCACTTATGTGGCTTCAAAGATAAATCGGAAGACGATGAAGTGCAGATGCGTAAATTGGAAGACGAAGCATTAAAAATGTTCCACGTGGAACGCTAACTTAATTGTTCCACGTGGAACACTGAATTATGTTTAAAGATATATACGATGTGATTGTGGTTGGCGCTGGACATGCAGGTTGTGAGGCCGCTGCCGCCGCCGCAAATATGGGAGCAAATACCTTGCTGGTAACAATGAATCTGCAAACAATTGCGCAGATGTCTTGTAATCCGGCTATGGGTGGTATCGCAAAAGGACAAATTGTTCGCGAGATCGATGCGATGGGTGGATATTCGGGCATAGTGTCGGACCGCACGGCCATTCAGTTTAAGATGCTTAATAAGTCGAAAGGACCAGCGATGTGGTCGCCGAGAGTTCAGAGCGATCGGATGCGTTTCGCGGAAGAATGGCGCGACATGCTGGAAAATACCCCCAATCTAGATTTCTATCAAGAAATGATTTCAGGTTTGTTGTTTGAAGGAAACGCTATTGCTGGTGTGAAAACAAGCTTAGGAATCGAAATCAAAGGCCGTGCTGTTGTGCTAACCAATGGGACGTTTTTAAACGGATTGATTCACATTGGCGAGAAGCAATTTGGTGGAGGTAGAGCGGGTGAGTCGGCTGCTTTTGGAATCACGGAGATTTTAAAAGATCATGGATTTGAAAGCGGACGTATGAAAACAGGCACGCCGCCGCGAGTAGATGCCCGTTCAATCGACTTTAGTAAGCTACAAGAAGAGCCGGGAGATACGGATCCGCAAAAATTTAGTTACAGCAATTTATCGCAGCCTTTACAGGAGCAAAAGAGTTGCTATATGGCTTATACTTCGCCGCTAGTTCACGATTTGTTGCGCAGCGGTTTCGATCGGTCTCCCATGTTTAACGGACGAATTAAAAGTATCGGTCCGCGTTATTGTCCATCGATTGAAGATAAGATAAATCGTTTCGCAGACAAAGAGCGCCATCAATTGTTTATTGAACCTGAAGGATGGAAAACACGCGAAATGTACGTAAACGGATTCTCGACTTCGTTACCTGAAGACGTGCAATTCAAGGCGCTAAGTTCGGTCGTTGGTTTTGAAAATGTAAAGTTTCTCCGACCGGGTTATGCCATAGAGTACGACTATTTTCCGCCAACGCAACTCAAGCATACGCTTGAAACAAAGCTTATCGATCATTTGTATTTCGCAGGACAGATTAACGGAACTACGGGATATGAAGAAGCAGCGGCGCAAGGACTCATGGCAGGGATTAATGCTGTTTTAAAGTTACGCGAGCAAGAGCCGTTGATTTTGAAACGTGACGAAGCCTATATTGGTGTACTGATCGACGATTTGATTACCAAAGGAACAGAAGAGCCGTATCGTATGTTTACCTCGCGTGCGGAGTATCGAACTTTACTGCGTCAGGATAATGCCGATGAACGCTTAACGCGAAAAGCATTTGATATCGGTTTGGCTAGTGAATCGCGCTTACGCAGAATGGAAGAGAAGTATGCGAAAGCCCAAGATGTGGTGACTTTTTTCAAAGAAACGAGTGTTACGCCAGCAGAGGTTAATCCGATATTGGTTGCACGTGAATCGGCAGAGATTGTTCAAAGCGATAAAATGTTTAAAGTTTTTTCTCGTCCACAAATAGATTTAGCTGCGATGCGCGAACTCGAGAAAGTACAGGCGTTTTTCGCAGACAAAGATTTGGATGATGAGATACTAGAACAAGCCGAAATTATTGTGAAGTATTCGGGCTATATAGAAAAGGAGCGCAATCAAGCCGACAAATTGCAGCGATTGGAAGACATCAAGATTCCAGAAACTTTCGACTACATGCAGCTCAAATCTATGTCGATTGAAGCACGGCAGAAATTAACGGCTATTAAACCAATCACTTTAAGCCAAGCATCGAGAATTAGCGGCGTATCGCCCAGCGATATTTCGGTTTTGCTTGTGCATATGGGTAGGTAGTTTCACGTGGAACACAAATGAGAAAAGCACTGTTTATAAGCCTTAGCGCAATTTTACTTTTTCTACTCAACGGCTGTGGCGCCGGCAAATCGACATTAGTAGACGATTATTTCATTGCGGTGGAAGGAAAGATGGTTTCGAACAAAGCGGTAAATGCTTTCATTTTTGAGAACCGAAACAACGAACTGCATTTCCGAAACTACATGCGCGCTCGCTTTGGCGTTACAGGCGAAGACTTTGATGTAGATGTAAACGTAAACGGCCAACCTATTCGGTTGCTTTTTTACAGCAAAAACGATTTTGACCGCTATTTTGAAAAATACAATTTTAAATACACCGGTTTGGTCGACGATATTACAGCTGATCAAATGGCAGCTAACCACTTCGTAGCCATAAGTGCTGTAGATGCCGGTGGAAACGATGCGCTCGATGAATCGCATATAATTTATCAGGAAATGATTGCTTTCTTAAACGATTTCAAAAAACAATACCTCCGATTATGAGCGCTACCGAAAATTTACACGTGACCGATTTTAGCGTTTCAAAAGAAGTTTTTGAGCTGCGTTTTAATGAATCGCTACAAGCTTTGGAAACTTTTCCTAAACCTGCCGATATCGACAGATACTATCAATCCGACGATTATATTTCCCATACCGATAATAATACCGGCTTCGTCAACAAGATTTATCAGTCGGTCAAACAGTACATGCTATCTAAAAAAGTACGTTTGTTGTTTCAGTACAAACGAAATTTAAAGACGGTTTTAGATATTGGCGCCGGAACTGCTGCTTTTGTAAAATTGTTGCAAACAGTAAATGTGCAGGCAAAAGGTGTGGAGCCAAGCGAAGTTGCCCGTAAGCATGCTGCCGAAAAAGGTGTAAAGTTGTTCGAAAAGCTAGATCAAGTATCCGGACAGCAATTCGATGCAATTAGCATGTGGCATGTACTCGAACACATACCCGATCCAAAAGCACACCTGCAAAACTGCCACGAGCTCTTGAATAAGGATGGCTTGCTGGTTATCGCTGTTCCGAATTATAAATCGTTTGACGCAGATTATTACGGCGCTTTTTGGGCTGCTTACGATGTGCCAAGACACCTATGGCATTTCAACCAAAAAGGGATGCAACAATTGTTGAAAGAAAGCGGTTTTGAGATGCGCGCGATTAAACCCATGATTTTTGACGCTTTTTACATTGCACTTCTTTCTGAGAAATATAAAAACGGTCGTACTTCAATCTTTAAAGCATTTTGGATTGGCTTACGCTCAAACTGGAAAGCTTTAGGCAATAAAGAATACTCGAGCCTCATTTACATCGCTCAAAAATCGTAAAAAGCCGTTTATTTAGCCGCTATTCAACGATTGCGGATTGAAACAATAATTTACCTTAGGAAATCCTGAAAGCGCCTTAAAATGCATTTATTTAAGTCGTTTTTAATAAGCGAATCTAATAACAAGATCGATTATAATAGATTTATCTTATTTTAAGAAAATCCTCTTGTTGCATTTCAAAATTTCTACATTTGTACGATTTTAAAATTGAATAATGAAAAAAGTAGTTGTAATTCTTGCGTTCGGACTTTTAGCACTTGCGTGTTCGAAAACCGCAGAAGTAAAAGAAGCTAAATATGCGTACATCGATACCGCAAAATTGATGGAAGAGTATGAAGAAGCAAAAGATATCGAAGCGAAGTACAAAAGTAAATCTGAGGAAGCCGGTCGAAAGTTTGAAGTAGCCGAACAAAATTTTAAAGCCGATGCCGAGAACTTCGAGAGAAGTGCACGAGCAAACGGCGAAGCTTGGGCGCAACAAAAAGGAGCGGAGCTACAACGTCGCCAACAAGAATTGCAGTATTCTGCGCAAGCAGTTGCACAGCAGTTACAGCAACAAATGGGTACAGAAATGGACTCGTTGGTGAAAAACGTTAAATCGTTTATCAAAGATTACGGAAAGAAAAACGGTTACAAATACATTTTTGGAACAGGCGAAACAGCAACCATTTTGTACGGTGATGAGAAAGAAGATATCACTAAAGAAATCGTTAAGTTGTTGAACGAGAAGTACAAAGCTACGCCAGCGAAAGAAACAGCTGAAAAAAAATAATCTTTTCACGAAACTAAAGAACATAAACTCGGAGCAATCTGGGTTTTTTTATGCTCGTTTTTTTGGAACGATTTTTCGCAGTAGCGACAGCAGCGGCATCCCCCGACCTTAGGAGGGGATATAGCGAATGGCGCGGTGCCGGCGCTCTGCAATTGTCTCGTAAGGACGTAGCCGGCAACTGCCCAAATAAAAAACCGCCTCATTCTTCAGTGATGAGACGGTTTTTAAATTTCAAAAAAATCAATGATTTATCTTATTTTTCGAGCGCGTATCTGCGTGCTACTTCGGTCCAGTTGATGACGTTGAAAAATGCTTCGATGTAATCTGGGCGACGGTTTTGATAATTCAGGTAATACGCGTGTTCCCAAACGTCTAATCCTAAGATTGGCGTGCCTTCGCAACCAACTTCAGGCATCAACGGATTGTCTTGATTTGGTGTTGCGCATACTTCAAGTTTTCCGTCTGATTTCACGCAAAGCCAAGCCCAGCCTGAGCCAAATTGTGTTGCTGCCGCTTTCGCAAATTTTGCTTTAAACTCGTCGAAAGTTCCAAAATCGCGCTCAATAGCCGCAGCTAATTCGCCTGTTGGCAAACCACCGCCGTTTGGCGACAATACAGTCCAAAACAAATTGTGGTTGTAAAAACCGCCTCCGTTGTTGCGAACAGCAGCATTTTTCTTGTCGAGATTGATTAGAATGTTCTCAATTGTAAGTCCTTCTAAATCAGTTCCCGCAATCGCAGCGTTCAAATTGGTTGTGTAGGCATTGTGGTGTTTTGTATGATGGATTTCCATCGTGCGCGCATCGATGTGCGGTTCTAAAGCATTGTAATCGTAAGGTAATTTTGGTAATTCAAAAGCCATAATGTTGTTTTTAAGTTTAACAAAAGGACTTCAAATTTAGGTAATAAATTGCGGGCTTATTGGTAAAGTAAAGTTATATTTTAGCTAATTTGTGAAAAAAAATCTGCGTTTAGAAAACTGCTTAAAACATGCCGACAATTTCTGAAACTCCATCAATTTCAATTTACTACGCTTCGGCCGGATCGGGTAAAACCTACACACTCGTTAAAGAGTATTTGAAAATCCTGCTACGTAGCTCGCGTGTTGATGCCTACAAACGCATTTTGGCGGTTACGTTTACCAACAAAGCTGTCAGCGAAATGAAGAGTCGGATTTTGGAAAGTTTATACGCCTTTTCGCTCGATGAACCGTCCGACAAAATGCGAGAATACCGCGCTTTAATTAGCAGTGAAATAGGAAAATCGGAGCAAGAAATTCAGCAACATGCCAACGCCATCGTCAAGAACTTGTTGCACAATTACGCCTCCTTCGACATCATGACCTTGGATAAATTTACACATCGTGTTATCCGTGCTTTTGCCGTCGATTTCGACTTACCGGTAAATTTTGATGTCACACTCGACACCAAAACCATTTTGCAAGAGGCGGTAGAACGAGTGATTAATGATGCAGGAAACGATCCTATTCTGACCGAAATTTTGTTGGAACATCTCGAGAATAATGTTGAAGAAGGCAACAGTCATCGCATGTTTCAGCAACAGCTGTATCGCGATGCCGAAGTAATAACTAAAGACGATTTTAAATCGGGATTAGAGGAACTGCGCGATTTCAGTATGTTCGATTTTCGCAGTTTTCAGAAGCAACTTCGGCAGAAAATCTCGGAGGTAAAATCGGAGCTCGCCAAACGTTCGTCAGAAATAAAGGCAGATTTCGACCGCTTGTGGGAACAGGGTCCGTTTATAGCAGCAAATTCGAAATTCATTTCGCAAATACAGACGCAAGACGACAAGTATTTCGACAAAAAGTTCGAGAGTATTGAATCGCTTCGCGTTAAGAAAGGATTTGATACGCCGGCCTTGCTTTCAGATTTAGAAAAACTGCTTGCCAAAATGCAACTGATTTATGAGCTCCGTACGCGAAGAAGCAGATTTCAATTAATTGTAGATAAGATTGTTGGGATGTCTTTACTGTTGCAAATTCGCAAAGAGTTTCGAGAAGTGCAGCGCGAGCGAGACGAAATTCCACTATCTGAATTCAACGAAATAATTGCCAACAACTTACAACAACAACCGGCACTTTTTATTTACGAACGAATAGGAGAGAAGTACGATCATTTTTTTATTGATGAATTTCAGGATACTTCGGAGCTGCAATGGAACAATCTGGTTCCGTTAATCGACAATACCACAGCCGGAATGTCGGAAGACGGAACCAAAGGAACTTTAATGATTGTTGGTGATCCGAAGCAGGCCATTTATCGTTGGCGCGGCGGACGAGCAGAATTGTTGCAAGGTCTTGCCAACCAGACCAATAAACCTTTTGTGAACGATGATGTACAAACTTTTATACTCGATACCAATTACCGAAGTTTTAGTAACGTGATTGCTTTTAACAACGCATTTTTTGATTATTCGAAAGAGTTTCTAGCCAGTGAATCCACCAAAGCACTATACAGCGAAACAGCATCGCAGAAGCCAAACAGCAAGCAGGGCGGTAGTGTTCGAGTTACCGTATCTGATATTGCCGAACACGAAAATGTGGTTATTGATTCGATTCGTTATTTTTTAAGTTTGGGATTCAAATACCAAGACATAGCCGTTCTCAGTAATAAAAATGCCGAATTGTATAAGATTTCCGAGGTTTTACTAGAGAATAACATACCGATTTTAAGCGCCGAATCGCTGCAAATAAAAGCCTCGCCCGATGTTAAGTTGATAAAAGCCTTGCTACAGCTTTTGTATAATCCGGAGGATACCAACGGCCAGTTTGAATTTTTGTACCAGCTAGCACAATTGCAAACAGCTTTGACCGTCGACGCGTATATCGCTTCGAATCTGGCACAATGGCGCGAAACGAAAAAAGTTGATTTTCCTAATTCTGCAGCCTTTCCAGCAAATTTCGATACACTGCGATTGATGAGTATTTTCGAAGTAATTCACCTGTGTACGGTTTGGTTAGAAGCGCAAAAACAACACGCGTTTAGCGATGCGTATTTGCAGGTTTTTGGCGATTTAGCTTTGCAATGTGAAGCGAGAGGACTCACAGGTTTGCAAGATTTCTTGGAGTTTTTAGAAGAAAAGAAAGGTTTGGAAGTTGCAGTAGCGCCGCCACCAGGAGTGGATGCCGTGAAGTTGATGTCGGTACACAAGTCGAAAGGACTCGAATTTCCCGTTGTTATTTATCCGTTTGTTGCTACACCGCGAAACGCTCCATCGGAAAAATTGTGGATTCCGAACGAAGCTGAAGATATAGAATTACCGCTCACCTTAATTGATTCGAACGCAAAATTGGACGTATTGAACGACACGGCTGGTGCTGTTTTCACAGAAGTACAGCAACAGCGACAAACGGATAAAATGAATCAGTATTATGTGGCGTTTACTCGCGCCGAAGAACATTTGCATATCGTAACCGTTCCGCCGCCGAAATCGAGTTCAAATCCGTTTAACATTGAAACTATTTTGACCAATTTTGCGACCGATTTTGGTATGCAAGCGTCAGAATCGCAATCGTTTATTTTTGGAGATGATACAACTTCAAAAACAGCCACTACCGACAGCATCTCTGTGGATTATTTATCGCGAACACCTCAGAAAGAACAGCGAAATGCAATAAAAATTGCCGATCGAGCCGCACTGCTGTGGGGATCAGCTGCAGAGAAAGCGCTGGCAACAGGGATTTTACTGCATGAATTATTGGCAGAAGTTAAACAGCAAGAAGACGTGCAAAGCGTGATCGAAAAAGCCGTGCAATCGGGCAAGTTAACAACAGACGAGTTAGCGCCGATTAGCGTGCAAATGCAGAAAATAGTTGCGCATCCCGACTTAAGCGAGTTTTTTAGTCACGACGTTAAAACCATAACCGAACAGGCTATACTTTCAGCTCATGCACCGATCTTAAAACCTGATCGCGTGAGTTTTTTGAATAAAAATCAGGTTGCATTATTGGACTACAAAACCGGAAGTAAACGCGGTGAACACGCGAAACAATTAGACTCATATGCGGCAGTTTTGCAAGAAATGGGATTAGAAGTTGTAAAGAAAGCCTTGGTTTATACTTCGGAAGAACTGGAGGTTGTATTAGTTCCCTAAAGCGACAAAGAATATATTGCTAACCGCGCAAAGAAAGCAGTTCCGATAAAATTTTTAAATCGAACTTAGGTTCATAACTTTGGCAGACAAATAAAAAAAGTATGTACGGCAAAATTCAACAGCATTTGCAAGCAGAGCTTGAGCAAATTCGCGAGAACGGATTGTTTAAACAAGAACGCATTATTACATCTCCACAAGGGGCAGAAATAACCATTTCAACAGGTCAGACGGTTTTAAATTTCTGTGCGAATAACTATTTGGGATTGTCGTCGCATCCAGAAGTGGTACAAGCAGCAAAAGATGCATTAGATACGCACGGTTTTGGAATGTCGTCGGTGCGGTTTATTTGTGGAACTCAAGACATTCACAAGCAGTTAGAGCAAGCCATTGCCGACTTTTACGGAACGGAAGACACCATTTTGTACGCTGCAGCTTTTGATGCAAACGGTGGAGTTTTCGAACCGCTGTTGGGCGAACACGATTGCATTATTTCCGACAGTCTTAATCACGCTTCGATTATCGACGGCGTTCGTCTGTGTAAGGCAGCACGTTATCGGTACGAAAACAACAATATGGCTGATTTAGAACAACAACTAATTGCAGCTACCGAGAAAAACCACAGATTTAAATTGATAGTAACCGACGGTGTATTTTCGATGGACGGACTGGTTGCTCCTTTAGATCAGATTTGTGACTTGGCCGAGCGTTACGATGCTTTAGTGATGGTGGATGAATGTCATGCAGCGGGATTTATCGGAGCTACTGGTAAAGGAACGCTGGAAGCAAAAAACGTTATGGGTCGTGTGGATATCATAACGGGTACCTTAGGTAAAGCTCTGGGTGGCGCGATGGGCGGATATACAACAGCAAAGAAAGAAATCATCGAAATTTTACGTCAGCGCTCGCGCCCGTATTTGTTTTCTAACTCGTTGGCACCAGCAATTGTAGGCGCTTCGTTAAAGGTTTTTGAACTGTTGAAGACCGATACAAGCTTACGCGACACGTTGGAATTTAACACAAATTATTTCAAGAATGGAATGAAAAAAGCAGGTTTTGACATCATTGATGGCGATTCGGCAATTGTTCCAGTGATGTTATACGACGCAAAATTGGCACAAAATATGGCTGCAAAACTGCTGGAAGAAGGGATATACGTCATTGGCTTTTTCTTCCCAGTTGTTCCCAAAGAGAAGGCAAGAATTCGCGTTCAATTGTCGGCAGCACATACTGTTGAGCATCTAGATAAAGCGATCCAGGCATTTACTAAAGTTGGGAAAGAACTTTCTATAATTTAAAAGAATTTTTATATTCTTTCACGATTTTTAACAGATACTTTTTTTATAAGAAATATCAACTTACTTTTGCCAGAACTAATTAAGTAACTAAATAACTCAAGTATGAAAAATCTTAACAAGTTTTTTGCTGCTTCGTTGTTAGTACTAGGCCTCAGCGCTCAGGCGCAAGATGGTGACAATCCTTGGGCATTGTCGTTTGGTGTCAATGCTGTTGACACGAGAACTAGCGCTAATGGAAGTGGTGTTTTTGATCAACCCTTCAAAGTAAGAGAAAACTGGAATATCCTTCCTTCGGTTTCTTACGTTAGCCTAAGCCGCTATTTAGCTGATGGTTTCTCTGTTGGTGCAACAGGTTCTATAAACAGAATCACGAAATTGGTTTATCAGTCAGAAGTTAATCCAATGGATTATGTTGCTGTTAATCCTGGAGATTTAGATTATTACGCACTTGACGGACACATCCGTTATAGCTTTATGCCGTTAATCAAATCAAAAGTTATTGAGCCTACGCTAAGCATTGGCGGAGGTTATCAGTGGGTTGGTGATTTCGATGCAGCTACCTTGAACGGTGGTGCAGGTTTAACTTATTGGTTTGCAGAAACTGTAGGTCTTTCTTGGCAAACAGTTTACAAATATTCATTTGCAGACAATCGCGCAAACGCTGACCGTGCAACAGGTATCCCAACACATTTCCAACATTTAGTTGGTTTAACTTTTAAATTTGGAGGAAAAGATACTGACAACGACGGAATTTACGACAAGTATGATGCTTGTCCAGAAGTAGCAGGTCCTAAAAACCTTAACGGTTGTCCTGATACAGACAACGACGGCGTTCTTGACAAAGACGATTCATGTGTAGATGTGGCTGGTCTAGCTGCCTTCGCTGGTTGTCCAGATACTGACGGCGACGGAATTCAAGACAGCGAAGACGCATGTGTTGATGTTGCAGGTATCAAGTCATTGAAAGGTTGTCCAGATGCTGATGGCGACGGAATTGCTGATAAAGACGATAAGTGTCCAACTACTAAAGGTCCAAGAGATAACCAAGGTTGTCCTTACCCTGATACAGATGGCGACGGAGTTCTTGACAAAGACGATAAGTGTCCAAACGAAAAAGGTGTAGCTTCTAACAACGGTTGCCCAGAAGTAGCAATCACTTCTGAAGCTGTAGACCGCTTAAACGCTTACGCTAAAACAATCTTGTTCAACAGCGGTAAGTCTTCATTCAAGCAAGAAACTTTCGCAGTACTACAGTCAATCACTGCAATCTTGAAACAATATCCAAGTGCTAAATTCTCGATCGAAGGACACACAGATAGCGATGGTAAAGATGCTGCTAACCAGAAATTATCTGAGGAGCGTGCTGCAGCTGTGAAAAACTACTTAGTTGAAAATGGTGTTGCTGCTAGCAGATTAACTTCTGCAGGTTTCGGAGAAAGCAAACCAATCGATTCTAACAAAACAGCTAAAGGAAAAGCTAACAACCGTCGTGTTGAGGTGAAATTAGTAAACTAATCTCAATACTATAAATTAGTAAAAGGCTGCAATTTGCAGCCTTTTTTTATGCGCTTTTTCTAGACTTCCTTTTCTTAACCATAGCTTTTATAGCGGTTCACATTACTTTTCTGCATCATAAAAACAATAGCTTTTCAAGCTCTATTTCTCTACTTTTTGTAGCTTTCGCTTGATTTTTAATTCCGAGAAAATCGAAGAACAAAGTAATCTTTCAAAATCGTTAAGTTTGTTTTGTACGCTTTTTCTGAATTGATTTCCTTACGTATTAAATTTGAAAACGTGCTTTCGACCGTAAAATCACCGGAACAAGGCACTTTTAAAGCTCAAATCGCATAACCTTTTTTCTACCCAATGCAACAAAATCAATGGCAGCTAATACCTTTCTAAAACTTTTAAGTGCCGAAATGTTCGCACACCGCGAGAAAACAGGAGAATGGCCCGTAGTGATTCTTCCCAGCAAACGCGCCAAAATTTTTCTGCTTCGCGAACTGCGATCCAACTGCCAAACTCCCGTTTTTGCACCCGAAATATGGAGCGTAGAAGAATTCATTTCAAAGGTCAGTGGAGCCAATCCCATAGAAGAACTAAACTTATTGCTCGAGTTTTACAACGTCTACAAGTCCGTTACTAGCCCCGAAAACATTCAAGACTTCTCGTTTTTCGCCAATTGGGCACCAACCGCATTAGCCGATTTCAACGAAATCGACCGCTATCTGCTCAATCCAGACGCGATATTCGACTACCTGAAAGCTATAGACGACATCAAAAAGTGGGGCGCAAACCCCGACGATACGCCGCTGCTTAAAAGATATCTCAACTTCTGGAACCAGCTTCCTAAATATTACTACGCACTCAAAGAACGATTATTACACCTCAATCTCGCCTATCAAGGATTGGCATATCGCAGAGCGAGCGAGCAAATCAACGCGTTTGGAGCAAATACCGAGGCGCACTTCTTCTTCGCGGGATTTAATGCGTTAAACGCCGCCGAAGAACGCATTATCAAAAGTTTGATGGAACTCGGAAAAGCACAGATTTTTTTCGATATCGATAAAACACTATTCGCCGACAAAACCCACGATGCCGGACTCTTTCTGAGACGTTACGCCACAACCTGGCCGCAGTTTCGAACCCAATCCATGAATTTTGTCACCAACGAGTTCAGTCAACACAAAGAAATCAATTGCCTCGGAACTACCGGACGCATCGGACAAGTGAAAATTGCCGCGCAAATCCTGAACGAATGGGTTCAGCAAAATCCTGAACGTCTTTCTAAAACAGCAGTAGTCTTAGCCGACGAATCGCTGCTGCAACCGCTCTTAGCTGCGCTGCCCTCGCATATCGAAACACTGAATATTACGATGGGCTTGCCGTTGGAGAAATCTTCGGTAGTACAGTTGTTTAAAGATATTCTTCGCATGCAACTCGCCGCAAAGCAACGAAAAGGCGGCAGTATTTACCACCGCGATTTGCTTCGCGTACTGTCGCACAATTTCATTTCCGGAAAGCAAGCCAACAACATCTTGCAGTACCTAACCGAAAACAACATTGCCTTTTGCAGCAGCAATAGGTTACTTCAACGCACCGAGGATCCGCTCCTACGCGCCATCCTAACCGATATCGAACCCAACGGAAGTAATCTGCCCGCATATCTCACCACGATCATCAACTTGCTCAAACCCACGCTTTCCGTAGAGCAGCCCGAAAGCAGATTGCAACTTAGTTATCTCTTCGAGTTCGCGCGCGTTGTGGCCAAATGGTCCGAATACCTCGAAACCGCAAAGCAACAATTTACACTCGATATCGACCAAGCCATTCAAATTCTAAAACAACTGCTTAAAACCGTCACCGTTTCTTTTGAAGGCGAACCGCTCGAAGGACTCCAAATTATGGGTATTTTAGAGTCTAGAACGCTCGATTTCGAACGCGTCTTGGTCTTGGGTCTAAACGAAGGAAAACTGCCCGCAGGAAAGAGTTTTAATAGCTTTATTCCGCATGATGTGAAACGCGAACGCGGATTGCCAACCTATCGCGAAAAAGACGCTATTTTTTCCTACCACTTTTACCATTTGCTCCAACGTGCCAAACACATAGATCTCATCTACAATCTCGATACCGAGGGCTTCGAAAGTGCCGAACGCAGCCGCTTTATTACGCAATTGCTTTTCGACCCCTCGCCCAATCACCAAATAACCGAACATATTTTCAACACCTTCGTCGAAGCCAAAGCCGAGGCGCGTCAGGAAATCTTTAAAACGCCCGCATTAATCAATCAACTCAAACAGTTGCTCGCACACGGCTTGTCTCCTTCGGCGGTCGATACGTATTTGAGAAGTCCGCTCGAGTTTTACAAACAATATCTGCTCGGCCTGCGACCCGAAGATGAAGTCGAAGAGAACATCGCCGCAAATACGCTCGGGACGATCATTCATAACGTATTCGAAAAGCTCTACGAACCGTATCTAAATCAGGTGCTTACAACCGATTTCTACGACAAAGCTCTCGTACTTTTCCCCGAATTGCTGCAAAAAGAAGCCGAGATTTTATTCAAAGAAGGCGATTTGGCTTTCGGACAAAACTTCCTCGAAATTAGTTTTGCTCGAACGACCATTAAATCCTATCTCGAGGCCGAACGTGCCTTAGTTGCTGCTGGAAATACACTGATTATTAGACTTTTAGAACAAAAACTTTCTGCCGATTTATCCGTGCCGGAATTCGATTTTCCAGTGTGCGTTTCCGGTAAAGTCGATCGTATCGATGAGCTAAACGGAATCATTCGCGTTCTCGATTACAAAACGGGCCGCGTAGATCGAAATTATCTCAAGTTCGATGCCGCCGCACAGCACGAAGCCAATCTTAAAGAAAGCAAGGTTTTACAGCTGCTTACCTACGCTTTTGCAGCTGCCAGCGGAACGCCGTTTAAAACGTTCGAGGCAGGAATTATTTCGTTGCGAAGTCCAAAAGAAGGCGCAATTGTCCTGCAACTTAAAAACTTTGCCAACTCCGATTCGCTAATCGACCAAACGGTTTTTGACCAGTATCAACAAGCCATGACGTACGTGATTAGCGAAATGCTCAATCCAGTAATTCCGTTTACCGCCGATCGAAAGAAGGAAAAAAAGTAAATTTTAGCGCACGATTATAGTGGTTTTTTTGGGCAGCTTTTCGCGCTTTTCGTTTCAATTTGGGCGCGCAAAGGCGGTTACGGCAGTTTTTGAGTACAGCTTCCGTTGGTCGCAGCACCCAAAAAGCCTCCACACACCTTTGCACTGCCCGCATTTCCACTGCAATCGCGGCTGCGGGCAATCGTTATCAAGATTTCAGTTTCTTGACCAATTTCAAAAAACCATTAACGGCCGCAATGTATCTTTCCGGATCTTCAATGTGCGACATATGTCCCTCTTCGCACACTACCAATTCGGCCGAAGAGCCAAGCAACTGCTCTTGAATTCCGGCCAGCGGCAAAACCGGATCTAGTCTTCCAGCGATGTACATCATCGGAAACGGCGCAAAGTGAATAATCACCTCACGGTCTTTCCGAATTTTCATGCCTTCCAGAGCAGCAACTATACCTTGCAGAGGTGTTTGCAAGGCTTTTTCGCGCAGCACAGCAATTTGTTCTTTGCAACGCTCGCGACTAGTTTCGCTAAACAAATTAGCAATCGATAAATACACAAAAGTGCGGTGATCTTGTTTTACGGCAGCAATCGCCCGATCGCGATTTACTTTTCGTTCTTCCGAATCGGCCACAGCGGTCGAATTTTGCATAATCAGGGCTTTTACGCGTTCCGGATAGTATTCGGCAACAGCCAAAGCCACATAACCGCCCATGGAATGACCGAGGAAAACCGCGTTTTTTATTTTGAGTTGGTCCAGTAAATCCACAACCATATCGGCCTGATCTTCCATGGTATGAACATAGCCTTTCGATTCGGTTTCGCCGTGTCCGAGCAAATCAACGGCAATTACCTTGTAGGTTTTACTCCACAATTCTAAAAACGGATCAAACATCGATCGGTCTTCCAAAAAACCGTGCAAAACCACTAAGGCCGGTCCGCGACCAACAACTTCGTATCCTACCGAAATGCCTTTGTATGTTCGAATCATCCGCGCATTAAATCTTCAATTTCTTCAACTTCAATCGGAATATTCGCCATCAAATTAAGTGGCGCCCCCGATTGTTGTACCACCACATTGTCTTCCAAACGAATACCAAATTTTTCCTCCGGTATGTAAATTCCTGGCTCCACCGTGAAAACCATATTAGCTTCCATAGGCAAGTGCAACAGTCCGTAATCGTGTGTGTCGAGTCCTAAATGGTGCGAAGTGCCGTGCATGAAGTACTTTTTGTACGCAGGCCAATCCGGATTTTCATTTTGTACATCGGCTTTATCGATAAGGCCAAGTCCGAGCAATTCCGATGTCATTACTTTTCCAACTTCCTTGTGGTATTCTTTCCAAAGCGTGCCCGGAGTCAGCATTGCGGTTGCCTCGTTTTTTACGCGCAAAACAGCGTTGTAAACGGCTTTCTGGCGTGCGTTGTACGTTCCCGAAACCGGAATGGTGCGCGTCATGTCGCTCGAGTAGTTTGCGTATTCGGCAGCCAAATCCAACAAAATCAAATCGCCTTCGCGGCAAATCTGGTTGTTTTCAATGTAGTGCAGCACGTTGGCGTTGTTACCCGAAGCAATAATGGGCGTGTAGGCAAATCCTTTGGAACGGTTACGCACAAATTCGTGCAAAAACTCGGCTTCAATTTCGTATTCGGTGACGCCGGGTTTCACAAAAGGCAATACACGTCGGAAACCGCGCTCGGTAATCGAACAGGCGTGTCTAATCAAATCAATTTCTTCCGGCTCTTTAATCGAGCGGATGTACTGCAAAATCGTATTACTTTTTGCCACCTGATGTGCCGGATATTTTGCTTTCCACCACTTCACAAAACGGTCTTCACGGGTTTCAACTTCCACATTCTGGCGGTAGTGTTCGTTGGTGTTTATGTACATGATTTCCACATAGGTCATCACTTCTTTCAATACCTTTTCAAAATCCGATAACCAAAAAACCGATTTGATTCCCGAAACCTCGTACGCACGTTCTTTGGTTAACTTTTCGCCTTCCCAAACGGCAATATGTTCGTTGGTTTCGCGCAAAAACAAAATTTCGCGCAGGTGTTCATATGGAGCGTCCGGACACAAGAGTAAAATACTTTCCTCCTGATCAACGCCCGTGAGGTAAAAAATATCGCGGTGTTGCGCAAAGGGCAAGGTGCTGTCGGCCGAAACCGGATAAATATCATTAGAATTAAATACCGCTACCGACGATGGTTTCATCTGGCTGGTAAACTTGCGGCGGTTCTTTACAAATAAGTTCTTGTCGATAGGTAGATATTTCATAGCGTTTACGTGTAAGAATAGGGTTGTAAACTTACCCAAAAATCTCGATTCAGGCGTTGCCAAGCCAACGATTTCGCAGTAGTGAGCAGATATTTTTTCGAAATGCGTTCAACAAAAGCTAAAATCATTTTAAAACGGGTATAAATAACAAAGTAAACGTTGTAGTATAGGTCGGCTTGCAGTACTTTTGTGCGATTTTAACACTAAACTGACCCACGATGTCAAACAATGGTATGCTCAAATCGTCGATAGCTCGAAAGGTAGCCATGGCGCTTTCCGGATTATTTTTGATATTATTTTTAGGACAACACTTTTTTATCAACTCCATGTCGGTAGTATCGCCAGATACTTTTAACGAGATTTCTCATTTCATGGGTTACAACCCCGTAGTGCAATTTGTATTGCAACCGATTTTGATTTTCGGTGTAATTTTTCACTTCTGCATGGGATTATATCTCGACTACCAAAACAAAAAAGCTCGTCCGATAAAATATGTGAAGAACAACGGCGCCGCGAACGCTTCCTGGATGTCTAGAAATATGGTCATCACAGGAATTGTTGTTTTGGCATTTTTAGGTTTGCATTTTTACGATTTCTGGGTTCACGAAATGAACGTTAAGTACATCAATGTGCAACCAGAAGATCCGACGCGTTATTACGAAGAACTTCGTCAGAAATTCGTTGATCCGGTTCGAGTAGGTATTTACGTGGTTTCTTTTGTGTTGCTGGCACTTCACTTGCTCCACGGGTTTATGTCGTCGTTCCAATCTATCGGATTCAACAATAAATACAGCCGCAGTTTGCGCGGATTTGCATACGCTTTTGCCATTTTGGTACCAGCGGGCTTTGCGCTAATTGCTTTATATCATCATTTCACCATTTAATCAGTTTTTGCTATGGCTTTAGATTCTAAAATACCCGCAGGTTCAATTGATCAGAAATGGACGAACTACAAAAATAAAATCAACCTTGTAAACCCGGCCAACAAACGAAATCTAGACATTATCGTGGTTGGAACAGGTTTGGCAGGAGGTTCGGCTTCGGCCACTCTAGCCGAATTAGGTTACAACGTAAAAGCGTTTTGTTTTCAAGATTCGCCACGTCGCGCTCACTCTATCGCAGCACAAGGCGGTATCAACGCGGCAAAAAATTATATGGGCGACGGTGACTCGGTGTTCCGACTCTTTTACGATACTGTAAAAGGCGGCGATTACCGCGCTCGCGAAGCTAACGTATATCGTTTAGCTGAGGTTTCTACAAACATTATCGACCAATGCGTTGCGCAAGGTGTGCCACTAGCTCGCGAATACGGCGGATTACTCGACAACCGTTCGTTTGGTGGAACGCTCGTTTCTCGTACGTTCTATGCTAAAGGACAAACCGGACAGCAATTGTTGTTGGGAGCATACTCGGCCATGAACCGCCAAATTGCGCGCGGAAAAATAAAAATGTACGCGCGTCATGAAATGCTTGAGTTAGTAGTAATCGACGGAAAAGCGCGTGGTATCATTGCAAGAAACTTGATGACTGGCGCGATCGAACGCCACTCAGCACATGCAGTTGTTATTGCAAGTGGTGGCTACGGAAACGTATTTTTCTTGTCGACCAACGCTATGGGTTCAAACGTAACTGCTGCTTGGAAAGTGCACAAAAAAGGAGCATACTTCGCAAATCCATGCTACACGCAAATTCACCCAACATGTATTCCGGTTTCCGGTGATCACCAATCGAAGCTTACTTTGATGTCGGAATCGCTGCGAAACGACGGACGAATTTGGGTTCCAAAATTACTTGAAGATGCTAAAGCTATTCGCGAAGGACGCAAAAAACCAACGCAATTGTCTGAAGAAGAAAGAGATTACTACTTGGAAAGACGTTATCCAGCGTTTGGAAACTTAGTTCCGCGTGATATTGCTTCGCGTGCAGCAAAAGAGCGTTGCGATGCCGGTTATGGAGTTAATAAAACAGGTGAAGCTGTGTATCTTGATTTCGCCTCTTCAATAGAACGCTACGGTAAAGATCAAGCTCGTATTCGTCATTTAGACGAAAACGACAAAGAGTTAGTGCTTAAACTTGGAAAAGAAGTAGTTGCCTCTAAATACGGAAACTTATTCCAGATGTATGAGAAAATCGTAGATGAGAATCCGTACGAAACTCCAATGATGATTTATCCAGCGGTGCACTACACCATGGGCGGCGTTTGGGTAGACTACAACTTAATGACCACGATTCCAGGTTGTTTCGCTATCGGTGAAGCAAACTTTTCCGATCACGGAGCCAACCGTTTGGGAGCTTCGGCGTTGATGCAAGGTTTAGCTGATGGTTATTTCGTTCTTCCATACACCATCGGCGATTATTTGGCGCCGGATATCAAATTAGGTCCAATTCCAACAAATACTCCGGAGTTCGACGAAGCTGAAAAGGCGGTAAGAACACAGTTGGAACAATTCGTCTCAAACAAAGGAACGCAACCTGTCGACCACTTCCACAGACGTTTAGGAAAAATCATGTGGGATAAAGTTGGTATGGCTCGTAACGAGAAAGGTTTGAACGAGGCCATCAAAGAAATTGCCGAATTGCGCGACGAGTTCTATAAAAACGTTAAAGTTCCAGGAACACTCGACAGCTTCAACCAAGAGTTAGAGAAAGCGATGCGTGTTGCCGACTTCTTAGAATTGGGCGAGCTTTTCGCGAAAGATGCATTGCACAGAAACGAATCATGTGGAGGCCACTTCCGTGAAGAATACCAAACTCCAGACGGCGAGGCACTGCGCGACGACGAGAATTTTGCTTACGTAGCCGCCTGGGAATACAAAGGAAAACCAGCCGATGCCGTTTTACATAAAGAACCATTAGTTTACGATAACGTAAAACTCGTAACTCGTAGCTACAAATAATTGATACCAAACAGCCGCAAGGCAAAAAAGATAAGATATGAAACTTAATCTAAAAATTTGGAGACAGAAAAACGCACAAGATCAAGGCAAGATGGTCGATTATGCAATCGATAATGTATCGCCTGATATGTCGTTTTTGGAAATGCTAGACGTTTTAAACGACGATCTTATTCAAAAAGACCAAGATCCTGTTGCTTTCGATCACGACTGTAGAGAAGGAATCTGCGGGATGTGTTCGCTTTACATCAATGGCGAAGCACACGGACCCGACCGCGGAGTAACTACCTGCCAATTGCACATGCGTAAATTCAAAGACGGCGATACGATTTTCATCGAGCCGTTCCGCGCGAAAGCATTTCCAGTTATTAAAGATTTGGCTGTAAACCGTTCGGCTTTTGATCGAATTCAACAAGCGGGTGGTTTTATTTCGGTAAATACTTCTGGAAATACGCTTGATGCGAACGCGATTCCAATTCCAAAACACGATGCCGATCGCGCGTTTGATGCAGCTACTTGTATTGGTTGTGGCGCTTGTGTAGCAACGTGTAAAAACTCGTCGGCTATGCTGTTTGTGTCTGCGAAAGTGAGTCAGTTTGCTTTGCTTCCACAAGGTCGTGTAGAAGCCACAGATCGCGTACTAAACATGGTGCGTCAAATGGATGAAGAAGGATTCGGAAACTGTACCAATACAGGCGCTTGCGAAGTGGAATGTCCGAAAGGAATTTCGCTTGAGAATATTGCAAGAATGAACAGAGAATACCTAGCTGCTAGTTTAAAATAACATATTCAGCTTACATTTTTTAAACGCATCCATTAGTTTGGGTGCGTTTTTTATTGCAGATAACTAAAGATTCTATCTTTACAAATCCAACACGAACATTGAACGTCAATGAAAAAATTATCCTTTTCAATTCTCCTCATTATTTTTTGTAATGGACTTTTTTTTGCGCAAGATTTAAAACTAATTACCTACAACATTCGTTTGGATCTTGAATCCGACGGAGAAAACAAATGGCAAAACCGAAAAGAGTTTCTTTGTTCACAATTGGGTTTTTATAACCCCGATATTTTCGGAATTCAAGAAGCGTTACCCAATCAAGTTACCGATATTCAATCGGCTTTGCCAAAATACAACTATGTTGGAATAGGTCGTGATGGCAACGGAAAAGGTGAATCGTCTAATATCTTCTTTAAGAAAAACCGATTTGAAGTACTCACCAGCAATACCTTTTGGCTGTCTGAAACGCCCGAAATTATTTCAAAAGGCTGGGATGCAGCACTCAATCGAATTTGTACTTACGTTCTATTAAAAGACAAGGAAACAAAGCAATCCTTCTGGGTTTTCAATACTCATTTAGACCATCAAGGCGAAATAGCTAGAACCAAAGGAATAGAATTAATTCTATCGAAGATCAAAGCGCTCAACACCAAAAATTATCCGGTCGTTCTATTAGGTGATTTTAATTCAGAACCCAACGAAGAACGAATTATCAATTTAAAGAAATTGATGATCGACAGTCAAGATATTTCCGAACAAAAACCTTTTGGTCCAAGTGGTACTTTCAACGCTTTTAAACATAATGAAGCAGTCACAAAACGCATTGATTACATCTTTTTATCAAAGGGAAATCCTTTTAAAGTGAATAAATATGCTGTTTTGAGCGACTCTAAGGATTTAAGATATCCTTCAGATCACTTGCCGGTTTATGTTGAATTGAGTTTTAATTAATTACATATTTTATCTTTGATTAAAAAATAACAACACCATTAAAAAACTATTTTCAATATTATTTTTACTTGTTTCAGTACTTGCTTTCAGTCAAAAGTATCACAGGTATGTCAATCCATTTATTGGAACGGGTGGTCACGGACATACATTTCCTGGGGCAACAGTGCCTTTTGGTATGGTGCAACTATCGCCCGATACGCGAATTGATGGCAGTTGGGATGGTTGTAGCGGCTATCATTATTCAGATACTATAATCTACGGTTTTTCACACACGCATCTCAACGGAACAGGCGTTTCAGATTACGGCGATATCCTCTTAATGCCAATCATGGGCGAACCATCGTTCGACAATAAGATTTATTCTTCTACATTTTCGCATAGTAATGAAACAGCTTCCGCTGGATTTTACAGCGTTAAGCTCGACAAACACGACATCCACGTTCGTTTAACCACTTCAGCGCGCGTTGGTTTTCACGAATATACGTTCAACAAAAGCGGTTTAGCGACGATCATTTTAGACTTAAACCATCGAGATAAATTATTGGAAGGAAGCATTAAAGTTATTGATGATAAAACAGTTGAGGTATTACGAAGAAGTGAAGCTTGGGCGCGAAACCAATACGTTTACGCTCGAATTGAATTTAATGTTCCGATGAAAGTTTCAAGAATGAACAAAGTTAATTCAGAATCGCTTCAAATTTCGGGAATGAGCTTCTCAAAACAAGTCAAAAATGGGGAAAAGATACGGGTTAAAGTGTCGCTTTCCCCCACCAGTTACGAAGGAGCAAAACTCAATGCATCCGAAATCAAACATTGGGATTTTGAGAAAGTCAAATCGGAAGCCGAACAACTTTGGGACAAACAATTAGGCAAAATTCAAATTACAGAAAATGATAAAGATAAGTTAGCCATTTTCTATACCGCCCTTTACCACACGATGGTACAACCCAATATTGCCCAAGATATCGACGGGAAATACCGCGGAAGAGATAACCAAATTCATCAAGCAGAGGGATTTGATTATTACTCAGTATTTTCACTTTGGGATATATTTCGAGCAGCACATCCGTTGTATACGCTGATTGAAAAGAAACGCACCGCCGATTTCATCAATACATTTCTAAAGCAATACGAACAAGGCGGAAGATTACCCGTTTGGGAACTAGCGTCTAACGAAACCGATTGTATGATTGGTTATCACTCGGTTTCAGTAATAGCCGATGCTATGGCGAAGGGAATAAACGGTTTTGATTATGAAAAATGCTTTGAAGCCGCTAAACATTCGGCCATGTTAGATCATTTGGGATTGGAAGACTACAAGCAAAACGGATTTATTTCTATCGATGACGAGCACGAAAGTGTTTCAAAAACCTTGGAATATGCGTACGACGATTGGTGCATTGCACAAATGGCTTTGATTTTGAAAAAAGATGCAGAGTATGCTTATTTTATGAAGCGTTCGCAAAGCTGGAAAAATCTCTTCGACTGGAATATCGGATTTATGCGACCCAAGAAAAACGGCGGCTGGGACAAACCGTTCGATCCTCGGGAAATCAACAATAATTTTACCGAAGGAAACAGCTGGCAATACTCTTTTTTTGTGCCGCAAGACATTCCGGGAATGATCGAAGCGTACGGCGGAAATGAGAAATTTGAAGCCAAACTCGACGAAATGTTCAATTCCGAAAGCAAAACCACTGGAAGAGAACAAGTAGATGTTACCGGATTAATTGGACAATATGCCCACGGAAACGAACCCAGTCACCACATGGCGTTTTTGTACAATTACATTGGAAAACCCGAAAAGACCACCGAAAAAGTACACTACATTTTAAACAATTTCTACAAAAACACCCCCGACGGATTAATTGGCAACGAAGACTGCGGTCAAATGAGTGCGTGGTATGTGTTGAGTTCAATGGGAATTTATACAATTTGTCCAGGAAAAGATTACTGGGAAAGGGATAAACCTATTTTTAATGATGCAAAATTAAATTTAGAAAATGGTAAATCTTATCAAGTTTATAGTCCTTTAAATAGGTCAAATTTATTTTCTCAAGAAGGAAGAGAAACCATTGATGAAGATTTTCCAGAAATTACTCCAGTTCCCGTAATTGAAGCAGAAAGTAAATCGTTTAAGGATAAAATGACTGTAAAAATTGAATTCAGTAACTTGAAACAAAGAAATTACCGAGGTCAAGGGATTAAATACAGAGTACTTGATGAAAATAATAGAAACCCAGAATTTGAACATTATACCCAAAATATCGAAATCACTAAATCATCGAAAATAGAAGCTTTCGTGATAAGCTCTATCGAAGCAAGTGGTCCGACTAGCGACACCATCTCGGCAGACTTCTTCAAAAAACCCAACAAGTACACAATTGACATTAAATCCAAATTCAATCCGCAGTATCATGCGGGTGGTACTGACGGTTTACTAGACGGCATTTTCGGCACAACCAATTGGCGCAAAGGCGATTGGCAAGGTTACCAAAGTCAGGATTTTGAAGCCGTTGTCGATTTGCAGGAAATTAAATCCATCTCTGAAATTCATTCCAATTATCTGCAAGACCAACGTTCATGGATTTTAATGCCAACAAAAGTGGAATATTACACTTCCGTGGATAATGTCAATTTTACTTTACTTGGAATTAGCAGTAATGACGTAAATCCTAAACAAGAAGAAAACAGCATTAAAGATTTCCGATGTATCTCAACACCAATAAATGCGCGATATGTAAAAATCAAAGCCTATAACTTTGGCAAACTACCCGAATGGCATACAGGTTTTGGTGGCGATGCTTTTATTTTTATTGATGAAATAACGATAAAATAGATTTTTAATTTTATCCATCCCAGTAAACCCTTCAAGAGTTCAAAACTCTTGAAGGGTTCAAAACTCTTGAAGGGTTAAATGAATTTTATCCAATCTAAAAAAATGAAGACAGCCTTAATACAAACCACGCTATTCTGGGAAAACCCAACCGAAAACAGGCGGCATATAACGCAAAAGATTAACGATTTACCCGCAAACGTCGATTTAATCGTACTACCCGAAATGTTTTCGTCTGGTTTTACCATGAACCCCAAAGCGGTTGCCGAAACCATGAATGGTAAAACGATAATGGAGCTGAAACAGTTAGCAAAGGCGAAAAATTGCGCCATTACAGGAAGTTTAGTTATCGAAGAACTCGGAAAATTCTACAACCGATTGGTTTTTATATTTCCCAACGGCGAGGTTCGGCACTACAACAAACGCCATTTGTTTACGCTAGCGGGCGAGCAGCAGAATTTTGAAGCGGGCAATCGTCGGGAAATTATTCTGTACAAAGGAATTCGTATCATGCCGCAGATTTGCTACGATTTGCGCTTTCCAGTTTTTAGTAGAAATAACAACGACTACGATTTATTGATTTACGTAGCAAACTGGCCCGAAACCCGTATTTTGGCTTGGGACACGCTTTTGAAGGCACGTGCTATTGAAAATATGAGTGCCGTTATTGGCGTAAATCGGATTGGTGTTGACGGAAAAAACTTGTCGTATCCCGGCCATAGTGCGGTTATCGATTGTTTGGGAAATACCCAAGTAAAGGTATTGAACGACGATCGTTCTGAAATCGTGGAAATCGATTTTGAATTTCAACGACAGCAAAGGGAAAAACTTGGGTTTTTAAACGATGCCGACGCCTTTGACTTGCGCTAACGCCTCAGATCGAAATCTTGATTAACATCCCAATTGGCTCGTACGTCGAGAAGTTCGGGGAAGTAAATGACTTCTTCGGGTTGTTTGTTTTCAAGAATATTTCCCGAATCAAACATGCCGTTTCCGTTGGTGTCGACAATTACGCGAACATAAAATTTATTGGGTTCTAGGCCTTCAAAAAACACTTGTTGACTTTCCGAAACCACACTTTCGTAGAGAACTTTTCCTTTATCGTTGGTTAATTGTAGCAGCAGCGGCGATTTAGGGGCGTTTTTAAGCGACAACGTCAGATTTCCGAACTCGGATAAGGCACGAGTTCCAAAACTAAATTTAAGGCTATCGTTTTCCTGTCCGTAAATGTCTTGAACGGCTTTTGGAAGGATTTGTAAAACGTATTTGGCAACTTCCTCCTTTTTGAACTTCACAGTGGTTTTCAAATTAGCGAAGTCTTCCGTTAAGCTAAAATCAATCGGTTTTCCATTCTGCGTAAGCGAGACGAGCTCTTTGTTGATACGCGCTATTGGTGTCGAAGAAATTAGTTCGAAATCTTCGCGCCACGCTAAAGCACCTGCTTTTACAGCAGAAATAGATAGGCTATCGGATGCTTGAAGTTTCGACTTGACCGTGAAATCTTTTTGATAGGCACCTGAACGGATGCGTACGCCGATGGAGTCTTTTTTGCCCTGCGGAATAAAAACGTGCAACGAATCTTTGCCCGGAATTTTTGTAACCACGGGTTTTAAATCGGTTTTTGGAAATAAGATTTCGGCTTGAACTTGATCTGCCGTTCCCGAATATCCGATAAGTAGTCGGTTTGCCGAAGCCGACGATGCGTTTAGTGCTTTGAAAGCACTTGTAGGTTTAGACACGCTTAGTTGCTGACTTTCGGTATTAGGAACTTGGATAAAAGTGCTGCTAAATCCAATTTTCTCCGAAGCGGGTTCTAGTTTGTAATTAACGGTTTTCTCTTGCAGTGCAATAAGTTTGTAGGAACCGGCTTTTAAGTACTCGAACTTAAAGTTGTTCAAACTATCGCGCGTGGTAGTCACATAACGCGGTGCTTGTTTGAACACGAGTGAGTCGTTGTAGCTGTCGTTTGCATCGTAAAGGAGCAAGCTAATCCCGGGATCGAGTTTTCGTTCGAGTGCATCGGAAACACGACCTTCCAGCGTAAGCGAATCGATTGTACTTCCGGTTGAAAAAACGTATCTAAAATTCTCTAGCGAAATGCCTTCGTTGTTATCTTGGATGCTGTTTCCGAAATTTAAACAATAGGTGGTGTTCGGTTTTAGCGTGTCGCGAAAGCGTATCGTAAATTCTTTTGCAGCTACGGTAGGTGTAACGGTGGGTTGTTGTTTTAGCGGTGGCGAAACTACCAATTGTTTGCTAACGTCTTTGAATTTAACGTATTCGCTAAAACGGATTTTAATAACCTGACTATTGAAATTGGTCGAAAAGTTTTTCGGAGAGGCCGAAACTAAAACAGGAGGAATCGAATCTAATGGTCCACCGTTAATGGTGCCCACTTTCGCACAACGACTAAAAATCAAAAGCAATAAGAGAACAATTGCGGTTAATTCTGCGATTTTCTTCATGGTGATAACGCCTTTTCAGGAAGGCAAAGTAACGACTATTTTTCAAGAAGCCTTTCACTTCCGCGCTTAAGACTTTGCAACAATTCAATAGTAGGAGATCAGCGATTAAAATTCTTTTAAAATTAAAACAACTCCGGTGGTAGAGCGCCTTCTAACAACAACAATTGCCTTTTAGCTGTCATGCCTCCGGCGTAGCCCACTAATTGGCCGTTACTGCCAATAACGCGATGGCAAGGAATTACAATTAGAATTGGGTTAGCTCCGTTTGCAGCTGCTACAGCGCGAATTGTTTTGGGGTTGCCGTAAGCAGTGGCTAACTGGTTGTACGACAGTGTTTTTCCGTACGGAATGTGCTTCAACAATTCCCAGACTTGTAATTGGAATTCAGTTCCTTGCAATTCTAACGGAAGGTCGAATGTTTGTCGTTTTCCAGCAAAATATTCGTCTAATTGCAGAAAAACAGCGGTCAGAAATGGGTTCGGTTCGGAAACTAAATCGGTATCTGAAAAAGTTCGTATTTGTTGTAAGTGGCCGTTCGATTCCTGAACGTACAAATTTCCCCACGGAGCCTTATAAGTGGCGGCATGTTGCATTACCCGGCTTTAGTTTAAGGAGCGAAACTGTAAATGTATGCTTCCAGGGCGGCGCGCTCTTCATCGGTCATTGCTTTGGTGATTTCTAAATTCACCTTCATAATTTCGTACTTTTCCGGATCGATGATTGCGGGCGTTTCTCCGCGCAAAAAAGCCTGCATATCAGCTTTTTCTGTTTTGTAAACCTGCGCCATTTCGCGAATGCTTGGTCCAATTACTTTTTGATCTTCTTTATGGCAAGCCGTGCAATTTCCGCGACCTTCAAAAAGAACTTTTCCTTGTTCTACGATATTTACTTCGGGTTCGGTTCCGGCGGGGTAATTTGAATCGGATTTAGAAGCCTTTTCATTACAGGAAACCAAAAATAAAAGTGCGCTAACTAAAAATAAGTTTTTCATTTGTTGAGCAGTTTTGCAGCGTGTAGTGCGTGATAGGTGGAAATCAGATTAGCTCCGGCGCGCTTAATGCAATACAGTTGTTCGAGCATAACCGAATCGTGATCAACCCAGCCTTTTTCGGCAGCCGCTTTTAACATGGCGTATTCGCCCGAAACCTGATAAACCGACACCGGAATTAGTACGGCATTTCGAACTTCACGTACAATATCTAGATACGCCATTCCGGGTTTAACCATCACCATATCGGCGCCTTCTTCCACATCGCTGAGCACTTCTCTAATGGCTTCGAGTCGGTTGGCGTAATCCATTTGATAGGTTTTTTTATCTCGTGGAGCTTCTTCTGTACTCACGGGCGCTGAATCTAAGGCATCGCGAAACGGCCCGTAAAAAGAACTGGCGTATTTAGCGCTATAACTCATAATTCCTACGTCGTGGTAACCACTTTGGTCGAGCGCTTGTCGGAGTCGGAGTACGCGTCCGTCCATCATATCGCTTGGCGCGACGAAATCGGCACCGGCTTTTGCATGGCTAACTGCCATTAAGCATAGAGCATCGTTGGTAGCGTCGTTATCGATTTTTCCTTTGGTGATGATTCCGTCGTGTCCGTATGAAGAGTACGGATCTAGTGCTACATCGGGCATAACCACCATTTCCGGAACCGCGTCTTTAATGCGTTTGATGGCTTCTTGCATGAGTCCGTTGTCGTTCCAAGCTTCTTTTCCGGTATTGTCTTTAAGATGATCGGAAACTTTTACATAAATATTTACGGCTCGAATGCCTAGGTCGTATGCCTTCTTAACTTCATCTAAAGTATAATCCAATGAGTGTCGAAAAATTCCAGGCATTGAAGGAATGGGCGATTTCACGTCTTTTCCTTCGGCGATAAACATCGGCAACATAAAATCAGTTGGCGATAAGCTGGTTTCGCGAACAATGCTTCTAAGTGATTCGTTGGTTCGTAATCTTCTACCTCTGTGTAATGGGTACATATTTTTAGTTTTTATTTTTAGCTTGCAGCATACGGATTTTAGCATACAGCTTGCAGCTTTTAGCATACAGCATAAAGCTTGCAGCTTACAGCTAATCGCTAACTATTAATTTTTCTAATCAAAGAGCTGAGCATTTTTTTAATTTCTTCAATTTTTTCCGACAAGTGTTGGTTTTCGGTGGTGTCTATAAATTTTAATTCCGCAGATAGCATAATTTGGTATTCCAACTCATTTGCAGAACCAAACGCAAGATACTGAAATCTACAAAAATCCTTATCCGTGCGTCTTCCGCAACTTTCAGCGATATTCGTTGGAATCGAAGTAGGAGATCGCTTTTTTTGACTTGTTAGTACGTAGAGTTCTTCTTTAGGAAATTTAGCACAATCCGCATATATTGACCTTGCTAGTTTCTGGGATTTTTCCCAAACTCGAAATGCTGTAAAATCTCGCATGCTATAGGTCTGACGCTACATTTTTTATTCAATTCCAAGCAAATTCTCAACCACTTACCACTCACACCCAATCAACTGGAGTTTGTAAGACCGAAAGCAAACGTTCTTCTTCGCTGCCCGGCTCGGGATGATGATCGTAAACCCATTGTACATGCGGGGGCAAGCTCATTAAAATGCTTTCGATACGGCCGTTGGTTTTTAAGCCAAAAAGCGTTCCCTTGTCGTGAACGAGATTAAATTCTACATAACGACCACGTCTGATTTCCTGCCAAGTACGTTGTTCCGCGTTAAAAGGCATATTCTTTCGTCTTTCAACAATCGGAACATAAGCTTCTAAAAACGAGTTCCCGACTGCGGTAACAAAATTGTACCAATCGGAAAGGGTTCTATTTTCGGTTGGTTTGCAATAATCAAAGAACAAACCTCCAACGCCACGCGCTTCGTCTCGGTGCGTATTTCGGAAATATGAGTCACATTGTTTTTTGTATTTGGGATAAAATTCGGCATCGAATTGATCGCACACGTTTTTACAAACTTGGTGAAAGTGTATCGCATCTTCGTCGAATAGGTAATACGGCGTTAAATCTTGTCCGCCGCCAAACCAAGAATCAACTACCTTGTTTTCTTTGTCGTACATTTCAAAATAACGCCAGTTTGCGTGAACTGTTGGGGCCATCGGATTTTTAGGATGTAACACCAAACTGAGTCCGCAAGCGAAAAAATTCACATCGCCAACTTTAAAATACTGCTGCATGGTAACGGGTAGTTCACCGTGTACAGCCGAAATATTTACGCCACCTTTTTCGAAGACCGCTCCGTTTTCGATGATGCGCGAACGTCCGCCACCACCTTCCGGACGCGACCAAATGTCTTCGCGAAAGCGCGCTAAACCGTCGACGTCCTCTAATTTAGCGGTAATTTGATCTTGTAGTTTTTGAATGTATTGGTAAAATTGGTCTTTCATTTATTCCAATGATTTCTTTTTGTTTAATCTGGCTGTTGCGTTCTGTGCGGTCACGATTTTCTTTCCTGTTTTCGATTCAATCTCTTTTCTTGTATTTCCAGCAATAGTTCCGCCTTGCTTAGCTATTTTTTTATTTTCTGCAAACGATTTAGGCTTCTTCTCCTTACTAATTTCGGTTGTTGTAGCTTCAGCAAGCATGTTTAACACAAGTTCTAAGTTACTCATGTTGTCGCGAAGATTTTGATTTTTTAAGCCTTTGAAGTTTTTATAATCCCTAACCGATAGCCCGCTCCAAGCTTTAGTGATTTCGTCCGTTAAAATTGCATACTCTTGCCCTTTATTTACACCACGTTCAGCCCATTCGTCGGTGAGCTCTTTTCTTACCTCAATACTTTTAAGACGCTGATTAATCCATTCTTTTGAATAACCTTTTTTTAGATAGGTTTCCATTAATCGATCAAACCCTAACTCTGGATCTTCAATTTCGTCAATCCGTTCCCGACCTACTTGTGCTAGCCAGAGCTTAAATGGTTCTGCTTTTTTGGACGGCACCGACTGTATTAACCGAAATAACTGCTCGGTATCGGCGACGTCTGTTTTATAGAATTTACCATCGGCAGACATCATTTTCAGTTGACTACAATTTGTAGCCAACTCACTTCCCTCTTTTTTCAAACGGAGTTTTAAAACGCTCCAGTACTTACGCGCATTTGCAGTTTCAGTTAGTACTTCGATAACATCAACAATTGAGAAATACCATTTTTCATCTTCTTCATTCCACAGCGAACGAATTTGCTTTTGTTCAAATAGTTTTATAGCGGTTTCTCTGGTCATGATTCTAGATTGAATGGTTTCTGATCAATTAATCTTTTGGCAACTAAGTCTGAGATTTTCTTAACATCCCATGCTCCTTTACGAGAGAAAGTAATAACATTCACTGGAAAGTCTGCGTTTCTTCTTTTCACGACCTCGTGCGATTCGAACACTTTAACGTCTTGATTAGGTTTGTTACTGAACAAAGTTTTATAAACGGAAAAGCCAACACAAATTAATAGCTTTGGTTTCAGTAACAAAATCAAATCGATTGTTCGTTGCTTGAAAAAATTCTCAACCGAGCCGTTCCAAATTTGATTTAACTCCGATTCTTTCGTTAACCGCTTGTAAATTTTCTTTAGCTCAGTTTCATTGTTTGTTGCGATAGGACAGATATTTGTATAAACGACATTATTTGCGAATTTTAAAAAATCTGTCCTATTTTGTTCAAGTATCGGATTTCGCCCAGTTCTCTGTTTGTAAACTGAAAAAAGTATTTCTAAAAACTGTTTCGGAAATCTGTTTTTTACTTTTTTTTCTGTTTCAAACCATTCCCCGTTTTTTCTCGCATTTCCATATTTCAGCCAGTCTAAATCAAGGTTTTCGAAATGGCGCGGATTTATCAAAATTCTATTGGGAAATTTAACATCACTTTTTTTCCAATTCATTTCGTCAAATGCACCTTGGCCAGGATTAATGCCAACCACCAAAAAATCGGGGCTAAAACAAAAACGGCTTTGAATATTTATGAGACCTTTATATTCAGAATAACTTTCTAAATAAGGCTTTAAAAGATTAAATTTATCTTCAATCTCTATTATTCTCGTTTTTAGCTCCTCGTTCATCATGACTAAAATGGTTAATTACCATATTCCTTCACAGCTTCTATAAAAGCACCAGCGTGTTCAATCGGAATGTTTGGCAAAATACCGTGTCCCAGATTTACGATGTACTTATCTTTTCCAAACTCGTCGATCATCTGTTTCACCATAGCTTTTATTGTTGGAATTGGAGAAAGCAATCGCGACGGATCGAAGTTTCCTTGCAAGGTGATAGCTCCGCCAGACAAATAACGTGCGTTTCTCGGCGAGCATGTCCAATCAACACCCAAAGCCGAAGCCTTACTACGTCCCATTTCCTGCAAAGCAAACCAGCAACCTTTACCAAAAACGATGACTTTTGTTAGCGGAGCAAGCGCTTCAACAATTTGGTTGATGTATTGCCAAGAAAATTCTTGATAATCAGTTGGAGATAACATACCGCCCCACGAATCGAATACTTGTACAGCATTTACGCCCGCGGCAACTTTTGCTTTCAAATAATCAATCGTTGTATCGGTAATTTTTTGCAACAACTCATGCGCAGCAGCCGGGTTGGTAAAGCAAAATCCTTTCGCCTGATCAAAGCTTTTCGATCCGCGCCCTTCAACAGCATAGCAAAAGATGGTCCACGGCGAACCCGCAAAACCAATCAACGGAATTTCGTCCTGAAGCAACACTTTCGTTTGTTTGATTCCTTCCAAAACATAACCCAAACTTTCGGTTGCATCGGGAACAAAAACACGATCGACATCGGCTTGTGTTCGAATTGGATTTGGTAAAAACGGACCCACACTTTCTTTCATCAACACTTCGATACCCATCGCTTGCGGAACCACAAGTATGTCGGAGAACAAAATAGCCGCATCAGGCGCAAATCGGCGAATGGGTTGAACGGTGATTTCTGCGGCTAATTCGGGGGTTTGGCAGCGTGTAAAGAAATCGTATTTGTCGCGCAAAGCCATAAACTCCGGCAAATATCTTCCGGCTTGACGCATCATCCAAACCGGCGGACGATTTACCGTTTCACCGTTAAGTGCTCGTAGAAATAAGTCGTTTTTAATCATGAATCTGGTTTTTTGCCGCTCTTGACGGCGCTAGTTTAAAATATTTTAAAAGCGCATAAATCGTATTTTCGATTGTTGGCGCCTTAGCAAGTACAATTTTATCGGTTCGGTTTCCCAAAGCAGTTGCGGTGGTTTCACCAATACAAACGCACACTTCCGTGGAAATGGGATTGTATTGCAAAAACGATTTTACCGCACTCGGACTAAAAAACAATAAGGCATCGAAACTGCGGTTTACCTTTAATGGAAATTCGGTGGTTTCGTATAATTCGTAAAAATTAGAATTTTCGGTTTGTGTTGCCAGAAATTCGGGAATTGTATCCAATCGTTGTTTGCCGCAGAAAAAAGTGAACGATTGAAACGATAATAACTTCAACGATTCGACTAGAGCTGCCGCAGAATGTGAAACGTTTGCAACATTAAAACCTAAATGATTGAGTTTTTCCGCGGTTTTTTCGCCTACGCAGAAAATAACTTTTCCGTTTAATTTGTCGACTAAATTCTGAGAAATCAAAGCTTGAACCGCATGCTGACTCGTAAAAATAACCGCCGGATTTACCGTATTTACAGCTGTTTGTAGATAGGTTATTTGGATAAGATCGGCTTCTACCAACGTAATATTGCAAGCCAGCAAAGTGCTCTTTTGCGCAGCCGACAGTTTTTTGGTAGAAAACACACTTATCATCGAACTACGATTTAGAAAGTTGTTGTTTAATGCGTTGCATCAGTTCTTTAGCGCCCAACTGCAAAAGTTCTTCTGCGAAAAGCGAACCAGCATGAGTGCTTTCGTCTCGAGAAATGGTTTTCCGAATTTCCACTTTTTCTTTTCCGTCGAGAGAAACTAAATTTCCGTGAAAAACAACCGTATTTTCTTGAATTTCTGCGTAAGCGCCAATAGGAGCCGTACAACCTCCTTCGAGTGTTCTCAAAAAATCGCGTTCTATTTTAGTGGCCAAAGCGGTGTTTTCGTCGTTTAGATGTTGGAGTGCTTCGCGCGAAAAATCATCGTCGGAACGGCCACAAACTACCATTGCGCCTTGTGCAGGAGCGGGTAACATCCAATCAAGGATTTCGTATTTTTCGGGAAGTACATTGATGCGATCGAGTCCGGCGAGGGCAAAAATGGCGCCTTTCCAATCGGAATTCTCTAATTTTTGCAATCTAGAAACTACATTTCCGCGTAGGTCGGTTGTGCTGTCGTTCGGAAACTTATGCAACCATTGTGCGCGTCGGCGCAAGCTTCCTGTAGCAATAGTATTTGATTTTGCATTCGGGTTTCCCACAAAAATATCGTGTACTTGCGCGCGCTTGAGAACGGCAAATGTGCTTATGCCTTGCGGCAGTGCGGTTGGTACATCTTTCATGGAATGTACTGCAATATCCACCGTGTTTTGCAGTAAGGCAACATCTAGTGTTTTCGTAAAAATTCCGGTAATTCCGAGTTCGTACAGCGGTTTGTCGAGCTTTAGGTCGCCATCCGATTTTACGGCAACGATTTCGGTTTCGTATCCGAGATCGCGCAGTTTTTGTTGTACGGTTTGTGCTTGCCACATCGCTAATTTACTGTCGCGAGTGCCTATTCTGATGGTTTTTGATTCGGGCAATTTTCTAAAATTTAATTTGAAAACGAAATAGAAGCTTTTTGTTCTGTTTCTGGAGTTTGTTCTAATTGAAAAATTTTGTTGATCAAGAAGATACTTTCTTCCACGGAAGTGTCGTCGTCTTTCAAATGGTTAGCAAAATGCGTAGTAATTTTTTGAATAATGCGGTTGCTAATGATTTCGGCTTGTTCTTCATTAAATCCGCTTAGTTTTTTGGATTGAAAATCGATTTCCGAATTCTTTATTTCTTGCAATTTTTGTTTGAGTGCACCGATGGTTGGCGCAAACTTTCGCACTTTTGTCCATTCCAAAAACTCTTGTTTAACCTCTTCTAGAATGCGTTCAGCAGCTGGAATTTGAGCGCGTCTTTTTTCTAAAGTATCATCGGTAATTTTCGACAATTCATCCATGTGAATTAAAGAAACACCCTGGGTTTGCAATACGTTGGCATCGACGTTTTTCGGAACGGATAAATCCAGAATCAGTAACGGTTTTCTAAGGTTTAGAATATTGGCATCTACAGTCGGGTTTTGGGCTCCAGTAGCTACAACAAGCACGTCGGACTGTTGAATTTCCGCTTGTAGTTCACTAAAATCCTTAACCGTAAGGTTGAATTTTCCGGCAATACGCTCGGCTTTTTCTTTAGTGCGATTAATAAGCGTTATGTGCTTATTTTTTGTGTGTTTGATGAGGTTTTCGCAGGTATTTCGACCGATTT
>NZ_JBMLTK010000039.1:0-6092 GCF_049240005.1 Flavobacterium sp. | reverse complement strand
ATGTGCTTATTTTTTGTGTGTTTGATGAGGTTTTCGCAGGTATTTCGACCGATTTTCCCTGTTCCGAACAACAAAATATTTTTCTGACTTACTTCGGGAACATTGCGCAATATATACTGAACTGCTGCAAAAGAAACGGATGTTGCACCTGTAGAAAGATCGGTTTCGTTTTTGATGCGTTTCGACGCCTGAATGACGGCATTTACTAAACGATCGAGAAAAGTATTGATTAATCCGAAAGAACGCGACTGGTTGCAAGCGAATTTGATTTGAGAAATGATTTCGAAATCGCCTAAAATCTGGCTATCTAAGCCAGTTGCAACGCGAAAAACATGAGTTACGGCATCGCTAGATTTATATACGTAACCTACTTTTTGGAAGGCTTCGGCGGTACCGTTAGAATGGTCGCAAATGAGTTTTATGAGCTGATACGGATGTTCTGCAAAGCCGTAAATTTCGGTTCGATTGCAGGTAGAATTTATCATCAACGATTCGATTCCAGCTGCTTTCGCTTGCGCTAACAACAGGGGCTGCGCATCGGCAGGAACGGTAAACTGGCCGCGAATCTCTGCATCGGCTTTTTTGTAGTTTAGGCCAACAACATAGAACGATGAATGTTTCGGTGTGTGAATCTGCTCCATATATAGTTTACGCAATTCGGTTACAAAAATAAGTTTATCAAAATCTAAAAAATAACGCTGTAAGTTCCATTTTAATCGCTGGTAGCCTTTCGAAACCACATCGCAATATTTATCGTAAATTCAACTAACTTTGCAGCAGTAACAAGCCTTTTAAATCGCTTTATGTAGAATTATTCTAAATAAACCGCTTGTTCTATTTTAAGGCTACTTACGAAAAAATACCGCTATGGGTTCATTTGAAGAGATAAAAATTGAGAACGATTTTTTTCTATTGCGATTTCAGAATCACTCCACTGAAACCGTAATCGAGCAGAAAGCCATTCCTTTGGGATTTATTCAGTTTCATTTCTGTTTGAAGGGAACGGCAGTGCTTCACTTTAATGAAGGTTCTTATCAGTTGAATTTAGTGGAAGAACAGTCGTATTTACTTTACAATCCACAAAAAGAATTGCCTTTGCATTTGAAGATATCCCCAGACAGCTGGATTCTATCGGCGTTTCTCTCCATAAAAAAATTCCACTCGCTGTTTTCTACCGATGCACAACACATTAACTTTCTTACTGTCGAAAATCGGGATAAGAAATATTACGGCGAGTCGCGTGTGAGTCCGTCGATGGCTATCGTACTCAGCCAGCTTTTTCATTACAACTTACATCCGTCGATTAAAAATTTGTACTATCGCGGTAAAGCGTTTGAATTGCTGAGTTTGTATTTCAATAAAACGGAAGATCCTTCGGCAGAACAATGTCCGTTTTTACTCGACGAAGAGAACGTCATGAAAATAAAAAAAGCGAAAGATATTGTAATCCAAAACATGGCCGAGCCGCCCGGATTGCAAGAACTTGCCGATCGAGTTGGTCTTACGCTAAAGAAATTAAAACTCGGCTTCAAGCAAATTTACGGCGACACCGTTTACGGCTATTTGTTTGATTATAAAATGGACTATGCGCGCCAACTTCTAGATTCGGGTTCGTACAATGTAAACGAAGTAGGATTGAAGATTGGTTACAGCACGGGAAGTCATTTTATCGCGGCCTTCAAAAAGAAATTCGCTACTACGCCCAAGAAATATTTAATGTCGATTAATCCAACAGTTTCTTAATAAAAATCATATACAATGCAACAATCTAAAAGAGGGGTGTTATTGGTAAATCTGGGATCTCCAAAAAGCCCAGAGCCTAAGGATGTGAAGCCATACTTAGACGAATTTTTAATGGACAAATACGTGATCGACGTACCGTTTTTACTGCGTGCGTTGTTAGTTCGTGGTATTATTTTGCAAACGCGTCCGAAACGTTCTGCGGAAGCATACAAAAAAATATGGTGGGATGAAGGTTCGCCACTAATTGTTCTTTCAGAACGCATGCATAAGAAAGTTTCTGCAAAGGCTGAGGTTCCCGTTGTTTTGGCAATGCGCTACGGTCAGCCGTCGATTGATTCTGGCTTGAAAGCACTTCGCGATCAAGGCGTAACCGAAGTTTTGCTGTTTCCGTTGTATCCACAATATGCGATGGCAAGCACAAAAACCATTGTAGAATTAGCGCAGAAATTGGTTGCTGAAAAGTATCCGGATTTGCATTTGCACCACGTTCCGGCTTTCTACAACCAAAAAAGTTACATCGAAAATTTAGCGAGAAGCATTCGCGAAAAATTGGAAGGTTTTGAATACGACCATCTGCTGTTTTCGTACCACGGCATTCCGGAGCGTCATATTCGCAAAACCGACGTTACGAAATCGCACTGTAAGATGGATAGCAGTTGCTGTTCCACCAAATCGCCGGCGCACGAGTTTTGTTACCGTCACCAATGTTACGAAACTACACGTCAGGTAGCCGAATTGCTGCAACTTCCGAAAGATAAATACAGCCAGTCGTTTCAATCGCGTTTGGCGGGCGACAAGTGGTTGGATCCGTATACCGACGTTGAAATCAATAAAATGCCGGCGAAAGGAATCAAGAAATTAGCAGTAGTTACGCCGGCTTTTGTATCGGATTGTTTGGAAACATTGGAGGAAATTGCAATGGAAGCCAATCACGAATTCAAAGAAAACGGCGGCGAAGAATTCATGGCAATTCCGTGTTTAAACGACGACGATACTTGGTGTGCTACGGTTGCCGAATGGATAAACGATTGGGCAGCAACAGGGAAAGTTTTTGCTCCAAGAACCGCTGAAGTAACGGCCTAATGTACGAGTATTTAAAGGCATTGCATCTCATTTTTGTGGTAACCTGGTTCGCTGGGTTGTTCTACATTGTTCGGCTTTTTGTGTACCAGACCGAAGTTTTCGATAAATCGGAAATAGAACGTCAATTTTTGCAACCACAATATAAATTAATGGCGTATCGATTGTGGTATATCATAACATGGCCTTCGGCAGTTTTAGCATCGATTTTCGCTTTTTGGATGCTGTTTTTCACTCCCGTCGGACGAGCTTGGTTAGAAACCGATTGGATGCAAGTAAAACTTGGGTTTGTAGCACTTTTATATGCTTATCAGTTAAAATGCCATCAGATTTATCGCAAGCTTCAGCGCGGCGAAAAACCCCATTCTTCGAATTTTTTGCGACTGTGGAATGAAGTAGCAACACTTATTTTGTTTGCCGTTGTATTTCTAGTGGTGTTGAAAAACGCTTTTAACTGGATTTTTGGAGTAGTTGGTATTATTGTGGTATCGCTTTTGCTGATGTTAGGATTCAAATTTTATAAAAATCTGCGCGCAAAACGAGGAACCTAATGCTAAAGTCGGTGAAGATAAAAAGGGTGTCGCTACGGATTCGAATCTTTCTTTCGATGATCGTACTCACGCTTATTGCTTCAGTTCTAATGGCCTCGATTTCTATTTTTCAGTTTAAACGCGAGGCAAAAGATTATCACCGCGAGCGTTTAGAACGGAAAGAAAACGCTATCAAAGAACACATCAATTACATTTTAGCAAACACGACGTATCCGCTTACCGAAGAAAATTTAGCACTGATTTTTAAAGATAAGATTCACGAATTGAGTAACATTCATGCGCTGCAAATCAACATTTACAGCTTAGACGGAAAGTTACTAAAGTCGTCGAAAGGTGCGTTTTCGGTCGATCAAGCTTCGCCACCCATACCCGATTACATTCTTCGTATCATGCGTGCTTCGCTCGAAAAACGCTATGTAGATGTACGTACTATTGAAGGAAAAAAATACCGTTCGTCGTATAGTCAGATTAAAGATTTGAAATTCAAACCTCTGGGTATTTTAAATCTGCCGTATATCGAAGACGACGGTTTTTACGACCGCGAATTGAAAAATTTCTTGATTCGCTTGAGTCAAGTGTATTCGTTTATGTTGCTGATTGCCTTTGCGTTGGCTTACTTTTTGTCGAGTTTTATTACAAAATCTTTGAAGCGGATTTCAGATAAAATAACGGAAACTAATCTGAATCAGAAAAACGAGAAAATTGATTTGGACGATTCAAGTCGAGAGATTTCGCTACTTATAAACGCATATAATACGCTAGTCGATAAATTGGAGGATAGCGCGGCCAAATTAGCGCAAAGCGAACGCGAACAAGCCTGGCGCGAAATGGCCAAGCAAGTCGCACACGAGATTAAAAATCCGCTTACGCCCATGCGTTTAACGGTACAGAGTTTTCAGCGACGTTTCGACCCGAATGACCCAGATATTCGTCAGAAAATGGACGATTATTCGAAAACACTGATTCAGCAAATCGACATCATGAGTTCGGTTGCCTCGGCTTTTTCCAATTTTGCTTCGATGCCTGCGCAACAGAATGAGACGTTAAATGTTGGAAAAGTCGTGGAGTTGGCGCTCGATATCTTTAATGAAGATTACATCGAATTGCAACTGCCCGACGAGAAAATCATTACGCGAATGGACCGTACGCAGCTCATTCGCATCATAACGAATTTAGTTAAAAACAGCATTCAAGCCATACCCGAAGAACAAGTGGAAAAGAAAATCCAAGTGCAGATACGGCGTGCGGGCAACGAAGTAGAAATCTCGGTTTCAGATAACGGAACCGGCATTCCGCCAGAAAACAGCGACCGCATTTTTGAACCCAAATTTACCACCAAAACCAGTGGTATGGGACTCGGATTGGGCATCATCAAAAACATTATCGAAAATTATTCAGGAACCATTACTTTTGAAACACAATTGGGGCACGGAAGTACATTTTACGTGCGTTTACCCATCACAAAACTCGTAAAGCTATGACATTCGAAAACTTACAAACTAGTCAAACCGACGCTATTTTTCGCATTACCATCGACCGACCATCAAAACTTAATGCACTCAATAAAGCAACGATTCAAGCACTGCACGAGGCTTTTGCTTACGCAGAACAAAAAGCAGATGTTCGTGTGATTATTTTAACCGGAAGTGGCGAAAAGGCGTTTGTAGCTGGTGCAGATATTTCGGAATTTGCCGATTTTAATGTGAGCGAAGGAGCAGCATTAGCAGCCGAAGGTCAGCGTTTGTTGTTCGATTTTGTTGAATGCTTGTCGAAACCTGTAATTGCAGCCGTAAACGGTTTTGCTTTGGGCGGTGGCTTGGAGTTGGCTATGTCGGCACATATACGTATCGCTTCGACCAACGCCAAAATGGGATTGCCGGAGGTTACTTTAGGTGTAATTCCTGGTTACGGAGGAACGCAGCGTTTGGCTCAATTAGTAGGGAAGGGCAAAGCAATGGAGTTAATTCTATCGGCTTCGATGATTGATGCACAAGCCGCCCATCAATTAGGTTTAGTGAATAAAGTAGTCGATCAATCGGAGTTGCTCGTCGAGGCAGAAGCACTTGCGTCTAAAATTGCAGCAAATTCTCCTGCGGCCATTCGTGCAGCTATTCAAGCGGTAAATGCCGGTTATGACAACAGCCAGAACGGATTCGAAACAGAGATAAAGTTGTTTGGAACTTGTTTTGGAACAGCAGATTTTAAGGAAGGAACATCAGCCTTTCTCGAAAAAAGAAAAGCTGTGTTTACTGGAAACTAGTCGTTGAAAATAGCTTTCAGTTCCGTAGCTTCAGAGGGTTTCATTTTCCCAGCAAGCACTAAACTCAATTGCTTTCTGCGTAAAGCGGCTTCAAAACGCTGAATTTCTAATTCGGTTTCAGGTTTGATTGGCGGAACTTCAACCGGACGTCCTGTGTCGTCTACGGCTACGAATGTGTAAATAGCTTCGTTCGCCTTGTTGCGTTGTCCAGACTCGCGATCTTCAATCCATACGTCGATGAAAATTTCCATGGACGACTTAAACGAACGCGAAACTTTAGCTTCTACAGTTACGACACTTCCCAACGGAATGGCGCGGTTAAAAGCCACGTGATTTACCGATGCTGTTACGACAATTCTACGCGAATGACGTCGGGCGGCAATACTCGCAGCGCGATCCATGCGCGCCAACAATTCGCCACCAAAAAGATTGTTCAACGGATTGGTTTCGCTCGGTAA
>NZ_JBMLTK010000038.1:0-16515 GCF_049240005.1 Flavobacterium sp. | reverse complement strand
GTGAGTTTTTCCCACACCAATCAATGTCACCTCTGTGCCTATGTGGTCAACGGAATGAAATAGTAAGAATGAAAAAAGCTAAAAAAGCTAAAAGAGCTAAAAAAGCTAAAAGAGCTAAAAAAGCTAAAAAAGTGAATTCCGATAGCTATCGGAAGTGAAAAAAGTTAAATCCGATAGTTATCTGAAGTAAAGAAACAAGTGAGTTTTTCCCACACCAATCAATGTCACCTCTGTGCCTATGTGGTCAACGGAACTAAGTTGGTGAGAAAGTAGGAAAAGAAGAAAATTCAAGAACGCAAAAGGGTGAAGACCGGTATCCAACCAAGAACAACTATGTTCGTTACACCCGTTTTATCCGTAATTTCTCTACCAAATTCCAATCTCAAATCTACTTCACAACCGTATTCCTTATATTTGACCAAATCTTCAACATGGCAGCAAATACTCTCGGAACTCTGCTCACGCTTACTACCTTCGGCGAATCGCACGGCGAAGCCATCGGCGGTATTCTCGATCACGTTCCGGCTGGTCTGCAAATCGATTTTCAAGCTATTCAAAATCAGATGAATAGACGGCGTCCCGGACAAAGCCAATGGGTTTCCCCACGAAACGAGTCCGACGCCATTACTTTCCTATCCGGTATCTTCGAAGGAAAAACCACCGGAACTCCCATCGGTTTCATCATTCCAAATGCCGACAAAAAATCGGTTGATTATGACAAGATTAAAGACGCATACCGACCTTCACACGCCGACTTCACCTACGATAAAAAGTACGGTTTTCGCGACTACCGTGGTGGTGGCCGAAGTTCCGCTCGTGAAACCGCCGTACGCGTAGCGGCAGGTGCCTTAGTCGAACAACTCTTGCCAAACGTGCAGATAACCGCTTACGTGTCGCAAATCGGCTCCATTAAAACCGATTCGTACCAAAATAACGTCACAAGATCCTTGGTCGATCAGTCCGAAATTCGTTGCCCCGTTCCTGAACTTAGCCAACAAATGCTCGAATTATTAACCGATCTCAAACAAAAAGGCGATAGCGTTGGCGGCGTCATCGATTGCATTGTAAAGGGCGTCCCGGCTGGACTCGGAGAGCCGATTTTCGACAAATTACACGCTGCTCTTGGTCGCGCCATGTTGTCCATAAATGCCGTAAAAGGATTCGAAATCGGCAGCGGTTTTCAAGCAGCAAGCATGTTTGGTTCCGAGCATAACGATACTTTTCTGCCCGACGGCACTACCACTACCAATCACTCCGGCGGGATTCAAGGCGGAATTTCTAACGGCATGGATATTTGCTTTCGAGTAGCTTTTAAGCCCGTTGCAACCATCATGCAAGATCAAAAAACGATAAACGCCCTGGGCGAAGAAGTGGTATTGGAAGCTAAAGGTCGCCACGATCCTTGCGTCGTTCCCCGCGCCGTTCCCATCGTCGAGGCTATGACCGCACTAGTTTTAGCCGATTTTTATCTCTTACAAAAAATACAATCTTCCATATAATGAGGCAGCTATTCCCGCTTTTCGCTACAAGTACGCAGCCCCTTTTTTACGCTTGCACCGCTTTTTTTAGGCTTCCTTCGGTCGCCCGCAAAAATCGGCAAGCTGTAAAAACGGGCTTTGCGCGCTTTTCGCTGCAATCGGGGCTGTTGCAATCGTAACCAAAATATCATGACACAAGAAAAAAAACCGAGCATTTTCGCTAATCTCACCGTACAAATTCTCATTGCAATGATTGCCGGCATTGGTTTGGGAATCTTCGTTCACCAAAACTTCGATGCAACTGCAGCCAAAGATTTTAGTAGTTACATTAAAATCTTAGCAACGATTTTTATCCGCTTAGTGCAAATGATCATTGCACCACTTGTTTTCACCACGCTTATCGTCGGTATTGCTAAGTTGGGCGACATCAAAGTCGTTGGTCGGATTGGTGGTAAAGCACTGGGTTGGTTTTTTACTGCCTCACTCATTTCGTTGCTAATTGGTATGATTTGGGTTAACGTACTCGAACCCGGCGCCGGATTAACACTCGGAAATATCGATACAGCTTCCGCGTCCGAAGTTTCTGCAAAAACAGCCGATTTCTCCGCACAGCACTTTATCGAACACATCATTCCAAAAAGCCTGTTCGAAGCGTTGGCAACAAACGAAATTTTGCAAATCGTTGTGTTTTCAATCTTCTTCGGACTTGCAGCGGCTTCCTTGGGCGATCATTCAAAACCAATCATCAAAGCACTCGATACGGCTTCACACATCGTTCTTAAAATGGTAAACTACGTCATGAAGTTCGCACCAATCGGCGTTTTTGGAGCCATTGCCGGCGTATTTGCCGTACGCGATTTCAGCGAACTCATGCTAACTTATGCAAAGTTCTTTGGCTCATTTATGGTCGGAATCGGCAGTTTGTGGGTGGTATTGCTCCTAATCGGTTTCTTGTTTTTAGGTACCCAAATGAAGCAGCTGCTGCAACGTATCACCGGACCTTTGTTTATTGCGTTTGGCACCACAAGTAGCGAAGCTGTTTTTCCAAAATTAACCGAAGAACTCGAGCGTTTTGGCATCAAAGACAAAATCGTTTCCTTCATGTTGCCTCTGGGCTATTCGTTCAACCTCGACGGCAGCATGATGTACATGACTTTTGCAGCAATTTTCATCGCGCAAGTTTACGGCGTGCACCTGGATACACCTACGCAGTTAACCATGCTTTTAGTGCTAATGCTTACCAGTAAAGGTATTGCCGGAGTTCCGCGAGCAAGTTTAGTAGTTGTAGCAGCAACCTGTGGTATGTTCGATATTCCCGTTGAAGGTATTGCACTTATCCTACCTATCGATCATTTTTGCGATATGTTCCGAAGTGCCACCAATGTCTTAGGAAACGCTCTGGCTACAGCAGTTGTTGGTAAGTGGGAAAAGGATTAATCGAACGCACCTTACGCTATTATTTTGTAACGTAAGTTGGCGTCGTCGATGCCACAAACCTCCTTTTTTCCATACCATTTGTATCGGTTCTTAGCCACGTAGTCGTAAACTAGATTCGCTAATCCCGTGGGTATCAAGCGGAATATTCCCGCCAGGGTGAAAATACCTCCCAGGTTTTTTGCGATTTGAAGCGCTGCGGCCGATTTATAGTAATACGCCACATGAGGCTCGTATAAAACAATGCTATCTATCTGCCGATTGTCAATGCCGATGTGTTTTAGAATTTGTTGTCCGAAATCCGACTGTAAAGAAGCAAATCGAAATTCATCTTTTTTGTCGTGAGTAATAACATATCGAACAGCCGAATCGCATAAGGTGCAAACACCGTCAAATAAGATCAACTTTTTCCCAGACGGAATTCTTGAAACTACACTTTCACTCATTTTTTTGCTTCTACCAATTCTAACAAATCAACCGCCACTTTCGAGGTAAAGACACCGTAATTTACTGTGGCTTTGGTTTTTTCAATACTGTCTATTACCCCAACTGCTCGACCGTCGTGCATGCGTACGCGATCGCCAATTTTTAAAACAGCTTTCGGTTTTTCTACGATTTCTTTCTCTTTCTTCGCTTTCTTTTCTTTCCGAATTTCGTCTACTTTCACGGCAACTTCGGCGGCTGTTTTTTCCTGCTTTTTCTTTTCGACTTGTAAAATCTTCGGAGCAATTTTCTTGCGTTTCGAATTTTCTACTTCAACCAAACGCACCAATTCGCCGATAAGTTCTTTACGATTCTTGGAGTTAAAGTACTTAAGCGCTAAATCGTCGACCTTCTGACCAATGTATATCAGTTTCTGGTTCTGATCGTATAATTCTTGATAGCTTTCGAGCTTTTGTTTGATTCGCGCGTTTATCGATTCGAGTTTTTCGCTTTCCTCGCGTTTTTTCAATTCAACTTCTTTCAAACTTTGCGCGGTTTGCTCCATTTTCGAGCGTTCTTTTTGCAGTGTGGCAATAGTTTTGTCAAAACGAACTTTTCCCGACTCGATTTTCTTTTTTGCCCGATTAATCAAACCGTACGGGATGCCGTTTTTCTGAGCTACTTCAAAGGTGAACGAGCTTCCGGCCTGACCGATAACCAGTTTAAACATCGGCTCCAGCGATTGCTCGTCGAAAAGCATGTTGGCGTTTGTAGCTTCGGGGAGTTCATTAGCGAGCATTTTTAAATTGGCGTAATGCGTAGTGATGATCCCAAAAGCATCTCGATGGTAAAACTCTTCCAGAAAAGTTTCAGCTAAAGCACCACCTAATTCCGGATCGGAACCTGTTCCAAACTCATCGATTAAAAACAGCGTATTCTTATTGCATTTACGCAAAAAGTAGTTCATGTTTTTGAGTCGGTAAGAGTACGTACTCAAATGGTTTTCAATGGATTGATTGTCGCCAATATCTGTTAGAATTCGATCGAATAAAAATGTAGAACTGCGTTCGTGCACGGGAATCAAAAATCCGCTTTGCAACATCAATTGCAGTAAACCAATTGTTTTCAAGGAAATGGTTTTTCCACCTGCGTTTGGTCCTGAAATGACGATGATTCGATTCTCCTGCGTCAGCTCAAAAGTTTGCGGATACGTAACTTTCTTTTCGGCGAGATTGTTCAGAAATAAAATAGGGTGGTAGGCCTCGCGAAAGTAAACACGCCGACTCGTATTATCGATTTCGGGTAGAATACCATTGATTTTACGTGCATATTTGGCTTTGGCAGCAATCACGTCGATATCACTCAAAAAGTCTTGATACGCTCCCAAAACTTCCCCGAAAGGGCGCAACTGAGCGGTGAGTAACAATAAAATTCGTCGGATTTCTTCGCGTTCTTCAAATTCCAAATTAGCTAATTCACGCGAGTATTTGTAAGTCGATTCGGGTTCAATGTAAGAAATGCTGCCGGTTTTGGACGTTCCTAAGATGGCACCTTTTACCTTTTTTCGATACATGGATAACACGGCAAGTACGCGCCGATTATCCACAAAACTCTCCTTGATGTCGTCTAAATATCCCAAACTGTTGTATTGGGTTAGCGCCATACCAAAACTCTGATTCACTTTTCCGCGAACCTGTTGCATATTCCGACGAATTTCCACCAAATCAGGTGAAGCATTGTCGCGTATTTCGCCATACTTATCAATCACATTATCAATAAGTTTAGCGATGTCTTTTGAAATAGTAATTTCACTAGCTTTTGCTGCTAATTCCGGGTAATAATCTTCGAATTTCTTTAGAAAATTTATTAGAGTTGCCGCAGTTTCTGAAATCGACAAGAATTTTCGAAAGCTGCTCACTTCCAGCATGCTGCCTTCGATATGTAACATTTTTAAATCGGAGACAATACTTTCAAACCCATGATTGGGAATGGCGTTGTTGTTATCGAATGAGGAGCGGTATTCTGATGTGTGTTGTAAAGCTTTGAGCAGCTCGAGTTTATCGGCAATTGGTGTAACTTGCAATGCTTTTTCTTTTCCGAGCTCGGTATTGCATTTCTCGGCTAGCGTTTCGAGTATGGTTGGAAATTGTAAATCGGTTATGGTTTTTGGGCTTATAGATAACATTCGCGGTTACTCGTATTTTTTAACAAAGATACGGCGATGCAATTAATAACTTTATGCTCTTTTAAGAAAGCATTAGCATCAGTTTAAGTAAATCGGAACCCTAAATTATGAATCTGAGTATACATCCGTTGTGGCGCGAGAAGTTAGAGCACGAATTTGAAAAACCGTATTTTGTACAGTTGCTCACTTTTCTCAAACGCGATTACCGTATTTATCACTGCTATCCACCTCAGGCAGAAATCTTTGCCGCATACGATTTATGTCCGATCGACAAAATTAAGGTGGTTATTATCGGACAGGATCCGTATCACGGAGAAGGTCAGGCAAACGGATTGTGTTTTTCGGTAAACGATCGAATTCCGCCTCCGCCTTCTTTGGTGAACATTTTTAAGGAATTACACAGTGATACCGGACTTCCCATTCCAAAAAGCGGAAACCTACGGCATTGGGCCAAACAGGGTGTCATGTTACTAAACAGTACGCTTACGGTTCGCGGAGGTACAGCGCACTCGCATTCGCGCAAAGGTTGGGAAGAGTTTACCGATGAAACTATTAGAATCATCAATGAGGAAACGGAACAGATTATCTTTTTGCTTTGGGGCAACTTCGCAAGTAAAAAAGCCAAATTTATCGATCGGAAGAAACATTTTGTTTTAGAAGCTGGGCATCCGTCGCCATTAAGTGCAAATAACGGCAAGTGGTTCGGGCACAAACATTTTACCAAGACCAATGAAATTTTGGTTTCGCTCGGAAAAGAACCGATAAAATGGGTGCAGTAAGTGCGCTTAATTCAGTGTTAGCGCACCGAGAATTTCCTCAGACATAAAAGGTCCGCCCGGAAAACGCGCCGTATAATCAAGGTTGAGCCAGATTTGTCCGCGTTCGTCGACATGATAGTGGATTTCCTTACCACGTGTTTCTTCTTTAAACAAGACGTTTTTGATCAAATAGTTCGCTTGTTCAAGATCGGCTTTTTTTCCGATGAGCATTTCAGGATAAATATGTCCGCCGGTATGTATCAATCGCGGTGTTCCACCAATGGCACGAATACATGCCGCCATCAAAATAGCATGATCATCGCAATCACCTGAAAAATGCACCAGCGATTCGCTAGCACTTGCTATATACTCCGTGTTTTTTGGATCGTTTACGTAGTTCCAGCGGTTTCGAATTTCTTTAAAAACGGCGAAACATTGAATCATTCTTCGGTCTTTGTGATATCCTTTAACGTCTTTAAAATGCTGCGTGGTGGCGAAAAGTGCGAAGTTTCGAACTTTTGGATTGTTAAATTCGATGGATTCTAAAATCTGTGATTTATTTGGAAAGGGGAGTAGCTTGGCGATAATCACATCTTGCGGATTCGGATTGTCGGCCATGCTATACATCATCGCTCGATAATCTTCCGCGACAGCGTTAAAACCGTAACCGCCGATTACAGTACCAAAAAGTAGAATAACTAAGTAAACAAAAATGGCAATAATGATGATTGTTCGCATGGCGCGAAGCAACAATTGAAAAAGGATAACAATGATAAGGAAAAGAAAAACTTGATCGAGATGAAACGGCCATTGCGGATCGATAATATTCTGATGCACAATAATAAACACGGGAATTGTGAGTAAGATGTTGAGCACGAAAATAATAATCGAATCCCACGGCTTAGGAAGTTGCAGCTTGCTTTTCAGTTGTTGAAAATTGATGTTAACGGAAGTGGACATCAGCTGCGTTCGAATTAAGAAATTACCATTTCCTCAAATGTACCTTTTTTATCGATGATGTTAAATGAAACGAGTTGATTTTGAATTTTGTTTAACGTTTCGGAAGTAATTTGCTCCTGCGACCATTCGGTTACCTGAAGCCAATCGTGTACTTGTGGAGGTTCTAAATGAAAGCGTTCGGCAATATCTGCTGCCGCAGTGGCTCGATTTTTAAAGGACGATGTATAACGATTGATGACAGCCAAAACAGTTTGTAAATCGGTCGGATTTTCAGAAGCAAATATGGTGTTTGCGGCAATCACAAAACAAGGCCAAGGCGATGCGCAAACGCCAAGTCGTCTAAAAATTTTTTGATCAACCAACGGCTGTGTCATGAACTGTTCCCACATAAAGTAGTCCGACGTTCCAGCGGTCAATGCCGCCACGGCTCCGTCTATCGTATGCACAATTTCAAAACGCACTTCTTCTGTATTCCAGCCCATATTTGCAGCATGTACAAAGCTCATCAATTCAGAACCTGAACCTTTTCTGGAAATTGCAGCAACAGTTCCTTTTAAATCGGTTTCCTTTTGAAATTTCGAAGCATATCCCACATGAATGCCCCAAAGTAGCGGTGTTTTAGTATACCACTGAACCAATTTTGCTTTACCGCCGTTTATGATGTGCTTGCAAATCCCTTCGGTGAGTAAAATCGACACGTCGGCTTCCCGGGCATCGAGCATTTGGCACATTTTTCCAGTGCCTTCTTTTACGGTAATAAACTGTAAATCGATTCCCTTTTCTGCAAAAGCACCATCCTCTAAAGCCAATAAAATGGGCGTATTAAAGTGTTCGGGAACTCCGGCGAGCGTTACTTTTTTCATTGCTTGGCGAGTACGGCTAAAACTTCTTGAATCAAATTTTCGATGGCTTCTTCCGGATTTTCACTGAAAGTACCGTTTGCTCGATTGGCAATAATTGCGTTGAGTGACAGGGCTTCGTGGCCAAATAAAGCGGAAAGTCCGTAAATCGCCGCAGTTTCCATTTCTAAGTTAGTCATGGGAATGCTTTCATATTCAAAGCCTTGCAATTTTTCGTTGATGGTTTTGTCGGCTGGCGTTAAGCGAACTTCGCGTCCTTGCGGTCCGTAAAAACCACCTGCCGTTGCCGTAATTCCTTTTTTAAACTTCGGATTATCGAACCAAGAAAGCAATTCGTCGCTGCAACTTACCGCGTACGGTTTTCCTTTTTGCAAATCCCAAGCTGTATGTTGAACGAAACGGTCGGATAAATCTTCCAGAATTTGATCATTCAAAACGTAAGAACGCAACATATTGTCGGTTCCAACAGCAAAGCGCGATACCACGAAGGAGTTCACGGCAATATCGGGCTGCAAAGCGCCGGAAGTCCCTACGCGAATGATTTTCAGTTTTTTAAGGTCGGATTTTACGGTACGTGTTTGTAAATCGACATTTACCAAAGCGTCGAGTTCGTTTAGCACAATATCGATGTTATCTGGACCGATTCCTGTACTTAAAACCGTAATTCGTTTTCCTTTGTAAGTTCCAGTTTGTGCTTTAAACTCGCGTTTTTGTGTTGAGAATTCAATATGATCGAAATACCGTGTTATTTTTTCCACACGGTTCTGATCGCCCACAAAAATAAATGTGTCTGCTATATGTTCGGGCAGTAAATTTAAGTGGTAAACACTGCCATCTGGATTTAATATTAGTTCTGAGTTTGCTATCATAATTATCCTCCTACACGTTTTACTTTAAATCCTTTTTCTTTTAGTTTTTGCATTATTTTATCTCGGTAATCGCCTTGAACGATAATTACATGATCTTTCACACTACCGCCCACGCCTAGAAATGTTTTGAGTTCTTTGGCTAATATTTTTAATTCGGCTTCGCTGCCTTCATAGCCTTCAATGAGTGTGGTTGCTGCACCTTTTCGCTTTTCGTATTTACAAATCAGCGGTTCTTTTTGCAATTGAATGCTTATGCTTTCAGGTTCCGATTTTTCCTCAGGTAAGGGTTGGTGATCGGGAAATAGTTTTTTGAGTTGTTCTTGTAAGTCCATAAAAAAGAAGAGTGCGAACGCTAATTCGCACTCTTTTTCGATTAAGTTCTACATTATTTTTTGATCAATCCTAATTCTACCAGACGCTCGTTAAGGAAATCGCCAGCAGTAATATCTTCGTAAAGTTTCGGATTGTTTTCGTCGATGCAATTTTCCAAACAATTCAGCTTCATGTCGCTCACCGGATGCATGAAAAACGGAATGGAATATCTTGATGTTCCCCACAATTCGCGCGGCGGATTTACCACCTGATGAATCGTTGATTTCAATTTGTTGTTGGTATGTCTCGAGAGCATGTCACCCACATTGATCACAAGTTCGTCGTCTTCCGCAATAGCGTCGATCCACTCGCCGTTATGGTTTTGTACTTGCAAGCCTTTTCCTTGGGCGCCCATCAGTAGGGTAATCAAGTTAATATCGCCGTGTGCGGCTGCGCGTATGGCATTTTCAGGTTCTTTTGTGATAGGCGGGTAGTGAATCGGACGAAGAATGGAGTTGCCTTCGTACGCATATTCATCAAAGTACTTTTCGTCGAGTCCTAAGTGTAAAGCTAAGGCGCGAAGCACATATACGCCGGTTTTTTCAAGCATTTTGTAGGCTTCTTTTCCAATCTCATTGAATTTTGGAAGCTCCGTAACTTCCACGTTGTCTGGATATTCATCTTTCCAGCGTGAAGTTTCATCGACATACTGACCAAAGTGCCAGAATTCTTTTAAATCGCCTTCTTTTCTTCCTTTTGCGTGTTCTTTTCCAAAGGAAACATAACCGCGTTGTCCGCCAATTCCAGGAATTTCATACTTTTCTTTTACTTCTACGGGAAGTGCAAAAAACTGTCGAACTTCGCTGTACAAATCGTCTACCAAACGATCGTCTAAAAAGTGCCCTTTTAAGGCTACAAAGCCAATTTCTTCAAAAGCTTTTCCGATTTCATTTACAAATTTTTGTTTGCGTTCCGGGTTCTCCGAAAGGAAATCACGCAGGTCAACACTTGGAATGTTTTGCATAGTCTTTTAAAAATTTCGATAATCGAGCCGAAGCTCTTAAACAAAGATAGTATTTTCAGTATTTGAAGCAGCATCAGCAACCGAGTTTTTCAATCGGTCAAAACAAAAAAACGCTAATTTACCTTGTTAACTACATCGATTGAAGTTGATAAAATACCTACTTTTACGCTCGTTAAAAAACGACTCAAAACCCTATGCACTTCGATAGAAAAACGCTCAGCGATCAAGAATTAATTTCCCTTTACAAAAGTTTATTGCTTCCGCGAATGATTGAGGAAAAAATGCTCATTCTTATTCGTCAAGGTAAAGTTTCCAAATGGTTTAGTGGCATTGGTCAAGAAGCTATTTCTGTGGGAATTGCGTCGGTTTTAGATGCAGATGAATACATTTTGCCGATGCACCGAAACTTAGGAGTTTTTACTACGCGTAAAGTTCCGCTGCAAAAGTTGTTTGCCCAGTGGCAAGGCAAACGCTCGGGTTTTACTAAAGGTCGCGACCGCAGTTTCCACTTTGGTACTCAAGAACACAAAATTATTGGAATGATTTCGCATTTGGGTCCACAAATGGGTATTGCCGATGGTATTGCGCTTGCACACAAACTTCGCAAAGAGAAAAAAGTAACGGCAGTTTTTACGGGTGAAGGTGCAACTTCGGAAGGCGATTTTCACGAAGCCTTAAATATTGCATCTGTTTGGAAGCTTCCTGTAATGTTTGTCATTGAAAACAACGGCTACGGATTATCGACACCAACCAACGAACAATACAATTGCGAACATTTAGCCGACCGCGGTGTAGGTTATGGTATGGAAAGTTACATTGTCGATGGGAACAATATCTTAGATATTTACCATTTGTTGAAAGATTTGAAGCACTCGATGATGGAAAATCCGCGTCCGGTATTACTTGAATTCAAGACGTTTCGCATGCGCGGACACGAGGAAGCGAGCGGAACCAAATACGTACCGCAAGAACTAATGGATGCTTGGGCTGCGAAAGATCCGGTTGCTAATTTTAAAAAATACCTCACAGATAATGCTGTTTTAAATCCGGATTTAGAAGCAGAAATCACAGCAGCTTTAAAATCTGAAATCGACACTAATTGGCAAGCAGCCATTTCGGAACCTGATTTTGAAGCCGTTTTGGAAGAAGAGCTAAACGATGTCTATAAGCCGTTTGAATTAGCGATTACTGCGCCTGAAGCTGAACTGAAAAATATTCGTTTCGTAGACGCCATTTCTGAAAGTTTGTCGCAATCGTTCGAACGTTTTCCGAACTCGGTTATCATGGGTCAAGATATTGCCGAATACGGTGGTGCTTTTAAAATCACCGACGGTTTTGTTGCGAAATTTGGAAAAGAACGAATTTTAAATACGCCCATCTGCGAAAGCGCCGTTGTAAGTGCCGGAATGGGATTGAGTATTAACGGATACAAAGCGGTGGTTGAAATGCAATTTGCCGATTTTGTTTCCACAGGATTTAATCCGATTGTGAATCTACTCGCGAAGTCGCACTACCGCTGGGGAGAACACGCCGATGTTGTTGTGCGGATGCCTTGCGGCGGCGGCACTCAGGCCGGACCTTTCCACTCTCAAACCAACGAAGCTTGGTTTACAAAAACTCCGGGACTTAAAGTAGTTTATCCGGCTTTTCCGTACGATGCAAAAGGTTTATTAAACACCTCGATCGCTGATCCGAATCCTGTAATTTACTTTGAACATAAATTGCTGTATCGATCTGTTTATCAAGATGTACCGACATCCTATTACACCATTCCTTTCGGAGAAGCAGCCACACTCCGCAGCGGAAACAAACTTACCGTTTTAAGTTTTGGCGCCGGTGTTCATTGGGCTTTGGAAATTATCGATGAACTGCAACTAACAGATATTGAAGTTATTGATTTACGCACCTTACAGCCGCTCGATACAAAAACGATTTTCGAGTCGGTTAAGCGAACGTCTCGTTGCATCATTCTTCAAGAGGATTCTATTTTTGGCGGTTTTGCGAGCGATTTATCGGCAATGATTATGGAAAATTGTTTCCAATATCTGGACGCTCCCGTAATGCGTGTGGGCAGTTTGGAAACGCCGATTCCGTTCACCAAAGTGCTAGAGGATCAGTATTTACCAAAATCGCGCTTTAGAATGCAAATTCAAGAGCTATTAGCGTATTAAAAATGGAAATTGCAGGATACATCGCCGCCGTTTTAATCGGAGTAAGTTTGGGTTTACTCGGTAGCGGCGGAAGTATTTTATCACTTCCTGCACTAATTTTCTTCTTTGGCTTAGAACCCATTTTAGCGACAACCTATTCGCTTTTTATTGTTGGCGTGCCGGCGATTGTTGGAAGTGTCAAGCAAATGTTTGCCGGAAATATCGTTTGGAAAAAATTGTTTTTATTCGGAATTCCGTCTAGTTTAGGTGTCGTTGTTGCGCGTTCGTTCGTTTTACCACGCATACCTGAAAATATTCTGCTTGCAAGTCTTTCCATCAAACGGGGCGATTTGCTGTTGTTTCTCTTTTCGTTGTTAATGCTTGCAGCGGCAATTCTATTGTTGCGAAATAATAAAGGTGCTCGAACGCAGCGAACATCTGCAAGAATTTTATTGTTACTCGGATTTCTAATCGGGTTTACAGCAGGATTTTTGGGCGCTGGCGGCGGATTTCTAATAGTACCCGCTTTGCTCTTTTTTGGAGGATTGACATTCAAAGAAGCTACAGCAATGAGCTTAACGCTAGTTGGTGTACAATGTTTAGTCGGTTTCATCACCGATTTATCGCAGATGCTAATTCCCGACGTGCAATTATTGATTACATTTACGACATTAACACTCGTCGGTATGCTTATCGGATTGCGCTTTCAATCGCGAGCCGACGTTTTCTTCCTCAAGAAAATCTTGGCGTTAATTATCCTACTAATCGGACTCGTCTTACTATTGAATCTATTTTTCTCGTTCTAAAACGGCGCGCTGCATCGCAGTTACCACGTTACTTTTTACCGTCGGAATTTCGGCTGTACCGCTGCCCGATAAATTAGCTTTTGATTCATCATAGGAAATCAGAGAAAAGTGCATCTTTCCGTCTTTAAGTTCGTGGAAATCGACAATACGCATTTTATCAACTTCGAAACTGCTTACCGTGGTATTTCCGAAAACAGCGAGATCTAAGACAATTTTATTCAATTCATCGATTTCATACAAACCGCGACTTTTATCTTTCACGCGCAACAGATAATTTCGAACGTCTTTGTGGTTATAAATAATTGTCCACGACCATTCTCCTGCCTTTTCAGTAGTTCCAATTTTTATCTCCATCGGAAAATTTGCTTGGACGGCACCAGACGCTGGCGCAATAATCTCTAGTTCACCTTTCCAATTTCCAATCCAACTTTCTGGAAATGAATTTTGTGAATGACCAAAAATGCTTGTAAGCAGTAAAACAAAAAGCAAAAATTGTCTCATAATATTACTCTGCTAACATGTCTAGGATTTTCTCGATAATATCATCTGTCGATGGTTTTGAGAAATAATCGCCATCGGTTCCGTACGCAGGTCGGTGGTGTTTAGCCGTTAGTGTTTGCGGTTTGCAATCGAGAAAACGATAAGCATTTTGATCTTCAACTATTTTCTGCAAAATATAGGCCGAGGCACCTCCTGGAACGTCTTCATCGACAACCAATAAACGATTCGTTTTTGAAACACTTGCCCCACAAATGTGCGTTAAATCGAAGGGTAAAAGCGATTGTAAATCAACAATTTCCACTTCAATACCTTGTTCAGCAAGTTCTGTGGCTGCGGCTTGTACGAGTCGTAAGGTTGAGCCGTACGAAACTACAGTGATGTCTTTTCCTTCGCGTAATACTTCTGCAATTCCGATTGGTGTTGTGTATTCACCCGGATTTTCTGGAAGTTGCTCTTTTAATCGATAGCCGTTCAAACATTCAACAACCAATGCAGGTTCGTCGGCTAGCATTAACGCATTGTAAAAACCGGCTGCTTTCGTCATGTTTCTCGGAACCAAAACGTGAATTCCGCGTACCGCATTGATAATCATTCCCATGGGTGAGCCCGAATGCCAAATGCCTTCTAAACGGTGACCTCTAGTACGAATAATCACAGGTGCTTTTTGCTTTCCTTTGGTACGGTATTGCAAGGTTGCAAGGTCGTCGCTCATGATTTGAATCGCGTAAAGCAAATAATCCAAGTACTGGATTTCTGCGATAGGTCGCAAACCACGCATCGCCAAACCAATTCCTTGCCCAAGAATTGTAGCTTCACGAATTCCAACGTCGGCTACGCGGTGTTCGCCAAACTTTTGTTGTAATCCTTCTAAACCTTGGTTAACATCGCCAATATTTCCCGAATCTTCACCAAAAATAAGTGCCTGTGGGTATTTCGTGAAAATTGCGTCGAAGTTATCGCGCAGCACGATTCGTGCATCGACAGTTTCTGCGTTAGTATCAATAATTGGCGCAATTTCGGGGATTGATGCAATGTTTTTATCGCTTTCCGAAAACAAATTACTGCTAAAAAGCAACTGGCATTTTTCTGCGTAAGCAACAGTCCACGCGCGTAATTGCTCATTATTGGTGCTGGTTTTACGCAATATTTTTCGCGCCAAGCTTAAAATATCTTTTCGAATAGGTTCGCGCGTGGCTTTCAAATCGGCGATATTATCGATAAGCTCCTGACTCAAACCAGGCATTTGCGTCACGATTTCTAAAAGTTGCTGAACTTCAGCTTTAATCGGATCTAAAAACGATTTCCAAGCTTGTTTTTTACCTTCTAAAACGTCTTTTTTAATGTCCGATTCTAGGGCGTCTAATTCTTCAGGATTTGCGATATTGGTTGCAATCATCCACAAACGCATCTGGCGAATACAGTCGAATTCTTGTTCCCATTTCAAGCGTTCGGCCGATTTATAACGCTCGTGCGAACCAGACGTTGAGTGTCCTTGCGGTTGCGTTAATTCCTGAACGTGTATCAGTACAGGCACGTGTTCGGTTCGTGCTATGCGTGCGGCTTCTTCGTAAGTTTTAATCAATGCGGCGTAATCCCAACCTTTAACGGTTAAAACCTCGAAACCTTTTTTCGAATCGGTGCGCTGAAAACCGGCGAGAATTTCGCTAATACTTTCTTTGGTAGTTTGGTGTTTCGCGTGTACCGAAATGCCGTATTCGTCGTCCCAAACGCTCATAACCATCGGAACTTGCAGTACACCTGCGGCATTTATGGTTTCGAAAAACAAACCTTCTGATGTGCTCGCATTTCCAATAGTTCCCCAAGCCACTTCATTTCCTTGGTTTGAAAATTTCGAAGCTTCGTTCCAGTCGGTTAATTGGCGGTAATATTTTGATGCTTCTGCTAAACCGAGTAATCGCGGCATCTGACCCGCAGTTGGCGAAATATCAGCAGAAGAATTTTTTTGTTCAGCGAGATTTTTCCAATTCCCGTTTTCGTCGAGCGAGTGTGTCGCAAAGTGGCCGCCCATCTGACGCCCGGCGCTCATCGGCTCTAGGTTTAAGTCGGTATTTCCATACAATCCAGCGAAGAAAGTTTCAATATTCAAAGCACCAATGGCCATCATAAACGTTTGGTCGCGGTAGTATCCCGAGCGAAAGTCGCCATTCTGAAAAGCTTTTGCTAAAGCGAGCTGCGGAACTTCTTTACCGTCGCCAAAGATTCCAAATTTAGCTTTACCACTCAGCACTTCTTTTCGTCCTAACAAGCTGCATTCGCGACTGGTAACGGCCAATTTGTAATCGTCTAAAACGGCTTTTTTGAAATCTTCGAAAGATAGGGTTGAAGCGTGTTCTAATGCTGTCATATTCACAGGTCTTGAAAAAACAAATGTAACGAAAAGCGGTATCTGTTAAAAGCGAAAACGTTGTAATTGCAGTTTTGTCCCCGATCGAAATTAGATTTTGCAGAAATAGTTCTCTGAATGTTAAAAAGCTACGACATTTTAGCATTTTAACTACTTGTTTTATTGAGGCTTGCCGCTAAAATTGCTTGGAAATCATGAAAAGTGTACAAAAAAGCCTGGTTTTTAATTTTTTGGGCGCGCCGGCACACGAGTCGTCGCTGCGCAAAAGAGGTTCACGCCGTCACGTGTTCCGCTTTATCTTTTAGGCAAAACGGTAGTGGAAAAACGTAACGCCTAAAAGGATATCGCTGCACCCGTTCGCGCGGGGAAGGTGCGCAAGGGAATTCCGAT
>NZ_JBMLTK010000037.1:0-6345 GCF_049240005.1 Flavobacterium sp. | reverse complement strand
AGGCGAAGTTTTGAAAAAAAATCGACATACGATTACGGGTTTTCCACATATTTTTTTTGTGGAACTAAATGCGAAAATTTCTGTTCTTTATACCAGTTTCCAAATCATTCATCGCCGCGACCGCGATATGCGCGAATAGCTACGATTTTTCCTTGTGCATCGAAATCAAGTACATCGATAACATGCAGGATTTCGGAGTTATTGACGGTGATTATGAGCTCGGCAGCAACGCTCTTGGTATTTTCATACGTGTGGAGCACTTCTATATGAAGCGATTGTGCCGCTTCGAAGTTTTTTTGTGTTTCGTTTAAAGCCGCAGCTTTACCAACGACACGCAAATTCCAGTCGCGTAGTATAATTTGTTCAGCAAATAGCTCGGCAACAGCATTTAAGTTTTTTTCTTGGTAAGATTGCAAATACAACAAGCAGGTTTTGGTATGGTTTAACATCAGCATATCAATTTGTCTGCAAGTTGAAAAAAAATGTTGATTTTCTTGCTTTTTGAACAACGATACGTAGGTAACGATTGCCCTAGCCGCGATTGCAACGGAAAGCCCGTAAAGCAAAAAAGCCTCGTATTTGCAGTAGGGAAGGGCGACAATAGAAGCCCGAACCCGCTGCTAAAATACGGGCTTTTTTGCTGCGGACTTGCAGTGGAAAGCGCGAATAGCTTCAAAAAAATCGCGTACTTTAGCTCTGCAAAAAAGTAAACTATGAAAATTGCAATAGTGTGCTATCCGACCTTTGGTGGAAGCGGCGTGGTGGCTACAGAATTAGGACTCGAATTAGCGCGCCGAGGTCACGAAGTGCACTTTATTACGTACCGACAGCCGGTTCGTTTGGCCTTACTCGAAACAAACGTGCACTATCATGAGGTGAACGTTCCGGAATATCCGCTCTTTCATTACCAACCGTATGAATTGGCTCTATCGAGTAAATTGGTAGATATGGTCAAGTTGTACAACATCGAAATTTTACACGTACACTACGCCATTCCGCACGCTTATGCCGGTTATATGGCTAAACAAATGCTCAAAAAAGAAGGTATTCGGATTCCGATGGTAACAACTTTGCACGGAACCGATATTACCTTAGTGGGCAATCACCCTTTTTACAAACCCGCAGTTAGCTTTAGTATCAATAAATCGGATTACGTTACTTCGGTTTCGGAAAGTTTGAAAAATGCAACGTACGAACTGTTCAAGATAAAAAAGAAAATTCATGTGATTCCGAACTTTATTGAGTTGAAAAATGCGCGCGATTTGGTTTTGAACCCTTGTAAACGTTCGGCAATGGCGTTGAAGTCGGAACGGATTATCACGCACATCAGTAACTTCCGAAAAGTAAAACGAATTCCGGATGTGATTGCCATTTTTAACTTGATACAACAACGTATACCTGCGAAACTGATGATGGTTGGCGACGGTCCGGAAAAGGTGAAAGCCGAGCAATTGTGCGAACAATTGGGCATTCAGGATCGGGTGATTTTCTTTGGAAACAGCAATGAAATAGACCGCATTTTAAGTTACACCGATTTGTTTTTGTTGCCTTCGGAAACCGAAAGTTTTGGTTTAGCGGCTTTAGAAGCGATGGCGTGGCGCGTTCCGGTAATTAGCAGTAATTCTGGCGGTTTGCCCGAAGTTAACTTTGACGGCGTTTCGGGTTACTTAAGTGATGTAGGCGACGTGCAAGAGATGGCCGAAAACGGCGTCCGCATTTTGGAAGACGATGCCGTGTTGGAAGCGTTTAAAGAACGTGCTTTCGAAAATGCGAAAAAATTTGACATCTCGGCAATAATGCCGCTGTATGAACGTATTTATGAAAAGGCACTAAAAAAACAAAAATGAAAAAGGTTATTGTTTTCATCCTGGCGTTTCTGGCGTTGGCTTGCGGATCGGGAAAAGACAAATCGGCTAAAGCGCCCTTATTCACTATTCTGAAGCAAGCAGGTACAGGTGGCGCACAAATTGAATTTTACGAAATTATAAACGACGGAAAAGAATTTGAATTGCTGAAAAACGATCCGGAGTTAAAACGAAAAATCAATAAAAGTAATATTGATCAAAGTACCTTTGTGGTGCTCAGCGCGGGTGAAAAGCCTAGTGGTGGTTACGGAATTACGGTGACAAACGTAAAGGAAACAGATCATGAAATTGAAGTGTACGTGAAAAAAACTAAACCAGAACCTAATTCGTTCGTTACCATGGCAATTACATATCCAATCTGTATTGTACAAATTAACAGTAAGAAACCTCTGGTTTTTAAAGAAGTGGAGTAGGGAGGAATAAGTCATAAAAAAAGTCGGCCTAAGCCGACTTTTTTAGAATCTATATCGAATAGAAAGTGCTAAATCCGGGCCGAAATCATCGTCTCTGAATTCGTCTCCGAAATATATTTCTGGTCTGAAATCAAGTGCTAGTTGTAGCGGAATATCGAAGTTATATTCAATTCCGATGTCACCTGCGGCAAGTAAAAACGTTCCGTCTTCATCATTGAATCCCGGACCGCGATCGGCGCTATAGCTACCAATACCTGCACCCACTCCGGCATACCAATTAAAACCGCCTTCGATGTTCCATACCCATTGATACAAACCAACTAATTTGAATGCATCGTAGTCGTCGTTATTTCTAAAACCTAAGTCTAATTCCAAGCGGTTGTTATCTCCTAATCCGCGTTGGTACGATATTTCACCACCAAATCCGTCGTTATCACCTAAACGCAAACCTAGTGCGTTTTTAGATATGTCTTGAGCTTGTGTGGCGAATGCAGTTCCTACAATTAGGGCAGTCGTTAAAAAAATGTTCTTCATAATATTCTGTTTTTGATAAGGCAAATCACCGTTTTTTTAACAGTTTTTCTATTACAGGAATACCAAAAAAGCTTACAAAACTTTACTCTACTTGGTGCGCGATTAACTTTTCGGTTTGTGTTTGACTGAACGTTTGCGGAATAGGAAGTGAAATGCCAAAACTTGAAAAATCTTCTAATTCGTAGGCAATATTTGTAGATGCGTAAATCATACCAATATTATTCGCAAAATAAACAGTCGATACAACTACGTCTTGAGGCTGCAAAACGGGAATCGATGTTGGCGGAACTCCTGGGAAAATCTGTAACGAAGCGGCGACACCTAGATTCAATTTTAGTACAACCGATTTCACATTACTGTAGCTTTCTCCACCAGGAACGGTGTACGAGGCTAATGTTTCTCCCTGAGTGGCTGTTAAATTATAGGTAACCGTTACGGGAAATCCGGAAATTGTTTGAGAAAATGAACCATTTTTAGAACCTACGACTGTTCCACTGCTTGCAGCGCTGTCGAAAACCGGTAAATCAACGATATCAACATCTACTGGTAATTCAGCAGATAAGCTTAATCCTGTAGTTCCAGTAAGCAATAATTTACTGCCACTTTTACGTAGTGAATTTCCGTTCATGATGCCCGTAAAAAATCCAAATGGCAATTCGGTTGCAAGATAATTAGCGGCAAATTTTTTGTACACGTTCGCATTAATTGTCGTGTCTTTTTCAATGTAAAGCGAATCAGTTCCAACAACGGCGTTATCAGCACTTACTTCGTATTTCCAATAATTGTCTACGGTAAGCGGCAAATAGTTGTCGTTGCTCGGATTGTTACTGCTGTCGTTGTTATTGTCTGATCCGCAGCTGCTAACTACCGCAGCGAGAGCAAACAAACTCAAAATTGTGTTTTTCATTTGTGTAAGATTAGATGTGCTAATAACGCAAATCTAACTTATTTCTTATTGAAAATGAGCGAGGCAACAAGTTTTGGCTCTAATGCTTCTTCCATTTCGAATAAATTTTCTTGAGGAAGTTCGAACTGTTCGGAGTATTTAAAGAGTTTCCAACGCTTTTTATGGTATTCGAGTGCCGTTAAATTTTCGATCCAATCACCTGAATTTAAATAGGTCGTAGCGCCTATCTTGTTCATTTTGGTTATGATCTTCGGTTCGTGAATGTGTCCGCAAATTACATAGTCGTACTTGTTTTCAATTGCTAGTTCAGTCGCGGCATTTTCGAAATCGGATATAAAACTTACTGCTTTTTTTACGCTCGCTTTTATCTTTTTCGAGAACGAATACGGCTCCTTTCCGAGTTGTTTGAGTACCCAATTGATACATCGATTCATCAAAATCAGGTAATCATAACCGTAACCGCCGAGCTTAGCAATCCATTTGGCATGATTAACCGAGGCGTCGAAAACATCGCCGTGAAAAAACCACGCTTTCTTTCCGTCGAGATCCAACACCAATTTATCGGCAATGGTGAAATATCCCACTTGCGCATCACTGAATTTTCGAAGCATCTCGTCGTGGTTTCCCGTCAGGTAATACACTTCCGTACCTTTCGACGCAAAATCAATGATCTTTTTTATAACTTTTAAATGATATTTTGGAAAATACGATTTTCGAAATTGCCAAATGTCGACAATATCGCCATTGAGAATCAGTTTTTTAGGTTTGATGGATTGCAGATACGTAAACAATTCTCGAGCGTGGCAACCGTAAGTTCCTAAGTGCACATCGGAAATTACCACCAAATCAATCTGACGCTTTTTCACAAAATTCGTTTTTGCAAATGAAGCATTCACATATTAGCACATCCACCGTTTCATATTAAATCTCAGCGCTTTAATTTTACGATTGCGTAAGTTAAATGTTAAGAACTTTTCCCACAGTAGTTTTCACGATCAATTTCTTCTAAATCGACGTAGCACCTCGGTGCTGTAATCCAAACTTCTTCAATTCAGGTACTGTATTGCGAGCCCCATGGTTTCCAGACATTTATTGCAACAAATTGTTCGTAAACAATTCTTGTTCTAGAATAATTGTATGCTCTAACTTACTTTCTACCAACCAATTCAAAAAAGCTGTTACCCGTTCGGGCTTCATAAATCCACAACTTTGCTCATCTCCAAAATAACCAACCGTTCGTGCGAGCGATTCCCGTAAATCGATGTGCTGTAAATCGTACGGCACTAAGTACTTTCTCAAAATTTCAATGGCTTGTTCCGGCTGCGCTTTCACCAACAAAAATCCCTTTTTTGTGGCGGTAACAAAGTTGCTAAAACTCTCATAATCATCTGAAATACGTTCTTTTTTAGCCAAAACTACAGGCGAATAACCGTATGGAATTCCATAATCGGCCATTCGAAATTTGTTGATCGCTACATCTTTTAATTTTACATCAACTCCTTCCCAATTGTCGAAAATCCATGTCGCGTCGGCAGTGCCATTTAGGAGCGAGTTCCAAATTTCTAGCTTGTCGGGATATGAAAAAACAACACTTCCCGTTCCGCCGTCGTTGAGCACCATTTGCTGTACAATCGCATCTTCATAACGCGCATTGTACGACGAATATACCTTGCCATCGAGGTCTTTCGGCGCAGCAATATCCGACGATTGTAACGCAACAATGCAACTTAAATCTTCTTGTAAAATGGCATATACCGCACGCGCGTTCACCTTATTTTCCTTATTATTTAAACTAATAACGGTTTCAAAAGGCGCAATCGCTAAATCGGCTCTATCCAGTTCTAGCTTCTTGCCCGGAGTTAATTGGTAATTGTCGTCACGCGGACTAACAATCTGAACATCAATTCCTTTATCCGAATAAAATCCTAATTCTTTGGCAATTAAAAATCCAATGTGGTTTATATTCGGTGTCCAATCTAAAGCAAGTTTAAGTGTGGTCATAGCCTCTAATTTATTGCAAGTACAGTTGCGGGAAGATAAAAAGTTTTTCCGATTTCCACCTCAAAAATGATAGGTATGTTCACCTTTTTTATGGGGTGCCGGCGGCGCATTCGTTCCGCTTCGCTAACCTGTCGCGAGGCCGCCGTCGCGCTATCCGCTGTATTTTTTTGGCGCACGTTTGGTGGAAGCTCATTTACGCCAAAAAAGATGTCGCTGCTATCGCTCACCCGGAAGTAGTGGAAAAATAAAAAGAATAGAAAGAATGGAAAAAGTAGAATTCCGATAGCTATCGGAAGCGAAAAAATAGAAATAAAGAAAAGTGGTCTTATTTCAGTTCTAAATCCAAAGCAAAAAACTGTCACGCATCAGCAAAATCCGCAACTTCTTTCCCTACCAACCATGTCACCTCTGTGCCTATGTGGTCAACGGAATGAAATAGTAAGAATGTAAAAAGCTAAAAAAGCTAAAAAAGCGAATTCCGATAGCTATCGGAAGCGAAAAAATAGAAATAAAGAAAAGTGGTCTTATTTCAGTTCTAAATCCAAAGCAAAAAATTGTCACGCATCAGCAAAAATGTGCAACTCCTTTCCCTACCAAACTATGTCACCTCTGTGCCTATGTGGTC
>NZ_JBMLTK010000036.1:20305-24598 GCF_049240005.1 Flavobacterium sp. | reverse complement strand
AAAGCATATTCTACAACTTCACTGTCTTTGTCCTTGCATAGCAAAACTCCAATGCTAGGATTCTCATTTGACTTTTTAACGTCTCTGTCTAATGCTTCCAAGTAAAAGTTTAGCTGCCCCAAGTGGTCGGGTTTGAATTTGTCAGTTTTAAGTTCAAAAGCTACTAAACATTGTAGTCCACGGTGATAGAAAAGCAGGTCAATGTAAAAGTCGCTGTTACCTACTTGCAACTTATACTCTTCTCCAATGAACAAAAAGTCCTTCCCGAGTTCAAGAACAAAATTTTTCATTTGTCTTACAAGTCCACGCTGTAAATCGCTTTCACTGTGTCGGTCAGGTAAGTTTAGAAATTCAAATACATAGCTGTCTTTGAATGTGTTAGATAGGTCGTTGTTACTTTCTCTCACCGCTGGTGAGAGTTTTGAATTGCCTATCATTGACCGCTCGAAAAAGCTTGCAGATATTTGTCGGTCAAGTTCACGTTTACTATAGCTTTCTCGTTTTACGAGTTTTAGGTAAAATTCCATTTCTTCAATAGTTTTACACCTTGAAAATATCAGAAGATTGTTTGTCCAGCTAATTTCTCTCACCAGTGGTGAGAGTTTTGGGAAGTCTTTGTAAGTCTCGTAAAACTGTCGCATTCTCCAAATGTTTTTATCGGAGAAGCCTTTTATATCAGGTTCGTGTGTTTGAATGAAACTGGCTAGTTCTGTTACGACAGAGTCACCCCATTCTGATTGTTCAATTTTCGTGCTTATATACCCTCCAATATTCCAATATAGATTTATCAGTTCGGCGTTTACGGCTTTAATAGCATCAGTCCGAGACTGTTTAATTAACTGAATTATATCCGTAAAGCGATTGTCCATTATTTGTTTCTATATGTTACAAATTTAATTTTTTTCAGCCGTGTTTCTCCTTTGGAACCGGTTTTTGCTAGAAACGATAACATTTTTTGACTGGATTAATGTAGCGATTTTCACTACACATGTTCATGCGGAGAGCCAATTTTGATTAACCAAAAATGAGTTTACGAAGAACTGAACCGACACTCTTGCCGAACTGCTGTGCCTGTTGCACAACGTAATAAAACACATAAATCCGCGTAACCGATAGCTATCGGTTTTGCAGTAATTTTCGTCTGTTTAGTCATGCAAAGAAAAGAGAATTTTCAGCCACAATTGTTTACCTCGGTTAACTTGATTGATCTTTTTTAAACTGATGTCGAGTTTAACCTATAACCTAAAGAATTACCTCAAATTCATCACCCGTAAACCCATATTGCAAGCCGAAGTTGTTGCTACGATAAAAGGAAAAGTACAAACAAGTCTAAAAACCACTTTTTATCGCTTTTAAAGAGCTTTTCTAACCCGTCTAAAATTTGCCAATTGCAACTTGAACTAAAAAATAAGCCGCTCTAAAATCGCTTCTAAAGAAGTCTTTTTCTGTTCAGATTTATGCTTTTTATTTTTTAAAAGAGGTTGTGCAACAGCTACTGCTGTTAGCAAACGTTTTTATTTATTCAGACATTTTAGGTATTCTCTAATTTTCTTCGCAGAGTCTTTGTCTACTGTGCCATCATAAATATAAACTCTCGTGTCAGTTATACTTTTTTCAGTTAGTAATTTTATATCTGCTTGTGTCAATTGAATAAAGGCACTATAAATATAACCACTACCACTGCTTACTTTTGTATCTATGCTAGCTTCGGCTTTTGTAAATTTTGTACCATCTTCAAAAAGAATATTTAAGCCTTTCTTTCCAACGTTTAATGTACTTCCGTTAACACGAACACTTAAATATATAGTTGTTTTCCCCTTTTCTATCGTTTTCATAAAGCTTATACCATTTTCATATGGAGTGAAAAAAGTTTCTTTATCTTCAAACTTATCTTTTTGATGTTCAATTTTTGAACAGAAAAAATCAGTTGGATAATCTAATCCGCCAACTACTTCAAGTTCAAAACTATGTTCATATTTTGGGTCATATTTGTAGAAAATTTTACCAACTTCTGAATTTTCTATCTCAATTGCATATTCTTTACCACTAAATGAATATTTAGGAACAATTTCAAATATCTCCAAAACTTTAAATTCTTTTCCAACAAGTTTAGAATAATCAGATATTACAGAATAACTTGGTCCTGTTGCAAATGGTTTATTCTTTTTATCATCTTTAGTAAATTGCTTTTTCCCTTTATCAAATTCAAGATAAAAATTCTTGTAAGCATATATCTGTAAAGTTTCTGATACTTCTTTAGGCTTTACTATTTTGTTTAGTAATAATTCAGGATTATTTTCAGGAAAACTTTGGCTGAAAATATTAAGAAACGTTAGGCAAAAAATACAAGAGAAAATAATTTTTTTCATAATTGTCAAATTTAAAATTGTTTGTTTATCGTGATTTTCGGTTAAAATGTTTTCTAACGTTTCGCAGCAACCCGAAGTTCGGGATTTTTACCACAAAACTTGATTTGAAAAACTAAAGTTTGTTTAACCAAAAAACTGTCTTTGGAACACGAAACCCCGCCTTTTGGGTAGGTGCTGTTAGCACCAGTAAATTTAATTTCCATTTGGATTTGCAAGTCTCTTAATTTTCGATTCGACTCCAATTAGTTTTGTCGGGTCTGGAAACAAGTTTGAAACATTTTCAGGAGCGACTAATGCTGGGTGTATTTCTGCACCTCTACCTATGAGGTCTGCGAAAGTGGTTATTGAATTTTTAATTCTTTCGATATTTTCAGGTGCATTTTCTTTGAAATGTTCTGAATTTATATGCTCAGCTTCAGCTTGAATCATTATTTCGGTCTCTGCTTTTTGTGCAGCGAGTATGTCTTCTAAACTGTCATTCTTAACCTTTAAACCACGAACCTGTTGAGCCAATAATTGACCTTCAAGTATTTTTTTATAAATAACTGCGGAAGCCCAAACTAAACTTGCAATAACAGTAACTGCAGTTGTACCAACTAATACATTTAGCCATATAGAGCCATTCTCAACGCTCACTATTTTCGTTTGTCCTTTTATTTCGTCATTAAATATAACTTGCGAAAGTCCAACATGGATTTCACGGCTAACCTTTGATAGTTCGTCAAAATCATTAATTGGAGGTAACTTAATATTTATGGAATCAACATTTTCTTCAGGCACGGTCTTAAGTAATACATTTAGAAAATTAGTTGTAAGTGTCTTCAATAATGTAAGATTTGAAATAATTTCCCGCCCTTCTGATACTTGTACTTGCATTGTGTCGTTTGCGGTGGTATATATTACTGAATTTTTCAGCGAATTTGAGATTGAGTCAAAAAGGTTTAATGTTGAGATGTCGTTCACAACCGTTCTGATTCCTACTAAACCAGTTATTTCAGTAGTAACTGCATTCCCTTGTCCTACGATTCTTGAAGTCCATTCAAGGCGTTTCAAAATGTCTTGAAGTTGCAGTTTAATTTGTTTTAATGATGTCTCCATATGTTCTATTTTGTCGTTTATTTATTGGTGCTAACTTGACAATTGGCGAAGTTCTCGCAACTTTCTCAATTTTCAAAAACAAGCTTAAATTATATAATAACAGCACCTTGTGTCAAAAAAATTATGCGTATTTTTTATATGTTAAATTGGACACTTGTTTCGCTTTTGGTTACGTTGCTAATTAAGGTGTTTTTCTCCTCCCAAAACTACCTACTTATAGGTATTTTTTCACGAATTTTTGGTAACGTTTGCCCTAGCCCGGATGGCAGCGGCAGCCCGTAAGAAAAATACGGCTACGTGAAGCGGTAGGTGCGGGCGACCCAAGAAGCCCAATACCTGCCAACTGAACAAACCGTATTTTTTGCGGACTATAGCGAACAGCCGGAAGGAGCTGGAAAAAATTTCGAGATTGAAAGATTAAAAGATTAAAAGATTAAAAGATTTAAAGATTTAAAGATTGGCCTTCGACAAGCTGCCTTCGACAAGCTCAGGCGCCGAACTACGATACGTGGTTAAGTTGGGCAAAACGACACGTTAAATGGTGAAAATCAACCCCGATAGCTATCGGGACTAGCTTCTAAAACAGCCTTCGACAAGCTCAGGCACCGTCGATACGTGGGTTCAGCTGGGCAAAACGATACGTTAAATGGCGAAATCATCAATCCCGATAGCTATCGGGACTAGCTTCTAAAACAGCCTTCGACAAGCTCAGGCACCGTCGATACGTGGGTTCAGCTGGGCAAAACGACACGTTAAATGGTGAAAATCAACCCCGATAGCTATCGGGACTAGCTTCTAAAACAGCCTTCGACAAGCTCAGGCACCG
>NZ_JBMLTK010000036.1:0-20205 GCF_049240005.1 Flavobacterium sp. | reverse complement strand
CCCGATAGCTATCGGGACTAGCTTCTAAAACAGCCTTCGACAAGCTCAGGCACCGACGATACGTGGGTTCAGCTGGGCAAAACGATACGTTAAATGGCGAAATCATCAATCCCGATAGCTATCGGGACTAGCTTCTAAAACAGCCTTCGACAAGCTCAGGCACCGACGATACGTGGGCTCACTAGGGAAGATGAAACGTTAAATGGCGAAATCATTAAAGTCTAGCTTCTAGTGTCTAACTTCTCGCCTCTAAAAAAAAATTAAAACCCCGCTTTATTTAAAATCGCTCGCATTTCCTCTTGCAGTTTGAAGGCTGCTTCGCCGGCTTTTTCGGCAAAATTGGCTTCGGAACTGGCGTAAATAACCGCTCGTGAAGCATTTACCAGAAGTCCGATGTTGTCGGTTAATCCGTATTTACAAACCTCGGCCAAACTACCGCCTTGAGCACCCACGCCGGGCACTAACAAAAAGCTGTTCGGCACTATTTTACGCACCTGCTGAAAATACTCCGGACGCGTAGCGCCTACCACGTACATCAGATTGTGCGCATTAACATAAGTTTGCGAAGTTTCGAGAACTTTTTCGAAAAGCGCTGTTTGGTCGGTTGTGCCTATTTGAAAATCGGCAGCGCCCGGATTCGACGTTAACGCCAGTAAAATGGTTTGTTTGTTGGGATGCGCAAGAAAAGGTTCTACCGAATCGCGACCCATATACGGAGCAACAGTTACGCTGTCGAAGCCCAAATCGTCGAAAAAGGCACGGGCGTACATATCGGCAGTATTTCCAATATCGCCGCGTTTGGCATCGGCTATGGTAAAAATCTCGGGGTAATTGTCTTTAATGTAGCGAACGGTTTTTCGCAAGGCCAACCAACCTTTTTCGCCCTGCGCTTCGTAAAACGCCACATTGGGTTTGTAGGCAACGGTTACAAAATGTGTGGCATCGATAATAGCTTTGTTGAACTCAAAAATCGGATCGTCGGCGCCAGCTAAGTATTTGGGGAGCAGTTTGGTGTCGGTATCTAAACCCACACATAAAAACGACTTTTTGATTTTAATTTGCTGTACGAGCTGATGTATCTCCACGATTTTGTTGTTTACATGACGCCTTCCGCTAATTTCTCGGTATTGTTTACCAACTGCAATTCGTCGATAATTTTTTGAATGTCGCCATTCATGATATTTTGTAATTCGTACAGTGTAAGTCCGATACGGTGATCGGTTACACGGCCTTGTGCATAGTTGTAGGTGCGAATTTTCGCAGAACGGTCGCCCGAACTAACTTGTGAACTACGTTTTTTGGCATCTTCTTCCTGCTTTTTAGCGAGTTCTTGTTCGTACAAACGCGAGCGAAGTACGGTTAAGGCTTTGTCTTTGTTTTTGTGCTGCGATTTCTCGTCTTGACATTGAGCAACTAAGCCGGTTGGAATGTGCGTTAATCGAACGGCCGATTTGGTTGTGTTAACCGACTGACCGCCTGGACCCGACGAACAGAAGTAGTCGATTCGAACATCGTTCATGTCGATTTGTACGTCGAATTCTTCTGCTTCAGGCAAAACCATTACAGTAGCTGCCGAGGTGTGTACACGACCTTGTGTTTCGGTTTGTGGTACGCGTTGTACGCGGTGTACGCCTGCTTCGAATTTAAGCGTTCCGTAAACGTCTTCTCCGGTTACTTCGAAAATAACTTCTTTAAATCCGCCGGCCGTACCTTCGTTAGTATCGACTATTGAGGTTCTCCAACCTTTACTTTCGCAGTATTTGGTGTACATGCGGAAGAGGTCGCCAGCAAAAATCGACGCTTCGTCGCCACCCGTTCCAGCGCGAATTTCCATCATCACGTTTTTAGCGTCTTCCGGATCTTTTGGAATCAGCATAAATTTGATTTCTTCTTCCAGTTGCGGAAGTCGCTCTTTAGCTTCATCCAATTGCATTCGAGCCATTTCAACCATTTCGGCATCGGAACCGTCGGCGATAATCTCATTCGCTTCGTCGATGTTGCCAACAACATTCATGTATTCTTCGCGTTTTTCGACGATTGCTTTTAAATCTTTATACTCTTTATTGAGAGCGATATAGCGTTTTTGGTCGGAAATGACGTCGGGTTGAATAATTAAGTCGGAAACTTCGTCGAAACGTTGTTTGATATATTGTAAACGGTCTAGCATGATAAATCACCTCTTTTTCGGCGTGCAAATTTAGTGAAATAATTCAAGGAAAAGGAGCGGAGTGGTTTCCTTAACTTTCGCTTGTACACAAATGTAGTTCGGGCGCATAAATTCTGCTGAGTCTTGCGAGAACTTGTCGTATTTGTTAAAGTTTCTGACCTAAACTTTTAAAACTCAACTTTGAAAAGCGGTTGCCCATCGCTGGTAAATTTTATTCGACATGCTTTAGACGATTTTTTCTGCTTAAGCGACATAAAACCTCTTAAATTTGCCCCTCAATTTTTGATGAGATGAGTATTTATAAATTTCGCGTCATTCTTGATGATGAAGATGATGTATTTCGTGATATTGCCATAGCCGACGAGGATTCGTTAGAAGATTTACACAATGCTATTGTAAATGCTTTTGATTTTGACGGTATGGAACCCGCGTCGTTTTATAGTTCGGACGATCAGTGGAGCCTAGGCGAAGAAATTTCGTTGTTTGATACCGGTGATGTGCCCGGCGAAGCAAAAATTATGGCCGATTACCAGATTTCAGAATGGTTTTCGGAGGACATGACAAAAATGATTTACGTGTATGATTACATTAACATGTGGACATTTTTTGTAGAATTAGCCGCCATCGACGAGCCTGAACTGGGAACAACTTATCCGAACGTACTTTTCTCACACGGCATCATGCCCGCTATAGCACCCGAGAAAAAGTTTGTTGACGACAGTGAAAACCTACTTGATTTTGATGAAGACGGTTACGACGAGGAAGATTTCGACCAATTTGACAGCGGTGAAAACTTTGAAGATTACGGATTTGAAGAAAATTGGAACTAAAATACCTGCCACAAACAAATGATTAATCTCTATAATACCCAAATAGAATCGCTTTCCTTACACAGAATTGGCAACAAGAGTCGCAACGAAGGTGTGTTTTTATCAAAAGACACTTTAAATCTCAGCGATGAAATGATGCCGCTCATCAAGGAGTTTTTCTTCAAACCTTTTCGTGAAAAAGAGGAAAACTACTATCAATTTGCGCATGAAGTAGATTTGGAGTACAACGAAATGTACACCATTTTAAGCGGTATTTTTGATAATCCGCATACAGCACACGAGCAAGCAAGCAAAGTAGCTCAGCATTTATACGAACAATCGAATCACCCGCACATAAAAAATGGGGAGTTATTTGTTGCGTATCTTACCAATGCACTGATCGACAACCAACGTGTGGATGCGATCGGAATATTCAAAAGTGAAATTCAAACCGATTTCCTTCAATTCGAAGAGAAGGATGAAAACTTAACGTTACTGCTTCAACAAGGTATAAACCTCAGTAAACTCGACAAAGGTTGTTTGGTTTTTAACTACAAGAAAGAAGAAGGCTACAAGATTTTATCTGTAGATTCGAATCGTTACGACGCTCGATATTGGCTCGAACACTTCTTGAATGTCGACGTATTCCAAGATGAAAACTTCATCACAAAAAAATACCTGAAATTTTGCCAGGATTTCGCTAAAGACGTAGTGCTTCCCGCAGAAGATAAGAAGGAAGAAGTTATGTTTATGAATCGTTCGGTGAACTATTTTGCTAAAAACGACAACTTCGAAGAAACTAATTTCTTAAATGAAGTGCTCGACAATCCGGATCTCATTCCGGAATTCAAAAACTATAAAGTTGATAAAGGAGAAAAGTACAGCATCGAAGATGTAACCTCTTTTCCAATTGCAAATGCCGCCGTAACCGATGCGCGTAAAAAGCTGAAAAACACGATTCAACTCGACACCAACATTCAAATTAAACTCGATTTCATCAATCCCGAAAGTGCAGAAAAGTTCGTGGAAAAAGGTTGGGACGAAGAACGACAAATGTACTATTATCTCGTGTATTTCAACAAAGAGCAAAAAAGCTAGCGCAACCGATTAGCCGCTTGAACATCTTTTAAAAAAAGGAAAAATATGTTAAGAAGATTTTTTATTGCCGCAGCATTTGTTGCTATTTCGTTTAGTTGTACAGATGATTCTACTAACGATGATACCTGTATCGATTACCAACTTGAGGGCGTGCAGGAAGTTGTCGATGTACCTACACTAGTTGCAGGTACCTTTGCGTTTGAAGTTTCGTTTCAGGTAGATAACGGTTGCGGGCAGTTCTATGCGTTCGACGAACAAAGTCAAGGGAATACGAGAACCATACGCGTTTCGACAAAGTATGAAGGATGTATCTGCACACAAGATATGCCAATTTTATCCCGAACTTATCAGTTTGCACCAACTTTAGCAGGAACGTACACACTTAATTTCGTTAAACCCGACGGTACATTTATCACAAGAACCGTCGTAAAAAACTAATACGATTTACCAATGAAACAAAACGCAACCTTTTTCGGAGCTTAGCATCTAACTACTGTGGTTAGGTTGGTTATTATTCCATAATTGTGTTTTGTTTTAGATGCGAAACGCGCTTTGAGAAATCGGAGCGCGTTTTGTTTTTTCTCACAGCATATTGGAGTTTTTCGCACAGCATGAACAACACGATACTTTGGTTTTCTTCGCACAGAATACGCAGAATTCACAGATACTCCGAAGCAATAGTTATGTTTTTTCTCGTGCGGTATGGGAGTTTTCCACACAGAATACGCAGAATTCACAGAAACTCCGCTGCTGTAGTTTTGTTTGCACAGAATTCACAGAAACTCCGAAGCAATAGTTATGTTTTTTCTCGTGGAGTATGGGATTTTTCCGCACAGAATACGCAGAATTCACAGAAACTCCGCTGCTGTAGTTTTTTTGCACAGAATACACAGAATACGCAGAATTCACACAAACTCCGAAGCTATAGTTGTGTTTTTTCTCGTGGAGTATGGGAGTTTTCCGCGCAGAATACGCAGAATTCACAGAAACTCCGCTGCTGTAGTATTGTTTGCACAGAAAATAGTAAAACACAGCATTTGTAATGCTTGCAAAGAAAACTTCGCAAATTTTAGGACAAGTACAGAGTCACTAAAAAATTACCTCCCTATGCACTAAAACCAATTATTCTGTGCGCAAGCTGTTTGTGGGTGAAAACCAGATTTACGTCTATTCCTTCCTTAAAACACAAATCGATTTTCCTCCGCTAACTGCAACATTATAAGGTTAATCCGACCTCTAAAAAATTAATGAAGAAATGCGAGTAACATTTATTCAGGTGTTTCGTCTAGTAAGAACAAAACAGTTGGAGTGGAATCAATTCTATCAATCAAAAATCTGCACAAGCGATACGGCTTCGTACACGCCGTAAATGGCATCTCGCTTGAAATCAAAGAAGGAAATGTGTACGGAATTCTCGGACCTAACGGTTCTGGAAAATCTACAACACTGGGAATCGTCTTAAACGTGGTAAACAAAACTTCAGGCGAGTTTACCTGGTTCGACGGTTCACAGTCAACGCACGAGGCAATAAAAAAAGTAGGCGCGATTATCGAACGCCCAAATTTTTACCCGTACATGACAGCAGCCGAAAATCTTAGTCTGGTTTGTAAAATCAAGGGGATTTCCAAAACTAAAGTGGCCGAAAAACTCGAAATCGTTGGTCTAACCGAGCGCCGGAACAGTAAATTTCGAACCTTTTCCCTCGGTATGAAACAACGCCTCGCCATTGCGTCTGCGCTGTTGAACGATCCGGAAATCCTGATTCTCGACGAACCCACAAACGGATTAGACCCGCAAGGAATTCACCAAATTCGCGAAATCATCCGACTAATTGCAAGCACTGGAACTACCATTTTGCTTGCTTCGCACCTGCTCGATGAAGTAGAAAAAGTATGCTCGCATGTCCTCGTTCTTAAAAAAGGACAAATGCTCTACTCCGGAACCGTGAGCGATATGGTACGAAGCGAAGGATTTTTCGAACTCGCAGCTAACGATCTGGTCGAACTCGAACGAAAATTGCGCCTTCATCCGTATTTTAAAAGTGTTGAATCCGTTCAAGATAAGCTAGTTTTCACAACATCAACATCTGTAGCCGCAGCCGAGTTAAACCAATATCTCGCTTCTGAAAATATATTCGTGTCGCACCTAGCTTTCAAAAAGCCAAGCCTAGAAGAACAGTTCCTCACGCTAACAAAAACCGCGAACTTATGAAAAGATTACTCTCAATTGAATTTCAGAAGATTTGGTTAAACTATCCGAGTAGAATTCTTACAATCACATACTTCGCACTGTTATCGCTAATCGCATTAATCACAGCAATAAAATTCGACATCGGCGATTTTCATTTCAACATCGCGGAAATCGGAATCTTCAACTTCCCATACATCTGGCACTTTAACACCTATTTTGCCGATTATTTCAAGTTCTTCCTTGCAATTGTTATTGTTTCGATGATGGCAAACGAATACAGTTACGGAACGCTCAAACAAAATTTAATCGACGGTTTAAGTAAAAAGGAATTAGTAAAATCGAAAGTGCTAACCGTCTTTGCAATGGCAGCAGCATCAACCGTTTTTGTATTCCTTTTGTCGCTTATCTTAGGTCTAATCCATTCGTCTTTCACCGAATTTAGAACCATAATCACTGATATCGACTATCTGCTCGGGTATTTCATAAAACTTTCCGCATTCTTTAGTTTGTGCTTATTCGTCGGAATTCTCGTAAAACGTTCGGCTTTCGCACTCGGGTTTCTAATCATACTCTACATCGCAACTGCTATTCTTCACGCTATTTTGAGATTTAAAGTCTTAGACACGGAAATCGCCGACGCAATCATGCAATTTGCGCCAACCAATGCCATCTCCGACATTATCGTTGAGCCTATTTCGCGCTTGTCGGCCGTGCAACAAATGGGTGCTCAAGTTGGACTAGAGTCTGATAAGAAATTCGATGTAAATTATAAAGCTGCTGCAATAAGTTTGTGTTGGACCGCCGTGTTTATCATTGGCAGTTACCGTATTTTAAAACGCCGCGATTTATAATTTTTGGGCACATCCCGCCGCAAAGTACTAGTTGAATGCTGGTGCAGCGGGTCGGGCTTTCTGCTGCAATAGCGCTTAAAAAAACCGCTTCAACCACAGCCGCGCACGGGCTTCATTTTGTCGCCGTGCCCAACTGGGTTTACAGCGGTTTTTTTTGCGCGCTATTTACGCGTCAATCCCTTGTGCGAAAATGAATAACTGCAATGCGTAACCTTTCCGTATAAGCTTTAACACGGCGTTAGTAAGCGTTGCAGCTAAATAAACGAGCTTTTGTAATATCTTTGCACTCGCTATGATTCGTTTTTCAAAGGCATTTTTTACGTTCGTTTTATCTTGCTACACTGTGATACTTGCGGCTCAGACCATCACAGTCGATACCAATTATAATGCACAGCAATTAGCACAAGATATTTTGGTTAACAATCCGTGTTTAACCATTTCAAACGCATCAATCACTACCACCACAGCCGATACGTTTCAAACCACCGGATTTTTTACCGCCAATCCCGTTAATTTCCCATTTACACAAGGCATCATTCTGAGTACCGGAAACGCAAATTCGGCAGTAGGTCCAAATTCAAGTTTACTCAGCGAAGGCAGTACCGCGTGGCCCGGCGACAACGATTTGGAAGCCGCGCTAAATGTGGGAAACAGCATCAATGCAACCGTGCTCGAATTCGATTTTGTATCCTTATCAGCCGCTATTTCGTTTCGCTATTTGCTGGCGTCCGAGCAATATCTGACCAATCCGAGTGCCAATCAATGCAATTTTACCGACGGCTTTGCCTTTCTGCTTAAGCGAAACAACAGCAACGAACCTTATCAAAATTTAGCCGTTGTTCCCGGAACCGACATTCCCGTTCGTGTAAATACCGTTCGCGGAAGCGGTACCGTGTGTCCGCCGGCTAACGAACAGTATTTTCAGGGATATAACGGAAGCGACAGCGCAACAAATTTCAACGGACAAACCGTTCCGCTCACTGCAAAAGCGAATGTTATTCCCGGCGAAAGCTATCACATTAAACTCGTTATCGCCGATCAGGGAAACAACTTATACGATTCGGCAATTTTCTTAGAAGCAGGCAGTTTTGAGGCAGTCACCGATCTCGGTGCCGACCGCACGCGCGCCAATGGAAATCCGCTTTGCGACGGCCAAACGCTCAATCTCGATGCCACTCAAGCCGGCAGTTCGGTTTCCTACGCTTGGTACCGAAACGGAGCCTTGCAATCGGTAACAACGCCGCAATTCACCGTAACTGCTCCCGGTGTTTACGAAGTGGAAGCAAGTATCAATAGCGGAAGCTGTGTGGTTACAGGTCGTATTGAAGTTGATTACAGCAGTATTCCTGCCGTAGCTCCCGTTACTTTGCGTCAGTGCGATCCCGATTCCGACGGTCAAACGAGCTTCAATTTAAACTTAGTAAACGATCTTTTAACCAACGGAAATCCGGAATTATTGAGTCCGGTTTACTTTGAAGACGCTTCTGCTACTACACCCATTCCAAATCCGGCACAGTACACAACTAGTTTTCCAAAAACCATAACTGCGCGAATTAAAAACAGCTTTGGTTGCGAAACCACAACTACCGTTAATTTAGTTGGCGCTACCGATCGAAATACCGCAACACTGTCGTACGTACTTTGCGATACCGACACAACAAAAGACGGCAAAACGACTTTCAACCTAACCGACTTAGCCACAACCGATGTACTGTCGGGTTTACCAACAAACATAACCGTAAAATTCTTTCCCAGTGTAAACAACGCTCTTTGGGAAACTCAAGAAATTTCGGGTAGTATTACCAACGATATCACAAACAATCAAACATACTATGCACGATTGTATAACGGAATCGACTGTTTTGATATCGTTCCTATTGAAATTAATATCGATTACATACCTGACAGTTTTACAACATCAGAAACGATTTATTTTTGTACGGGAAGTTTTGCGGTTCTAACCGGCCCAGGGGGTTTTACCAACTACCAATGGTCACACAACAGCAGTTTAACGAATCGTGAAATCCGCGTAAACACGCCACAAACCTATACGATAACGTTCGAAAACCAAAACGGTTGTACGGCATCAAAAACATTTGAAGTCATAGAGTCGAATCCAGCAGTCATTCGTACAGTTGCGGTTACTAGTTTTTCCGGAGCGCAGAACAGCGCCACTATCGATTTTTCGGGTTTAGGCAACTATGAGTTTTCAATCGATGGCGTAAATTTTCAGAGCAGTCCGGTATTCACAAACTTAGCCCCGGGAATCTACACAGCTACAGTCGTCGATTTGTTTGGTTGCGACAACAGCACAGCCGAATTTATCGTTTTAGATTATCCGCGATTTTTCACACCAAACGGCGATGGCATCAACGATATTTGGTCGATAAAAAATAGCATACTTACCAATCAGATTGAACGAATCTTAATTTTTGATCGCTACGGAAAAATCATTTTCGGCTTTACGCCAAACCAGACAGGTTGGGACGGACGTTTTCAAGGCGTAGCAATGCCATCAGACGACTACTGGTTCAGTATTTTCTTACAAACAGGTAGCCAAATTAAAGGACATTTCACCTTGAAGCGCTAAAATTCTTTACTTTTGGAATCTTGCTAGATTCTATGAAAAAGATTTTACAATTCATTGCGCTATTTCTCACTTTTTCTGCGTCAGCGCAGTTCAGTAAAACGCACTATATTCCACCCGTTTCGAACTCACCCATACAAGCAGGGCAGGGGCAATATATGTATATTTCTTGTCCTTCACCGACACCTGTAAATTTCAAAATTAACATCATTGGAGGTGGAGTTGTTGAAGGTACGGTTACCCGAGATCAACCTTATGTTTATCTGGCTGGAAACGGCGATAATAGCCAATTTTTGATTCCAAGCGGTTCTGTTGGGAGCGTTTTCAGCGATAAAGGTTTTATCGTTGAAGCCGATGATCAAGTTTACGTAACGGTAAGAATGACCACCACTCCTCAGAACTTTCAAGCGGGAAGTGTCGTTTCCAAAGGATTAGCTGCTCTAGGTAAGCGCTTTCGTGTTGGAGCCTTTGTTAATGAAACCGTTCCTGAGTTTACACAAAATCATTATTCGTTTGCAACGGTAATGGCAACCGAAAATAATACAACAGTAAGCTTTAACGACATAGACATTGGTGTACAGTTGGTAAACAACGGCTCAAGTATACAACCCGATGTAGTTTTGAATAGAGGAGAATCGTTTTGTATCGCTACTATTGGTCCGCTCGATGCAAATCGAAATGGTATAATCGGAACTTTAATTACGTCTGATAAACCGATCGCTGTAAATTGCGGTAGTATTGCAGGAACGAATGGTAATGCCAGTAATTTAGATTTGGGTTTCGACCAACTTGTACCAGCCGAACTTACGGGTAGTGAATACATACTTATTCGAGGTATTGGTCCTGATATCGTTGAGCGTCCGTTAATTGTTGCCGATCAAGACAATACCGAAGTGTTTTTAAACGACGATCAGGTAACTCCGGTAGCGGTAATCAATGCCGGCGATTACTATGCTCCAACCGGTGATGTTTACAGTTCGAACGGAAATTTGTACATACGAACATCCAAAGACGTTTTCTTATTCCAAAGTATCGGCGGCTCGCTTCCAACCGTAGCAACACCTCAGGCCAATCAAAATATGTGCTTCGTACCTCCATTAAAGTGTGAAACACCCAAGATAATCGATAATATCCCGCTAATTAATGAAATTGGAAACAACGGTAGTTTTACTGGAACGGTAGCTGTTGTAACCGAGGTGGGATCAACATTGTCGTTTATTTTGAATGGGACAACTTACGCCGTTTCAGATTTGCCGCCAGATATTGTGGTTAATGGTCCAGTTCCAGTTCTTGGAAATACGGTTTTTGAAACCTATACTTTCGAAGGATTTAATGGGAACGTTTCGGTGTACAGCACTAGTCAGGTTTACGTATCCTATTATGGAACAAGCGGTGCTGCTACTTACGGAGGTTTTTATTCCGGCTTTACATTTAAACCAGAAATTGCTTTTAAGTCGATAGATTCATCCATATCAGCAAATTGCATTCCTAACATTGAGCTTTCGGTTAACGTACTTACCGCTTTTGATCAGTACCAATGGGAGTTTAATGGAGTAGATATCCCAGGGGCAACTGCGAGTATATACATTCCTCAAGAAGTGGCAAACGGCGGCTTAGGTCCTGGATTTTATGCCGTTAGAGCTACGATATCTGGATGCGGAACCACTTTAGTATCAAATGAAATTCCAGTAAGTACTTGTGCTTTAGATACCGACGCCGACGGCACAATAAACGACGTAGATTTAGATCTTGATAACGACGGAATAGCGAATTGTACAGAATCGTATGGCGATTTTACTCTGAATACCGCAGTAAACGGACCAACGAACATTAATGTGCAGAACTACAGCAACAGCTACACCATTACCAATACACCTTCTTTTATCGCAACTCCACAAAGTTATCAGGGTTTTGCCAATGGAAATTTTATTACAACAGTACCTGTCGGGGTTACCAATGAAATGACTGTTCAGTTTACAGCAACACAGCCTATTTCCTTAAGTATTTCGTATCCAAATTCCTCAGTAGTAAACGCACAAATCGATTCTTTTGGCGATTTTAGAATACTGTCAACTGCCGAGAAAAATATTACAATTATTAATCCAGTCGACTTACTACTGATCGATACGAACTACGACGGAATCTACGAAAGTGGCATAACGCAATTTTCTGGATTCGATGTCCGGTTTCGCCTAAACAGCGCTGCGCCACTCGCACTCGGAACAGGCGATTTTGAAATCAAAGCTTCAGACGTCACTTCTTTATTCTTCATTCACAAGAATTTATCAGAAACCGACGTTAACACGGCCATTTTTAATATCCGTGCCACTTGTTTGCCAAGAGATACAGACAGCGATGGGGTTTTTGATTACAATGATTTCGATACGGATAACGATGGAATTCCGGATCGAATCGAAGCTGTAGGTGTCGCTTTTCAAAACATTCCATTTGTTGATGCAAATACCAATGGAATTAACGATGCAATAGAACCCGGCCTCGGAACACTGGACACTGATACTGATGGAGTTCCCGATTATTTGGATCTCGATTCAGACAACGATGGTATTTATGATTTAGTAGAAGCAGGCTCAAGCGCAATTGATGCCAACGGAAATGGAAGAATTGATGGCAATAGTTTTGGAATCAACGGTTTAGCGAATAATTTGGAAACGGCCTCTGAAAGCGGACAAATAAATTTTACCCCAGCAAATACCGATACAACTACCGATTTCGCAAATTACATTGACCTCGACAGCGATGATGATGATTGTAACGATGTAAACGAAGCGGGTTTTACCGATGCCAACAACGATGGTAGGCTGGGAAGTTCATCCCTGACTGTAGACAGTAATGGACTTGTAACCAGTAGTGCTACTGGATACACGCCCTTAACAAATAACGATTATGCAGTCCCCGGCATTATTACAATAAATCAGCAACCGCAAGATGTTACTGCTTGTCAAACATTTAGCGCACAATTTTCAGTTCAAACTAACGCTATTGCAGGATATCAATGGCAAGAAAGTAGCGACGGTATCACGTTTACCGATTTGCCCGAAAATACCGTTTATCAAGGCACGCAAACGGCTACTCTAACCATTAACAACATTCAGCCTGCGATAAATAATTTTAAATACCGCGTTCGGTTGTTTCAAACGGCAAATGCCTGTGGCGATTTTTCGGCTCCAGCTAACTTAACTGTTCTTCCAAAGCCTCAAATCATCGATAATTTTACACTTAAACAGTGCGATACCGACTTAGATACTATTGCTCCGTTTAATCTTGAGCAGGCAAATTCAGGAATTTCAACAAACTCGGCAAACGAAACATTTGTGTACTATTTGAGCCTGTTGGGAGCACAAAATCAAATTGCTTCCGAAGAAATTCAAAATCCGCAAGCGTTTAGTAACAGCGTGCAGTCTACTGTTTTTGTTCGTGTAACCGACAATACAAGCGGTTGTGTTTCCATTGGAACAGTTAATCTGAGTATTTCAGCAACTACGATACCAGCAGGAACCGTATTCTCTTTTTCAAAATGTGATGATTTTGTAGATGCCGAAAATGATGATCGCGACGGAATCACGACCTTTGACTTTTCTTCTGCGGAAAATCAAATCAGGAACCTATTTGGCGGTAATCCAAACATTACCATTAGTTTCTATCGGACTGAAGCCGATGCAACGGTAGAGACCGATGTTAACGGAGTTTCTTTAGCAATCACTAATTTGAACTCATACAGAAATATCGGTTTTCCGTCAGGCCAGCAAATTTGGGTTCGAATAGACAGTACCACCGATAACGCCTGCTTTGGGCTTGGTCCTTACATCAATTTAATTGTTGAACCATTGCCAACCTTCAATAGCCCAACAATTCCAAGACAATGTGACAGAATTTTAACGGACAGCGCAATAGATTTTGCCTTCGATACTTCAACAATAAGTTCACAAATTTTAAACGGTCAGAGTACCGTAACCTTAACTTTTATAGCAGAAGATGGCAGTTTGATCGGAAATGCGTTGCCAAATCCGTTCGTTACAGCAAGTCAAACGGTTACTGTTAATATGGTTAACAACCTGACAAACGATCCTAGTGGTCCTTGTACGGAAAGTGGTACGATTACTTTTATTGTTGATGAACGACCAAGTCCAATTTTGCCGCAGAGTTTTGTAGCCTGCGACGACGAGCCAGACGACTTTGATGGATTTTCCATTTTTGATACGTCTACGATTCAAAGCACAATTACTCAAGGTTCATCAACCTTTTCTACAAGATACTTTGATGCAGCGGGTAATTTACTCTTCGATGTTTTTCCAACAAGTTTTAATTCCAATACTCAGGACATTACTGCGGAGATTTTTAATGCGAATAATCCAAATTGTTCGGAAATGGCTATTATTTCTTTCCGAGTAAATCCGCTGCCGAATATCGATGAAGTTGATGAGAATACGTATTACTTATGCACTAATTTGGATGACAATTTTACTTTAGACGCAGGTGTGCTCAGCGGAATTTTTACAGACTACAGTTACACCTGGTTCCGCGACGGAATCGAAATCCCCGGGCAAATTCGACCCGTTTTAACCGTTCGCGAATCGGGAGATTATAGTGTTCGTGTTTCCGATCGATTTACCCAATGCAGCCGAACGCGCACATTCACCGTACTTGATTCGGGTACAGCAACAATAACTGATATTGTAGTTGAAGATTTACTGGACAGAAATTCGGTACTCATTCAAGTAAGCGGTGCAGGAACTTACGAATACAGCCTCGACAACGAATTTGGCCCCTACCAATCGGATAACTTTTTTGAAGATGTTCAACCTGGTTTACACACCATCTATGTAAACGATATTAACGGTTGCGGACAAGTTAGCCAAGAATTAGCAGTGATTGGCGCCATGAAGTTCTTTACTCCAAACGGCGATGGCTACAATGATTTTTGGCGCATAAAAGGAATCAACGCCCTCTACTTTCCACAAAGTTATGTGTACATTTTCGACCGATACGGTAAGTTTGTGTTTGAAATCACCGCTGGAAACGAAATTGGTTGGGATGGAACGCTAAATGGTACGCCGCTTCCCGCCGACGATTATTGGTATGTCTTGTATGTTTCCGACGGACGCATAGATCGAGGTCATTTCACCTTAAAACGATAAGTCATGAAAACAGTGTTAATTATGCTTGCGTGTTCATCGATAATGCTGGCGCAGCCAAAAGCAGAAATCATCGGAAAAGTAGAAAGAATTGAAAATTTCCCTTCTAAATTTATTTCTACGCGAAGTGTCGATGTTTGGTTACCACTGAATTACAATCCAAAAGAAAAATACGCAGTTTTATACATGCATGATGGTCAGATGTTGTTCGATGCATCGACCACTTGGAACAAGCAGTCTTGGGATGCCGACGAAACCGCACAGCAGCTCCAAACCGATGGAGAAGTGCAACCATTTATCATCGTTGGTATTCATAATATTTCTGTGGAGCGACATGCCAATTACTTCCCAGAAAAACCATTCAATTTATTGTCCGAGTCTTTTCAAAAAGAACTGTTGGAAGGAGAACGAAGCCCTGGGCAAAAATTATTCGCGCATGAAATCGATTCTGATAACTATCTGAAATTCATCGTAACCGAATTAAAACCCTACATCGACGAGAAGTACAGCACTCGTAAAAGTCCTGAGTTTACTGCCATTGGCGGAGCAAGTATGGGCGGATTAATTTCTATTTACGCCCTTTGCGAATATCCCAAGGTTTTTGGGAAAGCACTCTGTCTCAGCACGCATTGGCCCGGAATTTGGTCGCTTGAAAACAATCCGATACCCGACGCTTTTATACAATATCTAAAAGCGAATTTACCCAGACCGAAATCACATAAAATTTACTTTGATTACGGCGACCAAACGCTCGACGCGCTGTATCCTAAACTGCAAGAAAAAGTTGATGCCGCAATGACCGAAAAGGGCTACAATGCTAAAAACTGGATGACTGTTTACGATAAAGGTGCCGATCATTCCGAAAAAGCTTGGGCTAAGCGATTTGCTACGCCTCTGAAATTTGCTTTTGGAAAGTAATATCGAATTGTCCTTCAGGCGTATAGACGACTTTTCTAGCCATAGTCACTTTTTTAGCTCAGGTTATTTTCTCCTGTGTCGCTTTGTTTCCTAAGTGCCTACGTGGTCCACCACCGCAGTGTATCGCGTTTCATTCTAGCGCTATACTTCATCAATCTTTTACTAAATATCTCAGGAACAAAGCTCCCCAACTACTTGTTCTCCTAAATCTCTGTTTCCTATGTGCCTATGTGGTCCACCACCGCAGTGTATCGCGTTCCATTCTAGCGCTATACTTCATCAATCTTGTACTAAATATCTCAGGAACAAAGCTCCCCAACTACTTGTTCTCCTAAATCTCTGTTTCCTATGTGCCTATGTGGTCCCCCACCGCAGTTTCCCGCGTTTCATTTCAGTACTACAATTAGCAAGATTTCGTATAATTCTATGAGGCAACCGAACAAAAAGAGTTTCGCAACAATCTTTTTTCTAGTCCTAACTGCCTATGTCGTCAGCTCTATAGCGAGTTCTCATACCAGCATCGATTACAAAAAAAAAGATAGTAAAGCCCGATGTAAACAAAACACGTTTCAAAAATCTGACACGTACACCCGTTTTTCTTTAAAAATTGTTCTCAAGCGCCGTCAAATGCCACCTCATTATTCCAAAAACAAGTTGATTCGATTATCTTTGCACCTCAAAATTCCGAAAGACCATGTTTGATAATCTGAGCGAAAAACTCGACAAAGCATTTCACATACTAAAAGGACACGGTAAAATTACCGAGATCAACGTAGCTGAAACCTTGAAAGAGGTTCGTCGTGCTTTACTCGATGCCGATGTTAACTTTAAAATTGCGAAAGATTTTACCGCACGCGTTAAAGATAAAGCCATTGGACAAAACGTTTTAACGACACTACAGCCGGGACAACTGCTCGTGAAATTAGTGAAAGACGAATTGGTAGACCTCATGGGCGGCGATGTTGCAGGTGTTAACCTCTCAGGCAATCCAACCGTAATATTGATGTCTGGTTTACAGGGTTCTGGTAAAACAACCTTTTCTGGAAAACTAGCCAACTACCTTAAAACCAAGAAAAATAAAAAACCACTTTTAGTAGCGTGCGACATCTATCGTCCGGCGGCAATTAACCAATTGCACGTGGTAGGTAAGTCGATTGACGTGGAGGTTTACTCGGAAATAGAGAACAAAAATCCGGTCGAAATCGCGCAAAACGCCATCAAATACGCAAAAGCTAACGGTTTTAACTTAGTAATTGTCGATACCGCTGGGCGTTTAGCCGTTGATGAGGAAATGATGGACGAAATTGCCCGCGTGCATCAAGCCATTCAACCGCATGAAACCCTATTTGTCGTAGATTCGATGACAGGTCAAGATGCCGTAAATACAGCAAAAGCCTTTAACGATCGACTAAATTTCGATGGAGTTGTTCTTACAAAACTTGATGGTGATACCCGCGGTGGAGCAGCATTGTCGATTAAATCCGTTGTTAATAAACCTATTAAATTTATCGGTACTGGTGAGAAAATGGACGCTATCGACGCGTTTTACCCTTCACGTATGGCCGATCGTATTTTGGGAATGGGCGACGTGGTTTCGCTTGTAGAACGTGCCCAAGCTCAATTCGATGAGGAAGAAGCACGAAAACTTCAAAAGAAAATCGCAAAAAACCAATTCGGATTCGACGATTTCCTTGCCCAAATTCAACAAGTGAAGAAAATGGGTAACATGAAAGACCTTATCGGAATGATTCCCGGCGCTTCCAAAGCAATGAAAGATATCGACATTCAAGACGATGCGTTCAAGCACATCGAAGCCATTATCTATTCGATGACTCCTGAAGAACGCAGCAAACCAACGTTAATTGATACAAGACGTAAAAACCGAATTGCAAAAGGTTCTGGAACCAAAATCGAACAAGTAAATCAATTGATGAAACAGTTCGATCAAATGAGTAAAATGATGAAAATGATGCAAGGCCCCGGCGGTAAGCAAATGATGAAGATGATGGGCGGCATGAAAGGTATGCGATAAGCAAGCCGTATTTTCTCCCGATAACACAACAACACAACTACTATGAATATTTTAGACGGGAAACAAACAGCGGAAGACATAAAAAACGAAATCGCAGCTGAGGTTGCAGCCATGAAAGCCAAAGGCGAAAAAGTACCGCACTTGGCTGCCATCATCGTTGGAAACGACGGCGCGAGTTTAACCTACGTAAACAGCAAGGTAAAAGCCTGCGAACGCGTTGGATTTGAGTCGACCCTCATTCGGATGCCTAGCACCACTTCCGAAACCGAACTACTCAAAAAAATCAATCAACTTAACGCCGACGATAACATCGATGGATTCATCGTTCAGCTTCCCTTACCGGATCAAATCGATACCCAGGAAGTCATTAACGCTATCGATCCCAGCAAGGATGTCGACGGGTTTCATCCGGAGAATTTTGGAAAAATGGCGTTGGATATGTCGACATTCATTCCTGCTACGCCCTTCGGAATTCTCGAATTATTGGAGCGTTACAACGTAGAAACCAAAGGAAAACATACGGTAGTTATCGGTCGCTCGCACATTGTTGGCCGCCCGATGAGTATTCTCATGGGTAGAAAAGGGTTCCCCGGAAATTCGACCGTTACACTCACGCACAGTTACACAAAGAACATCGCACAAATTACTACCCAAGCCGATATCATCATCACAGCTTTGGGCGTTCCCAACTACTTAAAAGCCGAGATGGTTAAAGACGGCGCCGTAGTTATCGATGTGGGAATTACGCGCATTGCCGACGATACAACGCCAAAAGGTTACCGCATTACGGGCGACGTTGATTTTGAAAACGTAAGCAAGAAAACCTCATACATTACTCCCGTTCCTGGCGGCGTTGGCCCGATGACAATTGCAATGCTTCTAAAAAATACGCTTTTAGCAAGAGAGCAACGCAGGTTGGTGAAGTAACTTTTTTAGCTACAGTTTTTTAAAGTTGCGGAATTGCAGTTAGATAGTCAAAGAAGTTGGTTTGCGGTTTTTTTAACTCAATTTTTTACGCTTGCTCTACTGCAATAGTTGCTCAACAATTCTAAATACATGGTTTCTATAATAGGCTGATACGCTAGAAAGGTATACTTTAAGTTTATTTCTTTCTACATGGTTATAGATGTAGGTGGCAATATTTGTGAAATCCGATTCATTTGTAGAATAGTAAAACGACATACTACAAACATCCTTAACAAATTTTGATTCACTGAGTTGTAAAGCAGTTTCTTTGTACTTATCTATGATACCACTATGGTAACTAGTTCGCAATAGCTCTAGCAAATCAAAGGTTTTTCCATCGAGTTTTTTTACCTCAAAATAAAAGTCAAAAGCTTGCGTACTTCCATTTTGGATCGCATATCTCGCCTTGTTTAAAATGGCAACTCGGTATTTTTTAAATGCCTCAGCTGGAGCATTTGCCTGCATGAAAAGATACTTTTCAATTTCATAGATGTGTTTTCCGTGAGAACTTAACAAAGAAGTAAGTTTTTGAACATCGTTTCTTTCCTCGTAAATGCCAATCAAAAACTTAACATACGGTATGTTATAATTTTCATTGACATTCCTATTTATTTGCTCGATACAATATTCTTCGGCCTTTTCAAATTGTCGGCATTTAATTAAGGCTCCAATCAACGCGCAATTGTAGTCGTTTTGATAACTTCTCGGTCTAAATTTACTGTAGTTCTCGTCGAACAAGTTGTTATCTATAAAAATTCTAAAAAAGAGTTTTTCCAATTCATAGTTAAAACCAAAATAGTCGGTTTGAGCTTTAACGTGAATTGCATTTACTTGCTGTGCAACAAATCTTGCAATAGCATTTTTTTGAATTTCATTTGATTTTGAATGTTCGTAAATGCTTTGGCAAAGCTCAATATCAGTAGTATACATTTCTTGCTCGAACAAGAGTGAAAAATAAAATTGCATACTCGTTTGCCATACGTCAAAATCGCTAATTTTAAATAACGACAGTACTAAATTGTTGTAAATGTTTTCGATCAATTTTGTTATTCGAGGACTCGAAATGTAGTATCTGCGTCTAAAATCTACAATCTCAGTAGTCAATGCTTTCACGAGTTTATATTTAGACTCATCTATCACAGTACTAAAAATAAAATCTTCTATGGGTTTTAATGCGAGTAACAAAGCGTCGGTTATTTTTTTAAGCTCATTCGTTTCGATTTTTCTTCTTTTTCCTACGACTGAAAAAATACAATCTTGAATGGTCTTTTTAATGGTTGCTTCGTCAATAACAGCTGCTTTTAAATCAAATTCATTTTTAAAAATAAAGGCAATTTCTTTGTTCTTTTTCAAGAGTTCCGCAAGCCAAAGACGTAAATCGTCGTTTGATACGGTTTCGAGTACTAACTCAATTTCCGTCAATTTCTTTTTAGG
>NZ_JBMLTK010000035.1:0-28392 GCF_049240005.1 Flavobacterium sp. | reverse complement strand
TACAAAACGTAAACGTACTTATTACAGTTTTTGCTTTAGTAGGTGGCGCTTTCCAATTGGTGTTCTTGTATAACTTCTTCCATTCCATGTTCTATGGTAAGAAAACAGAACGAAACCCATGGAGATCTAATACACTCGAGTGGACAGCACCAGTTGAGCACATGCACGGAAACTGGCCAGGAGAAATTCCTGAAGTACACAGATGGCCTTACGATTACAGTAAGCCTGGACACGATGATGATTTCGTACCACAGAACGTTCCGATGAAACCAGGTGAACAAGTTCTGAATCACTAATACAAAGGCCTTTCATTTGAAAGGCCTTTTTTCTGTATATTTATTTCATTTTAGCTATGGAACAAAAGAAATATACCAACGGAGAAGTAACCATAGTATGGCAACCGAAATTGTGCATACATGCGGCGTTTTGCGCTAAAGAACTTCCAGCTGTTTTCAAGCCTAAGGATAAACCTTGGATTCAACCCGAAAACGCAAGCACAGCCGATATTATTAAACAAGTAAAACGTTGTCCTTCAGGAGCATTATCCTATTACATGAATATCGACGGGAATGAAAGTACAGCAGAATAATGAAGCCTCGCGTTTCGAAACTTCGATCCATGGCGTAACGGCTTTCATCGAATATATCGAAAAGCCGGGTGCAGTACTGCTACTGACACACACCTGCGTTCCCCGACAGATTGCCGGCCGAGGAGTGGGTACTAAGCTAGTCGTCGAAACATTAGAACTCATCCGTCAGCTCGAATTTAAAATCGTGCCTCTTTGTCCGTTTATAGTTGCCTACCTTAAAAAGACAAACGATTTTCAAGATATTATTGCACCAAAACTTCACTAATAGTTCGCTAATAGTTTATGAATCAAAATTTAGACCCAACCGATAATCATTTCTCGCCCGAAGAACTCGACCTCGAGAAGAAACTGCGTCCGCTTAGTTTCGATGATTTCGCGGGTCAAGATCAAGTGCTCGAAAACCTGAAAGTATTCGTTAAAGCCGCGAATTTGCGAGGCGAAGCGCTCGATCATGCCCTCTTTCACGGTCCGCCCGGATTAGGGAAAACGACTTTGGCTAATATCCTAGCCAACGAACTTGGTGTGGGTATAAAAATCACTTCAGGTCCTGTACTTGATAAACCCGGCGATCTAGCAGGTTTACTAACAAATCTCGAAGAACGCGACGTGCTTTTTATCGACGAAATCCATCGCTTAAGTCCTGTGGTGGAAGAATATTTGTATTCTGCCATGGAAGATTTCAAGATTGATATCATGATCGAATCGGGTCCTAATGCCAGATCAGTTCAAATCAATCTTAATCCGTTTACGCTTGTCGGTGCCACCACACGTTCGGGATTACTCACTGCGCCTATGCGTGCTCGTTTCGGGATTCAAAGTCGATTACAGTATTATAACAAAGAGTTGCTCAGTACGATCATCGAACGAAGTGCAGGCATTATTAAAACGCCCATTACAACCGATGCTGCTATCGAAATCGCTGGCCGAAGTCGTGGAACTCCACGTATCGCAAACGCACTTTTACGTCGTGTTCGCGATTTTGCACAAATTAAAGGAAACGGCACCATCGATATCGAAATTGCACGCTATGCACTAAAAGCTTTGCATGTAGATGCGTTCGGTCTTGACGAAATGGACAATAAAATTCTATCGACCATCATCGATAAGTACAAAGGCGGTCCTGTTGGACTGTCAACGCTGGCAACAGCAGTGAGTGAAAGCGCCGAAACTATCGAGGAAGTATACGAGCCGTTTCTTATTCAAGAAGGTTTTATTATGCGTACACCACGCGGACGAGAAGTAACCGACAAAGCATTCCAGCATCTAGGAAAATCGCGTCCAAACGCGCAGGGCAGCCTTTTTTAACTCGTTTTAAAGTCGGTTTTCATGGATTACAGCGCACTAATTAAAACAAAAGCCGCAGAGCTTGGATTTTTGTCCTGCGGTTTTTCGCGTGCCGAATTCCTGGAAACCGAAGCACCTCGCCTCGAATCATGGCTCAAAAATAAGTACCAAGGCGAAATGTCGTATATGAACAATCATTTCGATATGCGCCTCGACCCGCGTCTGCTCGTTCCCGGCGCGAAAACGGTAATTTCACTGTTACTCAATTATTTTCCCGAGAAAACACAGGTTTCAGACTCGTTCAAGGTTTCTAAATACGCCTACGGTACCGATTATCATTTCGTGATAAGAGACAAGCTTAAAGAGCTCTTGCGTTTTATGCGCGCGGAAATCGGTGAGATAAACGGACGCGCGTTCGTCGATTCGGCGCCGGTGCTCGACAAAGCCTGGGCGGCAAAGTCGGGTTTGGGATGGATCGGCAAAAACAGCAATCTGATTACTAAAAGCGTTGGTTCCTTCTATTTTATCGCGGAACTGATTGTAGATCTCGAGCTGCCACCCGATGCGCCTGTAACAGATCATTGCGGAAGCTGTACCGCTTGTTTAGATGCGTGTCCGACCCAAGCCATCGTTGCACCCTATGTGGTCGATGGCAGCAAATGCATTTCCTATTTTACTATCGAATTAAAGGCGAACTTGCCCATTTCGGAGGAAGTTAACCTAGATCAGTGGGCATTTGGTTGCGATGTTTGCCAAGACGTTTGTCCGTGGAACAAGTTCAGCAAACCTCACAACGAACCACTGTTTACGCCCAACGCCAAGCTACTTGAAATGTCGAAGAAAGAGTGGCTCGAACTTACTGAAGAGACGTTTCATGAAATCTTCCGAAAGTCGCCGCTCGAACGTCCCGGTTATGCAGGTTTGAAACGAAATCTGGAAAAGTTGATCTGATTTTTTTTATTTGGGTGTGCCGGCGCCTAACGTAACAAACCTACAAAGTGCTCGTGCAAGCTTTTCCAAGTAACAAACGCAACAACGCACATCAACCGAATTTAGCCTTGCCTTGGCGCCGTCGCGCGCTACACTGTATCTTTTGGCAAAACATAAGTGGAAATTCCGTAGCGCCCAAAAGATCAGTGGGCATTTGGTTGCGATGTTTGCCAAGACGTTTGTCCGTGGAACAAGTTCAGCAAACCTCACAACGAACCACTGTTTACGCCCAACGCCAAGCTACTTGAAATGTCGAAGAAAGAGTGGCTCGAACTTACTGAAGAGACGTTTCATGAAATCTTCCGAAAGTCGCCGCTCGAACGTCCCGGTTATGCAGGTTTGAAACGAAATCTGGAAAAGTTGATCTGATTTTTTTTATTTGGGTGTGCCGGCGCCTAACGTAACAAACCTACAAAGTGCTCGTGCAAGCTTTTCCAAGTAACAAACGCAACAACGCACATCAACCGAATTTAGCCTTGCCTTGGCGCCGTCGCGCGCTACACTGTATCTTTTGGCAAAACATAAGTGGAAATTCCGTAGCGCCCAAAGGATGCCGTTCCGCTCGCTCACACGGAAATGCGTGTTTGTACGTATAAAGACAATTGTATCGAGTATTAAGTATTAAGACGGATGTATTAAGTATTAAGACGGATGTATTGAGTATTAAGACTGCGGGATTTAGATGTTTTCGATCGCTTTAAAAAGTTGTCTGGTATTAGAACAATAGTTATTGGTTGTTTAATCGAATTCTGATTTTAATTTATCTGTTAAAGTGTTGGTTTTTAAAGAAAAAGAGCTGACTCAGCTTTGCTAAAATTTAAACGTAATATTGCAATATTACCACAGTTAAAAATACTGTAAAACAAGTGATTAAGTAATTAGTAAAAACTCGTAATTTTAATGAGTTACCAACCAAAAAATATAACGTTCGTTTTTTGATAACGATTTTCGCGGTAAGGACAGCAGCGGTATCCTTTTGCCGAAGGAACGTAGGCAAAAGATATAGCGAATGGCCTGACGGCGGCTATGTATTTCCACAGTTAGTTTGCCGCCGGACCGCCCACATGTCAAGCAGCGTCGTTAAAATTTAGGATGGAAATCTTTTGTGGCTTCGCGGTATTGTGCCGTATAGTTTCCGCGACTTTTCTCGACGGTTAGTTCCGATTCGGTTACTGCTACCGCGTAAAATCCGAACTGCAAGACCGTTCGTTTAGCTGCTTTTCCGGGCATCGGGTAAATAATTTTGCGGTGTTGCAGTTGCAATTCTGCCTTTTTTGCGGCGTTCACCCAAACCTGATAATCGGCTTCGGGAACAATAATTTGTACGGTTCCAGTTTCGGTTAGCAAGTTAGCCGCGCAAGCAAAAAAGAACTCGGGTTGTAACTTGTCGGCAAAACGAGCCGTCGTCCTACTTTCAGTTTCTGCAAAGTGCTGGTTGAGATAAAAAGGCGGATTCGAAATAATTAAATCGTATCCATAGTCCGAATCTTCGACGAGCTCGGCAAAGTCGCCGTGATAGCAAAAGAGACGGTCGCCCCACGGACTGTTTTCAAAATTTTCGACGCATTCCAAATAGGCCGCCTCGTCAATTTCAATGGCATCAATAATTTCGGCTCCAGAGCGTTGTGCGAGCATGAGCGCGATAATTCCGGTACCGGCGCCAACATCCAGAATAGTTTGCGGTTGGTTAGAGATGTCTGAAAAAGCTCCGAGAACTACAGCATCGGTGCCAACTTTCATTGCGGCTTTATCTTGCTGAATATCAAATTTTTTGAATGAAAAAACAGACATGTATTAGCGGTACATATCGACTAAGCCTTCCGGCAAGTTCATGACAATTTCTTTCTTGGCGCGATCCACTTTCACTAAAAACTGATCGATCATCGGAATAAGCATTTCCGTTTCGCCATCGAGAACTTCAAACAAGGGTTGTGCGGTGGTGTCGTTCACCGATTGAATTACGCCCACGCGACCTTCTTTTTGATCGACGATGGTGAATCCGATTACTTCGTGGAAGTAAAATTTGTTTCCGCTGAGTTTTGGAAGGAAAGAGAGTGGGAGGTAAAGTGCATTTCCGATGAGTTCGTCGGCTTCGGCTTCGGAGTTTACATCTTCGAATTTCACGCGTAGAAAGTCGTTTTTATGTAAGGAAGCACTTTCCATAAAAAAAGGAATCAGTTCGTTGTTGCATTCAACAAAAACTGATTCCAAATTTTGGTAAAGGTGAGGTTCGTCGGTATCGAGATACAATAAGAGCTCGCCTTTAAAGCTAAATTTTTTCGCGATTTTGCCTAAGTAGAAACAATCAGCTTTTCGCATTCGCAGAAAAAATTAAGCCTGAGTTTCTTCAGTAGCTTCGTCAGCAGCAGGCTCTTCAGCAGCAGCTTCAGTGGCAACTTCTTCAGCAGCAGCAGCGTTTTCAGCAGCTTCCGCCTCAGCTTTTGCAGCAGCTTCCGCTTCCGCAGCAGCATTTGCACGTTTTTCGTTTACAGCTTTTTCAGCAGCAAGTACTTTTGCTTTCGCATCTGCTTTTGCTTTTGATAGGTTGTCTTTCTTAGCGTCAACTTTTCCAGCTTTTTCTTCCAACCAAGCAGCGAATTTCGCATCAGCCTGCTCTTGAGTTAAAGCTCCTTTTCTAACGCCGCCATCTAAGTGATGCTTTAAAAGCACTCCTTTGTAAGAAAGGATAGCACGCGCAGTGTCGGTTGGTTGTGCACCATTGTGTAACCACTGCACAGCATGATCGATGTTTAGGTCGATTGTTGCAGGGTTTGTGTTCGGATTGTAAGTTCCCAATTTCTCTAGATAACGACCGTCACGCTTTGAACGTGCATCGGCAGCAACTACCCAATAAAATGGTTTACCTTTTTTTCCGTGTCTCTGTAGTCTGATTTTTACAGCCATAATCTTATTGATTAAATTGCGAGGTACTCGACCTCTGTTAATTAAGGCTGCAAAAGTACTATAAATTTCCGAAATACCGTAAGCGGGTCTTTCAAATTTGTTGTTTGTTATAAAAATTCTATTTCTGGCGTAATTTTTTGATTTTATGAGCGGATATGATTGCTATTTCGTTTTAAAAACTATTTTTGTAACCGACTTCTCAAAGTCATATTAACCGATTAACTCAAATGAAGAAAATTTTTTCAATATTGGTTTTCGCTTTAGTGGCAATTGCTTGCGAGAACGAAGTAGTTTTTAACGATCCAGGTTTCCAAGCTCGCAAAGACAATCGTGTTTGGAGAGGTGATTTGACTTCTGGCGATTTCAATCCAACCGATCCAGCTGTGCCTAATACGGGTTCAGTGACGATTACTTCTTACAAAGGATTCGAAACCACTACGATTACTTTTCCAATAGTTCTTACGACTCCAATTACGAGTCTCAATGCGCAAACGTATACGTACGGTTACAATCCAACAGAACCTTCTTTGGATGACGAAATTAGTGCAAGCTATACGTTCACGGATGGAGGAACTGCCTTGGAGTATGTTACCGGCTTGGGATTCAACACCGAGCGCGAAGATCCAGGTAATTTAGAAATTGTAATTAACAAATGGGATCCAGAGAAAAAAGTAATTTCAGGAACTTTTAAATTTAATGCTAAGTACCAAGGCGAAAGTACTTTAGCTCCTGACAACGTTAATTTCCAAGAAGGGAATTTTTACAACATCCCTGTTTTTTAACTATTAACGGATACAAACTACAAAGCGCTTTTTACAAGCGCTTTTTTTATTTGCAAATAAATAACAGTTGTTTGATGTTTTCCGAGAATATATAGACTACATTTACCTCGAATTAATATTTTTTTCTTATGAACATTTTTGTTGGTAGTCTTCCGTGGAGTATAGAGGAAGCAGATTTAAGAGCATCCTTTGAAGCTTACGGGGCAGTAGATTCGGTAAAAATCATTTCCGATAAAATGACCGGTAGAAGTAAAGGATTTGGTTTTGTCGAAATGCCTAATGACGACGAAGCACAAAATGCCATTAACGAATTAAACGGTGCAAATGTATCGGGACGCACTATTGTTGTGAACAAATCAGAACCACGTCCGGAAGGAGAACGTCGCTCTTTTGATCGTAACAGAACTGGTGGAGGTCGCTCAGGTGGCGGTTACGGAAACGATCGAGGCGGGTTTAACCGTGGCGGAGGTAACAGAAACGATAGAGGTTACTAAACTTACTTCAGAAGTTATCTAAAACCGTTTGAGCAATCAAGCGGTTTTTTTTTGTTTACAACTTTTCACGCACTCTAGCCCTCTTTAACAATCTCAACACAAACTCTTCCGTATTTTTGATGTTTGAGATTTTTTATCACCTTACTGCCTTATTTGCTAAATTTCAATGAAGTACCTCATTTTTGATACCGAGACTACCGGACTTCCTAAAAATTTTGACGCGCCAATCACCGACGTTGAAAACTGGCCACGCTGCGTTCAACTCGCTTGGCAACTACACGAAAGTAATGGAAGTCTAATCTCGCGAGGCGACTTCCTGATCACTCCCGACGGATTCAACATCCCATACGATGTCGAACGCGTTCACGGTATATCAACAGCGCTTGCACAACGCGACGGAAAGCCTCTTAACACCGTACTCGATGCCTTCGAAGACGCTGTTGCACAAGCTAACTTTCTCGTTGGACACAACCTGAAGTTCGACCTTAATATCATGGGTGCCGAATTTGTGCGCGCCAATCGAACCAATGTACTCGAATCCAAACCCGTTCTAGATACCTGTACCGAAAAAACAGCCGAATTACTAAAACTTCCCGGAGGTCGGTCCAAATACAAATTCCCGACACTATCCGAACTCTATAACTACCTTTTCGCAGATAGTTTTGCCGAAGCACATAACGCAACTGCCGACGTTGAAGCCACAGCACGTTGCTTCTTCCAACTCGTATTTATAGATCTATTTACCCCCGATGCGTTGCAAATTTCTGAAACCGAACTTCAGGAGTTTAAAGCGCTTAACGCAGAAGGTATAAAACTACTGGGTCTACAACACGTAAACTTCAAAACCGAATCCAAAAAGCTAAAAGGAACCGAAAAACAAGTTGTAGATCATACTACCACCGAAGTCTCCGAAGAATTTTTAGCAGCCGAATTCGCCCATCTTCATAATCACAGTCAGTTTAGCATCCTGCAATCAACTTCAAGTGTTTCGGCGCTCGTAAAAGCAGCTATTCAGCTCAAAATGCCCGCAATTGCTCTAACCGATTATTCCAATCTTATGGGGTCGTTTCGCCTCATTCAAGAAGTAGAAAATCACAACAAAGGAGTGAAAGCCCGCAATCAACAAGCCGAAGAGTTGGGAGCCGTAGCCACAGAACGTCCGCTGAAAGCAATCGTTGGCTGCGAATTCTATGTGTGCGACAACCACCTCAATAAATCGGTGAAAGACAACGGTTACCAAATGGTTTTCCTCGCAAAAAACAAACGCGGGTACCATAATTTGGCGAAACTTTCTTCAATCGCACACGCCGACGGTTACTATTACGTGCCTCGAATCGATCGCGAATTACTCAACCGATACGGCCAGGATTTAATAGTGCTTTCAGGCGGAATGACCGGCGAAATTGCTGCAAAATTGCGTTCCGTAGGTCAACGCCAAGCCGAAGAAGCAGTGCTCGCTTGGAAACAGCTGTATGCCGACGACTTTTACCTAGAAATTTGTCGACACGGCCATCCGGCAGAGGACGAAGTGAACGAACAAATCATTCAATTCGCAAAACAGCACGAGATAAAAATCGTTGCAACCAACAATACTTTCTACGTCAATAAAGAAGATGCTGCCGCGCAAGATATTCTGCTTTGTGTGCGCGACGGCGAAAAGAAAAGTACGCCAATTGGCAACGAACGCGGCTCGCGCTACGGACTCGAAAATCAAGAGTATTACTTGAAATCGGCCGACGAAATGAAAGCGCTGTTTCGCGATGTTCCCGAAGCCATTCTCAACATTCAAGACGTCTTAGATAAAGTCGAATCCTACCAATTAGCCCGCGAAGTTTTACTTCCAAAATTCGATATCCCCGAATCGTTTCAAGTTCCCGAAGATTTAGTCGACGGTGGAAAACGCGGCGAAAATGCTTACCTGCGTCACCTTACCTACGAAGGCGCCAACGAACGCTATACCGAAATTACCGATGAAGTACGCGAACGTATCGATTTTGAATTGCAAACAATCGCCAACAGCGGTTACCCAGGATACTTTCTCATCGTTCAAGATTTCATTGCCGAAGCCCGAAAAATGGGCGTAGCAGTTGGTCCCGGTCGTGGTTCCGCAGCTGGGTCGGTTGTTGCGTATTGCCTTAAAATTACCAATATCGATCCGCTGAAATACAACCTCCTTTTTGAGCGTTTCCTCAATCCGGAGCGTGTGTCGATGCCCGATATTGATATCGACTTCGACGACGAAGGGCGAGGCAAAGTAATTGAATACGTAATCAACAAATACGGAAAGAAACAGGTTGCACAAATTGTAACTTACGGTACTATGGCAGCGAAATCGGCGATTCGTGATACCGCTCGCGTACTCGATTTACCACTTTTTGAAGCCGACCGTCTGGCGAAAATGATTCCTTCAAACCTAAATCTGGAGAAAATCTTCAACGCCGATGAAGGAAAGCTAAAAGCTGATTTACGTGCCGAAGATTTCGAAAAAGTAAAAGCTTTACGCCAGATATCAGGAAATAACGATCCCGTCGCCGGAACCTTAAACCAAGCGCGTAAACTCGAAGGAACGCTCCGAAATACCGGAATTCACGCCTGTGGAGTAATTATCACGCCCGACGATATCACCAACTTCGTTCCGATAATTACAGCAAAGGAAGAAGACATGTACGTTACGCAATTCGATAACTCGGTTGTGGAAAGTGCAGGTTTGCTGAAAATGGACTTCTTGGGTTTGAAGACCCTAACCCTGATCAAAGACACGGTAAAATTAGTGAAGTACCGAACCGGAATTGATCTCGACCCCGATGCGTTTCCGATAGACGATGTAAAGACTTACGAACTGTTTCAACGCGGTGAGACCGTAGGAATTTTTCAGTACGAATCGCCCGGTATGCAAAAGCACATGAAAAATCTCAAGCCTACGGTCTTTGAAGATTTGATTGCCATGAACGCCTTGTATCGCCCCGGACCATTGGCGTATATTCCGTCTTTTATCAATCGAAAAAACGGAAAAGAACCCATCGTGTACGATATCGATGCCTGCGAAGAATTGCTAAAAGACACCTACGGAATTACCGTTTACCAAGAGCAGGTAATGCTACTTTCCCAAAAATTGGCCAACTTCACCAAAGGTCAGGCCGACGTTCTGCGTAAAGCAATGGGTAAAAAGCAAATCGATACGCTCGCCAAAATGAAAACCGATTTCATCGACGGCGCCGTAAAAAACGGCTATCCACAAGAAGCACTCGAAAAAATCTGGAAAGATTGGGAGGCTTTTGCCCAATATGCTTTCAACAAATCGCACTCTACCTGCTACGCCTGGATTGCCTACCAAACCGCGTACCTCAAGGCCAATTATCCAGCCGAATACATGGCTGCCGTACTTTCTAACAACATGAACGATATCAAACAAGTGTCGTTTTTTATGGAAGAATGCCGCCGCATGGGATTGCGTGTTTTGGGTCCAGATGTCAACGAATCGTTCTATAAATTTACCGTAAACGCCAATCAAGCTATTCGTTTTGGTATGGGAGCCATTAAAGGTTTGGGTCGAAATGCCGTAGATACAATTGTCGCCGAAAGAAAAGACGGAAGATACAAGTCGGTGTTCGATCTCGCCAAACGAATCGATTTGCGTTCGGCTAACAAAAAAGCCTTCGAAAGCTTAGCGCTCGCCGGCGGATTCGACTCCTTCGAAGGTACGCACCGCGCTCAGTATTTCACGATTGATAAAAACGAAAATTCCACCGTTATCGAGAAAGCCTTGCGCTACGGTTCGCGACACCAAGACAACGAAAACGCAGCTCAAGTGAGTTTGTTTGGCGATGCCGCCGAAATTCAACTTCCCGAACCCACCTTGCCCTTTTGCGAAGAATGGAATACGTTGGAAAAGCTCTCCAAAGAAAAGGAAGTTGTTGGCATTTACATATCCGGGCATCCGCTCGACGATTACAAGCAAGTCATAAAATCGTTTTGCAAAACCGAAGCCGGCATACTCGACGAACTTACCCCACATATCGGTAAAACGCTGAGTTTCGGCGGAATTATCGCCTCCGCAGAACACCGTACCGACGGCAAAGGACGCGGTTTTGGGATGTTTAATTTAGAATGCTACGAAACGTCTTACAATTTTAGGATTTTTGGCGAAGAGTATCTGAAATTCAGACACTTTCTTACTCCGGGCCAATTCGTTTTCTTTAAGGTCAAAATCGTCGAAGGTTACCTACGTAAAGAAACAAACACGCGCGGCGAACCTCGAGTTACCTTCCTTAATTTTTCGCTTTTGGCAAATGTCATCAGCGAAATTTGCAGCAGCATCACGTTTAAACTAAACGTAAATCAACTCACCGACGAGCTAATCGATTTTATCGTACAGTTGGTACGCGATAATCGCGGCGATAAAACAATTCATTTCGAAATTGCCGAGATTATGGAACAGGAAGCGGTCGTAACAGCTGCTGCTCCCGAGATTTTTGTAGATGATACCATCGAGTCCGATGGCCTGGAAGAAGCGCCCGAAACCCCCGTTTATGTTAAACCCGAAATTGCCGAATCGGTCGAAAACACCAAAATTAACCTGGGTTGCCGCCGTCACAAAATCGCACTAACCAACGAGTTACTCGATGTTTTAGAACGCTCGCAAATCAACTTTAAATTATCGTAGTGAATTGTAATTCAGGATGGTTTTTTAATTTAGGCGGTCCGGCGGTATACGTCCTATGGAAATACATCACCGCCGTCAGGCCATACGCTGCAAGTTTTGCCCCCAATTTTTCAAGTGTCAGGCGCTTGCAAGTGCTGTCGCATTGCCGCTGCCGTCACTTGTAAAAATTCCGTGCAAAAGCTTTCCGCTGCTGTCCTTACCGCAAAAATCGTTTCCGGAAAAAATCGTTCCACGACCAATCGGTATTAATCAAACGTTAAAGCATTCTCAAAATAGTTTACCGCTTTTCGTGATAAGCGTAATTTTAAAAAATGCGAAAACTTCAAACACCGCTACTGGCTTTCAATGATAAAGGAATCTATTGCGCACAAGCCGATCTATACCTCGACCCATGGCGCGCCGTAGATCGTGCTATAATCACACACGGACATTCCGATCACTCGCGCTGGGGACACAAACACTACATTACCCATCACACCAATGTGCCCATCATAAAGCACCGCTTGGGCGAGATCAACGCAACCGGCGTAGCCTGGAACGAAACCTTTACCATTAACGGCGTAACGTTTTCTCTACATCCCGCCGGACACATTATCGGATCCTCGCAAGTACGTGTCGAATATCAAGGCGAAATCTGGGTCTTTACCGGCGATTATAAAACCGAAAACGACCTACTTTCCACACCTTTTGAACCCGTAAAATGTCACACCTTTATAACCGAATGTACCTTCGGATTGCCCGCCTTCAACTGGATTCCACAACAACAAGTAATGCACGACATCAATACCTGGTGGGCCGAAAATCAGGCCGAGAAACAAACTTCCGTGCTCTTTGGCTACAGTCTCGGTAAGGCGCAACGCATTCTGAAATTTCTCGATCCATCCATCGGCCGTATCTACACCCACGGCGCCGTTGAAAATATGACGCAAGTGCTGCGCGAGTTCGCTCAAATGCCTGAAACCATTCCCTTAACCAAAGCCGTGAAAAAAGAAGATCTCATCGGACAAATGGTCTTGGCGCCACCTTCGGCGCACGGCAGCGTATGGCTAAAAAAAATGACGCCATACGTAACCGGAACTGCCAGCGGTTGGATGACCTTTCGCGGGGCACGCCGCCGACGAGCCATCGATAAAGGTTTTGTGCTTAGCGACCATTGCGACTGGAACGGACTACTTTCTGCCATAACCGCAACCGGAGCCGAAAAAGTAATCTGTACCCACGGTTATGCCGATATTTTTTCACGCTACCTCCGAACGCTGGGTTACGACGCCCGAACCGAGCAAACTCAATACGAAGGCGAAATGGCCGAACTTAACGGCGAAGAAAAACTAGAAGATGCCGTATGAAAGACTTCGCTGAACTCATACGAGCACTCGACAGCTCGAACAAAACCAATGTAAAAGTAGCCGCGTTAACCAACTACTTCAAAAAAGCCAGCGATGCCGACAAAGTTTGGACCATTGCCATTCTTTCCCACCGCAGGCCACCGCGCCCCGTAAATACAACACTCTTGCGCGTTTGGGCTAACGAACTCGCAGGAATACCGCTGTGGCTGTTCGAAGAAAGTTATCATATTGTGGGCGACTTGGCCGAAACCATCGCGCTTATTCTGCCACCCACCCAACAATCGTCGGAGAAATCCTTGAGTTTCTTTTTGGAAGAAATGATTGCGCTTAAAGCAAAATCCGATACCGAAAAACGCGATTACCTACACGAAAATTGGCTGCAACTCAATTATTATGAACGCTTTGTGTTCACTAAACTCATTACCGGCAGTTTCCGAATCGGCGTAAGCCAAAAGCTAATGACACGCGCCTTGGCCAATGCTACCGGCGTCGATGAAGATGTACTTGCTTACAAATTGATGGGCGATTGGAAACCGGCAAAAACCACTTTCGAAGATTTAATTCTCGCTGAACGCAGCACCGATTTCGAAAGCAAACCCTTTCCGTTCTTCCTCGCATATCCTGTAGAAGGCGAACCACAAGAACTCGGGAATGCCAACGAATTTGCCATCGAACACAAATGGGACGGAATCCGCTCGCAAACCATTGTTCGAAACAAACAACTCTACGTGTGGAGTCGTGGGGAAGAACTCGTAACCGATAAATATCCGGAACTGCAAGTGTTAACTCAGCTGCTTCCCGACGGAACCGTAATCGACGGCGAGATTTTACCGTGGATCGATAACAACATCGGCACGTTTAACGATTTACAAACACGCATCGGAAGAAAAACCGTAAGTACCGATTTGCTTCGAAAAGTTCCAATTCGCATTAAAGCATACGATTTATTAGAATTTGAAGGCAACGACATCCGACAACTGCCGTACCGCGACCGACGAAATTTATTGAAAACCGTATTGAACCAACTTCCAACTGATGCACCCGTAATCGAATCGGAGTTTTTGGTTTTAGATTCTTGGGAAGCCGTTGAAGCCGAACGAAATCGAGCTCGAGAAATGCGTTCCGAAGGCCTGATGCTGAAAAAACTCGACAGCTCGTATCAAGTAGGTCGTAAAAAAGGCGATTGGTGGAAATGGAAAATCGAGCCTTTATCCATAGACGCCGTGCTAACTTACGCCATGCGCGGCTCGGGGCGGCGTGCCAACTTATTTACCGATTACACCTTTGCACTTTGGGAAGAACAAGAAAACGGCGACAGACAACTCGTTACGTTTGCAAAAGCCTACAGCGGATTGACCGATGCAGAATTCCGGCAAGTCGACGATTGGATTAAGAAAAATACGCTAGAGCGCTTCGGTCCCGTTCGGAGCGTAAAACCCGAATTGGTTTTTGAAATCGGTTTTGAAGGAATTGCGTTTAGCAAACGACATAAATCGGGAATTGCAACCCGTTTTCCGCGTATTTTGCGCTGGCGTACCGATAAGAAAATCGACGATGCAAACACGCTCGACGATTTAAAAAGCTTGATTCCGAAATGACAAACGAAGAATTATTTGCTCGAGCCGATTCTTGGTTTCAAAGTCAGCAATGGCAGGTGTTTCCCTTTCAGAAAGAAACGTGGGAACATTATCTCGCAGGTAAAAACGGCTTGCTAAACGCACCCACCGGCAGCGGGAAAACGTATGCGTTGTGGATTCCGATTGTCCTTGAACAAATTCGGGAACGATCTCGTTCCGCGAAAGCGAAAACCGGCATAAAAGCCATATGGATTACGCCTTTACGCGCTCTTTCGGTAGAAATTAAACAGGCAGCCGAACGCGTTATCGAAGGATTTCAGCTCGACTTAACCGTGGGCATTCGAACCGGCGACACCGAAGAAGCCGAACGTAGAAAACAGCAAAAACAGCTACCTGATTTACTCATCACAACGCCGGAAAGCTTGCAACTGATGCTCGCTTCTAAAGATTACGCACAGCGCTTATCGCATTGCCAAGCCGTTGTTGTCGACGAATGGCACGAACTTCTGGGCACAAAACGCGGCGTACAGATGGAACTTGCGCTGTCGCGGATGAAAACCATTGCACCTAATTTGCGTATTTGGGGCATTTCGGCAACCATCGGAAATCTCGAACAAGCACGTGAAGTTTTATTGGGTTTAGATTCGAAAACAAACGAAAAGGCTGTACTCGTGCAAGCTAATATTCAAAAACAAATTGAAGTACACGCGATACTTCCCGAAACCATGGATGCCTATCCGTGGCGCGGGCACATGGGTTTACACCTGCTCGACGAAGTAGCTGCCATCGTAAAGCGAAGCAAAACCACACTTATTTTTACCAATGTTCGATCGGCTTGCGAAATTTGGTTTCAGCAATTACTCGATAAGTATCCGGAATTTGCCGGCGAAATTGCCATGCACCACGGCAGTATCGCAAAAGAAACCCGACTTTGGGTCGAACAGGCTATTCGCGACGAGCAACTCAAAGTAGTAGTGTGTACGTCGAGTTTAGATTTAGGTGTCGACTTTGCGCCAGTTGAAACCATCATTCAAATTGGCGGTCCAAAAGGCGTAGCGCGATTCATGCAACGTGCCGGACGCAGCGGTCACCAACCGGGAAAAAAATCGGTGATTTACTTCTTGGCAACGCATGCCATGGAACTAATCGAAGCATCGGCACTTCAAAAAGCCGTAAAACACACCTTGGTCGAAGATCGCATTCCGTATCTAAACAGCTTCGACGTTTTGGTACAATACCTAACTACACTAGCCGTTTCCGATGGTTTTTATCCAAACGAAATTCGCCAAGAAGTTCAAAATACATTCTGTTTTCAAACAATGACCGACGAGGAATGGCGTTGGATTTTAAATTTCATAACCAAAGGCGGACAAAGCTTGCAAGCATACGACGAATTCAAAAAAGTAGAAATCGAAGCCGACGGTAAATTTAAAGTCAACAGCCGAAAAATCGCCATGCACCACCGCATGCAAATTGGTACGATCGTTGGCGACGTATCGCTGCAGGTCAAATTTCTTGGCGGCGGTTATATCGGCTCCATTGAAGAATATTTCATTTCACGACTTAAACCCGGTGATATTTTCCAGTTCGGCGGACGCAGGTTAGAACTCTATCAAATCAAAAACATGCAGGTTTTGGTGCGCAACGCAACCGGAAGCGGAAAAGCAAAACTGGCTAGCTGGCTCGGTGGTCGCTTGTCGTTTTCCGCACAAATGTCGCAACTCCTTCGAGAAGAACTCTACCGCGCCAATACATCGGATTTATCCGTCGAACTCGCGGCAATGGAACCCGTTTTTACCCGTCAAAGACGCGAATCAATCGTGCCGTCGAGCAACGAATTCCTCATCGAAACCTTTAAAACACGAGAAGGGTATCACAGCTTATTTTATCCGTTTGAAGGTCGGTTTGTGCACGAAGCCTTAGCCAGCTTGTTGGCATACCGAATCAGTTTGCTGACGCCTATTAGTTTCTCGCTCGCGTATAACGATTACGGTTTCGAATTGCTATCCGACCAACCCATCGATTTAGAATCGGTGATCGACAACAACTTGTTTTCAGCTTCTTATGTGCATCAAGACTTGCAAAGCAGTTTAAATGCCACCGAGATGGCCAAACGAAAATTCAGAGATATAGCCGTGATAAGCGGATTGGTTTTTACGGGTTATCCCGGTAAATTAATTAAAACCAAACATTTACAAGGAAGTTCGCAGCTGTTCTTCGAAGTATTTCGCGATTACGAACCCGATAATTTATTGCTGCAACAAGCCATTCGCGAAACCTTCGAACATCAGTTAGAAGAAGGACGTGTGATTCTCGCCTTGGAACGTATTAACCAACAAAATATCGTCATCAAAGAATGTTCGAAACCCACGCCGTTTTCGTTTCCAATTATCACCGACCGACTTCGAGAGAAGCTCAGCAGTGAAACACTTGCCGACAGAATCGCGAAAATGACCGCCAGTTTTATGAAGTAAATGTCGGCTCGTTTCCCATACTTGAATTACCTTGCATCGGAATTTATCTGTGACAACGCTACTCAAATACAATCAGCTCGAATTCGTTTTGCATTATTCCGGAGCCGCTTTCTGGAAAAATGAAAACTGCTTATTAATTGCCGATGTGCACCTCGGTAAAGTAGCGCATTTCCGCAAAAACGGATTAGCCGTCCCGGCAGTAGTTGGTTTAGTAAACTTCGAGCTGCTAGAAGAAGTACTTTCGTTTTTCAATCCCAAATCAGTGATTTATCTCGGCGATTTATTTCACTCCAAAACCAATAACGATTGGAAGGCGTTTTCGGCTTTCATTGAACGAAATGCAGAGCAAAAGCACGTTTTGGTCGCCGGAAATCACGATATTATTTCAGAATCACATTACAAAAAGTTGGGTGTTGAAGTAGTTTCCGAAATCGAAACCCACGAATTGTTACTCACGCATCATCCTACCGAAACCGATTCGAAGCTAAACATCTGCGGACACATACATCCCGGCGTTTTGTTGCGTGGTGCTGGCCGACAATCCTTGCGATTGCCTTGTTTTTTTCAATCTCAAAACCAACTAATTTTACCTGCCTTTGGCGTTTTTACCGGAAAGTACATACTGGAACCAACCGCAACGGATAAGGTGTTCGCTATTGCCCAACGCGAAGTTCTCGACGTAAGTGCGTATTTTCAGAACCAAGTTTGAAATACAAATAAAGAGCGCTGAAATTAATTCAAGGCGAAATCGGCGCTTAATTTAAAGCTGGGCACAATTACCCGGAAATTGCGGGTCGTTGTAAAATTAATCATGTTGAAATAGCCGCGCATAGCTCCAAAAGGCGAAGCCAATAAACAGCCTGAAGTATAGCTGTAACGCTCGCCAGGTTTTAAAACAGGTTTTTTCCCGATCACACCTTCGCCATCCACTGTTTCCATGTTTTGAAGCGCATCGAAAATGTCCCAGTGTCTCGACATCAATTGTACGCTGTCTTTACTGTGATTTTCTATCGAAATTTCATAACAAAATGCGTAGTGCAACCTACCGTTTTTGTAGTAAGTACCTTCAAAAGAAGTTCTAACCGAAATTTTTATCCCTTGTGTTATTTGAGTAACCATAGCGCTCAACCAGTTTCACACTTCAAAGTTAGCAAATTTTCCAACGAAGCAAGTTTAAATCTTTGTTAGTTGCTGATATCAATCGAACTAGCACTGCCTTTCCCGATAATTCGATCGTACCGCTGACCGTTTTCGCGGTAATACACCAAGGCAAAATAGTTGTTTTCTGTTTGATAAAAGTTGCCATCGGGTGCATTTTCATAATCAATTTTCCCGTTTTCTGAGGCAATAACATATTGGTAGTTCGTAAATCCTTGTTTTAAAATCAACGCTTTTTCAAAATAGCCACCTTCGGTATTGTAATCCATCTTAAATTCGGGTGCTAACGACCAGTTGTTAAACATTCCGTTAATGTACACACCGTCGTTGCCCATGTAGGTTGGCGCAACCAATCTAAAATACACCCAAGCGTAGTCTGCTTCTACAGCGTTGTTTTGTGAGTTTAAGTTTTGTACTTGATAAATACCGTTTACATCGGGTGCGTAGGTGTAAGGCTGGTTGGCGCGTGCGTTGTCTGGATATAAATACGCAATGTAAGTTTCTTTGCTTTCAATCTTTGCAATAAAATTGTTCGCTGCCCGAATGTCCTTGTTTTCAAAGAATCGGTATTCGTTTCCGCCCCAAAATTGCGTTTCCTTGTCGTAGCGGTAAATCAAATCGTTGCCAATGGTATATTGCGGCTTAATGTTGGTAATTCCCGTTTTGAAATCGCCGTTTTTCAGCAACCAAACTTTTACGTTTTGCAAGGGCGCTTGAAACAAAATATCTTGCGATTTAATCGAAAATTCTACGTTTTGTTTGTACTCAATATCTTTTAATGTACGCGGACGTTTAATAACCATCGGAACCGAAACACGATCTTCATAAATCACAAACTTGCGCGAAAAAACCACTTCGCGATCCGAGTTCAAAATCTGAATAATGTAGTTGCCACTTACGCGAAAACTCATAAAACGGTTCGGAAAAGGCATGCGGTAATGGCAATACAATTGCACGGTGTTAAACGAAGTCAAATAATCCTGAATGCGCTGCCCATCAATGCCGTTTAAATACTCGGCTTTTGCTAATTCCGATTTTTTCCAATCGTAATCGCAATGCACAATTTCAAAATAATAATCGGCTTCGTCGCCATGCAAATCATCAAACTCAAAATGAAAATTGTCGTTTAGTTGAAACATCGGCAACACCATTTTTCCGTCCTGAAAAAATGCAGCCGTTTTTATGTGAAAAGGCGGTTCAACTTCTTTTTGAAGCTGCGAAAAACCTGAATACACATTTAAAAGAAACCACAATCCGAGAAAAATTGCACGCATGGTAGAAAGTTAAGTGAGGTAAAGATAACGATTGTACACGAATTTTTAGTTGTTTTTTGGGCGCGCCGGCACAGTAAAACCCGAAATTTCGCTGTAATTCGAACGGTAGTACAGGGTTTTTCTGCGCCGTCAGGCTTTCGCTCATACGCCTCGCCACAAAAAGCGCGCACAAGCGCTTTTTGTGGCTGCGGGGTAATCCGCTCTATCCTTCGCGCGGCCAACTAAACCCAAGATTTGTGCCAAAGAAAAACCATTTCCAAAAGTTACGAAATCGAATTCGCTGCAATTTGCTTTCAAATATCAAAATCAGCTGCTTACATTTGCCACGCTAAACACAAAAGCATAGTAAATGACTAAATTTGCAGTTATCGGCGGCGGAAGCTGGGCCACAGCCATTGCCAAAATGCTTTGCGTAAACGAATCACGCATAATTTGGTATATGCGAAACGAAGCAGCCATCGAGCACCTGCAAACGCAGCATCACAACCCAAACTACCTAAGTTCGGTAACGTTTCAAATCGAAAAACTCGATCTTACAACCGATATCAATTACGCCATCGCAAATGCCGAAATCATCATTTTTGCTATTCCGTCGGCGTTTCTTAACAACGAACTTGCAAAACTCGAAGTTTCCCTTCAAGATAAAGTCATATTCTCGGCAATCAAAGGTATCGTGCCCGAAACCAGTTTAATTGTTGGCGAGCATTTTCACGAAGTTTATCAAATTCCGTACGAAAATATTGGCGTAATCACCGGGCCGTGTCACGCCGAAGAAGTAGCTCTCGAGCGTTTGTCGTACCTAACTATTGCCTGCGCCGACGCCAAAAAAGCAAAGGTTGTAGCGCACGCGCTTTCCGGAAACTACATCAAAGCAAAAATCAGCGACGATATTATCGGTACCGAATATGCCGCCATGCTCAAAAACATTTACGCCATTGCCGCAGGTATTGCGCACGGTTTGGGTTACGGCGACAATTTCCAGTCGGTTTTAATGAGTAACGCCATTCGCGAAATGAAGAAATTTATTCGCAAAGTGCACAAAATGAAACGAAATATCAACAACAGCGCGTATCTCGGCGATTTGTTGGTAACCGGTTATTCGGTTTTTTCGCGAAACCGCATGTTCGGAAACATGATTGGTAAAGGCTATACCGTAAAAAGCGCCATGATGGAAATGAGTATGGTTGCCGAAGGCTATTACGCGGTAAAAAGTGCGTACAAGCTCAACGAAGAATACGGCGCCAAAACTCCTATAATCGATGCGGTTTACAGCATTTTATACGAAGGTAAAGAAGCGCGAAAAGTCTTTAAAAAACTTACCGAAAAGCTCGATTAAATATATTTTATTGCGCTCTTTTTAAGTCGGCAATAACTTGTAACGGATTTTCGGCTTTGAAAACAAAATTCCCTGCCACCAATACGTCGGCGCCGGCTTGAACTAAGGCCGTTGCGTTTGAGCTATTTACACCGCCGTCGATTTCGATTTGCGTTTTTGCTCCTGTTTCAACAATTAGTTTTTTAAGCGCACGTACTTTTTCGTAGGTGTGTTCGATAAATTGTTGTCCGCCAAAACCCGGATTTACGCTCATTAAACAAACCAAATCGATTTCGCGAATGATGTCGGAAAGCAGATGTACCGGCGTGTGCGGATTTAAAGCAACTCCTGCGCGCATGCCGTTACTTTTTATGTGTTGCAAGCTGCGGTGTAAATGCGTGCAAGCTTCGTAATGTACGGTAAGTGTAGCGGCACCTAATTTGGCGAAGGTTTCGGTATATCGGTCGGGATCGACGATCATTAAATGCACGTCGAGCGGTTTTTTTGCGTGTTTTTGAATGGCTTCGAGCACGGGCATACCAAACGAAATGTTGGGTACAAAAACTCCGTCCATGATATCGATGTGAAACCAATCGGCTTGACTTTCGTTGATGCGTTCGACGTCGCGTTGTAGATTAGCAAAATCGGCTGCAAGTACAGAAGGTGCGATAATAGGCATAGTTGTGTTGTTTGCGGCAAAGGTAGCGGAAAGTTTTAAAAACACGTATTGTGAGTTGGGTTGGGTGCAACAGGCATGGCACGGAAATCCTTTTACTGCGAGGGCGCGAGCAGTAAAAACCTGAGTTCGATTAAAAATCTTTGTCAGAACGCTGAAAATAATTAAAATGAAAAAACTGGTATCCTTAGAAATGAACGACCCAGACGCTAAACAGATAAACGGTCGCCTACTTCGTTAGAATTTTTTGCGATACTCTAGAATCTCAAAACAATTCTGCCTTGTAGTCAACCATTTATCTGTTTTCTGACTGTAATTTTTAAATCGAACTCAGGTTAAAAGATGGCAGGAACAGCCTGGTGCTGCCGGCGGAACAGAGGCAGCAGTTGCCCAAAGAAGAAAGAAGTTCTATTTCGCTTGCTTGATGAAATCCAGTATTTGTGTCAAATTCTGGTCTTTGCGCTGGTTGTAAATATTGTTGTGTAAGGCTTCGAGTTTGGCTAGGGATTTCAGGAGATTTTTAACTTCGAACGCGCTTAAATTTCCGGAAACAATTTCGGTAACCTCCTGCATTTTAGGTAATACACGAGTAATTACTGCCTCGCCTTCGGGCGTGATTTTAAGGTAGATATTCTTTTTGTTTTTATCGGATTTGAACTCGTGAATTAAACCTTTTTTCACGAGTCGCTTCAGGATTTCAGTTCCACTGGTTTTTTCGACAATATTTCGTTGAAATAATTCAGTTTTTGTTAGTTCAGGAGTCATTAACACCGAGATAACAAATGCAAATTCATCGGCTGTATGAATTTCCGACTCTGCCAACGCCATTTTGATGTAGTTTCTAGCGTATTTAAACAAGTAAATAAAGAGCAGCAGTACGTCGCGTTTGTCTTCGTTTTCGTTTTCGAGTACAAGTAAATCGATTTCGGTATCGGCGTCGGTAAGCGGGCGTACTTCAATTTTTTCGGTGTCGTATTTCGTATTCAAAAACGCCACAAACTTCTGCATGGAAGCTTGATCAGACTCCGATTCATGCGAATTAAAATCGTAGAAATCGTTTATGATGGTGTGTAGTAAATCTTTAGAATTCATATCCTCAAAATTAAACACTGTGATTTGAGTAGCGCTAAAAAAAACTTAAAATATTAAAATGATACAATTTTGGATTAAATTTGCACAAAAATATTCCAAAAACATACAAAATGAAAAAAACTATTTGGGTTCTTTTGGCACTTTTTTCTTTGCAGGCTGTTGTTGCACAGCAGGGAGTAGTGCTTACGGGAATTGTAAAAGGCAAGGCTGAGAGTCCGTTATTGGGAGCTACGGTTTTGTTGGAGGGTACGGAGTACGTTACTACTACAGATGCGAATGGTGTATTCAAATTTGAACAGGTAGTTCCTAAAACCTATAATTTAACTGTAAGTATCGACGGATATGAGACGCAGACTGTGTTTAATGTGATTGTCAAATCGGCTGGAAATGCCGAATTAACTATTAATTTGGTAGAGTCGGCTCAGGAATTAACCGAAGTTGTAATTAAGCGCAGTAAGTTGAAGCGCAGTAAAGAAACGCCGTTGTCGATACAATCGCTTTCAGCTGTTGAAATTGCGAATTATCCGGGTTCGAATAATGATGTGGTTCGCGTGGCGCAATCGTTACCGGGAATTTCTCCCTCTCCGGGAGGTTTTAGAAACGATTTAATTATTCGGGGTGGTGCTCCTAACGAAACCGTTTATTATTTAGATGGTATGGAGATTCCAACGATCAATCATTTTAGCACACAGGGAAGTTCGGGAGGTCCGGTAGGTATTTTAAACGTTTCCTTTATTGATGATGTTACGTTAAGCACATCGGCGTTTGGTTCTCAATACGACAATCCGTTATCGGGAGTGTTGCAGTTTAAGCAGCGCACGGGTAGTGCTACTTCTTACAAAACCAACTTTAGATTAAGTGCTTCGGAGGCAGCTGCAACTTTTGAAGGCCCGTTGTTTAAAGGTAACAAAGAGAAAAGTAATACAACGTTCCTTGCGTCGGTTCGACGAAGTTATCTGCAATTTTTGTTTGAGTTTATTGGATTGCCGATACGACCAAATTATTGGGATTACCAGTACAAAATCAATCATAAAATTGATGCATACAATGATATTTCTTTGATTGGTGTTGGTTCGATCGACGAGTTTTCGCTAGAGGCTTCGAACGATTTGACGCCAAGTGAGCGTGCAGTTTTGGAGCAATCGCCGTATATCGAACAGCGGTCAAATGCGATAGGATTAACGTGGAAGCGACGCTTTAAAAACAATTTAGGAAATGCGCAAACTACGATTTCAAACAATTATTTTAAGAATTCGTTTGTGAATTACGAAGATACTGTTAATCGCGAGGGAATTATCTTTAGCAACGAGGCAGAGGAAATTGAAACAAAATTGCGTCAGGAATTTACTTACTATTTTGACAAAGTGAAGGTAACTACGGGTTTTAACGGGCAGCTTTCACGCTACAACAACAATACTATCGATTCCAATTCGGGAACGTATTCAACAAGTATCGACTTCTTTAAATACGGTTTCTTTGCCAACGCCAGCAGCAGCTTTTTTGACGATCGCGTAGATTTTTCGGCTGGGTTTCGCTTCGATGATGACACATTTTTGGATAATGTGAGTTTACTCGAAACGTTTTCTCCGCGTGTTGCTTTATCGGTTAAGTTAGGTCAAGGCTATCGGTTCAACGCCAGTGTAGGCAGTTATTACAAGATTTTACCGTACACGATACTTGGATTTAGAGACCAAAATGGAGAACTAGCTAATAGAAACGGAAATTATACAAATAGCACACACTACGTTGCTGGAATTGAAAAAACAATTGGCGAGGCTTCCAAGTTAACTGTCGAAGGATTCTATAAAAAGTACCGCGATTACCCAGTTTCTTTAGAAGATGGCGTTTCGTTAGCCAACAAAGGCGGCGGTTTTGAAGTCTTAGGTAATGAGGCTATTGCTACAAATGGACGTGGCAGAACTTATGGAGCGGAGGTCATGTTTCAACAAAAGTTTGTGAAGAATTTCTTTGCCATTGCTTCATACACCTTTTTTTACAGTGAGTTTTCGGGTGTTGCCAATAAGTATTTACCATCGGTTTGGGATAGCCGACACCTATTTTCGTTAACAGCAGGGTACAAGTTTAAAAAGAATTGGGAAGTGAGTTTACGAAATCGATTTGCAGGAAGAACTCCTTACGTACCGGTTGATCAGCAACAAACTTTGGCTGCATATCCTGAAATAATTTTGGATTATAATGCCTTAGGAACAAAAAAGCTAGGTGTTTTCAATCAGTTGGATGTTCGAGTTGATAAAAAATGGAATTTTAAAAAAGTTGCATTAGACGTGTTTGTTGATTTCGAGAATTTACTGGCGCAGCGTATTCCACAAATACCCCAATTTGGATTGCTTCGCGACGAGAACGATGCGGTAGTTTCGCCGCGACAATTGATACAAGTGGATAATTCAAATAATACCATTATTCCTACAGTAGGTTTGGTACTAGATTTCTAAGGTTTTTAGCGCGAGTTCAATGTAAGAATTGAACTTACGCTCTTCTTGATTTAACGGATGATTAGCCTTATTGCATTTTGTAGTAAGGCTCTTTTGCATATGCTATTTAGGTAGCCGCGATGTTTTTTAATTTACTTTTTCTGCAGTTTGTTTAAAGGCGGTTTTTCATTACTTTGCTTTTAGAAATGAGCACGAATAACACGAGTATTATGACAAATAGCAAAAGTGAGTTGATCAATGAAGACGCTAATGAGCACGTTACAAACGACGGAATAAAACGCATCGACAGCCATTACATTTCCCACGAACTGTTTCATTTGTGGCACTTAGACAAAGGTTTTTTCTTTAATGTCAAGGAGCTTTTGATTCGGCCGGCTGCCAGTATTCGAACGTTTATTAACGAACGCCGCGACCAACACATGAAACCGATAGGGTTTCTGATTTTCTCGGCGGTTATTTACACAATTATCTACAACAATTTTAAGCCCGCAGCAACAACTCCGCCAACCGATTCGTACTTCTATGGCACTACGGTTTATGCGATACAAACGTGGTTTCAAAAAAACTTTGGCTACGATTTTATCGTGAAGAGCTTTTTTATTGCCTGCTGGGCCCGCTTGTTTTTCAGAAAATACGGCTATAACATTTTTGAAATCATGACATTAATGTGCTTTGTTTCGGCACAAGGTATGTTGTTGGTGGGTGTGATCCTTCCGTTCACCAGCTTTTTAGATCAAAGCATTACCAATATTCTACTTTTAGGAACAACGATATTGTATCCTGTAGTTGTCTTGGCGCAGTTCTTTAATCGGGCAAAAGCACTCAATTATGGAAAATCGCTTTTGGTATATTTTTTAGGAGGCATCACCCAGTTTTTGTTGGTAATCGGTGTTGGACTCACTATCGATTTTGTTGTCGGTTTGTTTAAGTAGGTGGGTTTTAGCTTAATTGAAACTTCTATTTTGGAAGCTAGGAAGCGTTGTTGTTTTTCGATTTAAGTCTGGAGATTTTGAGACGATTTTAATAGTAAGTTTAGAGGTTTGTGGGATTAATTGTTTGCGATTGCTGGTGTGACTTTAGTTTATTTAATCAACTGAACATACTCTATGTAGCAGTTGTTTTAACTAGGTCTAGAGATAAGTAAAAGTTTTAATTTGTTATGGAGGAAAAAACGATAAGAATCAATAAAGTACTACGCGATTTTAACATCTCGCTTGATCAAGCTGTGAAGTTTTTGGAATTACATAACATCAAAATTCAATTTAGTTCCAATGCTAAAATTTCAATTACACAATATGAATTGTTTAATAATAAATTTAATCGTAATGTTCGCAAAAGCCAAGCTAAGGGGATCGTATTAGATAGCTTTAAACAAGAAGAAGTAAATACATTGCAGAATCAGTTTGAAGCTAAAAAAGTAAGCAAAGGTAATTTTAAGCGATTAAATGAACGAGTTGATATCAACGAGTACGTTAAACTACTAAAAACTCAAACCATTGGATTTGCGGGTTATGAAATTCTTCTGTCAGAAAAAAACAAAGATGAGAGCATAGAAAAATTTTCAAATTTGATTTTAGATTATATTTATTCTGATTATCTGCTGAAGTCAAAGCAGCATACAATGGATAATAAAGTAAGAATTTCGGTCCAAAAGCATGATCAAGTAATTAGCAGTAATTTTTTAAATGTTAACGAACTTGCTCAAAAATGGACTAGAATCGTCGAAAGCAATAATCATTTAACTTACTTATATTCTGGCGATCAGATGTCGCTAGCCATAAATGAAATTAGAATTCACTTTGAAGGAGGTCGATTTCCAGCCTCCCTACGCCGACTTCTAACTCGGGAAGATAACGGGCACTTAATTCAGCTTTTTCAAGATTACTTGCTATTTGATGCCTTAGGCACAAAAGATGATATTACCGTCAAAGAGCGCTTGGTAACAGATAGCTTTTTTAAATGTTTACTATTAAGAGGCGACTTATTCACTAGAAAGAGTCAGTATTCAAAAAATGACCTAATCGAAAAAGGAATCTACGAAAAAATACTTGCCACTACTTCTGGGAAAACAAACCATTTGTTTACAAATCCTGTACTAAACTTCGATGCAGCTATACATAACATCAGTGAATTAAAAAAGAAACCGCTTCTATGCTGCTGGAACTTTGTTAAAACAAGCTCTCAAAGCACCTTGGGTAAAAATTATTCTGTGTTAAATCAAATTCGGAGAGTCTTTAAGGTTTTAGATTCAATAATTCGACAATGCGATACAAAAATTTTATTTAAAGTAATTTGCGACCAAGAAAATGGTGTTGAAGTTTATTCAACTTTTTTTGAAACTAATCATTTGTTTAATTCCTTTACAGAGTTTAATGCATTTGCAAAAAAGCATGATCTTTCGGAGGGTGAAATTTTTGCAATACTTTTAAATGCTGATTATTTAACCAATAAGAAAAATGATTTAAATAATATTAAGCTTCAAAATGAGATAACTGAGATTATCTACGATCGGGAGAAAATGGAAGTGAATAATCCATTTATCAATGATTTTAAATCAGTTTTACAAAATGATTATGCTAGCGGAAAAATTAAGACTATTGTTAAGTATGGAGACATAATACTTGAAAGTCAGTTTACTGATTTTCAGGCATTTCATATTTGTAAGGGATTAAAAAATCATAATTTCTTATATAACAAATTCAGAAAATTTAAACACACTGCTGAAGATGTTTTGAAAGCCCATATTTGTGCTAATAATTTACTTAACGACAAAGGTAAAGTTATGATAGACTTTATTTTAAGTCTACCTAGTTTGCCGTTTAAATGTGATAATTTTAAAATTTTGTTTTCTACTCTTGATCGTATAAAGTTTGGCGGCAGTATTGAAAACCCAATAATTCGTTTAAAAATTCCAAATGAAAAAGGATTAAACGATGAAGTTGAGTTTTCCTTTTTTGCAATTGATGGAAAAAAATATATAAACCAAATTATTGCGGTTAATAAAACTAAAAAATCAGAAGTGTTTATTGTAAATAGAGATTCTACTGTTCTTCCAAGAGAAAATAACAAAAATAACGGTAGAAACTTAAATGTTACACCAATACTTCAATTTTTCTATCAAATCACCGAGTCGGCTGATAATTTTAATAACGCAATTTTATCATACGGAATAGAATGCGGAAAATGCAGTGTTTGTGGAAGAGTCTTAATTGATGAAAAATCAAAACTTAAGGGCATTGGCCCAGTTTGCGCAAGGTATATTTAAGAGCTATCGGAAGAACCAGGGACACGTAAAAAACAAAAAACCAAACTCAGACGAAT
>NZ_JBMLTK010000034.1:0-3009 GCF_049240005.1 Flavobacterium sp. | reverse complement strand
GCCAACAAATCTAACTTAGGTGCCAATGCCATTTTAGGCGTTTCTTTAGCGGTTGCGAAAGCTGCGGCTAACGAATTAGGTTTGCCTTTGTACCGTTACGTTGGTGGTGTTTCTGCTAATACTTTACCGGTACCGATGATGAACATCATCAACGGTGGTTCACACTCTGATGCGCCAATTGCGTTTCAAGAGTTTATGATTATGCCGGTTAAAGCCCAAAACTTTACCCATGCCATGCAAATGGGAACGGAGATTTTCCACAATTTGAAAAAAGTATTACACGATAGAGATTTGTCAACTGCTGTAGGTGATGAAGGTGGTTTTGCCCCTAATTTAGCCGGTGGTACAGAAGATGCTTTGGATACGATTAAAAAAGCGGTTGAAAATGCCGGTTACAAATTCGGAGACGAAGTAATGATTGCTTTAGATTGTGCGGCTTCTGAGTTTTATGTAGACGGAAAATACGATTACACCAAGTTTGAAGGTGCTACCGGAAAAGTAAGAACCTCAAAAGAACAAGCCGAATATTTGGCTTCTTTGGCAGCTAATTATCCGATTATTTCCATCGAAGACGGTATGTACGAAGACGACTGGGACGGCTGGAAATACTTGACAGAATTGGTAGGCGACAAAGTACAATTGGTAGGCGACGATTTATTCGTAACCAATGTACAACGTTTGGCTACCGGAATTGAAAAAGGGATTGCTAACTCTATCTTGGTAAAAGTAAACCAAATCGGTACTTTAACCGAAACCATTGCAGCGGTTAACATGGCACACAATGCCGGTTATACTTCGGTAATGTCTCACCGTTCGGGAGAAACCGAAGACAATACGATAGCCGATTTAGCCGTAGCGTTAAACTGTGGTCAAATCAAAACCGGTTCTGCCTCGCGTTCCGACCGTATGGCGAAATACAACCAATTGTTGCGCATTGAGGAAGAATTAGCCAACACGGCTTATTTTCCGGGTGTAAAAGCGTTTAAACAGAAGTAATAGCTTCACTATAATTTAAAAGAGCATCTCATTTCGAGATGCTTTTTTATTTGGCTAAATGTCGGTTTTCGATTTTTTATTTTCAACTGAGAGTGCTACTTTTGCACATGCAACACAACGTACTTATTTTAGATTTCGGTTCGCAATACACACAACTTATTGCACGCCGCGTTCGCGAATTAAACATATTCTGCGAAATTTTTCCTTACAATCATTTTCCGGATGATTTATCGACCTACAAAGCAGTTATCCTTTCGGGTAGCCCTTATTCTGTGAGAGCCGAAGACGCTCCTCATCCTGATTTATCTCAAATTCGTGGCAAAATGCCTTTGTTAGCCGTGTGCTACGGAGCGCAATATTTAGCGCATTTTAATGGTGGTGAAGTAGCGCCGAGTAACATTCGTGAATACGGTCGCGCCAATTTGTCTTTCATCAAAGACGACGAAGCGTTTTTTGACGAAGTCGCTTTAAACAGTCAGGTTTGGATGAGTCACAGTGACACCATCAAACAATTGCCGACTAATGGCGTTTTATTGGCCAGTACCAAAGATGTAGCGAATGCAGCCTATCGCATTGAAGGTGAAAAAACCTATGCGATTCAATTTCATCCTGAAGTATACCATTCTACCGACGGAAAACAACTCTTAGAAAATTTCTTAGTTAAAATAGCGGAAGTACCGCAAAACTTTACACCAAACGCTTTCGTGGAAGATTGCGTTAAAGAATTGCAGGACAAATTGCAAAACGACAAAGTAGTACTTGGGCTTTCAGGTGGTGTAGATTCTACAGTAGCAGCCGTTTTATTGAACAAAGCCATCGGTAAAAACTTGTACTGTATTTTTGTCAATAACGGTTTATTGCGCAAAAACGAATTCGAAAACGTTTTGCACCAATACAAAGACATGGGCTTGAACGTGAAAGGCGTAGATGCTACTGATCGTTTCATGGAAGCTTTAGCAGGAGTAGAAGATCCCGAAGCCAAACGCAAAGCCATTGGGCGCGTGTTTATCGAAGTGTTTGATGACGAAGCGCATCGCATAGAAGATGTGAAATGGTTGGCACAAGGCACGATTTATCCGGATGTCATCGAATCGGTTTCGGTGAAAGGACCAAGCGCAACCATCAAATCGCACCACAATGTAGGCGGTTTACCCGATTATATGAAACTCCAAATTGTTGAGCCGTTGCGCATGTTGTTCAAAGATGAAGTACGCCGCGTAGGGAAAACATTGGGTATTGATTCGGAACTTTTAGGCAGACATCCGTTCCCAGGACCGGGCTTGTCTATACGAATTTTAGGTGCTATTACACCGGAGAAAGTCAGAATATTGCAGGAAGTAGATGCTGTTTTTATCAACGGTTTAAAAGAGCACGGTTTGTACGATAAAGTATGGCAAGCCGGCGCCATCTTGTTACCGGTGAATAGTGTAGGGGTTATGGGGGATGAGCGAACTTATGAAAAAGTAGTCGCACTAAGAGCCGTAGAATCTACCGACGGTATGACCGCTGATTGGGTACATTTGCCTTACGAATTCCTGATGAAAATCTCCAATGAAATCATTAATAAAGTCAAAGGCGTGAACCGAGTGGTTTACGATATCAGCTCAAAACCACCGGCCACAATCGAATGGGAATAGTTTTTGTTGGCCTAAAAAAGTTGATGAAAAAAGCCGCGATTCCGATGGCATTTGAAAAGATTTGTTAACTTTAACGTAAAATAAAGGAACTGTTTATGAAAAACCGAATTATTTTCTCATTGCTGTTTGTACTGAGTGTCACGTTTAATACGTCGGCCAAGCAGGATAAATACGTGAAGCATACTGTAGCTCAAGGGGAAACAATTACGATGATTGCTCAGAAATACAAGGTCACACCTTACGATATTTACAAACTCAATCCCGATTCGCAAAAAGGTATTGAACTCAATAGCGTATTGTTAATTCCGCCTACAGTAGCTACACCGACTTTTTCAGCAGCACCTAAACAGACTTCACCTAAAGCAACCGGAAATCC
>NZ_JBMLTK010000033.1:0-9530 GCF_049240005.1 Flavobacterium sp. | reverse complement strand
GGTTCGGTTGGGCAAAACGATACGTAAAATGGTAAACGTCGCGATCCCGATAGCTATCGGGACTAGCTTCTAAAAAAGCCTTCGATACGTTCAGGCACCAACGAATTGTGGGTTTGGGCGGGTAAAACGACACGTTAAATGGTGAAATCATCGATCCCGATAGCTATCGGAACTAACTTCCAAAAACAATACATAAACTAGTAAACTCATCCACGCCGACCTACAACGTCCAGGAAAACTCCTCTTCAAAAATCCGATTACGCTCGGTACTTACAAAATTTCGAAAAGCTTCTGCTACAGGCGATAAGTTCTTTTGCTGCAACCAAATCAGGTTCCAATCGGTTTCTAAAGGAAGTTTGGGTACATCGATTATTTTCAAATCGCCCACCAAAAGCTCGTTCTTCACACCAATCATGGGTAAAATCGAAACGCCCAAACCCGCAACAACCGCTTGTTTCACGGCTTCATTACTCGTAAGCTCAATCTTATTAACGATATTCAAATCGTTCTGCGAAAAAAAACGTTCCATCATCATGCGTGTACCCGATCCTTTCTCGCGAAAAATAATCGGCAATTCTTTTAAATCGTGGATCGATTGGCAGGCTGCAACCTCAAAATACTTCGGATTCTTCATCAAATACAATTTGTTTCGAAGCAAACTGATGCTGCTCAATTGAAATTGATCGGGAATAATCGAAACCAAAGCAAAATCAATTTCGTTGCGTTCCAAGCTCTCTAAAACTTTAAAACGATTGGTCACGTCGAGCGATAACTCAACACCGGGATGCTGTTTTAAAAACGATTGCAGGTAAAACGGAATGATGTATTTTCCGGTGGAAACCGCTGATAGCTTCAATCGGCCACTTAACTGTCCTTTATGCGCCATCGTTTTAAAATTAATTGCATGTACCTGATTCAATATGTTTTCTGCGGCAGCGGCAATTTCTCTACCAAAATCGGTTACATACAATTTTCGTCCAACAACTTCGGTCAGCGGTATCTCAAACTGATCCTGTAAATTCTTCAACTGTATAGACACGGCCGGTTGCGTTAAATTGAGTAATTCTGCCGCCTTGGTAATGCTTCCCGTTTGCGTAACGCGCAAAAATACTTGCAGTTGGTGAATGGTATAATTCATAAAATATTTTAATGTTTACCATATCAAATATAAATAAAAATATATGAAAGGAAGCTATCATCTTTGCACCGATATAAAATTTATTCAGCATGAAAAGAATCACAATTGCAAAAGGAGACGGGATTGGTCCGGAAATTATGGACGCTACGTTGTCGATCATCAAGGCAGCTGGTGCCGAATTGGAGTACGATGAAATTGAGGTAGGTGAAAAAGTTTATCTATCGGGAAATACATCGGGAATTGCTTCAGAATCATGGGATATTATCCGACGTAACAAAGTGTTTTTGAAGGCGCCTATTACAACACCTCAAGGTGGTGGTTACAAGAGTTTGAACGTTACCACACGTAAATTTCTAGGTCTTTACAGCAATGTGCGTCCGTGTACGTCTTTGCACCCATTTGTGGCTACCAAGCATCCTGAAATGGATATTGTGATTGTTCGTGAAAATGAAGAAGATTTATATGCAGGAATCGAGCACCAACAAACCGACGAAGTGGTTCAGTGTTTGAAAATTATTTCGCGTCCGGGTTGTGAGAAAATTGTTCGTTACGCTTTTGAATATGCACGTGCGTACGGCAGAAAGAAAGTAACTTGCTTCACAAAAGACAATATCATGAAGCAAGCCGATGGTTTGTTTCACCAAGTTTTCGACGAAATTGCTGCCGAATATCCTGAAATCGAAAACGAACACTGGATTATCGATATCGGTGCTGCGAAAATGTCGGATACACCAGAAGTTTTCGACGTTATTGTGACACTAAATTTATATGGCGACGTTCTTTCGGATATCGCCGCACAAATTGCAGGATCTGTTGGTCTAGCAGGTTCAGCAAATATTGGTGAAGAATGCGCTATGTTCGAAGCTATTCACGGTTCGGCGCCTCGTCGTGCTGGACAAAACTTAGCGAATCCGTCTGGACTATTACAAGGTGCGGTGATGATGTTAACGCATATGGGAATGACCGACGTTGCCGAAAAAGTGCAAAACGCTTGGTTGAAAACAATTGAAGACGGCGTTCATACCTACGACATTTTCAAAGAAGGAACTAGCAAAGTAAAAGTTGGAACTAAAGAATTTGCAGATGCTATAATCGCGAATTTAGGTCAAAAACCTTCTAAATTAAAAGCGGTTACTTATAAAACAGACGCAACTTTGAATCTGCCGAAATACGAAAGAAAAGCACCAAAAGCTAAGAAATTAGTAGGCGTAGATGTTTTCTTGCACTACCGCGGAACGAATCCAGACGAGTTAGGTGCAGCTGCTTCTAAAATTGGTTTTGATTCAGTTTCGTTGTCAATGATTACCAACCGTGGAATCAAAGTATGGCCAGAAGGTTTCTCAGAAACTTTTTGTACCGATCACTGGCGTTGCCGTTTCAAATCAGCAACAGGAGAGTTGAGCAAGCAAGATATCATTACCTTACTTTCTAACGCGGAAACTCACGGATTAGACGTAATCAAAACGGAAAATCTATATGAGTTCGACGGAAAAGCTGCCTTCTCTTTAGGTCAAGGTCAGTAATCGCAATTCATGGCTAACCAACCTCAAACGCCTCAAATGAAGCAAAATGTAAAACTGGTTTTGGTTTTATTGTGGACAATCATCGGATTGATTTACAATCTATTACAACCCAATTCCTGCTACGGAACCGCTTTTTTAGTGGTAGGAATCCTACTCGCATTTATTGTCCTTTCTAATTTAACTAAAACAGAGAATCGTGAATCTAACAATGCCAATGACTTCAATCAAATTAATTGACGGAACGTTTACGCCGGAAGAGGCGGAGAATGTGCTTTTGAAATTGCTAGATAGCAAGATCAAGTTTCACGCGCTCGAAAGTTTCAGCTCGCAAATTCGAGGTGGCGAGGAAAACCAACACAGCAAACAACGTGTTGCCGAACTTGTTGATGCAACCGAGTCGGTACGCGAGTTGGTAAAGCAAGCCAAAGAACGCAATTTGAAATTCTCAATTCAATCGAATATTTCAATTGAATTGCTTTGATGGAACGCAGTAAATTTCTTTTGGGCGAAGGAAGAACGGCATTATTTGCCACTAAGCACGGAAAGGAACTACTTGTTCAATCATTATTTAACGATCAGTTAGGAATTCAGGTGCAGGTTGCGCCTGAATTCGATACTGACGTGTTCGGAACGTTTTCTGGAGAAGTTAACCGACGCGACTCCGCACTTGAAACCGTTCGCCGAAAGGCAAAAGCCGCGGCAGACAAATACGGACACGATTTAATTTTAGCCAGCGAAGGATCTTTTGGTCCGCATCCCGAGATTTTTTTCGCTCATGCAAATGAAGAATATCTGTTACTGGCCGATTATAAGAATAAACGCGAGTATCTCGCTAAACACCTAACTACCGACACAAATTTTTCTGGTGAACGCCTCACAAATCTAACCGATTTAGCCACTTTTCTACAAAAAGTCGGTTTCCCAGAAGCAAAAGTGATTTTGAAAAATCGCGAGGAAAATCCAGATGTTGTTAGTAAAGATCTGGCGTCTGAGGAAGAAGTAGCTACAGCTGCTCAAGATTTATTAAACCGCTTCGGTTCTTTTTATGTCGAAACCGATATGCGTGCCATGAATAATCCGTTGAGACGAAAAGCAATTGCAGAAACAGCGCAGAAATTAATTGAAAAAATCAAATCTTTGTGCCCGAATTGTGCAGCACCAGGTTTTGATTGGTATGATGTTAAAACAGGTTTGCCCTGTGAGCTTTGCAAGCAGCCAACAAACAGCGTTTTAGCTTTGAAGTACCGCTGCGAAGTGTGCCAATTCGAAAACGAGCAGCCGAGACCCGATAATAAATCTTTCGAGTCGGCTATGTACTGTAACTATTGCAATCCGTAAGATGATTATCACCGAACTCGCACAAGCTGTAAATCGACTAAGAAATGGTTTAGTTGTCGCCATTCCCACAGAAACGGTCTACGGACTCGCAGCCGATAGCAGCAATGAAATTGCGGTAAAACAGATTTTTTCCTATAAAAATAGGCCGCAAACCAACCCACTAATTTTGCATTTCCACAACAGTGAAGCAGCATTCGAGCAAGCTCGTTTGGTACCCGAAGCTGCAAAAATATTAGCAACACATTTTTGGCCCGGACCGCTGACATTGGTTCTTCCAAAAAAAACGCATATTTCAGATGTGATCACTGCTGCTCAGGATACGGTTGCTTTACGAGTACCTGCACATCCCTTAACTCGCGAACTTTTACTCAATTTTCCAAACGGCTTAGTGGCACCTAGCGCCAATAAATACATGCAAACCAGTACCACAAACGCCACTGATGTTGCCAAGCAATTTGCCAATGACGACGTTTGGATTTTAGACGGTGGCTCATGCAGCCAAGGTTTGGAATCGACTATCGTTGCTTTTAAAGATAACGTGCCGGTTGTTTTGAGATACGGTGCCATTACCGTGCAACAAATCACAGAAGTTACGAAGCTCGAAGTCTTGCAGAACATTCCAATGCAAACCGTGGTTCCCGGCATGCACAAAAAACACTACGCTCCAAAAGCGCAATTAATTGTAACCGAAAATCCGGTTCAAACTTTAAGAGCGTTAGCGGATAAAACAGTCGGTTTCATCGGAGTTAATCAAGAAGCAGCAAAATTGGCGACGGCTGCTTTTCTCTACAATCCATTAGATTTACAAGAACTAGCAACAAATTTATATCGACTTTTTCACCAATACGACGCACAAAATTTAGCATGTATTGTAGTGGAAAAGCCAGAAAACATCGGACTCGGACAAACCATTAACGACCGCCTGAAAAGGGCTGCAACCAGTATATGAATTTAGATTTACTCTTAGAAAACCTCAAAAATCCGGCATTGCTTTTTTTCCTTTTGGGAATTATAGCCGTTAAACTAAAGAGCGACCTCGAAATACCAAACAATTCGTCGAAGTTCATCAGCTTGTACCTTCTTTTTTCAATTGGTTTTAAAGGCGGGCAAGAATTGGCGCACAGCCACTTTACTTTCGAGATCATTTGGGCCGTGATTTTCGGAATTGTCATAGCATCTTTAATTCCCATTTACAGTTTTTTTATCCTGAAACGCAAGTTCAATATTTACGACTCCGGGGCCATTGCCGCTGCTTATGGTTCGGTATCGGCGGTAACATTTGTCACTGCTGCTACTTTCTTAGAATTGCAGGATAAAACTTTTTCGGGTTATATGGTTGCCGTAATGGCTTTAATGGAAGCGCCCGCAATTATTATTGGTGTCGTTCTTATTCGCTTGTTTGCAAAGAATGGCGAAAAAACAGAAACCGGACTGCTTTCTCTTGTAAAACACTCTTTTACAAATGGTTCTGTATTGTTGATTTTAGGAAGTTTGATTATCGGACTTTTAGCATCCGATCAACAAGCCATGGGTATTAAACCTTTTACAACAGATTTGTTTAAAGGCTTTCTCGCTATTTTCCTGCTCGATATGGGGATTACCAGTGGAAAGAAATTGAATGATTTTGTGAAAAGTGGTTGGTTTGCCGTAGCCTTTGCCGTTCTAATTCCTCTGGTAAATGGCTGTTTAGTCGCTGTGTTGTCTTCGGTGGTAACTCAAGATGTAGGAAACCGATTCATCTTTGCCGTTTTGGCTGCCAGCGCTTCGTACATTGCCGTTCCAGCAGCGATGAAAATCGCGGTACCAAAGGCTAATCCCGGCTTATTCTTACCGATGGCGCTTGCAGTTACTTTCCCCGTGAATATTACCATAGGTATGCCGCTTTATTTGGCACTCGCTTCACTTTAATTACTCATTAATAAGAGCAGCCAGTACGATCTCATAATGCGACCACGGAATAAAATGATCGGCGTTTTCGATCGTTACAACATCCACTTTTTGTGCAGCGGTAAGTGCTTTTTTAAGAAAATCGACATTGCTGTAGGGAACCAAGCGATCTTTTGTTCCGTGAATGATGCGCACATTTCCACTGATGTTTTTGAGTTTCGGCTTCAAATCGTATAAGTCAGCTTTCAACCAAAACAACTCGTCGTTTGAAGTACGCAAGGCTTGCGGAACCAAGTAGCGAACGGGTTTAACCATGAGAACTTGTCGCCAACGCTCGGGTTTTTCGGCAGCAGGATCTACCGAACCCGCTAAAACATACAGTTGTTTATAAGATTCAGGATAGGTGCCCGCTAAATCACAAATAACAGGTCCGCCCATTGAATGTCCGACAAGTGCAACCGATTTTAGTCCCAATTTCCTAATCGCTTCGTGCAAAAGTTCCGTTTGTGTTTGCAGAGATTGCGCCTCCCCGAAATCGGAATAACCAAATCCAGGCCGGTCGATTGCCACCAAGTAGTATTTTTCTAAAAGTCGTTTTTCGACCATAAATGTTTTAAAAGCATCCCAACTTCCGGGCGAGCCGTGGATGAAAACTAGGGCAGGTAAGGTCGAATCGCCGCTCGTGATCACATGTATTTGATGTTCGCTAATTGCTAACAGCTTTGATTGGTACGGAATTCCCGCTTTTTCAAAATGCTGTCGGGTTTCTTTCGCGTTGCTTCGCATAGTCATGCAGCTTTGGCAGAAAACTAAGTAGCTCACGCAGAGTGTAATCAGCCAAAAACGCTTCTTTTTTAGATAAGCTTTCAATCTGTATTTTTTCGGAAAATTAGATTGTTTTAGAATATGTTTATCATTTTTTAGGAATTCCTTTAGTTATCTTGCGGCTATGAAGTTTAAAGTTGTTTCCGACTACGCGCCAAAAGGCGATCAACCCGCAGCTATTTCTGCTTTAGCGAGTGGAATTCACTCGGGTGAAAAGTTTCAAACATTATTAGGTGTTACCGGTTCTGGAAAAACCTTTACCGTTGCAAACGTCATTCAAGAAGTTCAGCGACCAACTTTGGTTCTTGCGCACAATAAAACGCTTGCAGCCCAACTTTATGCCGAGTTCAAAGAGTTCTTTCCGAACAATGCCGTCGAGTATTTTGTTTCGTATTACGACTACTACCAGCCGGAAGCTTTTATACCGGTTACGGGCGTTTACATTGAAAAAGACTTATCCATAAACGACGAACTCGAAAAAATGCGAATGAGCACTACCGCTTCGCTGCTTTCCGGACGTCGCGATGTTCTCGTGGTGGCTTCTGTTTCGTGTTTGTACGGTATCGGAAACCCTATAGAATTTCAAAAAAATGTAATCCCGCTCGAACAAAACCAGCGTTTGGCTCGCACAAAGCTCTTACATGCCTTAGTTCAAAGCTTGTATGCCCGAACTGAAGCCGAATTTAAACCTGGTTCGTTCCGCATTAAAGGCGATACCGTAGAAGTATTCCCGAGTTACGCCGACGACGCTTTTCGCATTCACTTTTTTGGCGATGAAATTGAAGAAATAGAACGATTTAATCCGACCTCTGGTGTACGAATCGAACAATACGACCGACTCACGATTTATCCGGCCAATATGTTTGTGACATCGCCCGACGTCTTGCAAAACGCCATTTGGGAGATTCAGCAAGATTTGGTGAAGCAAGTCACTTTTTTTAATTCGATTGGTAAAAATCTCGAAGCAAAACGGTTAGAAGAGCGTACCAATTTTGACTTAGAAATGATACGCGAACTCGGCTATTGCAGCGGAATCGAAAACTATTCGCGTTACCTCGACGGTCGATTGCCCGGAACACGACCGTTCTGTTTACTAGATTACTTTCCCAAAGATTATTTGATGGTTGTCGACGAAAGTCACGTGACGCTTTCGCAAGTAAGTGCGATGTATGGTGGCGACCGCAGTCGGAAGGAAAATCTCGTGGAATACGGATTTCGCCTACCGGCAGCGATGGATAACCGCCCGCTGAAATTTGAAGAATTTGAAGCATTGCAAAATCAAGTCATTTACGTTTCAGCAACGCCGGCCGATTACGAATTGCAAAAGTGCGGCGGTGTTTATGTGGAACAAATTATTCGTCCGACCGGTTTGTTGGATCCGATTATCGAAATTCGTCCGAGCGAAAACCAGATCGACGATCTTATCGAAGAAATTCAGCAACGAGCCGAGCAAGACGAGCGCGTTTTAGTTACCACACTTACCAAACGTATGGCCGAAGAATTGGCGAAATACTTAACGAAAGTCGATATTCGTTGTCGGTACATTCATTCCGAAGTTGATACGCTGGAACGTATTGAAATCATGCAAGATTTGCGAAAAGGTATTTTCGATGTGTTGATTGGCGTGAATTTGTTGCGCGAAGGTTTGGATTTACCTGAAGTTTCGTTAGTTGCCATTCTCGATGCCGACAAAGAAGGATTTTTGCGCAGCAATCGTTCGCTTACGCAGACAGTGGGTCGCGCCGCTCGAAATTTGAACGGCAAAGCCATTATGTACGCCGATACCATTACGGGCAGTATGCAGAAAACCATCGATGAAACCAATTACCGCAGAGCGAAACAACTACAATTTAATGCTGACAACAATGTGGTTCCGATGGCATTGAATAAAAAGTTGGACAATATTTTTACCAAAGTAAAACAACTCGACGAGCACCTAAGTTCGAGCAATGTGCGCATGGTTGCCGAGGAAAAAACCGAGTATTTGTCGAAATCTGACATTGAAAAACTCATTAAAGAAAAGCGCAAAAGCATGGAAAAAGCGGCAAAAGAACTCGACTTTATGCTGGCAGCTAAATTGCGCGACGAGATTAAAAAATTACAAGAAACTGAATTTTAATTTTTTGGGTGTGCCGGCGCTTCTTCGTTCGTGCACGGCTACGCCAAACGGTCGCTGAGCTTGTCGAAGCGTGGTCGCTGAGCTTGTCGAAGCGCCGTCGCGCCATTCGCTGTATCTTTTTTGCTTAGACAGTAGTGGAAAATCCGTAGCGCAAAAAAGGATGCCGCTGCTGTCGCTCACACGGGAAAGAAATTGAAAGAATAGAAAAATAGAAAAAATGGAATTCCGATAGCTATCGGAAGCGGAAAATTTCCCCTTTGCGAACTTTGCGGTAAGCCATCTACAAGATCATACACTAGCTTTTATTCGCACAGAAAACACGGAACCGCACAGAATTAGGCGGGAAATTTAGCTGTTGAGGAAAACACAGAACGTATCAAATCGACTGAAAAATTGCACCGCTCTACAACAAGATGAAGCTCCGACGATACTTGGGTTAGGGTGGGACCATGAAACGTAAAATGGTGAATATCGAAAAGTCTTTCCCGATAGCTATCGGGACTCAAATCTTAATACTAAAAAGTCTTTCTTCTCTGCCTTCGACAAGATCATACACTAGCTTTTATTCGCACAGAAAACACGGAACCGCACAGAATTAGGCGGGAAATTTAGCTGTTGAGGAAAACACAGAACGTATCAAATCGCCTGAAAAATTGCACCGCTCTAATACAAGATGAAGCTCCGACGATACTTGGGTTAG
>NZ_JBMLTK010000032.1:0-3272 GCF_049240005.1 Flavobacterium sp. | reverse complement strand
ACGTCTCCCCGCAGCCCGGATAGCAGCGAAAAACCCGCAAAGCGGCAGGTGCAAATTTGGCGTGCTTTTACTGGCGACCAAAGAAGCCAAAGTAAAAGCACTGCCAAATGCGCCTGATGCTGCGGATTTACTTCGTCAATTCGGCTTTCAGCCTCGGGTAAAGCGAATAGCCGGAAATGCTGCCCAGAAAGTTAAGCTGGTGAAAATAACGTGAATAATAATGGCCAATAAGCTGATAAACGTGAATTAGCTTCTAAAAAAGGCGGTGAGAATTTTCTTTTACAAGCTAAAGTCATCGCTGTAATTGACCCTACGGAGATCTTTACAGCGAACTTGCGTTAATCAGTGTTTACTAACTTTTCTTACTGCCGCTTAAGCCAATATTCCGGTGAAAGAGCGGTGTGAAAAACGCCTAAAACCGTTATGGTTTTCGTCTCTTCGTTAACATGGTAATGTACCGCGTACGGGAAAACAGCAGTGTAAGCAGTTCGCACCGTTTTATACTTAACTTCAAACAAGAATGGGTTGCTGATAAGGGCTTTAATTGTGTCTGTAACAGCGGCCGAAAAACGTTTCTCTATGCCGCTTTGTTTTGTCTTATACCATTCCTTAGCTTCTAGTACGTCGTTTTTAACCTGTGTGTGATAAACTACATTATAGCTCATTCTGAGTCTAAAACTCTAAAAAGTTCGTCGATAGGGTCTAAATTGTTTGGGTTATCTAAATCAGCCAAACGGCTGTCTAAAATGTCTTTTTGCCATTGTGGTAGCTGTTGGTCAACTTTTTCAATGTTTGGATAATACTTTTTAATTAGTTCCCAATCTTCAATCGGAATGAAAACCCCCGTCGGCAATCCGTTAACGTCATTGATTATCTGTGTTTTCATACGCCAATAAATTTTGTTCCTTTTCCCAGACTGTTACAAAAATGCGGTTTATACAAATGTAAAACTTTTAAAGATTTGTTTTACTTTTCTATGAAGACGCTGCTAATTCTCTTTTGCATTGCTTCGTATAACAACTCCTAACTTTCCGCCAAGTAAAGCTTGGAAACGCACTCGCGTTACTGTGCAAACCTAATGCACCAAAACAACTACCGCCGAGAATGTAGCGAATAGCCGCAGTTAAAAAAAAACTACTCGCACAGTCGCAACCTAGCTCAAAAAAATACACGCACACATACTCTCTTAAACCGACATAGCCATCGTAACAATACTCAACTTAACACCCGGAATCCGACTAAGTACCTGACCGCATTGCGTTAAGGTGCTGCCGGTTGTTAACACATCGTCAACCAACAAATAGTGGCCCGGAGGCGTGTCGGAAAACGGATTGAGTCCGAAAATTCCTCCGGCTTGTGCGAGTCGCTCCGATTTGTTTTTTGTAGTTAAGGTTTTTCGATAACTGTTTCGAATCAACAGCCTATCGTTGTATTTGGCGCCAAATGCATCGGCTAAGGTTTGTGCGAAACGATCTACCTGATTGTATCCGCGCTCACGCAGTCGACGGCGGTGCAACGGAACCGGAATCACATAATCTACCTGCTCGAGTGCCGGAACCTGCTTTAAATCGGCGGCATACCAATACGCAAACAGTTCACCAATTTGCTGCTGACCTTTATACTTAAGTTCGTGAATAAGCTTTTGTGCAATATTCGACTTACTGAAATACACGAAACACGAAACAAACGCCAATTCCAAACGTCCGCTAAACTTCGATGCCGCTTCGGTTTCACGATACAAATGGTAATTTGTTAAAGCCAACTCGTGCCTACACTGGGTACAAATTACGCGCTCGCCCGTTCCCAGCAAATTCCGACAACCGCAACAAACCGGCGGATACAATACGTTGAGTAAATCGCTTAACATCTTTTTTTAAGCAAGTTACAACCGTCTAAATTCTCGATTTTACGGAAAACCCGTAAATTTTAAACTTATTTCGGCATACTGTTTCCGCCTGCTGCGTTGCTGTTTGTGCCGTTTTAGTCGATTAACATCGGCGTTTTTCCGTCGGTTATGATAATCTTGCTGTTTTGTGATTTCGAGAGTTCCTGAAAAGCTTCAATAGAACGCAGGCGAATGATATCGTTGTTGAGTCCTTCTGAAAGGATTTTCTGCGAATCGCGCGTTCCTTTTGCTTCGATGATTTTACGCTCGGCTTCTAATTTTTCTTGTTGCAAAACAAATTCCATACGCATGGCATCTTGCTCTGCTTGCAGTTTGCGTTCAACCGACTTCGCTAAACCGTCGGGCAATTGAATGCTCTTCATCAAAACCGATTCGATAACGATGCCTTGTTTGTTTAAGATCTCGGCCATTTTAGCACTAATCTCGGCTTCAATGGTGGCGCGCATACCCGAGTGCATATCTTTTGCAAAGAAGTTGGAACTCACATCGGCTGCTGCCGAGCGAAACACGTTTGAAATAATATTTTCATAACCTAAACCATAAGTACGAATGATTGTTGGCACCTTGGCTTGTTCGAGGCGATACAAAATAGACACTTGGGTTAAAATACTCAAACCTTCTTTACTGGGTAAACTCAGGTTCAATTCCAGATCGTTTGTTTGCACCGATGCTTTGATTACTTTACTGGTGAAGGGATTGAAGAACACTGGCCCTTGCGAGGTTACTTCGTCGGAAAGTTTTCCGAGTTTTTGGCGAACGCCCACTTCTCCGGGTCTAACAATTGCGCAATTCGTGAAAAGAACGGCACTTAAGAAAGAAAACGTAATGGTTCGTATCATGATGTTGTTGTTTTCCTCAAATATTGCCCTTAAACCTTTAGATAATAGCCAACTAACTGCTAATTTTATGCTAATGAAATCAGAAATTAACAGATTTAAAGCGCCGTTTTTTTTGTTAGTTTTAACAGTTAGGCACGTTGGGTAGTTTGCGTGTCGGGGGTGGTTGAGATTGTCGAAGGCTTATTTTAGAAGCTAGAAAATAGAAGCTAGAAGCTAGACTTCGATGAATTCACCACTTAACGTATAGTTTTCCCGCCTAATCCGCAATTCGTGGGTGGTTGGACGTGTCGAAGACTGAGCGGAAAGACATTTAGCATTAAGATTGGAGTCCCGATAGCTATCGGGATAGAAGTTAGAAGCTAGACTTTGCGACGTTCACCACTTAACGTATCGTTTTCCCCACCTGAACCCGCGTATCGTCGGAGCCTGAGCTTGTCGAAGGCTAATGCATTTTTTTGTTGGCTTGACACGATCTGTGTTTTCCTCAACAGTTCTACATTCCGAAATAATCTGTGAGCTTCGGTGTT
>NZ_JBMLTK010000031.1:0-2917 GCF_049240005.1 Flavobacterium sp. | reverse complement strand
GCTACTAATGGTGCCATGTACAAACTGTCGGTAGTAGAAGACAATAAAATTACTTTAGCGCCTTCTTTTTGAGCGGCTTGTTTCACCACATCAGCGTAGGCTTTGGCGTTGAAGTTGGCCAATTTATCGTTGGTTACTTTCAGTACTTTGTCTACACCGTATTTGGATAAATCCGATACGTTTCCTGCGTTTACCGTTACCGCAGTTACGGTAGTGCCTAATGATTCGGCTACTTTTTTGGCATAAGACGCTAATTCAAAAGCTACTTTTTTGAATTTTCCGTCGGCCGATTCTGCATATATTAATAATGACATAATAATTTTAGATTTTAGATTAACGATTTTTGATTTTTGAAATGATTATGGATTACAATCTGCAATCTTAAATCAACATTCTTCATTCTTAAATCACTTTAGCTTCGTTGTGTAAAGCGTTGATTAAGCCGTCTAAATCGTCGGCAGCAAATAATTTCACAGCCGATTTCGGAGCCGGTTTTTCAAATTTTACCGCTTTGGTGTTGTTGTTAGCACTTACCGGTTCTAATACCGTTAATACTTTGGTTCTGGCGGTCATGATACCACGCATGTTCGGAATGCGCAAGTCTTTTTCTTCCACCAATCCTTTTTGACCTCCGATTACTAATGGCAATGAAGCTGAAATAGTTTCTTTTCCGCCGTCGATTTCACGAGCCGCTTTGGCTGCGCTACCGTCGATGGTTAATTCGGTACAAGAGTTCACAAAGTTGTAGTCCAACAAACCGGCTAACATCCCCGGAACCATTCCGCCATTGTAATCCAACGATTCTTTACCGCAGATTACCAAGTCGTATTGGCCTTGTTTTACCACTTCGGCTAATTGTTTTGCTACAAAAAAACCGTCAGTAGGAGTAGCGTTTACGCGAATCGCTTCGTTAGCACCGATGGCTAAAGCTTTTCTTAGCGTTGGTTCGGTATCCGGTCCGCCTACGTTAACTACAGTAACATTGGCGCCTTGTTGCTCTTGGAACCAAATGGCTCTGGTTAATCCGAACTCGTCGTTAGGGTTGATTACGAATTGTACGCCATTGGTGTCAAATTCCGCATCACCGTTCACAAAGTTAATTTTTGAAGTAGTATCAGGCACGTGACTGATGCAAACTAATATTTTCATTGTTGCGTTTATTAAGTGAATTTTTTTTCTGACCGTAAAAGTATAAAATATATTTCTAATTTTTATATGCGTGCATAATATTTTTTCAAATTTCAATCGATTTCGTAGCGTGTTGAAATTGGTTAAACGAACGGCACATTATTTTAAGCCGTTATTTAACCAACAGAAATGTTTTTTAATCGTATTTAATTTTTATTTTTGCCTTTCAAAATTATAGACAGTAACACAATCCGAAATATGAGAACGATACAATTTAGAGAAGCAGTTGCCGAGGCGATGAGCGAAGAAATGCGTCGCGACGAGTCAGTTTATTTAATGGGTGAGGAAGTAGCCGAATACAACGGTGCTTACAAAGCTTCTAAAGGAATGTTGGATGAGTTCGGTCCGAAAAGAGTGATTGATACCCCGATTGCAGAGCTTGGTTTTGCCGGAATTGCCGTGGGTTCAGCGATGAACGGATGCCGACCGATAGTAGAATTCATGACGTTCAATTTCTCTTTGGTTGGGATTGATCAAATTATTAATAATGCAGCCAAAATGCGTCAAATGTCGGCCGGACAATTTCCAATGCCGATGGTGTTCCGTGGGCCAACCGCTTCTGCCGGTCAGTTAGGTGCTACACACTCGCAAGCCTTTGAAAATTGGTATGCTAATACACCGGGATTAAAAGTAGTTGTTCCTTCTACACCTTACGATGCGAAAGGATTGTTGAAGTCAGCTATCCGCGATAACGATCCGGTAATCTTTATGGAATCGGAACAAATGTATGGTGACAAAGGTGAAGTGCCTGAAGAAGAATACACGATTCCGTTAGGCGTTGCCGATGTAAAAAGAGAAGGCACTGATGTGACTATCGTTTCTTTCGGTAAAATCATCAAAGAAGCTTTTATTGCAGCTGACGAATTAGCCAAAGAAGGTATTTCTTGTGAAATCATCGACTTAAGAACGGTTCGTCCGATGGATTACGATACCATTATCAACTCGGTTAAAAAAACCAACCGCTTAGTAGTTTTGGAAGAAGCTTGGCCTTTTGCCAGCGTGGCTTCTGAAGTAACGTATATGGTTCAGGAAAGAGCTTTTGATTATTTAGATGCGCCTATCCAAAGAATTACAACAGCAGATACACCGGCACCTTATTCTCCAACTCTCTTGAAAGAATGGTTGCCTAATGCCGATGATGTAATTAAAGCAGTAAAAAAAGTAACATACAAATAATTTTACAGACTACTAGATCGGCGGAATGTTAGAAAAACTCAAAAATTCCATGAAGTCTGAAATCTAGTAACCTAAATAACTATATTTGAAACTTCATCTGATCAAAGAGATGAAGTTTTTTTTTGCCCATGAAAAACATATTTACACTTCTTGTTTTCTTTTTTGCGTTTAGTTTATCGGCGCAAACCAAAGTTAGTGGTATAGTGCTCGACAATACCAACCAACCGATACCTTACGCGAACATCGTTTTTAAAGGCTCGCAAGTTGGCGTTGTGTCTAATGAAGACGGAAGGTTTTATATCGAATCGCCCAACAATTATACGGCTATTATCGTATCGTTTGTAGGTTTTCCCGATAAGGAAGTCAAGTTGCCAAAGTTGGTGAATTACGACTTTAAAGTGATTTTAACCGAAGGCAATGCCTTGAAAGAAGTTAAGATTTACGCCGGTAAAACATCTAAAAAAGACAATCCGGCCTTGGATATTTTGCGTAAAATTTGGGAACGCCGTCGCAAAAACGGATTGAAAATGTTCAAACAATACCAATACGAAAA
>NZ_JBMLTK010000030.1:0-14646 GCF_049240005.1 Flavobacterium sp. | reverse complement strand
AAATTAATACTATTTTTCTACTTTTAAACAGTTCGTTTTAATGGGAAGCTTACAGAATCAGTAAAGAAATAATTTTTGAGATAACTGGAGTAAATAAATAAAAACTGGATATAACAGCCGTAGCTGTTGCACAACCTCTTTTAAAAGTAAAAAACATAAATTGTAACATAAAAACACCTCTTTGTCGTAGCAACAACTTTGGCTTGCGATACGGGTTTGCGGGTGATGAATTTGAGGTTTTCTTGAGGTTTTAGGTAAAATCAGCCACACTTTTAAACGAGGTCAGTCAAGTTAACCAAAGTAAACAATTGTGGCTGAAAGTTCTTTTCTTACATGACTAAAAATATTGAAGTTACTGCAAAACCGATAGCTATCGGTTACCAAGATTTATGTGTATTTTTACGTTGTGCAACAGGCATAGAACATTTGCAAAAGCATGGGCTTCGTGCTTCAATGAAAATAAAGTGCTAAAGTCATCCCGAAAGCGTTCTGGATTGTGCATCTAATGAAGTTTAGTGCTAAAATGAAAGATAGGTTTTCAAAAGTCCGCCGCTTCATAAATGTGCAAAACTAAATGAGCAAGCATAATGACAGATAATGATAACACTTAGAAAAGTAAAAATATTCCAAAAATTCAATGGCGATATCGACCATTTTGCAAGAATCGGTAAAACTCATGATAAAGAGGAAATTTCTGACAGGGATTGGTTATTAATAGAAAGTTTGCTTCAAGACCTTGAGTTGGTTGCTAATGGTTTGGCCGCAGATACTTTTATTAAAAGACTTGATGAACGGATTAAAGAAAACCTTGAAAGTGAAGTTGTTTTGCAAGAGTTAGAAAGGATGAATAAAAAATGACTTTTTCTAGAGTAGAAAATCAAACCGTTGAGTTGATAATATCCAACGGCCGTCTATATTACCGTTTTTAATTGATAGCAATAAGTTGTGAAAAAGGCAAATTCAGAAGCCGATATGGCTTAATTTTCTTCGCTTCCAGCCTATCATCTCGAAAAGCAATTATCTTAGTGCAGGATAAACTTTTCGCTTCACTGCAATATGCGGCTATTCGCTAAACGTAAGCAGTTATTGTAAAACGAGAGCATTCGAAAAATTTAATGGATTTAAATCCGAAAACATACGAGCCAAATAATCAACTCATAGAGTTCGTTAAGCGGTATTGGACATTAGAAGGTGGAAAAGAAAATATACCTCTCAAAAACACCATAGTTCCAGACGGAACCATGAAATTGATTTTTCATTATGGCGATACTTACAAGCATCATGCGCAAAATGGCGAGATAACACTTCTACCAAAGTGCTTTTTAATCGGACAGTTAACAAAGCCCTATGTGATTGAACCCGTTGGCGTAACGGGCAGTTTTGTGGTACAATTTAAACCAAACGGTTTTTTGCCTTTTACATCAATTCCAATAAAGGAAATGGAAAATAGGGCAATTCCCTTAGACATTTTATTTGGACAAGAAGGCATAAAACTTAGCAATCAAATTTTAAATGCAAATTCTACAAGCGAAAGAATTCAAATTATTGAAGCTTTTCTATTCAAACAATTAGCTGATAGACAGTGTATTGACCATATCGTAAAATCAACCGTTGAAACTATCTTAAATACAAATGGACAGTTTTCAGTAAATGAATTTTCGAAAAATAACAGCATAAACCGAAGACAATTAGCACGAAAATTCTCTTCAACAATTGGGTTAAGTCCAAAGCAACTTGCAAAAACGATTAGAATTCAAACGATATTGAAAGTATTATTAAATGAAGAGGTTACAAGTTTAACTGACTTGGCCTATGAAAGCGAGTATTTTGACCAAGCCCATTTTATAAAAGAATTCAAGGAATTCACAGGATTGACACCAAAAGAGTTTTTTGGCGACGATCTTAAAATGTCATTAATTTTTGACAAAAAATAGCCTTGTCCCATTTTTACAATTTTGCCTAATTCGTTGATTCTACTTTTGCATTGCAATAGTGCAAAAACTTAAAAATCATAGCAAAATGGCAAATGTAAATCCAGTTGGTTGGTTTGATATCAATGTAGCAAACTTAGATCGGGCAAAAAAATTCTACGAAACTGTTTTCAATGTTAAGCTGACAGATGCGCCTATTAAATGGGGCAAACAATCATTCTTCCCTTTCAGTCCGGAAAGCCAAGACATTTCAGGTGCATTAGTGGAAAAAGCCGATTTTGTTCCAAGTAGCAATAATACTATTGTCTATTTTGAAACTGAAGAAATCACCGCAGTAGAACAAAAAGTTGAAGCAGCCGGCGGAAAAGTAATACAACCTAAAATGAACATTGGTGAGTTTGGCTTTATCTCTATTTTTATAGATACAGAAGGGAACGTTGTTGGACTTCATTCACGCAATTAGTTTTCAAATGCGATACAACACGAATCTTGCAGATAGAGTTAGAGAGTATCTCGCTGAAAAACCAAATTTAGAAATTGAAGAAAAAGAAATGTTCAATGTTTTAAACTTTATCGTTAATTACAAGACGTGTGTTTGTATAAGCGGTGAGAAGTTAATGCTACGTTTTGATCCAAGCCGACAAGAAGAACTTTACGAGAAAGATGGTTATGAGAGCATGTTGATGAAAGGCAAAGAATACAAAGGATACTGTTATATAAATCCTGATGGGTTTAAAGACAGAAAGGACTTCGAATTTTTCTTAGACTTGTGCCTTGAATATAATAAAGTTTCCAAATCATCCAAAAAGCGAAAGACGAAATAAAACAACGAAATACGAGCAGGGCAAACCGGTAGGCAACTGCGCACCACAAAACCTCCTTGTTTCACAACCGTCTTTTCAAAAAAATAGTACACATTCCAAAATTAAAACCTCGTTTAGAGCAATTAAACGAGGTTTTTTTAATGTGTAAAAATTTGATATTGTGAAAATTGCAACCGCAAAAAACTAACAGAATCAAGCACTTTTATTTTCCTGAATTTAAGGGTACATAATCCGTACTGTTTTCGACGGAGTTTCCAATTTCCGCAATCAAATCCAGCTTGTAACAATAAATTTTAGGCGCTTATTTTCTGGTCTAAACCCAACTTTCCGCTTCCATTCAACAATAAAGCTAAGGCCAATCCAATTATTAAAAGATGAAATTCGTAGCCTTCTCCTTTCTGGTTGCCAAACCAATTCATAAAAAAGCCGTATTCTAAATGCGATGTTAGAATAATGCCGCTGAATAAGACAACGATGGCGGCTGCCCATATTCGAACGGCAAAACCTAACAGTATTGAGATTGCTCCCACAAATTCAATGACGATCACCAAAAACCCGATAATCCACGGCAAGTGAAGCGTTTCTGTAAAAAAGTTCATGGTTGCCGTAAAGCCGTAGCCGCCAAACCAACCTAACATTTTTTGCGCGCCGTGAGGCAAAACAATACCACCTAAGCTTAAGCGGAGAATCAAACCAACATAGTTGTCTGCTGTTTTAAAAATAGCTTTCATTCTTACTTTTTTAAATTTATTTTTTCGTTTACTAGCTCGGCAATCCTCTTTCCAAAAAGTTCTGCCGTGTGCATGTCTTTCGGAGTGTTCACTTGATGATGCGCGTTATCCGACAGCGTCATAAGTCCTAAGTAACTGGCAAGTCCGTTCGGTTCGTCCAACTGAATGTCGTTTTCAAATTTGGGTAGTATTCCCAACGAAATCCAAAGCATGCTGTGCTGTGCCGCGAAAAGTGCGAGTTGCTGTATGGTGTTTAGCTTATCTCCATTGAGCGTAGAGGAATTGGTAAATCCGGCAGCTAATTTGTCTTTCCATTTCTGTTGATACCAAAATGACCCCGTCGCTTCCATAAATTTCTTGAATTCAGCGCTTACAGTTCCCATGTACGTTGGCGTTCCAAAAACAAGCGCATCGGCTTTGTGGAGAATCTCGAAATTGGCTTGCGCTTCCAGGGTCGAAACCAATTTAACATCCGCACTGCGCTCGAGTGCTCCCTTTTGGATGTGTTCGGCAACAATCTTGGTGTGTCCGTAGCCGCTGTGGTATACAATTACGATACTCATAAGTAGTTGTTTTAAAATTCACCACAAAGCAACTACGGCGGAAGCGATAAAAAATTAAACTAGTTTAATTTCGAACAGCTACGGTTCAACCTTCTGGGTTTTAACGCTGCGTCAGACGTTTTCGAAGCATACTTAAAAATACGGGTGTGATTCCGAGGTAAGCGGCAACTTGCTTTTGAGAGAGACGCTGTTCTAACGATGGATATTTTTGTACAAAATCGAGATAGCGCTCTTCGGCCGTTAGAGCCAAAGTTTGCTGAATGCGCTTCTGTTGTGCAATAAATGCATTTTGCAATAAAATCCTAAAAAAACGTTCAAATTTGGGCACTCTTGCGTACAAAGTATCAAGGTCGGCTTTAGATATTTGAAGTATTTCGGTGTTCTCTAGTGCTTCGATGTAGTAAGTCGATGGAGTTTGGCTCAAAAAGCTATACAAATCGCCAATCCACCAATCTTCGACTCCAAACATGACGATGTGTTCTGCTCCGAGTTCGGTTAGGGTATAGGTCTTTGTACATCCGCGAATAATAAAGTTTTCGGTACGACAAATCTCACTCGGTCGTAAAATGAACTCCTTTTTTTTAAACGTCTTGTACTGTAAAAGGCTTAAAAAATAGTCGACCTCCGTTCGATCTAAATGGATGTGCCTGTTTACATTAGCAAGAATAATTTCGAAGTTTGGCGTGGTCAAGTTTTCTAATTTCGGTAATCTTCTTTTGCGAAAGTAACAAAGAATATGCTGAAATTTAACGGTGTTGGTCAATCAAAATTACATTCCCATCGGGATCCGAAAGAAAAATACTGCCCGGTCCGCTCGTTTGTTCGTCGACTTCTGCCGAAAGGCCAATACCACTGGCTTTTAGTTGCGATTGAATTGCACGAACGTCGTCAAACGGATCGGTATTTTGCCCGTTTTCATTCCAGCCCGGATTAAATGTGAGCAGGTTTCCTTCGAACATTCCTTGAAACAAACCGATTAACGCATTTTCGTTCTTTAAAATCAAATAGTTTTGCTCGAAACTTCCCGCAAGGACGGTAAATCCCAACTTTTGATAAAATTCGTGCGATACCGTCAAATCAGTAACGCTTAAGCTAATTGAAAAAGCTCCTAGTTTCATATTGTTTGCGTTTACTCATTTACCACGCCATTGTTTCGCTACATTTAAACAACTACAACAGACGCAACAAAATGCTTCTTGAAACAAATATAAAAACTTGAAGCCTTTTTTTGGTGCTAATTCCTAAAAATCAGGTATTTAAAAATTTTATTATTCGTTCTTATTCGCTTTTTCGCTCAAGTTTAAATTGTACCAGTCGATCTGACGTGAAAAGTACATCGACAAGGCTAAGATTACGAAAATTCCGATGCTTCCTATCAATAACGCATAATCTTGCAGTTGGATGATCACAAAAATGAAAGCATATAAAATAACGAGAATGGCCGATAATAACAGCGTTAACTTGCTCGATTTCAAGATTGCTCGAACGTATCCGGCAATCAGTAACAAGGTGGATAATGCGGAGACAATAAAGGCAAGGTCGAACGATATGTGTTCCGATATCGAAAGAAGTAGTGTGTAAAAGACAATCAGCGCAACACCAACCAAGATGTACTGTATCGGGTGGATGAAGACTTTATTTAAAACTTCAATAAAGAAGAATACTAAAAAGGTAAATCCAATAAACAAGATCGCGTATTGAACCGAACGATACGCTTTTTGATAATTATCTACCGGTAAAAGCAGGTCGATTCCAAAAGCCGATGCGTCTAAATCAAATCGACTGCCGGTCCACATTTGCGGATAGTTTCTGTTTAGGTGCAATACATTCCAATTGGCTTTAAAACCGCTTTCCGCTACACTTCTGGAATCAGGTAGGAAAGCTCCCGTGAAACTTGGGTTTGGCCAGGAAGAATTGAGTTTTACATCGGTTACCTTTCCAACAGGAACGAAATATAAATTCTGACTTCCTTTAAGGTCGAGTGTTAGTTTAAAGCGATAGTTTTCTTTCTGTAGCGGATCAACCAAAACAGCAGCATTTATGCCGGATGCAACCACATCTGTTGACGACACGCCCGGATTAAAAAACAACTGTTGATTGTTCCACTGTAGTTCAACCTGTTTTTCTATGCCTCGCAAATCATCGATTCCCACCACAAACTCGGTTTTATCTAATTTTATATTTTGTGGTAGAATGTCCAAGGCTGAAAAGTCGAGCGCTTTAAAGGTTCCCGTAATTTCTACTTTTGAATTGTAAACTACGATATCGTAGATACCCCGATTTCTCTTCTCCGGATTTATTGTGCCAGTTATTTCAAGGTTGTCGGGAAGGATGTGAATGTAGTCTTTAACGGCAACAATTTTCTCAGTTGTATCTTTTTTCGACGTTTCACGAACATACTTGATGTAAGGAATAGATAAAACAGGTGCAACCAAGGTTTGCGCTCCAGCCCATTTCGAACTTACTTCTTCAATAGCCTGATTTTGCGTTTGTTCGCGCTCTTGAATCAAATTGTGAACCATTGCGGTCGGAACAAGCAAGAGCAAAACAATGATGATTATGGTTGTTATCTTAAAATAAACGTTATTCTTTAAACTTTTTTTAGGGATTTGTTGTAATTGGCTACTTTCCATTCTAGGAGTTTTGATTTGTGTTGTGAGTTAGATAAGGTCTATTTTTAAACTTAAGGTCGTTAAAATCTACTTTTTGTTATTTTGCTTTGAAACCTATTGGAATTAGAAGATTGCCTGCATCGTACATATTCAAATACAAGACAATTTCTTTTTCAAGGCCCGCGTACGTGATTTTATACTTGTCGAGCATGCCGCCACCAAACGGACTATTTTTAGTTTCAAATGAACAACAACTTCCCATTCTAACATAACTAATGGTTTCGCCATTTGGTCCTGTAAGCGAATTGAGGTATTTACGTTCGTTCGCGGGTCCGTTGCCAACACCTCCAACCAGAATCGGATTTTTCTCGGTATAACCATACGTTTTATCCGTACTGTATTTTGAAAGTACAAAAGCAGTACCGTCAGTATTCGAAATAGGGAGTTGGATATTCGCAACACTAGTATTTACCGTATCTTTTGTCGAGGTACACGCAAATAGTAAAGCACTTACGGCGGTTGTGATACCTTGTCGTCGCATAGTAATTTGTTTTTAGGTTGTTAAAGATAAATCGATTAAAGAAAATAGATTTCTAATTTACACTATAACGACGTAGCATTTGCAATATTGTATGCAATGACTTTTATTAAAAATTAACTTCGAGAAAGTGAGCTACAAGTCTTTCTTTGCACGATACTTTCGATAATTCGCATAGCCTAAGCTAATTACAGAATGAGCAAACATGCTCAGATACAGATAAGCAAGTAGCTTTAAGCCATAAGGATCTGAGAAAAACTTGGCTTGTGAAAGCAAGATTAAAATCGAGAAATAAATAATAAAAATCAGCACATTGACGCCAAACCAATACCAAAATGTTTTGGGTCTTGGCCATAAGTACAAGCTTCCGAAAATAAAAGCAGCGGGCAGCAGTATGCAGAAAATCGTTAAAAACATAGATCAGCGGTATGAGGAACTACATTTACACCGATGGCTACAAGAATATTTGCTTCAAAAGAAATTAAAAGCAAATTGCTGAGGTGTGCATTTTTAATCATCGGCCAGATGCCTATTAGCAGTAGCAAGCAGCTATCTTCCCACTGTTTTTCTCCGATCGCGTTCTTTCTTTAATAAATTTAATTCGCGACTGGTTTGCCCAGCTACCGAAGTGTTTTCTTCAGCACGTCGAATCAAATACGGCATTACATCACGTACGGGTCCGAAAGGCAAGTATTTCGCAACATTGTAGCCGTGTGCGGCTAAATTATAACTGATGTTGTCGCTCATTCCGTACAATTGTCCGAAATACACACGTGTATCATTTTTAGCAATTCCGTGTTCGTCCATCAATTGCATTAAGCGGTATGAGCTCGATTCGTTGTGCGTTCCCGCAAAAATTGCCATGTGCTCTAAATGTTCCATCATGTAGTGCACAGCTGCATCAAAATTCGCGTCGGTTGCGGCTTTGTCTTTGCAAATCGGAGTAGGGTAGCCCAACTCTTCGGCGCGCTTGTTTTCTTTTTCCATGTAAGCGCCGCGCACGAGTTTCATTCCAATATGAAATCCATCTGCTTTAGCTCTCTCGTGCAATTCTTTCAAATACGGAACACGATCGTGACGGTAAAGTTGTAAGGTATTAAAAACTACTGCTTTTTCTTTATTGTATTTGCGCATCATTTGTTCCACAAGATCGTCGGCGGCGTCTTGCATCCAACTCTCTTCACCGTCTATCAAAAGCATCACATTTCCTTGATGTGCTGCGCTGCAAACTCGGTCAAATCGTTCGATAACGCGGTTCCATTCTGCCTGCTCGTCCGGAGTTAAGGATTCTTTTCGACCTAGTTTTTCATAAAGTTCAAATCGGCCAAAGCCCGTTGGTTTAAAGACAGCGAACGGTATGGCTTCGCGAGCAATCGCAAAATCTATGGTGCGTAAAGTCATCGCCAAAGCTGCGTCGAATTGGTCTTCGTCTTCTTTTCCTTCCACCGAATAATCTAAAACCGACGCTACGCCTTTGGTAAACATTTTATCAACCACAGGCAAACAGTCTTGTTCGTTTACACCACCACAAAAATGATCGAAAACGGTGGCTCTAATTAATCCTTCAACTGGTAAATGTGCTTTGATGGCAAAGTTGGTAACCGCAGTGCCAATGCGAACTAAAGGTTCGTTAGCAATCATCTTGAAAAGAAAATACGCGCGGTCGAGTTCTGTATCGGTTTTTAGAGCAAATGCCGTTTCGGTGTTGTCAAACAATTTTTCCATCGTAATTTTTAAGCGTCACAAAGATAACGAGAACGTTTGCGTAGGCAATATTTTTATCGCTTTCTTCACGATTATTTAAGTCGATTTCTCTCGGAAATGTTGCAATTTTGTTCCGTAAATTTTGAAAATGACTCTCCTCAACCATACTGCACTGGTGCACGACATCTACGAAGGCGAAAACGGCTATGCGGCTTTAAACGCACTCATCGAAAAAAAGAAATACTCTAAAATTGTTCTCTTCTCCGACGAAGTAGTTTACGATTTGTGGGCCAGTAAATTACTGCAAGAATTGTATGCGGCTCAAGACATCCATACCATTGTGATTGAAGCCGGCGAAGAGCAAAAGCAGTTGGAAATTTGTCGGTTTATCTATGAAGAATTAGCTGATATCGAAGCCGATAAAAGTACATTGATGATCAACTTTGGCGGTGGAGTAGTAACCGATATCGGCGGATTTATCGCATCGACGTTTAAGCGCGGAATCGATTTTGTGAATGTGCCTACTACACTTTTAGGAATGGTTGATGCTGCTTTGGGTGGTAAAAACGGGATCGATTTAGGTCCGGTGAAAAATCAGATTGGAACAACGGCCATGCCGCAACTGGTTCTTATCGATTGCGCTTTCGCGGAAAGTTTAGAATCCGAAGAAATCTTGTCGGGACTAGCCGAAATGATTAAACACGGCGCTATTGCCGATGCCGCTGTTTTTGAACGTTTTGAACAAGCAACTTCGTTTTCCATCACAGCGGATAGCGACAGTATTATCGAATCGGCACAGATAAAAATGCGTATTGTAAGCGAAGATCCGTTTGAAAATGGCCTCCGAAAAGTGCTCAATTTCGGACACAGCATAGGTCACGCGCTCGAATCGTATTTGTTGGAAAACAGTGAAGAGCGTGTGTATCACGGTTATTGCGTGGCTGCGGGTATGATCATGGAAAGCCATATGGCCTGGCAAAACGGATTACTAGCAGAAACCGATTTTAATCGATTAGTTGCGGTAATCGATCGTTTTTTTGATCGTATAATCATTCCACAAAATGCCGTTCCAAAACTGCTGGAATTGATGCGTCACGACAAAAAAAATAGGGATGGAAACCTGCGCTATGCACCAATTACGGCCATTGGTTTTGCGAAAGACACGTATGTAGCTGACTCACAACAAATTGAAAATGCGATACAATTTTATAATTCCTAACATTAAATTAAATAAATGTAAAGAGTGTTACTTCAATATTTTTTTACATTTGCTGCAATGAAAAGAAACGAAAATTTTGCTAGCAAACCGCATCATTGCAAGGATTCACGGCAGTTTAAACGCCGGTTTTTGGATTTAATAGCCACTAAATTTTCTTTATTGCATTTATTTGACAGTTCGTTGCTGCAATATGCGAGTGCCGAATTGCAAATTATCTACGCCAATATTAGGGTTTGAGAAAGCTGTTTTACACAGTTTTATTGTTCAAATCTTAATTTCTCGCTTTCATGAATACAAAATATTTCGACCTTATCAATCAAACGTACTACTTTCCACAAGAAGAGTTTACGCTTAACAAAGACAATCTCCAATTTCACAACATCGATTTGATGAAGTTGGTAGAGCAATACGGTACACCATTGAAATTTACGTACTTACCGCAAATTTCAAACAACATCAAGCGCGCGAAAAATTGGTTTCGTAACGCTATGGAAAAGAATAAATACGAAGGCAAGTACTACTACTGTTATTGTACTAAAAGTTCGCACTTTGAATATGTGATGAACGAAGCGTTTAAAAACAATATCCATATTGAAACCTCATCGGCTTTCGACATCAATATTGTAGAACGTTTAATGGAAACTGGTAAAATCAATAAAAATACGTTTATCATTTGTAACGGTTTTAAACGCGACCAGTACATTTCGAATATTGCGCGCTTAATTAATAGCGGACACAAAAACTGTATTCCGATTATCGATAATTACGAAGAATTGGATTTGTTGCAAGCCGAAATTAAAGGAAAGTTTAAAATCGGAATTCGTATTGCCGCCGAGGAAGAACCGAAGTTCGAATTTTATACGTCGCGCTTGGGTATTGGCTACAAGAATATTCTGGCTTTCTACAAGAAGCAAATTCAAGACAATAAAAAGGTGGAATTGAAAATGCTCCACTTTTTCATCAATACCGGAATTAACGACAACGCCTACTACTGGAACGAGTTGGTCAAGTGTATTAAGGTGTATATCGCTTTGAAGAAAGAATGCCCGTCGCTCGATGGTTTGAATATTGGAGGCGGATTTCCTATTAAAAATTCGTTAGCCTTTGAGTACGATTATCAGTATATGATCGACGAAATCATCAACCAAATTAAAATTGCATGCGACGAAGCTGAGGTTGATGTTCCAAACATTTTTACCGAGTTTGGATCGTTTACTGTGGGCGAAAGCGGCGGAGCGATTTACCAGATTTTGTACCAAAAGCAACAAAACGACCGTGAGAAGTGGAATATGATCGATTCGTCGTTCATTACTACTTTGCCAGATACTTGGGCCATCAACAAGCGTTTTATTATGTTGGCCATAAATCGTTGGAACGATACCTACGAACGTGTACTTTTGGGCGGCATGACTTGTGATAGCGACGATTATTACAATTCGGAGCAAAACATGAACGCCATTTATTTGCCGAAGTACAATAAAGAGAAACCGCTTTACATTGGGTTTTTCAATATTGGAGCGTATCAAGAAACCATTGGTGGTTACGGCGGATTGCATCACTGTTTGATTCCGCAGCCCAAGCACATATTGATTGATCGCGATGAAAACGGCATATTAGCAACGGAAGTTTTTTCGGAGCAACAAACCTCAGAACAAGTGTTAAGTATTCTGGGATATAAATAAAAGAAATTAAATTTGAGATATGAGTAAAGGACCGATTAGCCAGTTTATAACAAAGCATTATTTGCACTTTAATTCAGCTGCTTTAGTAGATGCTGCCAAAGCCTACGAGGCGCAATTAGAGAATGGTGCGAAGATGATGGTAACTTTGGCGGGAGCTATGAGTACAGCCGAAATCGGTAAGATTTTTGCAGAAATGGTTCGCCGTGATAAAGTACAGATAATTTCATGTACTGGTGCGAACTTAGAAGAAGATATTATGAATTTGGTAGCGCATTCACACTACGAGCGCGTGCCAAACTACCGCGATTTAACTCCGGAACAAGAATGGGATTTATTGGAACGTGGTTTAAATCGCGTTACCGATACCTGTATCCCGGAGCATGAAGCATTCAGACGTTTGCAAAAGCACATTTACAAGATTTGGAAAGACGCCGACGATAAAGGAGAACGTTACTTCCCGCACGAATTCATGTACAAAATGTTGTTGTCGGGTGTTTTGGAAGAGTACTACGAAATTGATTTGAAAGACAGTTGGATGTACGCTGCCGCGGAAAAGAACTTGCCAATTATCGTTCCCGGTTGGGAAGACAGTACGATGGGTAATATTTTTGCCTCGTATGTTATCAAAGGCGATTTAAAAGCCTCGACCATGAAAAGCGGTATTGAATACATGACGTTTTTGGCCGATTGGTACACAAAAAACAGCAAATCTGGCGTAGGTTTCTTCCAGATTGGTGGAGGTATTGCGGGCGATTTCCCAATTTGTGTCGTACCGATGTTGTACCAAGATATGGAAATGCACGATGTTCCCTTTTGGAGCTATTTCTGTCAAATCTCCGACAGTACAACCAGTTACGGTTCGTATTCTGGAGCGGTACCGAACGAAAAAATTACTTGGGGAAAATTAGATATAACAACTCCAAAATTTATCATAGAATCTGATGCTACAATCGTTGCGCCTCTTATTTTTGCGTACTTGTTAGATATGTAAAGTTAAAAAGCAAACGCCCTTTCCTATTTATAAAGCGATGAAAAGAATTATTGTTGATTACTCCAAACTTACAAACGAGATTTTGAATTTGCTGGTCGAGAAATTTCCCGACGGCTACGACGATTCAAACATTATTCGATTTAAAAACCACAAAGGCGAAACCATCGAAGCGGTGGAAGTACGCACAGAAGACACCATTTATTTGGTGAAAATTTCGACTAAATTGGCCGATAGAATGGTGAATTTTGAAGATGAAGAAGATGTAGTAGTGCCGTTAGAGCCAATTAAAGGCATTGATTTGGGCGATGATGCCGATGATGTAGATGCAGACGATGATGCCGACGACGATATTAATAACGACCGTCCGGAGTTTGATGATGAAGACGATTTCGATTCCGATCCGTCTGATGTTGCAGACGATGAAGACGACGAAGAATAATTAGTATAAAAATCCGATGCCAAAAACATCGGATTTTTTTTGCTTGTACTTTCAGCCAGACCTGCCAAAACGATTTTCGGATGAAGCAAAAAGTGTCGAGCTTTCCTACAATTGTCGTTATCGGAGTTGGTTTTCTAAAAGTCTAAAATATTGATCATCAGCATTGTAAAAATCCCAAAATTCTTTCTCTTTTTTCAGTAATTCAAAAGATGTAAACGCGCTGTTTAATTGGTCGTGAGTGGCACTTACATAATCTTTCCAAGCTAAGTTTCTTCTAGTGTTTTCGATAAACAAAATGGGATTTGAATCTACATGAACACTGAAATCGTCCGAAAAATTAACAACGCCAAAGCTCTTGAAATCGGCTTTTGCAACAATTTCAAGTGATTTCCTCGATGGATACTCAAAAGTAAGTGCAGCTGTACTTTGGTGAAAGTCGGCTACATGATTCGCGTCGGAAGCACTAGTAACCATAGTCTCAAATTCGTTATCTTCTATTAAAAGCGGAATAACAGTTGCGTTCTTTTCTTTAAAGTACACAATATCGATGGGTATTGCTGTTTCCAAATTTGATGTTGTAATCAGGTAGCAAATTTGCAGTTCCCTAATCTTAAAGCTAGAATTTAGTGCTGCTGTAATTCCGTTGTTGTTTATTCCGACCAGTATTTTAAGTGGTATTTACTTCTTTCTAGTTTTAAATTCGATTTTTTGAACGTTTTGTTATTTCCAAGAAACACAAAAGAGGTGTCCGATTGAGTTCCTGGCGAAGTGTCGTCAGCGCCTTCGTTATACTCTTTTTTAATAATAACTAGGTCTAAAAACTTATCTGCATTTACGTAATCAATCCAGGCGTCTTGAACGAAATACCATCCTCCGTCGCCAAAGGCGTCAGCCAAGTTAATTATGTTAATTACTTTCTTTTTTGAATTGTCCCAAGTATACAAATCTATTGCGGTTTCACTGTACTGACTTAGTCTGCGTATAATTAAGCCCGTTTGGTTTTCGGATAATTTAAATCTGAAGCAAGCAAAATAATGATACGAAGTGTCAATTTCCGCAGGGTTTATGGTGTTATCGCATGCAAGAAATTTATAGTAAGAACGGTCTATTTTTACGCCAGTGTACTTGTCGGAATAACCAGTTGTATCAATCCTAGGCGAATAAACATGTAAATTTCTAGGAGCTATTTCAGGAAATAACTTCAAAAAGTTTTCACTTTCATCGACTTTGAAGGCAGCGGCTCTTTCTGTTTTAGCTTTCTGTGTGCAGGATGTGGTAAAACCTAGAATTATCAAAAGTGTAAATAGTCGGAGCATACAATTCTTTGTAACGTTGAAAAATCAATGTTTTAAGTTATAAAACTAAGCAAAAACTCTGCCGTAAATCAATTTGGGTAATTCTCGGAAGCGCAC
>NZ_JBMLTK010000029.1:0-86862 GCF_049240005.1 Flavobacterium sp. | reverse complement strand
ACGAATTGTGGGTTAGGGAGGGAAGATGAAACGTAAAAGAGTGAATTCATCGAAGTCTTAATACTTAATACTCCCATCTTAATACTGATTAAACAGTTTGCGAGCTTTGCGTAAATCTTTGCGCTCTTTGCGGTTAGCATAGACAAGCTCAGGCAGCGAGGGAGCACAATGTTACACAAAGTGTTTCACAAGGGACACAATGTTTTTCCTTCGACAAACGCACGTACCAGCTTTTTAAGCGCACAGAAAACACTGAACCTCACAGAATTTTGCGCAATAGGGTACCGTTGAGGAAAACACAGAACGTGTCCATCCACCCAAAAATCGCACCAGCCTTAGACAAGCTCATGCTCCAACGAATTGTGGGTTAGGGAGGGAGCATGATACGTACAAGGGTGAACGTCGCGGAGTCTAGCTTCTAACTTCTATTTTCTAGCTTCCCCAGAAACGAAACGTCAAGTGGCGAACGTCGCCAAGTAACGTTTTCGCAATAGCGATTGACGCGGAAACCCCGCAGCGACGAGAAGCGTTTCCAGTAACGATCGGAAGCGAGGAGTTGCAGCAAAAAGCGCGGGCGCCGCTATGAACATTCGTTTTAGGAGAAAATCCGTTGCGGCGCATTGCCCAAATAAAAGAAAGCTCGCAGATAAAACAAAACCTAAAATTTTACGTTCATGCATCGTGCTCCACTCTAATTCTTTACCTTTGAGCACAACAATTTTTTATGAATACCACAATTCCGAATTTCTCTAAGCAAGACACCGCGAAGTTTTTCCGAACCCTCAACAGCCGCGTGAATGCTTACTTCAAAGACAACAATATTTCTAAAACCGGCAACTGGAAATTACACCTGAAAGCCGTGATTATGTTCGCTATTTTCCTGACACCTTATTTCTTAATCTTAACCCTCGACATGCCTTTGTGGGCCATGTTGCTGCTATCTGTAGTTATGGGAGTAGGAATGGCTGGCGTGGGTATGAACGTAATGCACGATGGAAACCACGGCTCGTATTCCAGTAAAAGTTGGATCAACAAATTTATGGGCTCAACCATTTATGTGCTTGCCGGAAACGTGTACAATTGGCAAGTTCAGCACAATGTGTTGCACCATACCTACACCAATATTCATGGTCATGATGAAGATCTTGACGCCGGACGTGTCATGCGCTTTACAACCGAAGCGAAGTGGCATCGTTTTCACAAATTCCAACACTATTACAGCGTATTTCTGTACGGATTGCTCACATTTAACTGGGCTATAACCACCGATTTCAAACAAATGCGTGCCTATTTAAAGCGTCGTTTGTTTTATGGAAAAGAGAAGAGTCCGAAGATTTTATGGACTACGCTAATCATTACCAAAATGTTATACGTAAGTATTTGGATTCTGTTGCCAATTCTTATCGGAATCGTTTGGTGGCAAGTACTTTTGGGCTTTTTCTTAATGCACTATACCGCCGGATTGATTTTGAGTATCGTTTTCCAGTTGGCGCACGTGGTAGATCAAACCTCGTATCCAACGCCAAACGAAAACGGTGAAATGGAAAACACGTGGGCCATTCACCAACTCTACACTACGGCGAATTTCGCACCTAAAAATCCGATTATAAATTGGTTCACAGGCGGTTTGAACCATCAAATAGAGCACCATATTTTCCCGAATATCAGCCATATTCACTACGGCAAGATTGGCGAAATTGTAAAGCAAACTGCCAAAGAATGCAATTTGCCATACTACGAGTTTAAAACCACTCGCTCGGCTATATATGCCCATTTCAGACATTTAAAAGCACTTGGAAATCCGTCTCTAGTTTAATATCATGACCTACATTCTTTCTGATCGAATCAATAATCTTGCTGTTTCGCAAACGCTTGCTATGGCTGCCATGGCACGCGAATTAAAAGCTCAAGGAAAAGACATTATTTCTTTAAGCTTGGGAGAACCCGACTTTAACACGCCCGATTTCATTAAAGAGGCGGCAAAGAAAGCGATCGACGAAAACTACAGCACCTACACGCCCGTCGATGGTTACGCCGAATTAAAAGAAGCGATTTGTCAGAAGTTCAAACGCGACAATCAGCTTGATTACAAACCTGCGAATATTGTTGTTTCAACAGGTGCAAAACAATCCTTGTACAATATTGCTCAAGTTTTGTTAAACGACGGCGATGAAGTAATCCTTCCAGCACCGTTTTGGGTAAGCTATTACGAAATGATCAAGTTGTCGGGAGGTATTCCGGTAGTGGTGCCCACTTCGGTAGAATCCGATTTTAAAATAACGCCGCAACAATTACAAGATGCGATCACGCCAGGTACAAAAATGCTTTGGTTTAGCTCGCCTTGTAATCCAAGTGGTTCGGTTTACAGCAAAGCAGAATTGGAAGCTTTGTGCGCGGTATTGAAAAATCATCCGCAGATTATAGTAGTAAGTGATGAAATCTACGAGCATATAAATTTCTCGGGATCGTATTGCAGTATTGCCTCGATTGAAGGCATGTTGGATAGAACCGTTACCGTAAATGGTGTGGCTAAAGCTTTTGCCATGACCGGTTGGCGTATTGGCTACATTGGCGCGCCAGAGGCTATTGCTAAGGCCTGTACTAAAATTCAGGGTCAAGTTACCAGCGGGGCCAATTCTATTGCGCAACGAGCTACAATTACAGCATTACAAGCAGATCCGAGCGTTTTGAATAAAATGGTACAAGCCTTTCACCAGCGTCGGGATTTGGTTATTGAAAAAATGAAATCGATTCCCGGATTTAAGTGCAACGTACCAGAAGGCGCGTTTTATGTGTTTCCAGACGTTTCGCATTATTTTGGGAAAACGTTGCGCGGCACAGAAATTAAAAACGCCGACGATTTTGCCTTGTATTTGCTTGCAGAGGCAAACGTAGCAACGGTAACCGGAGACGCATTTGGAAATCCGAATTGTATTCGTATTTCTTACGCTGCCGCAGAAAATCAGCTTATCGAAGCATTTAATCGCATTCAAGCCGCGGTTTACTAGTTGATGCATCGAACTTTACGATAGCATTAGCCGTCCAAACGCTTGGTGTTCTGTATAAAAGGTATGGAAAAACGTATCGTACTTCTAGGCTCCGGCGAGCTTGGAAAAGAGTTTGTGATTGCCTGTAAGCGTTTGGGGCAATACGTGGTGGCGGTCGATAGTTACGCGAATGCACCAGCTATGCAAGTGGCCGATGCTTACGAAGTGATAAACATGCTCGATGGTTCGGCGCTCGATGCCGTGATTGCCAAACACCGTCCGGATATAATTGTTCCTGAAATTGAAGCGATACGTACCGAACGTTTTTACGACTACGAGCAGCAGGGCATTCAGGTTGTACCGAGCGCAAAAGCCGCGAATTTTACGATGAATCGAAAAGCGATACGCGATTTAGCGGCAATCGATTTAAATCTGAAAACAGCCGAATACCGCTATGCTACCAGCGAAGCGTCGTTACGAGCAGCCGTTGCCGAGGTGGGCATGCCTTGTGTGGTAAAGCCTTTGATGTCGTCTTCCGGCAAAGGACAATCGGTTATAAAATCACAAAACGATATTTCGAAGTCTTGGCAATATGCCGTGGAAGGATCGCGAGGCGACTTAGTAGAAGTTATCGTAGAGGCTTTCATTGATTTTGATTACGAAATTACTTTACTAACCGTGACGCAGCAAAACGGACCGACTTTGTTTTGCCCGCCGATAGGGCACCGTCAGGAGCGCGGCGATTATCAGGAAAGTTGGCAACCGATGCCGATGTTGGAGCAGCAGCTTCGTGAAGCCGAGCAAATGGCGGCCAAAGTAACGGAAGCTTTGGGAGGTGCGGGTTTGTTTGGTGTTGAATTTTTTATTTCGAAGACAGCGGTTTACTTTTCGGAATTATCGCCCAGACCGCACGATACCGGCATGGTAACTTTGGCGGGCACCCAAAATTTAAACGAATTTGAGCTGCACGCGCGTGCCGTGTTGGGATTGCCTATTAATGAAATTCAGCTGTTGAAAAAGGGCGCTAGTGCTGTGATTTTAGCTGCTGCAGACAGCCATTCTCCCCGCTTTTTAGGAGTAGATGCCGCACTTTCGGTTCCGAACAGCGATGTGCGTTTGTTTGGGAAGCCCACTTCAAGACCCTATCGCCGGATGGGCGTTGCGTTGGTTTACGGCGATTTAGACAAAGAAATCGAATACATCACCGCGCAGGCACAAAAAGTAGCAGCGCGGGTTTCGGTGGTGGGGTAGGCTGCCCATGCAATCGTGCTGTGCAGCTCGTATCGCAAATATCAGATTTTCGTTTATAGCGAGCTGGTAATCAGTGTAATTTTCAGTAAGTATTGTATTGATTTGCAAAAAGATAATTTGTTGCAAGGACAAATCTTGTGCTTTTGAATACGGCTTAAGCTCGTTCATTTCAGGCGTTATTTTTGGGCACTCTTTCCCAGCCCCGAGCGCAGTGGATAGCCCACAGTGGGAAAGCGGATTTTTTTGTTGGCGCGCGGCGGCGACCAGCGGAAGCCGATACGCAGCTTAAAACCTGATTTCGATTAAAAATCTTTGTCAGATCGCTTGAAATCAACTAATTGTAAAATCATTTAGCAGTGGAAAGGAACAACTTTTACGCTAAACAGATAAACGGCCGCTTACTTCGTTAGATTTTTTTGCGATACTATAGTATCCCAAAACAAATCTGCCTTGTAATCAACCATTTATCTGTTTTCTGACCGCAATTTTTAAATCGAACTCAGGTTTACAAAAAACCGGTTTCCCACGCGGACTAGCAACGAAGCGCGGGAAATGCTGGCCAAATAATGAAATTAGGTGTTTTAGCTTCAGGACAAAACTTGATAGGATTTTTGCAACGAAGTAAAGAACGAAATACAGTTCAAAAATGGTTAACGCCATCAACGGTTTATCTGACGAGGAACGTGTTATGATGTACTAATTTACCTGTTTATTCGTTAGTTAATGAACGTCCGTTAGCCAAACAATTAAGAGTTGCTTTTTACTCGGTTTATCTTTCAAATATTTTTGTATGCGTTATTTCTTTCTGTTTTTATCTGTTTTCTTTATCTCGTGTAAGCAGGAAAATCCATTCTTCGCCGCCGCACGCCAAAACGACCACAAAAAACTCCCTAGTAGAGGTGGCGATTGGCTCCTGAGTCATCCGGAGAAATTTGTCTCGTACGAAGATTTTATCGAAAAGTATAAGCCCATCGATTCAACAACGGCTCAAGTTATTTGCATACAGCCTGTTGGTTTTTCTCAAGTACATTTCAATCCTGATTTTCAGAAATGTGCGACGTATTTAAGCTTGTTTTTTCAAAAGAATGTGCGCATTAACAACAGCCAAATATTAGTCCCAAACAGTCAAAATTCACGAACGGGTTACGACCTAGAATTGCAGTTAAATGCAAAATTTATCAATGATACGCTACTCACTCAATCGCCGTTCACCAATTATATAGCCACAATGGCTTTAACCGAAAATGATATTTATCCCGGAAATGACTGGATTTATGTTTTTGGACTTGCAAATTACGCCAACCGAGTAGGAATAACGAGCACTTATCGATTCAAAAGCGAGGATCCAAAAGTAGCTTTTAGCAGACTTATCAAAGTGGCATCTCACGAAACTGCGCACATGTTCGGATTAACACACTGCGTGAGAAATGAGTGCTTGATGAATGGCTGTAATCATATCGTTGAGTTAGATCGTAATTCCTTGCGATTGTGCTCCTTGTGTCAACAAAAACTTGCCTACAGATTAAGAATAAATCCCGAAAAAAGAAGTTTGGATTTACAGAAATTCTTCATTGAAAACAATTTTCCAGAAGTAGCAAAGCTGCTTGCGAAAGATTGTGGTTTGTAGCTCTCTGGCTAAGCGAAAAGTACGTAAAGAACTTAAATCGCTTTAAAACAGCAGGAAGTCTTTATGGAATTACGGTGAGCTACTTCCTTATAATTGAATTTGACGCTCGAGCTGTTGTTCTAAGGAAATAAATGTTTCTGTACGGCTAACGCCATCGATAACCTGAATTTTATTATTCAACAAATTCATTAAATGTTCGTTGTCGCGGCAAATGATTTTTATTAAAATCGACCAATTTCCTGTGGTGTAATGGCATTCCAAAACTTCGGGGATTTTCTTTAATTCGCGCACAGCTTCCGGGTTTCGGGCAGCTTTGTCGAGATAGATACCTATAAACGCCATAGTGCTGTATCCCAATACTTTATTATTGACAGTGAATTTAGAACCTGAGATTACGCCCGCTTGTTCTAGTTTTCGAAGTCGCTGATGAATGGCAGCTCCAGAAATACCTACTTTATTGGCTATTTGCAGTATGGGTTTTCGGGCATCGATCATTAGTTCGCGTAGGATTTCTTTGTCGATTCCGTCAATTTCTATTTGTAGCGCATTGATTTTCATAAACGTACCTTAATTTCCGTAACCTTTGTAATCTACAACTTTCTCATTAAATATTACGCCGTGCTGTTCCAATTCTTGTAAAACGGGCTCGTAAACTTCTTTGGCAATAGGCAATTGCACGCCCGGTGTTGTAATTACTTTATTGAGAATCATCAATGCCGAGATAGCAACGGGAAGGCCTACTGTTTTAGCCATAGCCGTGTACGTTTGGTCGTCGCCGAGGCAAACCATGGTGGCGTCGATTTGCTCCTTTTTGCCTTCGAGTTCGTAGCCGATTTTGTGGTACATGACAATCATATCGGTATCATCCTCAGATAGTTTCCAGCTGTCGCTTAATATCTTTTCCAAAATCATTGCGGGCGTCGCGTTCTTGATACCTACAATTTTGTTTGGGTTGAAGAGATCGAGTTCCTGAAGTTTGTCCCAGATCACGTCGTCTTGTTCGATACCTGCGTTTAAACGAAGTTTTATTTCGACCGAATCGCTCGGATGGTGTGGCAAAAAGAGGTTAACAAATTCGCGGTAGCTCAGTTGTTCGGAATTGTCGATGATGTACGAATCGTCGGTCATTCCCAATTGAACAAAAACATTCCAAGCTCGTGAAAAGCCTACACGTCGGATGGTTCCGCGGTATAACGTCAGTGCATCTTGCAAGCCATACACTTCGCGGTATTTTAAACTGTCTCTGTTGGCGTAGCCTTCAAATCGGCCAAAACCGTCGATTTCCAAAAATTCGGTACGTCGGAATAATTTGTGGTACGGAATGTATTTGTACGTTCCTTCCTGAATAAACTTCGCGGCACCGCCTTGTCCGGCCAAAACAACGTTTCTAGGCGCCCAAGTAAACTTGTAATTCCACAGATTATTGTCGGATTCTGGCGCTACCAATCCGCCGCAAAACGATTCGAATAGCAGCATTTTTCCGCCTTTAGCTCGAATTTCGTCAATAATTTTCATGGCACTCATGTGGTCGATTCCCGGATCTAATCCAATTTCGTTCATGAATACCAATCCTTTTTCAATGGCTTCCTGGTTTAGGGCTTGCATGCCGTCGCTAATGTAGCTTGCAGTAACGAGGTGTTTGCTGTGTTTCAAGCAATCTTTTGCCAATTCGATATGCAAATGAGCAGGCAGCATCGATATTACCAGGTCGGATTCGGAAACGAGTTTGCTTCGCGATGCGGCATCGTGTATGTCGAATGCCACTGCTGTTGCCGCTTGGTGATTGTTGATTTTCTTTTGGGCGAGTTCGACCGACAAATCGGCTACGGTCAGATGCAACTGTTCTGTTTCCGCTTTATCCAATAAGTACTTTATAAGTGAAGAAGCCGATCGTCCGGCACCAACAATCAAGATATTTCTCATAGCTTTGTGTGCAGATTTGCGCAAATGTAAACAATTGCCTTTGTTGGCTAGACTCGAATTTTATGGTTTTGAATAAGCAAGTAGCAAGTACGGGATTAATTCTTGGCGTAATTAGTATTGTTGCCGGTGCGTTTGGCGCCCATGCCTTGAAGAAAATCTTTACGGAAAATCAGTTGGAAACCTTCGAAGTTGCCGTGCGCTATTTGATGTACAACGGTTTATTTTTGGTGGCAATAGCTTCGTATTCATTTTCTAAGAAACAAGCAAACAGTATTTTACAGCTCTGTCTGGCGGGCGTAATGCTCTTTTCAGGATCTATCTTTGGCTTATTGTTTGGAACGAACCTCGGAATAAATGTTAAATTCCTAGGACCTATAACACCAATAGGCGGCGTTTTGATGATTGCCGCTTGGATTTTAACAATTTACCATATTTTTCGCTCGAAAAAAGAAAATCTTTCTTAACTACAACGTTGTAATTTAATAATTTTTACTTTTACAGCAAATTTTAATGCAACACAATTCATAAAATTATGGACAACCACGCCTTGATTACGAAATCGATTTCGTTAACTTCCTTAGGAATTCAAAACGCACAAGTTCATTATCAATTAAGTCCGGAAGAATTACACAATATAACGGTGTCGAAAGGCCAAGGTGTTACTGCTAGTTCAGGCGCCCTTGCCATTAACACGGGTGCGTTTACAGGGCGTTCGCCTCAGGATCGTTTTATCGTTGAGGACGACATTACCCGTGAGCACGTTTGGTGGGGCAAAGTGAATATCCCTTTCGATAGCGGAAAATTTGATGCGCTGTACGATCGTGTTTGCGATTACTTATCCAATAAAGAAGTTTTTGTTCGTGAAAGTTACGTGTGTGCCGATCCACATTACCGATTGAACGTTCGTGTGGTTACCGAAACTGCTTGGTCGAATTTGTTTTGTTACAATATGTTTTTGCGTCCTAACGCTAGCGAATTGGAAGGTTTTTCGCCTGATTGGCACGTAATCTGTGCACCAGGATTTGAAGCTGTGCCCGAGCGCGACGGAACCCGACAGTCTAATTTTGCCATTCTAAATTTTTCGCGAAAAATTGCTTTAGTAGGCGGAACGGGCTACACCGGAGAAATGAAGAAAGGAATTTTTTCAGCCTTGAATTTCATGTTGCCTGTTTTCAAAAATACATTGCCAATGCATTGTAGCGCTAACGTGGGCGAATCGGGCGATACTGCTTTGTTCTTTGGTTTGTCAGGTACTGGAAAAACTACCTTATCCGCCGATCCAAACAGAAAATTAATTGGCGACGACGAACACGGTTGGACATCCGAAAATACCATCTTTAATTTTGAAGGCGGTTGTTATGCCAAAGTTGTAAACTTAACAGAAGAAAGCGAACCGGATATTTTTCGTGCTATTAAGCCGGGTGCCATTTTAGAGAATGTTGTTTTTAAAGAAGGTACAATGGACGTTGATTTTAAAGACACGTCGATTACGCCCAACACACGCGTCTCGTATCCCATCGAGCATATTGCAAACATTCAACCGGGTTCTATAGGAAAAAATCCAAGGAATATCTTTTTCCTTACTGCCGATTCATTTGGTATCCTTCCTCCGATTTCTCGTTTAACGCCTGGTCAGGCGGCGTACCACTTTATTTCGGGCTACACGGCAAAAGTTGCCGGAACCGAAGCTGGAGTAAATGAGCCACAACCTAATTTCTCTGCTTGTTTTGGTGCGCCATTCATGCCTTTACATCCTACAAAATACGCCGAAATGTTAAGTGCAAAAATGCAAGAAGCAGGTGTGAAAGTGTGGTTAATCAATACCGGTTGGACGGGCGGTGCGTACGGAACTGGTTCCAGAATGAAATTAGCTTACACACGATCGATGATTACCGCTGCGTTAAATGGCGAGTTAGATGCAGTAAACTACCAGAAGCACGACGTTTTTGGTATGGAAATTCCAACCAGCTGTCCAAATGTGCCAGCAGAGGTTTTGAACCCAAGAAATACGTGGTCGGATGCTGCTTTGTACGATCAGAAAGCAGTAGAACTTGCCGCAAAGTTTAAAGATAATTTCAGCAAGTTTGAATCGTTCGCCAACGCCGAAATTATGGCTGGTGGCCCAACAATATAATTCAAATAAAAAGTAGTTTTTAATTTGTTCATGTCCGCGGTAGTTTGTTGCGAGCTATCGCGGATTTTCGTTTTAAATCGAAGGATTTTCAATGTTCAAAAACGTTGAGCAATAGACTTTTCCAAATCGGCTATTTGAAGAGAAACCTACAGATTACCTAAATACTTCATCACACTTGCTGTCGCTCCCGTGTTCATTTGAACAAATGTTTGCGCAATATGTCCTACTTCAGCTGCCACATCGGGTTCATTCAGCAGTAAATCAATTTTATCACGCAAAGCCATTTCCGAGTCAACTGATAATACACCGCCGTTTTGTACCAAAGCTGTAGCTTCTGCAAAATGACTGTAATTAGGACCAATCACTACTGGAGTTCCAAAAACTGCGGGCTCTAAAACATTGTGTACGCCTGGGTTTCCGAAGCCACCACCTACATAAGCAATATCTGCGGCAGCATAAAGGCTGGTCAGGAATCCGATAGCGTCAACAATGAGTACTCGTGAAGCAGCAAGTTCCTCAACCTTCATATTCGAGTACGTGCTATAAGGTACGTGCAGCTGTTGTTGAAGTTCGCTAATTTGTGTTGCTTTTATGTTGTGCGGTGCGAACAAAAATTTAGTGTCGGCTTCGCTGCTATTAATATAGTTTGCCCACAATTGCTCGTCTTTTGGCCAACTACTGCCAATGACAATTAAAGTATTGGCTCCTTTAAATTCTGCGAGCCAGTCTGGTGTTTTTACGTTTGCGGCAATTGCTGCCACACGGTCGAAACGTGTATCACCACTTATGGTAACATTTTGAAATCCGATTCCTCGTAATAGTTCGGCACCAGAAGCATTTTGTACAAAGAAATGGGTAAAAGCATTTAGTGCCTTTCGGTAGAAACCGCCATACCATTTAAAAAAAATTTGATTAGACCGGAAAACGCCAGAAACCAAGAAAAGTTTGGTGTTTTTGCGTTTCATTTCTTTCAAATAATTGGGCCAATATTCGTATTTGACAAAGAATACGAGCTCGGGATTGAGCAGATTCAAAAACTTTCTCGCGTTAGCAGCTGTATCGAGAGGAAGGTACAGCGTTAGGTCGGCAATTTTATTGTTTTTGCGAATTTCATAACCGGAAGGTGAGAAGAACGTCAGCACAATTTTGTGGTTCGGATACTGCTTTTTTACTTCTTCTATAATCGGTAAACCTTGTTCGTATTCGCCAAGAGATGCGGTGTGAAACCAGATGGTCTGGGGCTTCGAACGCATAAAATCCGACAACTGTGCGAAAACATTGGCTCTGCCCGATACAAATTGCTGGAGTTTAACGGAGTTCCGTGCAACAAGTGGCAGCAAGAGTTCAACCAAACGAACGAGTAAAGAATAAAGCGTGTACATGTAAAAAAGCTTTCGATTGCGAAAATACGTTTCTTTTTCTTGACAGCTAGCAACTGCTTTATTTCTTACTTTTGCGCGGTAAATTCCATACACATGCGAAAAATTCAAATGGTTGACTTAAAAAGTCAATACGAAAAGATAAAACCGGTGGTCGACGCCAAAATCCAAGAAGTTTTAGATACCAATACCTATATCAACGGACCTGAAGTTGCTTCGTTTCAAAAAAATTTAGAAGCGTATTTAGGTGCAAAGCACGTTATTCCGTGTGCAAACGGTACCGATGCCTTGCAAATTGCAATGATGGGCTTGGGTTTACAGCCAGGCGATGAGGTGATTACAGCCGATTTTACCTTTGCAGCAACCGTCGAAGTAATTGCGTTATTGCAACTTACTCCTGTTTTGGTTGACGTAGAATTAGGAAACATGAACATTTCCATCGAAGCCATTAAAAAAGCCATCACACCAAAAACCAAAGCAATTGTTCCGGTGCACCTCTTCGGAAGAGCAGCAAACATGGAAGCAATTATGCGTGTGGCAGAAGAACATAATTTGTATGTAATTGAAGATAACGCACAAGCTATCGGCGCCAATTGCAAGTTTTCGGACGGCAGCAAGCGAAAAGCGGGAGTGATCGGACATGTAGGAGCAACCTCGTTCTTTCCTTCAAAAAACTTAGGCTGTTACGGCGATGGAGGTGCAATTTTTACCAACGACGACGAACTTGCGCACACCTTACGCGGTATCGTAAACCACGGAATGTACGTGAGATACCACCACGATGTTGTAGGTGTAAACTCGCGATTAGACAGTATTCAGGCAGCCGTGCTCAACGCCAAGTTGCCACATTTGGATACTTACAACGCCGCTCGTCAGAACGCTGCTCGAAAATATTCAGCTGCTTTTGAAAACCATCCGAAAATAATAGCACCTTCTATTTGCGATATCTGCGACTGCCACGTGTTTCACCAATATACGTTGCGAATTATTGATGGCGACCGCGACGGACTCATGCAGCATCTTTTAGACAACGGAATTCCTTGCGCCATTTATTATCCAATTCCGTTACATGCGCAGAAAGCTTACGCAGACGAACGTTATCAGGAAGCAGACTTCCCAAATACCAATCGTTTGGTTAAAGAAGTTATTTCACTTCCGATGCATTCGGAATTAGACGATGAGCAAATAGCATTCATCACCTCAAAAGTTATCGAATTTTTAAAACCATAATTGTGCGAATATTAGTAACCGGAGGCTTAGGCTACATTGGTGCACACACCGTAGTGGCACTTATTGAACAGAACTTCGACGTAGTTGTTGTCGATGATTTATCCAACACCTCGCTATCTGCTCTCAATGGCATTGAGAAAATTACCGGCGTAAAACCCGATTTTTACGAAGTTGATTTACGAAACCAAAGCGACGTAACTAGCTTTTTTGAATCGCAAGCACAAATCGATGGCGTCATTCACTTTGCCGCTTCAAAAGCAGTGGGTGAGAGCGTTACCAACCCGTTTTTGTATTACCACAACAATATTGGAGGCATTCTTAACCTACTTTCTGGTTTACAAAAATTCCCAAATTCGAAGTTTATTTTTAGTTCGTCTTGTACTGTTTACGGTCAAGCCGACGAATTACCGATCACCGAATCGGCACCAATTAAACCCGCCATGTCGCCCTACGGAAATACCAAACAAATAGGGGAAGAGATTTTATCGGATATGGCAAAAGCCGATCAAATTCAAGCAATTGCCTTACGATATTTCAACCCTATTGGTGCACACGAAAGTGTCGAAATTGGCGAACTGCCGCTCGGTGTTCCACAAAATTTAGTGCCTTTTATTACGCAAACTGCCGCCGGATTGAGGAATCAATTGTCGGTTTTTGGAGCCGATTATCCAACTCCAGACGGCACCTGCATTCGCGATTACATCTACGTAGTCGATTTAGCCGAAGCCCATGTAGTTGCGTTGCAGCGTTTGCTTTCAGGTAAGAATCAATCGAATTTAGAAATATTCAACCTCGGAACAGGAAAAGGTTCTTCAGTTCTTGAAGTAATTAACGCTTTTGAAGCTGTTTCTGGAAAGAAATTACCATATCAAATCGTAGCGCGACGCGAAGGCGATGTCACCGCAGCCTATGCCGACACGCAGCACGCCAACGAAGTTTTAGGTTGGAAAGCCAAAAACGATCTTACGCATGCCATCGCAACAGCATGGAAATGGGAACAAAAAATCCGCGGCATTTAACCGCGGATTTTATTTTATGAGATATTGATTCAAAAATTCGTTCGCAATCAAAAACTTCGATACGATGCGTTTACAAATTTTCTGTTGTAACTTCTTTGTCGATTTTCTTTACCAAGCCTGTTAAAACGGCACCCGGACCTATTTCTGTAAAATGCGTTGCACCATCGGCAATCATTTGTCGTACCGATTGCGTCCATTTCACAGCACCAGTAAGTTGCGAAATTAAATTTTGCTTGATTTCTTCGGCCTCAGTAACACCTTTGGCAACCACATTTTGATACACTGGGCAAATCGGATTTTGAATGTTCGTTTTTTCGATCGCTTCGGCTAGTTCGGCGCGTGCAGGCTCCATCATCGGCGAATGAAATGCACCAACTACCGGTAAAATGAGTGCGCGTTTTGCTCCTGCCGCTTTCAGATTTTCGCAGGCTTTTTCAACTGCAGCCACTTCGCCAGAAATAACAAGTTGCCCCGGACAATTGTAATTCGCCGCAACAACCACTCCCGGAGTTTCTTCACAAATGCGTTCCACAACTTCGTCTTCTAAACCAAGAACAGCCGCCATCGTCGACGGTGCTGCTTCACAAGCCTTCTGCATCGCATTAGCTCGAATGGCAACCAAACGCAAGCCGTCTTCAAAACTCATCGCTCCAGCAGCAACCAAAGCCGAAAACTCTCCTAACGAATGCCCAGCAACCATAGCCGGCTTAAAATCGGCGCCCAAGGTAATGGCGCCAATAACCGCATGTAAAAAAACTGCCGGTTGGGTTACATTGGTTTGCTTGAGTTCGTCGGCAGTTCCGTTAAACATAATGTCGGTAATTCGAAATCCCAAAACCTCATTTGCCTTTTCAAACAATGCTTTGGCTTGCTCCGAACTCTCGTACAAATCTTTTCCCATGCCGCTAAATTGCGCGCCTTGTCCAGGAAATACGTATGCTTTCATCTGTAAATTTGAATGTTTGTAATTGCAAAGAAAGTAATTCGAAGCAGTTCAACCTAAAAATTTTATCACTTAATTACGAGTCAGAATTCCATTAATACGCCACTTCCTAAAATCTTTTTGCAGTACTTTGTCGAAGCATCGTTTTAAACGTAACAGAATTACAAAACAGCTTACTAATTACAAAAACACAAGAAAATGAAAATAGTGCTACGCGTTTTGCTGCTTTTATTAACCCTGTATTTGGGAGTCTATTTCTTCCTTCCAGTATTAAACTACGGCTTTTACGGTCTTGGACTTTTGTTGTTGTTTACCTTGTTGCTAACAGTAGTTTTTTTCACCAGCTTTTCTGTCAATCCAAAATCCAAGCAAGTGGTTGCCTCAGGAAAGATTGGCAAAGTACTGGGAATTCCAATGTTAATCGTTTTGTTGTATTTAACTGTGGTTCCCTTGGTTACCTCGCTGCCCATGTTTCACGCCGATGCCTACCAAAAATTAATTGGCACTGTAAAAACCGGCACCGAACTCACTACACATATTGCGCCCATTTCGCTCGATAAAATTCGTGTGGTCGATGAAAACTTAGCGTATTTACTCGGCGAAAAAATCATCGGCTCGCAACCCGCTCTAGGTTCGCAAGTTGAAATCGGCGATTTTACCATACAAAAAGTAAAAGACGAACTCTACTGGGTGGCACCGCTATTGCACACCGGTTTCTTTAAATGGTACGCCAATTCCGAAGGTACTCCGGGCTACGTGATGGTTTCTGCAACCAACGAGCGCGACGTTCGACTCGTAACGAACGTAAACAACAAACCGCTAAAAATCAAGTACCAACCGGCGGCGTATTTTGGTTCGCGCATCGATCGGCATGTGTATTTTAACGGCTATATGGCTACCGGAATCACAGGCTTTAAATTCGAAATCGACGACGCCGGAAATCCGTACTGGATTGTAACCACCTACGATAAGAAAATCGGTTTTAACGGAAGCGATGCAAATGGCGTGCTCTCCATCGATGCACAAACCGGCGAAATCAAAGAATATTCGCTTACTTCAACGCCTGCCTGGATCGATCGTATTCAGCCCATCTCCTTTATCGAAGAGCAACTCGACGATTGGGGCGAATACGTTAACGGCTACTTCAACTGGTCGAATGCCGATAAACTCGAAACTACCGAAGGCTTAACGCTCGTGTACGGCAAAAATCAGAAATCGTATTGGTACACCGGATTATCGTCGGTGGGCAAAGACGAGTCGACAGTTGGGTTTGTTCTCGTCGATACCCGAACTAAAGAAACAACCTACTACAAACAAAGCGGTGCTACCGAGTACGCAGCACAACGCTCGGCCGAAGGTAAAGTTCAGGAAAAAGGCTATCAAGCTTCAACGCCAATTCCGTACATCATCAACAACATTCCAACCTATGTAATGACGTTAAAAGATTCAGGCGGATTGGTCAAAATGTTTGCCATGGTTTCTATCAACGATTACACGATTGTGGGCGTTGGAAATACCATGCGCGAAACCTTAATGTCGTATAAAAACGTTTACAATATGGCCGATAATGGCATTGGTGCGAAAAGCGTTACGCAAAAAGAAGTGCTTAAAGGCGTGGTGAGTCGCATTCAAACCGATGTGAAAAACGGCAACAGTTTTTATTACTTTACCATTAAAAATCAGAACGACATTTTCGTTGGATCTTCGCAATTGTCTAACCAGCTTCCCGTTACCATAGTGGGCGACAGTATCGAAATTTCCTTCGATCGCGAACAAGAAGAGGTCATCGATATCTCGAGTTTTAAAAACAAAAGTTTCAAGTAATTTTTGGGGGTTCCGGCGCCACGCCTTATTGTGAAAACGGTAGGTGTGGCGCCGTCGGGCTTTCTGCTTTACTCCGCCCCGCCGCAGCGGATGCGGGGTATCGCTGCCAATCCCTAACCCGGAAACGTGCACAACAATTCGTCTGAATTTTGAAAAATCCGCTAAGAAAAGGCGTTTAGGACGTTTTTCGATTCACGCGTAATGCAGCAGCACGGCAAAAGTTTTACATTTGAAACAGCCGAGTTGCATCATGAAAAAATTTCTAAAACACGTTTTTCTTTTCTTTGCTCCCGTTGCAGTTTTGCTCGTAGCGTGCGAATGGGCGTTGCGATGCATTCCAAACGATGCCCACTTTCGTGAAACGCAGCTGCAAAAGCACAAACAAACGATTACCACGCTAATTCTCGGCGATTCGCATCCGTATTTCGGAATTAATCCGGAATACATAAACCAGCAAACCTTCAATCTGGCGGCCGTTTCCGAAACACCCGACCTTACCGCAGAAGTTTTAAAACACGAAATTAACCGACTTCCCAAACTCAAAACACTTGTCGTTGGCCTGTCGTATTTCAGTTTGTACGAAAGCCTAAACAGGGGTTCCGAAACATGGCGTTTGCGACACTACAACATTTACCGATCGATGTAAGTGGGAAAATTTCCCCAAAATCATTTGGAAATTGCTTCGTTTTCGATGCTGCAAAACATCGACCGACTTCTTAGCTACTACGCACACGATAAATCGGAAGTTACCTGCAATGCGTTTGGTGCTGGAGTAACGTACCGCGATTTCAATTCGAAACGTCTGCGTGAATCGGCAGTAATAGCGGCAAAGCGCCATACCTTCGATTTGCAGTCAGCCGACGTACAGCTGCAGCGAACAATACAGAGAAAAGCCCTGCAAAATATAGTTTCGCTCGCGGCAAAGCACAACATAAAAGTAGTTTTTGTCCTTTTGCCCGCCATGGATACCTATCGCGAACTGATTCCCTTTGAGCAGAAACAAGAAATGCTGCAAGTGGTACAACAGTTGCAAAAAATAAATACGGAGCTGCAATTTTTGGATTTTACCGCCGATCCGCGGTTTGTTCCGCACGATTTTTACGACGCCGATCATTTGAATGCGGCAGGTGCCCAAAAAATGAGTTCAATTCTAGCAGCTTGGTTGGCAAACTAATATATTTGACACCAGTCTTTTACTTTACACGAATTTGAGATAGAATTTCCCGATTGTGCGGTAAAGAAGTTTAACTAGAAGACGTCGAATTTGATAATGAGTTATGCACAGAATAGTACTTTACTGCTTATTTTTCGCCGTTTCAAGCGTAACTTTTTCTCAAGTTAAGGAAGAGAAGCGTTTTTCGATATACACAGATACGCTAAAACTCGCTCCGAAAGTGTACCGCGATTCGACCCAAATTAAAGGGCATCTCGATTACATCTTTGAAAATTTCAGAGTCGATATTGGAAACGGAATTTCACTTTGCGATTATCTGTATAACAGAAGTCGTGAGATAAAAAAACCGGCACTAATGGCGTCGGCACGGAATATAAAAGCCTGTATTTACGCACTTCGAAACGATTACACAAACGCAACTAAGTTCTTTCTTGAAGCAGCAGATTTATTCGAAAAACTGAATATTCCGTATTCGACGGCTAATATGTACAACAACGTTGGGATGATGTACAACAATACGAACAACAAGAAACTTGCACTTCAGTATTTTGAAAAAGGTTTAAAAGTTGCCGAAAAATACAAATTAGATAACCCGAAGGCGCTGATTTACATAAACCTAACAAACCTACACATTACAGAAAATAACCTAGATGCTGCTCTAGAAACTGCCATAAAAGCAAATGCGCTTTGTGAAAAACTGAAGTTATTTAAAGAACAAGCCGTAAATGCAAATCTCATCGGGGTGATTTATTATTACAAGTCCGATTTTGAAAAAGCCGTGGAATACTACCGCTTGTCGCTAAAGCTGTCTAAACAAACAGGCGATGTACATTCGGAAAATACGGCTTTGAGTAATATCGGTGAAATTCAAGTTTTGCAAAACAAGTCCGAAGCATTAACCACCTTACAAGCCTGCGAAAACTATTTCAAGAAAATAAAAGACTATAGTAATTTGCAGCAAGTTTACCTGCATTATTCTACATTTTTTAGAAACAGTAATCAGGATAAAAAAACAATCGAATATCTCGACAAACTTCGGAAAGTAGAAAGCCAGCTTAGCGATTCACTGCAACGCAAATCGGTTGTTTTTTACCAAACTAAATTCGAAACGCAGCAAAAAGAAAACAAGATTTTACTGCTTTCCAAAGCCGATTCGATAAAGAATCTAAAAATCGCGAATCAGCAACTGGTTTTGAGTCGAAATTTATTAGAGTTAACGCGGCAAAAATTAGCGCTGTCCGGTGCGCGTTTGCAGCTGGCACAAGACAGTTTGCACATCGCTAAACAAGGAAAAACTATTTTGCAAGCGCAGTTGCAAGCTTCGAAGAGACAAGAGAAAATTAAAAGTTTGAGCAAGGAAGCCCTCCGGCAGAAGTTGATTTTGAAAGAGAAAGAAATTGCTCTTAATCGCAAAAACACAACGATTGGATTTATACTGATTGCAGCTATTCTAGTACTCTTAATTGCATATGCTTTGTATAGAAAGAAACAATTAGAGCAAAAAGCAGTTTTAGCAGCCGAAAAAAGTAAACAACGCGAATTGTTAACCCAAGCAGTTATTGAAGCCGAAGAAACCGAACGAAAGCGCATTGCATCGGATCTTCACGACGGCGTGGGTCAGTTGTTTAGTGCCGTGAAAATGAATCTGTCCGGTTTGTTTACTCGTGTAGAACTAGTTCGAGATGAAGATCGGTTTCTGGCAGAAAAAACCATGGCTTTAGTTGATGAAAGTTGTAAAGAAGTACGCGTGATCAGCCATAAAATGATGCCAAACTTCCTTTTGAAATCGGGAATTGCATCCGATATTAGGAGCTTCATCGAAAAAGTAGATGCAGAGACACTAAAAATTTCTTTTGAAAGTCAGGGTTTCAAAGAACAAATGGAGTTTACCGAAGAAACCATTTTGTATCGCGTTATTCAGGAGCTAATCAACAACGTTATTAAACACGCGCAGGCAACAGAATTGCACATTGCACTGAACAAAACAAATACAACAATATCCGTTCACATTGAAGATAACGGTATTGGCTTTAACTTGGAAGAAGCTTTGGAAAAAGGAGGTTTAGGCATGAAAAATATTCTGGTGCGCGTTGATTATTTGAAAGGGAAAGTTCATTTTGAAGCTAATAAACCAAGCGGAACAATAGTGCACATTGAAATTCCGATTTAAAGTACTGAAATCAAAATAGTACAAATGAGTTATTGTTGTAGGGAGTGCTAATGCCTTGCTTTGTCCTGTAAATAGTTACAAAAACAAATCAAGTGTATTAATTTCTAAAAATTCCCAAAATGAAAAACGTATTTAAAATTTCAGTTCTTGCTATTGCAGCACTTTTTACGGTTAATTGTTCCGACGATGATAACTCGGGCGGAGGTTCGGCAAACGGCTGGAGCGTAGGCAGCACTAACTACACCACTTCGGTAACGCAACGATTCTCAACCGGTGACATTGAAAACGCCATCACGGCCATCGACGTAACGGGCGGTCAAGCAAATTTAAACACAGCAATTATTATCTTTAGCGAAGAAACAGGTATTGCTGCTGGAACGTATCGTATTATTTCGGAAACCGACGGCATGTTGCCCGACGCGAACGAAATAATGATTTCGGCAGGTACAAATTACGACGAAGCAACAGGGCAGTACGGAACAAGTTACTATCCGGTAAGCGGCCAAACCGTAGATGCTACGGTAACAATAACAGGCGGAAAAGCTAAAATAGTAATTCCTCAAATTAATGTTACGCCAATTCCGCTAGGTTCTGGAACTGCAACAACTTTTTCAGGAACTATCATAGAACAGTAAACGGTTTTTACGGGCGCTTCTCTAATGCTAAAACATGCAAAATGAAAAAAATTTCCATTGCTATTGTAGACGATAAACGATTGTTGCGCAATACTTTAACAGAGCAAATTCAATACAATCAGCCCATCGAGGTTTTGTTTACCGCTGAAAATGGAATTGATTTTCTGCAACAAATGGAGAAGCGTCCAAAAAACAATCAGCCTTTGGTTGTTTTAATGGACATTGAAATGCCCGAAATGGATGGAATCGAAACCGTATTGATCGCCAAAGAAATCTATCCGGATATTCAATTTCTGATGCTCACTGCTTTTAGTGAAGACGAGAAAATTTTCGATGCCGTGAAAGCAGGTGCGAGCGGATATCTGCTTAAAGATGAATCGATTGCGAAAATAATTTCATCTATTTCCGAATTGTTGTACGAAGGTTCCGTTCCTATGTCGCCCATCGTAGCCAAACGAACTTTAGAAATGTTGAAAGTTTCCGAGAAATCGTTTCAAAAGGCTGAAAATGAATCAGAAGTGTCGTCGGATGTGATTGAATATCTCACGTCTCGTGAACGGGATATACTTCAGGAAATCGTTTCCGGATTAAATTACAAGGAAATAGCCGACAAACTTTTTATTAGTCCACACACCGTACGAAAACACATTGCCAACATTTACGAGAAACTCCACGTTTCCAATAAAACGGCGGCTATAAAAATTGCGCTGAAAAAGAAATGGTTTTAGCTGAAATTCTCTTCTAAAATCGATTTCAAAACAAAAAATCCGCCACAGGATTTGTACGACAACAATCCGATTTTGGCCTGAATGGTCTATCTATTTTTTAATACTCTGAAAAACTCGGATTCTCCGGGCAAGACTCTTCTTTGTCTTTTCCGAAAACAAAATCTAGTTTCCAAAACCAACTAAAATCTCAAAAATGAATAAATTCAAGATAAGTTTGTTGTTAGTGGCTTTTGCTACGGCAACATTTGCACAAAAAACCATTCCAGAAAGCGCTGCATTTGCCCTAGATGGTAATATAGAAACCCTTAAAGTAGCTGCTGGCGGTATTCTATTAGTAGGAACCTCAAAAGGATTGACCGCTATTGAAGCCCATAAAAACGTATCCATTTACGATTACAATGCCCTCGGAAAAATAAATCCGACGGAAATGAGCATTATGGATAACCTGCCTTACGCCGTGCTCACACGCGGATATTCAAAAGTAATTCTAAACTACTTCACGGGAATAGAAGTCTTTACGCCGGCGAAAAACGATATGGCTGCTGTTTTTAGTGTACATCCCGACTTCTCTAATCAAAAAATTTATATGCTTGGAAGCAATAAACTTGGCTATTGTTTTGGTGTTTTCGACATGAATACACTTCAAAACGAAGGCATGATTAATTTCTCCGACAAGAAAACAATGGGAGCTTATATAGACGTTACGAAGTATTACGAATCGGACGGAAAACTCTTTGTGCGTACCGAAAAAGGAATTGTTTGCATTGATAAGAAAAGCTTTAAAATTGATTGGACGTACAGCGATTTGGAAAAAACGTTTCCATACATTAAAGTTCTTGCTGATGCGGCAAACGGACTTTATTTCGTTACTGAAAGCGACATCAATAAATCGTACTTACATAAAATTGATCCAGCTGGAAATCGGACAACCCAAAAGCCAGTCAAGCTCGAAGCAAATACGCATGAAATGACGTTCACTTCCAACGGACTCCTCTTGAGAATGATGGACACGAAGAACAGTTACTTCCAAATGTATAACACGCAAACAGCCGAAAGCATCTGGGAAAAACCAACGGATATCAAAGGAAGTATTTTTCAAACTATAAAAACCGACACTTTTTATGTGTATGCTTCGAACGATGGTTTGATAAACTCATTGGATTTAGCCACGGGTAAAACGCAATTGAAAAAAGAAATCAAAACCGGTGCATGGTTTAAAAACGTGATTTTGTTGGAAAACGACTTGCTGTTTTACATTACCAGTACCAACATGGGAATAGCGAATTTAAAAACAGGTGAGTACGAAAAAGAGCCAGTGAAGTTTAAGAAAGCCACTAATTTAATAACTGCTTTTGATGCAAAGAATGATCGTTTCGTGGTGAGTTCTGGTACTGAATTGTTCTTTGTTTCGAAAGATGGAACGGCAACTAAAATCTTAGATCTTGACTTTAAAGAAGACGAAACGCCAACTAAAATTGAGTTTAGAACATCCGGAATTTTAATCGGTGCAAAGCAAACCAATATTTTGATTGACTACAACGGCAAACAGATTTACGAATCGTATTACAAAGCGCCGGGTCAGAGCCTGGCAGCGAAAATCGCTTTGGGTGCACTAACCGTGGACTTGGCGCAGCAAAGTGTGGGTCAGAATATGGCAGGGAATAACAAAGACGCCAACCAAAGTGCGGGAGCGGCATCGGGTATGGCTGGGGAGTTTAGCAAAAAATTTAGTGCAACGAAAGAAACCAAAGATTTTCTCTACGTTTTAACCAAGCTTGAGGAAGGCGTAGGATTAGTAAAACTAAACAAAGACACGGGAGAAAAACTAGCAGAATTGCTTTTAAAAGACAAAAAACCTGAATATGAAGTTGATGAATTATTTGGCGTGCTTTACTTTAAAAAAGACAAGAAAGAAATTGTAAGTTTCGACTTGAGGTAGTTTTGGGATATGTTGAGTCACGAAAAGCGGTTGCAGCAAGCGACCGCTTTTTTATTTAAGCAGAGTTCGATTTTGACAACGAACGCTCATGAAAGTAATTTTTTCGGTAACGATTTTCCGCAAAAGCGATTACCTCCGGTCAGTTCGGCTAAAGCCTCGGGTGCAGCGGAAACCCCACAGCCGCCGGGTGGTTTCCACCGGTGGCGAGGAGTTGCAGCGTAAAGCGCGACGGCAGTGCTTGGGTCTTAGCGCGCGAACTGCCGGTTTGCCCAAATAAAAAAAGCTGCCTAAAAAAGCAGCTTCTGTATTGTTTTTTGAATTTCCGAATTAGCGTCGGTTGGCGTAAATACTGATGTAATACAGCAAAGTTGCGATAGAACCTATGGCTGCTACCACATACGTGCGTGCCGCCCATTTCAAAGCGTCTTGTGCGCCTGCCTGTTCTTCGCGGGTGAGCATACGCTTGTTTTCGAGCCACGCTAACGCACGGTTACTGGCGTCGTACTCGACAGGCAAAGTAATTACTGTGAAGAGCGTTGTTGCAGCAAAAACGATGATTCCGATAAGCAAAAGCTCTGGAAAGGTTTTGATCATGAGCACTCCAGCTAGTAAAATCCATTGCACCATAGACGAGGCAATATTTACGATGGGTACCAATGTTGAACGCATTTGCAACCAACTGTAAGCCGTTGCGTGTTGTACGGCGTGTCCTACTTCGTGCGCTGCTACCGCTGCTGCTGCCGCATTGCGCTGATTGTAAACGGCTTCGCTGAGGTTTACGGTTTTATCGGCCGGATTGTAATGATCGGTTAAACGCCCTGGAGTTGAAATAACCCGAACGTCGCGTATGCCGTGATCGGCCAACATTTTCTCGGCAATTTCGGCGCCCGACATGCCGTTTGCCAAATGTAATTTGCTGTACTTATCGAATTTGCTCTGGAGTCGGTTGCTTACCAACCACGACACCAAGAACAAAATTCCCATTATTAAATAAATTCCTATTCCCATTTTTAATTGTTTTTCTAAAGATGAATCAAATTTAGCACCAATTTTTGAGTCCTGTCAAGCTGACAGTTCCAATTTGGTGGATTTTAGCGAAAATTTAGGATTGTTAATTTCTGTCGACTTATTGCTTGGTCTCTGTTTTCGATTGATTCTGCTTTTCTAACTTTTCAATTTTTAGTTCCAACATTTGAATTTGTAGCTCAAAATTTTTTGCTTTTAGTGCTTCAATGTTTTTAGAATACTCGATGTAACTTTCATTATGCATTTTGTAAGCATCGATAATAAAGGTCACAAACGAGAAAAAGCAAACCAAGAGTGTAGCCGCGATAAATCCTAGAGTTAGATTCGAGATTTTTTTTGCCCACCAAATTCTTTTCTTAGTTTCTCAAACTCTTCTTTGGATACCAAGATATTTTCTTCACTTGTAGAATTCGTTACAAACTCAACAAATTCGGCTTGGTTCGAATTTTGATTGCTTTGCTGACTCATGTTACTTTTTGTAAAATCCCTTAATTACAAAAATGTCATTCACAACATCAACACCTAAATCAAAATTCATGTAATCGAAAATATCGATACCGCCAATTTTTATCCCTTTTGAGAACGAAATACCCGGACTAATAACTACACTATTTATTTTTATAACGTGCCGCGGCATTAACGAACCATCGGGTTGTTTCTCGAAAATGTCGGAAAATGAATACCGTACTAAATCTTTCGTAGTTTCCATAAACCCAAATTTATAAAATAATCATTATTTCCAATCGATAATTATTTCTTAATCTTTTGGATTTTCAGGACTAAAAAAGTATCCAATTTAAGAAACGATATTCACAATTTTCCCCGGAACGATAATTACCTTCTTAGGCGTACGACCTTCGAGTTGCTTTTCGGTGCGTTCGTCTTGCATGATGCGCGATTCGATTTCTTCGGTGGTTAAATCCATCGGAAGCTCAACATTAAAGCGGTGTTTTCCGTTAAACGAAACCGGATAATTCTTGGTAGATTCCACTAAAAACTCCGGATTAAATTTCGGAAACGGCGCGAAAGCAATACTCGATTGATGGCCTAATTGTTCCCATAATTCTTCGGCAATGTGCGGTGCATAAGGCGAAACTAGTACAGCTAAAGGTTCTAAAACACTGCGCTCGCGACATTTCAAGGTTGTAAGTTCGTTTACGGCAATCATAAACTGACTCACCGAGGTATTAAACGAAAAACCTTCGATATCGTCTTGTACTTTTTTGATTGTTTTATGCAGTATTTTCAAGGCTTCGGGCGAGGCTGGTTGCGACGTTACTGCAAAACCGTTATCGTCGAAATACAAACGCCACAATTTCTTCAAGAAACTGAAAACGCCACTAATTCCGGCGGTGTTCCAAGGTTTTGCTTGCTCAAGCGGACCCAAGAACATTTCATACAAACGCAGCGTGTCGGCACCGTATTGCTCGCAAATATCGTCGGGAGTAACAACGTTGTATTTGGATTTCGACATTTTTTCGACTTCGCGATCTGCAAATAGTAAAATTCCATCTATGAAATCAGCATCCCCAAACATGGACTCATACATTTCCCATAATTTCAATTTTTCTTTAATTATTTGAGAATTGTTGTCCACCGAATTAATTGGGATGCTAATCGCTCGGGAACGCGAAAAGGAAAAAGCTAAATCTTTTGAGTTAATATCTATTTGAACAGGATCTTTTGCTAAAGAAATTAATTGTTGAATGAAATTGTCGAACTTATCTTCATTCCCCGCATAAAGTAATTGATTATAGCATTCGTATGAATGAATAATATCTTTTTTCAGTTCAACTATAACCGAAGTTTCCTTTTCGGATGAAATCGATAATTCAAATTGATTGCCAAGAAGAACTTTCGCACTCATTCCCAATATCATCCCTTGGTTGATGAGTTTTTTAAACGGTTCTTCTTCTTGAATAAAGCCGCGGTCTTTCAAGAATTTGTTCCAGAAACGTGCGTACAATAAATGTCCGGTGGCGTGTTCGCTACCACCGATGTACAAATCTACATTTTGCCAATATTGTTGCGCTTTCGCGGAAAAGAGTTCGTTTTCGTTTTGTGCGTCCATGTAACGCAACCAGTACCACGAACTTCCGGCCCAACCCGGCATGGTATTTAACTCAAGCGGAAAAATCGTTTGGTTGTCGATGAGTTCGTTGCTTACCACCGTGTTCGTAACTGTATCCCAAGCCCAGTGTGTGGCGTTTCCGAGTGGTGGCGCACCATCTTGCGTTGGCAAATATTTCTCTACTTCAGGCAAAGTGATGGGCAAATGTTCGACAGCGATGGCTTTGGGTAATCCGTCGACATAATAAATCGGGAACGGTTCGCCCCAGTAGCGTTGTCTGGAAAACACTGCATCGCGAAGACGGTAGTTTACTTTTGCTCGTCCAGCGCCCGATTCTTCCAAAGCTTGAATCACTTTTTTCATCGCGTCTTTGTAATCGAGTCCGTCGAGGAAGCCCGAATTCATTAACGAAAATCCGCCTTTATTGGTAAAGGCAGCGGTGTCGGTATCTTGGTCTTCAAAAATTTGTGGAATAGGCAGGTTGAAGAACTTTGCGAAAGCATGATCGCGTTCGTCGCCCGCCGGAACTGCCATTACGGCACCAGTTCCGTAACCTGCTAAAACGTAGTCGCCAATCCAAATCGGAATTTCTGCTCCGGTAAACGGATGTATGGCGTAAGCGCCCGTGAAAACTCCTGAAATGGTCTTAACATCGCTCATCCGATCGCGTTCCGATTTTTTAGCAGCGGCTTCTACGTAGGCTTCCACGGCTGCTTTTTGGTCGGCAGTTGTAATATATGCCACCAACGGATGTTCGGGAGCAAGCGTTAAAAAGCTCACGCCGTATATAGTATCCGGACGTGTGGTGAACACTTCAATATACTGCCCGGTGGTATTGTCGGCATTTAATGCAAAATCTAAATCCAAACCGTCTTGATCGCGCACGGCAAATTGCACCAAGGCACCGGTCGATTTTCCGATCCAGTTTTCTTGTGCGTCTTTAAGTGATTGCGTCCAGTCGATGGTTTGCAAGCCGGAGAGTAAGCGTTCTGCGTAAGCGGAAATGCGCATGCTCCACTGTGTCATTTTCTTGCGAATGACGGGAAAGCCACCTCGTTCGGAAACGCCGTTAACAATTTCGTCGTTGGCAAGCACGGTTCCAAGTCCCGGACACCAGTTAACTTCGGTTTCGGCTAAGTAAGTAAGGCGGTATTGCAATAAAATTTGCTCTTTGGTTTCGGGTGAAAAGTGAATCCATTCATCGGCAGTGAAAGCGGTAACGTTATCGTCGCAAGCGGCATTAACGTTGGTAGTTCCCGAAGTTTCGAATAAAGAAACGAGTTCGGAAATGGGTCGCGCTTTGTCGGCCGATTTATCATACCACGAATCGAATATTTGTAAGAAAATGAACTGGGTCCATTTGTAATAATTCGGATCGGAAGTACGTACTTCTTTACTCCAATCGAATGAAAAACCGATGCGATCGAGCTGTTGTCGGTAACGTGCAATGTTTTCAGCGGTCGTTTTTTCCGGATGTTGCCCGGTTTGTATGGCGTATTGTTCTGCCGGAAGGCCAAAACTGTCGTAGCCTTGCGGGTGCAACACGTTAAATCCTTGATGACGTTTGTAGCGTGCGTAGATATCGGATGCGATGTAGCCCAGCGGATGTCCTACGTGTAGTCCGGCTCCGGAAGGATACGGAAACATATCGAGAACGTAGTATTTTGGCTTTTCAGAATCGTGCGACGCTTTAAAAGTTTCTTCGTCGGCCCAATATTTTTGCCACTTGGCTTCAATTTCGTTTGGTAAGTACTTCATAATTATGGATCGTTGTCGCAACTTTTAACAGGTGGTAGGATTGCGACAAGTGCGCGCAAATTTAAACTTAATGCCTGAATGTGGAAAGTTTGAAGAACATAATAAACAGTAACCAGATTAGTTTACTATTTTTACCACCAAATTGCGGTTAACAATGGCATCTTCGTACGATAAATTTCAAAAACGCCGACTCATAACGTCTTACTTTTCAGCAGTACTCAGCGTATTTTTGGTGCTGTTTTTATTGGGTGCGCTCGGCTTGTTTGTGATTAATTCCAAAAAATTAGCCGATAACTTTAAAGAAGAAATCGCGGTGACGGTTTTTTTCAAGAACGAAGCCACAGATTCGACACTTACTGCTTTTAGCAACGAGTTAAAAACGGCAAAATTTGTTAAGAAAGCCGTGTATGTTTCTAAAGAACAAGCGGCAAAAAATCACTCGGAAGTGGTTGGTGAAGACTTTATTTCGTTTTTGGGCGTTAATCCGTTGCAAAACTCATTTGATGTGTTTTTGAAAGCCGATTATGTAGTTCGCGACAGTATTGACCGTATTGAAGATCGTTTGCGCAAGAATGAAATGATTGGCGATGTGGTTTACGACAAGCAAATTGTGAAATTGGTGAACGAAAACATCCAGAAAATTAGTTTGTGGATGTTGATTATTTCGGGCGTTTTTGCACTGATTTCTGTTTTGATTATCAACAGTTCTATGCGTTTGTCGATTTACAGCAAGCGTTTCATCATAAAAACCATGCAAATGGTAGGCGCAACAAAAGCGTTTATTCGCAAGCCGTTCATTTGGACCAGCGTGAAGTTGGGCATGATTGGCGGCGTTTTAGCAGTAATTGCTCTAATTGCCCTGTTGTTGTGGATTGATAATGCCAACCCGGGATTAGGCGTTTTAGACGAACCTATTGCTACCGGAATTATCTTATTGGCCGTGTTTGGATTAGGTGTTTTAATCACGTTTGTGAGTACCTTTTTTGCCACACAGCGCTTTTTGAACTTACGAACAGACGATTTATACTAAATCATTATGAAAGAATCTAAAGAAACGCAATTCGTATTCGGAAAACAGAATTACAGATTGTTGTTAATTGGCTGTGCCGTTATCGCCTTAGGTTTTATCCTGATGTCGGGAGGCGGATCGGATGATCCAAATGTTTTTAATCCAGAGATTTTTAACTTCCGACGCATTCGATTGGCACCCACCGTTGTTTTAATTGGTTTTGGTGTGGTTATTTGGTCGATTTTAAAAAATCCTAAAACGGCGAAATGAATTATTTCGAAGCGTTTGTTTTAGCGGTCATTGAAGGTTTAACGGAATATTTGCCCGTATCTTCGACCGCTCACATGATTTTTGCGAGTTCGTATTTTCAAATTCAAAACGACGATTTTACCAAACTTTTTCAAGTATCGATCCAGTTTGGCGCCATCTTGGCCGTAGTTTTTCTGTATGCCAAAAAATTCTTCGATTTTACACGTTTGCAATTTTATACCAAACTCGCTCTCGCGGTAGTTCCTGCTTTGGTTTTGGGGAAACTCTTCGACGATTACATCGATGCCGTTCTTGGCGATCCGGTGCCTATTGCAATTGTTTTGATTGTTGGCGGTATTGTTCTTTTGTTTATCGATAGGTTTTTCAAAAATCCCGTCATTCACAACGAACAAGAACTTCCGGTTAAAAAAGCGGTAATCATTGGTTTTTGGCAATGTTTGGCGATGATGCCGGGTACAAGTCGGTCGGCAGCTTCCATCATTGGTGGGATGCAACAAGGACTATCGCGACAAGCAGCAGCCGAATTTTCGTTTTTTCTAGCCGTACCAACGATGCTTGCCGTTAGCGTGTACAGCATTTTTGTGAAAACTTACGAAGCCAGCGGATGCAAAGGTTACGAACTTATTTCGGCAACCGAAAACGGCTGGCAATTGTTTTTAGGTGGAAACGTTGTGGCGTTTATCGTTGCAATTATCGCCATCAAATCGTTTATCGCACTCTTGTTGAAATACGGCTTCAAACTTTGGGGTTGGTACCGCATTATTGCAGGCATTTTACTACTGATTTACTTTACCCGTTAAAATGGAAAATCGCGCATTTACCGCAGCGGGTTTTCTCGAAGGCGAAGTTTTGCTTTTCGACAAACCCTTGCATTGGTCGAGTTTTCAATTGGTTAATAAAGTGAAATGGTTGTTGAAATCGCAGTTGGGTTTGAAGAAAATAAAAGTGGGTCATGCCGGAACGCTCGATCCGCTGGCAACCGGACTTTTGATTGTTTGCACCGGAAAAATGACCAAATCTATCGATACGTTTCAAGCGGAGACTAAGATTTATTCTGGTACAATAAAACTGGGAGCCACAACGCCTTCGTACGATTTGGAAACTGAAGTTGACGCTGTTTTTCCAACCGCACACATTACCGACGAATTTCTTTCTGCGGCAGCGAAATCGTTCGAAGGAACGATACTCCAAAAGCCGCCCATTTATTCGGCGATTAAAAAAGACGGGAAACGGTTGTACGAACATGCACGAGCGGGCGAAACTGTGGAAATTGCGGCACGTCCGGTGCAGATTTTCGAATTTAAGGTAAATCGCCGTTCCGAGACCGAACTCGATTTTTGGCTGACATGCAGTAAAGGAACTTATGTACGTTCGCTTGCGCACGATTTGGGAATGGCATTGCAGTCGGGCGCGCACTTAACGGCACTGCGTCGGGAAGGCAGCGGTGCGTTTCTGGTTAAAGAAGCTTACACGGTTGAGAGCTTTGAGGCAGCTTTGACAACCTAAATTCGACTTCAGGAATTTTTTTTAGACGAGAAGGAAACTTACAACTTCACCAAACTCAAAAATTCTCTTTGAATCAGCATTCCGGCGTCTTTGTTGTACCATTTTTGTAGGTGAATTTTTAACTTTTCATCGATCACGCCGTATTTGTCGCGGTACTGACGCACAATTTCTGCAGCTTCGAACGGGCGTGGTCCGTAGGCCGCATACACTTCAAATGTATCGGTGTCGGTAACTACAATTCGCGGAATCGAACGCGCTTCTCCCGTAAGGAAATAATCCATAAATGCTGGGTTTTCATCGCGAAGAACACACTTAAAGCTTACGTTTGGTGCAACCTCGGCCATTTTGTTGATGTACGGCAAGATTTGGGCAGCATCGCCACACCAGCCTTCGGTAATGGCAATCCAGGTTTGTCTGTGCGGAAGTTTTTCGAGTTGTGCGGCAATTTCCGGATAGACTTCAGAAGTTTTGTCGAGTCGCGACATCCGTGCTTCGTTGAGTTCGCTGTATTGCAGCAAATCGGCCGATTGTTTCGGTCCAGTACTTTTACCTTCGGCAATTAAATCGGTTACTAGTTTACGGTATTCGGCGTAGGAATACGATTTGGATAAGGCGTCTTGAACCAAAGAAGCTGGCGTGCTAAAAAACTTCATATTTTTCGATCTATAACGTAGTTTACCATTAATTGTAAGGCGTCGCGGTATTCGTTTTGTGGAAAGCTGAACAAAATGTCGAGCGCTTTTTGTTGATATTCCAGCATTTTGTTTTCAGCATATGTCAAACCGTTGTTCGCTTTCACAAAGGCGATAACTTCCTTAACGCGTTGCTTATTTTTGTTGTGATTTTTGATGGAATTAATCACCCAATCTTTCGATTTTTTATCGACAGTATTCAGCACGTGAATCAGCGGCAACGTCATTTTCTGTTCCTTAATATCGATTCCTGTGGGTTTACCAATGGCTTCATCGCTGTAATCAAACAAATCGTCTTTGATTTGAAAAGCCATGCCAATGTATTCGCCAAACAGACGCATTTTTGCCACGACAGCTTCGTCTTGACTCACCGATTGTGCGCCCAAAGCACAGCAGGATGCTACTAAGGTTGCCGTTTTTTGTCGGATGATTTCGTAATACACGTCTTCGGTAATGTCGAGTCGACGCGCTTTTTCAATTTGAAGCAGTTCGCCTTCGCTCATTTCGCGCACAGCAACCGAGATAATTTTAAGCAAATCGAAATCGCCGTTATCAATAGACAGCAGCAAACCTTTTGAGAGCAGATAATCGCCCACCAAAACGGCAATTTTGTTTTTCCAAAGTGCGTTTATCGAGAAAAAGCCACGGCGTTTGTTCGAATCGTCAACCACGTCGTCGTGTACGAGTGTGGCGGTGTGAATGAGTTCGATAACGGCAGCTCCGCGGTAGGTGCGTTCGTTTACTGAGCCGTTGTTGAGCAGTTTGGCGCAGAGAAATACAAACATCGGACGCATTTGCTTGCCTTTCCGATTTACAATGTAGTAGGTAATGCGGTTGAGCAGGGCAACTTTTGAAGTCATCGATTCATGGAACTTCGACTCAAAGCGCTCCATTTCTGCCTGTATTGGCTGCTTGATCTGCTCAGTAATTTTCATAGTTACAAAGGTAGGTAGTCGACCGCTAATCAGGTGTTAATGCTTTGTTCTTTATTTGCTAATTGTCCGCAGGCGGCGTCGATATCTTTACCGCGACTTCTGCGCACTTTCACTACAATATTGTTGGCTTCAAGAGCCGCGATGTAGGCGTTTATGGCTTTTTCGTCGGCTTGTTGAAAGCGGTCGTCGTCTATAGCGTTGTATTCAATCAAGTTTACCTTGCAAGGCACGTGTTTGCAAAATTGCACCAAGGCGTCGATGGCTTGTTTGTGATCGTTAATTCCCTTCCAAACTACGTATTCGTACGTAACTCGACTTTTGGTTTTCTGATACCAATACGCCAAAGCTTGTTTGAGTTCGGTTAACGGAAAGTTCTTGGTAAACGGCATAATTTCGTTCCGAATGTCTTCAACGGCGGCATGTAACGAGACGGCGAGCTTAAACTTTACGCCGTCGTCGGCCATTTTCCGAATCATTTTTGAAATTCCGGATGTGGAAACGGTAATGCGTTTGGGCGACATTCCCAGACCCTCGTCGGACGTAATACGGTCGATAGCGGCCAAAACGTTGTTGTAATTCATCAGCGGTTCGCCCATGCCCATAAAAACGATGTTGGAAAGCGGACGGTTGTAGTACGCTCGGCTCTCGGTATCGATGGCCTTTACTTGATCGAAAATCTCGTCGGCGTTCAGGTTACGCATGCGTTTTAGTCGGGCGGTGGCGCAAAAGTTGCAGTCGAGGCTACAACCTACTTGGCTCGAAACGCAGGCGGTAGTTCGGGTATCGGTGGGTATGAGTACCGATTCTACAACCAAACCGTCGTGCAGGCGAACGGCGTTTTTCACGGTGCCGTCTTCGCTGCGTTGCATTTGGTCGACGTTAATGTGGCGAATTTCGAAATGTTGTTGGAGTAGCGCGCGGGTTTGTTTGGAAAGGTTGGTCATGTCGTCGAAATCGTGTGCACCTTTCTTCCACAGCCATTCGTACACTTGATTGCCGCGGAACCCTTGATCGCCGGATTGGATAAAGAAATCGCGCAATTGTTCTTTGCTTAACGCGCGAATATCTTTCTTCGTTACTTCCATAATGCAAAGGTACTAAAGCCCGTATTGAAAACAATTGTTTCGACGGTTTTTGATTGTCTTGCGATAGTAGTTTTTGGGCGTACCGGCGGCTCGATTGTTCTTCAAAGAAAATACGTGCAGGCCGCCGTCGCGCTTTTCGTTGCAATACCGCTTGCCGGTACGTGTTTTTGGATGGCTGCGGTTCGGCTTCCGGTGGTCGCCACCCCGAAGCGCCAAAAACTACGCACCGCCGGCGCGGTATTTTCACTGCAATCGCTTACGCGGGTAAGTGCACGGGGGAAAATAGTAGTTTTAGCTTTTTCCAGCACTTCTTTCGCGTTAAGGACAGCAGCGGCATCCCCAAAAACGGGCTGGGAGCGGGCTTGGGTTTTTGGGATATAGCGAATGGCCTGACCGGCGGTTTTTTGCGGCTGTGCCTCGAGGCCTGCCGGAAAAAAGTGCAGGGAACGCCCAAAAAGCGATAGTAATTTGGGTAATGATTTAAAAAAAAATAGAGAATTCGGTTTATTTTCCTTGCAGTTTTTCCTTTTCTGATGCAGCTATTTTGCTGCAATCGGGGCTGAAACGGTTCGTTCTAAAACTTATTTCTCGCGAATGTAAATATCAATCGGTACGCCTTCAAAATCCCAGTGTTCGCGGATTTTATTTTCCAGAAAACGTTTGTACGGATCTTTTACATACTGCGGCAAATTCGCAAAAAACACAAACTGCGGCGTTGGCGTTGGCAATTGCATGCAATATTTAATCTTTACGTACTTGCCTTTTAAAGCCGGTGGTGGAAACGCTTCGATCAACTTCAACATATGGTCGTTGAATTTCGAAGTAGGTATGCGCTGTGTTTTGTTTTCGTACACTTTTACAGCTGTTTCAAGCGCCTTGAGTAAGCGTTGTTTGTTTAAAGCCGAAACAAACAAAATAGGTACATCGGTAAACGGACTGATTTCTTCGCGAATTCGATCGGCGTATTGTTTAGACGACATGGTGTCTTTTTCCACCAAATCCCATTTATTTACCAAAATCACAACGCCTTTTCGGTTTTTCTCTGCTAACCAAAAGATACTTTGATCTTGGCCTTCGAATCCGCGCGTTGCATCGATAACTAATATGCAGATATCCGAATGTTCAATGGCACGTACCGAACGCATGACCGAGTAAAATTCGAGATCTTCCTTGACTTTTGCTTTACGGCGAATTCCAGCCGTATCGACCAAATTAAACTTAAAACCAAATTTTTCAAAACGCGTATCAATCGAATCGCGCGTGGTTCCAGCAATGTCGGTTACAATGTAGCGATCTTCGCCAATAAGCGCATTGATAAAGCTCGATTTTCCAGCGTTTGGTCGGCCCACTACGGCAAAGCGCGGTAATTCGTCTTCGGTAGCGGCTACTACTTCGGGTTCGGGAAGTGCTTGCATGAGCGCATCGAGTAAATCGCCCGTTCCGCTACCCGACGTACTCGATAAGGTGTAATATTCGCCTAAGCCGAGATTGTAAAATTCTATCGCGTCTTTTTCGCGCATCGAATTGTCTACTTTATTCACAGCCAATAAAACCGGCTTTTGAACTTTTCGAAGTAAACTCGCTACCGTTTCATCCATAGGAGTTATGCCTTCTTCGACATCGGTAACAAATATGATTGCGTCGGCTTCGTCGATGGCTAGTTCTACTTGCTTGCGAATTTCGCCTTCAAAAATATCGTCGGAACCTTTAATGTAACCGCCGGTATCGATAACCGAAAAAGTTCGGCCGTTCCATTCACTTTTGCCGTAATTGCGGTCGCGCGTTACGCCGGCAACCGAATCTACAATCGCTTCTCTGCGCTGTATCAGTCGGTTAAATAAGGTTGATTTGCCAACGTTTGGTCTTCCTACTATTGCAACAATCTGGTTCATGGCCTAAAATTTGGCGCAAAGGTAAGCAATCAAAAACGAATGGAAAATGAGCGTAAATTGTGTCGTTATTTTGATTTACTGATAGCCAAAACGCTTCAGCTGTCGGATGTTTCGGCGCCAGTCTTTATTGACTTTCACAAATAGTTCAATATGAATTTGCTTGCCGAAGAATTGCTCCATCGTAGCACGCGCTTCCATGCCCACTTTTTTTAACGCAGCTCCTTTATGGCCAATGATAATTCCTTTTTGTGTATCGCGCTCCACCATAATTACCGCTCGAATTCGGATAATGTTGTCGTCTTCCAGAAATTCTTCTGTTTCAACCTCTACGGCGTACGGAATTTCTTTGTCGTAATTCAAGAGAATTTTCTCGCGGATAATCTCGTTTACAAAAAAACGTTCGGGCTTGTCGGTTAAAGCATCTTTTGGATAATAAGGCGGACACTCGGGCAGCAACTCTAAAATCCGATTAAAAACTTCGGTTACTTGAAAGTTGTTGAGTGCTGAAATGGGATAAATCTCGGCGTTTGGAACTTGCGTTTTCCACAATTGTACTTGGGCTTCAAGCTCTTCTTGCGATGACTTATCGATTTTATTTAAAAGCAATAAAACCGGAATCTTAGAATGTATAATTCGATTGAAAAACGCCTCGTCTTTGAGTTCTTTTTCACCAATTTCGACCATGTAAATAAGCACGTCGGCGTCTTCAAAAGCCGATTTTACGAATTGCATCATCGATTCCTGCATTTCGTACGCCGGTTTAATGATTCCAGGCGTGTCGGATAAAACTACCTGAAAATCGTCGCCGTTTACAATACCCAAAATGCGGTGTCTGGTAGTTTGCGCTTTCGATGTGATGATGGAAAGGCGTTCGCCAACAAACGCATTCATGAGCGTGGATTTGCCAACGTTTGGATTTCCGATAATGTTTACAAATCCGGCTTTATGTGTCATGCGTGAAAAATTTCAGCAAAGATAAGCCGATTTTTCTCCAAGCAAGAATTGCCTTACAATTGCTTACGAAAACGATATAAATGTGAAATTTATTATGCATGCATAGTTTTTTTAAGCTAATTTTTCTTAACTTCGCACGCAATAAATCTTAATCATACAGAAATGAAAATATTGGTTTGTATCAGTCATGTTCCGGATACGACGTCGAAGATTAATTTCACGGATGGCGACACGAAGTTCGACACGAATGGTGTTCAGTTTGTGATTAACCCGAATGATGAGTTTGGATTGACGCGTGCGATTTGGTTTCAGGAACAACAAGGTGCAAGTGTAACGGTGGTAAATGTGGGTGGAGCAGACAGTGAGCCAACCTTGCGTAAGGCTTTGGCGATTGGTGCAAACGACGCCATTCGCGTAAATGCAGAGCCAACCGATGGTTTTTTTGTGGCGAAGCAATTGGCTGAGGTTGCCAAAGCGGGCAATTACGATTTAATTATCGCTGGAAAAGAATCGTTGGATTACAACGGCGGTATGGTTCCGGGTATGTTGGCAGCTTTGTTGAACATCAATTTTGTGAATTCATGCATTGGGTTAACTGTGGAAGGCACAACAGCCAAAGCGGTTCGCGAAATGGACGGTGGCAAAGAAACGATGTCGGCACAATTGCCTTTAGTAATTGGCGGACAAAAAGGTTTAGTTGAAGAGAAAGATTTACGCATTCCGAACATGCGCGGTATCATGACAGCTCGTACCAAAACGCTTACTGTTTTAGAACCGGTAGCTGCAGATCAGGCATCGAAATCGGTGAAATTTGAGAAGCCGGCCGCGAAGCAAGCAGTAAAGTTGGTTAGTGCCGACAATTTGGATGAGTTAATCAATTTGTTGCACAACGAAGCGAAGGTAATTTAATACGGTAACGATTTTCTGCGTGAGGGATTGCAGCGGCACCCCGCAGGCCCGATGAAAAGAGGGACGAGGAGTACAGCGGAAAGCCCGACGGCGCTGCACTTCCATCTGGGGGCAAAGAACGTTGCGCCGGCACGCCCAAATAATAAATAAAAAGAAAAAAAATATGGCAGTTTTAATTTATGCCGAGTCATCGGACGGAAAGTTTAAGAAAGTGGCTTTTGAATTGGCGTCGTACGCTTCGGAAGTAGCTGCAGCAACAGGTACATCGGTTACGGCTGTTACGGTAAACGCTAGTGATGTTTCTGAATTATACAACTACGGCGTGCACAAAGTGTTGCAAGTGAGCGATTCGCGTTTGAACGATTTTAACGCAAAAGCGTATGCAGATGTGGTTGTACAAGCCGCAAAACAAGAATCGGCTTCGGTAGTTGTCTTGTCGTCGACCACAGATAGTTTGTATTTAGCGCCGTTGGTTACGGTTCATTTACAGGCCGGATTTGCTTCGAATGTAGTGGCATTGCCCGCGAGCTACGCACCTTTTCAGGTTAAGCGCACGGCGTTTTCTAACAAAGCCTTTTCGATTACTGAAATTTCTCAGGACGTGAAAGTATTGTCGATTGCTAAAAATTCGTTTGGACTGAAAGCCAATAGCGTTAGCGGCAGTGCTGAGGCATTTGCACCGACTTTACACGACGGTGATTTTTCAGTGAAAATTGAGTCGATCGAAGCAGGAAATGGAAAAGTTTCTATTGCCGATGCTGACATTGTAGTTTCGGGCGGTCGTGGTTTAAAAGGACCAGAGAATTGGGGCATGTTGGAAGATTTGGCAACAACTTTGGGTGCCGCTACCGCTTGTTCGAAGCCGGTTTCGGATTTGGGCTGGCGTCCGCATAGCGAGCACGTGGGTCAGACAGGAAAACCAGTTGCTACGAATTTGTATATCGCGGTAGGTATTTCGGGAGCTATTCAGCACATTGCGGGAATTAACTCATCGAAAGTAAAAGTGGTTATTAACAGCGATCCGGAAGCGCCGTTCTTTAAAGTGGCCGATTACGGAGTTGTTGGTGATGCTTTTGAAATCTTACCAAAATTGAATGAAAAGTTAAAAGCGTTTAAGGCGAATAATTAATTCATAAAATAGATAAATCGGACTCGGAGTTACGACTTTTGGGTCCGATTTCTTTTTTGTACCTATTGCATTTTAATATTTCGCTTAAGTTTCTACTTTTGCAGCTATGAGTCTTGTAAAGTTAACCATCAAAGGAATTTCGTACAGTCAGACCCAAAACGGCGCTTATGCGTTGATTTTGAATGAGGTTGACGGCGATCGAAAGCTTCCGATAGTTATTGGAGCGTTTGAGGCGCAGTCGATTGCGATTGCTTTAGAGAAGGAAATCAAGCCACCACGTCCGTTAACACACGATTTGTTTAAGAATTTTGCCGATCGTTTTGATATCGTGGTTAAGCAAGTGATTATTCACAAATTGGTTGACGGCGTATTTTACAGTTCGATAATTTGTGAGCGCGATAAGATTGAGGAAATCATCGATGCGCGCACTTCAGACGCGATAGCACTGGCGCTGCGATTTAGTGCGCCGATATTTACCTACAAAAACATACTCGACAAGGCGGGAATTTATCTGAAAGGGAATCCGCTCGATCCAGAACCTGCCGAACCTGAGCAGCCACTAGCTACAACCGATTCGTTTGGTTTGAGTTCGAATCCTAAGTCGGGCGATGCTACTTACACACAAAAAAGTTTGAGCGACTTGCACGAAATGCTCGAAAACGCCGTTCAAAATGAAGATTACGAACGTGCTGCAAAAATTCGAGATGAGATTTCGCGCCGCGAGTCGTAGCTATAACCAAAACCATATATTATGAAATTAGGTCGTTTAATTTTGCCCTTTGTGGCAGCATTTTCTGTTATGAGTTGTTCTGAATCGGATGATAACTCAAGCGGCTCCAACTCGCAGTTAGTAAATGAAGTGAAAACATTAATGGCGTCGGGAAATTGGCGGGTTAGTAATTATTTCGATGACGTGAACGAGACATCAAATTATCAGAATTTCGTGTTTACTTTTAATACTTCGTCGAATTCTGTAAGCGTACTAGGTGGCGGAGTGAATGTGACGGGCACTTTTTCAGTTTCTAATTCGACAAGCAACGATGATTCGATTTCGTTAGATGCCGATTTTAACTTAGGTTTTACGGCTCCAGCACCAGCGTCGTTGATTGAACTTACCGATGATTGGGATGTAGTCTCTTATACAACTACGGAAATTAATCTGATTGATGTGAGCGGTGGAAACGGAGGAACAGATTTACTAACTTTTACGAAAGTAGAGTAAGTTTATGCGTCGATTTTCGCGGAGGTTCATTGCAATACTAACGGTATTTTTGTTGTTCTCTTGTTCTATCGATGATTATGAAACTAGATCGGACGAGGAATATTTGCAACAGTACACGGAGCAGATAAGTCAGTCTTCCTATCGAATCGTCGATTTTAGCGAAAATGAAATTGATCTGACTGATGCTTATTCCGATTTTGTCTTTAGTTTTGATTCTATAGAAGACAAGGTGATAGTTACTGCTTCATCCTATTCCAATGAAGCTCCCTGGTTGTTTTATTTGAATGATGATTCGGGTATTACGTTTCAAATGAACTTTAGTAACGATGTGGTTTTGGAACTCTTGAATGGAGATTGGAGTATCGATATTTTTTTAGAGGAACAATTCACCCTTTATCGTAAAGATGTTTCTTCGGGAGTTGTTCGCTACCTTACCTTTCAAAAAATCTAAAACGGGCTTTAACCAAAAAAATTAGCCGTTTCTCGGGGAATTGAGAAACGGCTTTTCCATTTGTTTTTGAGGGATTAGGCTTGAGAAGAGTTTGTCTAATCTTTTCCGAATGAGACTTTTTTCACTCATTTCAGTTTAAATGAATCATGCAATCAACATGGTCTACAAAGATATAATTTTACCTGTTGTTTTAAAAATTTCAAGATGTAAAGCACATTTCATTAAACAAAATGAAAACAGTAAGTTACCACTGAGTAATTCTAACAATTTACGACTTATTCTCTTTGTTGCGCTCAGCCTACTTAAATTATAGTAAATTTTCTAATGCAAAATAATGTCGTGAGGTAAAGTAATAATTTTGTGCCGTTAACTCTAGGTGTTTTTAAATACGATGTAGTTGTGAGGAATGTAAGCTACTTTTTGAGTCTGTTCTTAGGTAGTTATTTTCAAATTTATTACATTTTTTTTCAACTGCGTATAACAGTATAGTTTGTACGAAATCACCTGTAATTTTTATTTGCGTTGCAATACTGTAGAGCGCTACATGAATATACGCTTAAATGTAAACGGAACCGATGTAAACGAGCCAGTTAAGGCCATGGCGCCCGAAGATGGCGGCAGCAGCAACAACTCCTTTTCTGTAAACTTTACGCAGTATATTATTCTAAATGCAAGCGACGTTTTGCGAATTAATTGCGTTCGTGATGGTTCAAATGCAACGATAACTTTCGATGCCAATCAAACATCGAGTATCATTATTAAACGACTTCGATAAAGCAACTAGCAACTTATCAAAAGTCATTAACAACTGCTTTTTCGTTTTCACTATTTCTTTACTTTTAGCCATAGAATTTAGGACAAAACATGAAGCAATATCACGATTTACTAAACCACATTTTGGAACACGGTGTTGAAAAAGGAGACCGCACCGGAACTGGAACTACGAGCGTTTTTGGCTATCAAATGCGTTTCGATTTAAACGAAGGATTTCCGTTAGTGACCACCAAAAAAGTGCATCTCAAATCGATCATCTACGAATTGCTTTGGTTTTTGAAAGGCGAAACAAATATTGGTTATCTCAAAGAGAATGGCGTAAAAATATGGGATGAATGGGCCGATGAAAACGGCGATCTGGGTCCGGTGTACGGATTTCAATGGCGGAACTGGAACAACGAGCAAATCGACCAAATCTCGGAAGTTATTGAACTCATAAAAAAAACACCCGACAGCCGCCGACTCCTAGTCTCTGCCTGGAATCCTTCTGTGTTACCCGATACGTCTGTCTCTTTTGCCGAAAATGTCGCCAACGGAAAAGTAGCACTGCCGCCTTGTCACGCCTTTTTTCAATTTTACGTGGCCAACGGTAAACTCTCGTGCCAACTCTATCAACGAAGTGCCGACGTGTTTTTGGGCGTGCCGTTCAATATTGCCAGCTATGCCTTACTAACCATGATGATTGCACAAGTTTGTGGTTTAGGTTACGGCGACTTCGTTCATACCTTTGGTGATGCACACATTTATCACAACCACCGCGAACAAATTGCATTACAACTCAGTCGCGAGCCACGGCCTTTGCCAGTCATGAAACTCAATCCCGAAGTAAAAAACATCTTCGAGTTTACCTACGATGATTTTGTTTTGGAAGGTTACGACCCACATCCAGCCATAAAAGGTGCCGTTGCGGTGTGAAAAATTCGTAAAAAGCAAGCTGGTGACGCATCAAAATAATGGTACCAGCTAGTTGGATTTTTAGGTTTTAAGATTGTGAAACCTCCAACTTTCGTATTTTGGCGGCTCCACAAGAAGTTTTGTCATGAAGCCAACTCGAAGTCTTTAGTTTCTCCTTTCTCTCCCGATAGCCAACGTGACTCGCCCCTATTTTCTAACTTCTAAAAAAATCCGCCTTCGACAGGCTCAGGCACCGACGATACTTGGTTTGGTCGGGGAAAACGATACGTTGAGTGGTGAACGTCGCGACCCCGACAGCTATCGGGACTAGCTTCCCCTAAAACGATACGTTACATAGTGAACGTTGCGACCTCTATAGCTATCAAAACCAACCTTCCACTACCAGCTTCCGCCGCTGCCGCCGCCAGAGAAACCACCGCCGCCAAAGCCACCAAAGCCGCCTCCGCCACCACCAAAGCTGCCTCCGCCGCCGCCGAAACTACCGCCTCCGCCGCTTCTGCCTAGACTGCTTAAAATGATGATATCTGCTAAATCGAAACCGCCACCGCGATGATTACCACTTCCTTTGCCACCACCGCCTTTGCCAAATTTGCTAACCAAAACCAGCACCACAACCACGATAACAAACAATAGTGGCAACGGAAAACCACCCGACTTTTTCTTGGGTTCCGCATCGTACTTGCCTGCAAAAAGCTTAATGATGGCATCAACGCCCGAATTCAAACCGCCTGCATAATCTCCTTTTTTGAAGTAAGGAACTCTGTCGTTTCGGGTTATTGTACCACCAATACCTGCGGTAAGCACGTCTTCTAATCCGTAGCCTGCCGAGATCCAAATTTTCCGCTCCTTAACCGCCAGCAGCATTAAAACACCGTTGTCTTTGTCTTTTGTTCCGCCAATTCCCCACTCTTGTCCCCAGCGGGGCGTAAGTAAACCGATATCTTCGCCCTGCAGCGATTCGATAATCACCACCGCTATTTGTGTCGAGGTACTGTCGGCATAGTTAACTAACTTTTGCTCCAACAGGGCTTTGTCGTTAGCCGAAAGCAAATTCGCATAATCGTTCACCAAACGCGGCGGGTTCGGAATTTCCGGAATTTTTAGTTGCCCAAAAGCCGTTCCGGCAAGTAAAAGCCACAAGAAAAGTAGGATACGTTGCCGCATTAGCCTTTCGATATTTCGTTAGATAATTCGTTTTGATCGTCTTTCGCGTACGGAAAATATTTTTTCAGTTGCTCGCCAGCAAGCTCAATTCCAGCAATCAAACCGGCTGCAAATTCAGCTCGCTTAAAATGCGATGCCAGCAAATCTTTGGTCGAGTTCCAAAAATCAGCGGGAACCGCGGCGTCAATACCACGGTCACCGCAAATAGCAAATTTATGATCGTCAACCGCCAAGTAAAACAGCACGCCGTTCTTCTGCTCGGTTTTATGCATTTCAAGCAATTCAAAAACCTGTTTCGCACGTTCCAAAGGGTCGCCCGAACACAAACGTTCAATATGTAAACGTATCTCGCCCGACGTCGCGCGCTCTGCCGAAGCGATAGCAGCTACTATCGCCGATTCTTCAGCGGGAGTTAAAAAACTTTCTACGGCCGACATCCGATTAAAATTTAACTTCTACAGGCTTGTCTGCGCCTTCAACCGATTTGAAATACGGCTTTTCCGGGTAACCGCTCAAAAACCATTTCTGTGGAATTTTCAACACATAGCCGTTGTAAATCTGCGCCTGCTCGTTAAAACGCGTGCGCGCCGTTAAAATCTGATTTTCAGTGCTCGCCAATTCATCTTGTAATTTCAAGAAATTTTCGTTGGCTTTCAAAGTCGGATACTGCTCCACACTCACCAATAATCGCGATAAGCTGCTGCTAACACCACTTTGTGCCGCGTTAAAAGCTTGCAACTGCTCCGGTGTTACGTTGCTCGGGTCGATTGTTACCGAAGTAGCTTTGGCACGCGCCTCAATAACCGCTGTTAAAGTCGATTTCTCAAAGTCGGCTGCACCTTTAACAGTGTTTACCAAATTGCCAATCAAGTCGTTTCTGCGCTGATACGCCGTTTCCACATTTCCCCATTCTTTCTTAACGGCTTGGTCGTAGCCTAAGGCAGTGTTTTGCATGCCCACAACCCAAAAAATACCTATTAAAATAATCCCTACAATAACCGCTATCGGTATGAACTTTCTCATGATGTTTGTTTATAATTGTTGTTTAATTTGTATCAATTGTTGTTTAATTGTTTCAAGCTTTGCAATAATTTCAAAAGTGTCGAGCGATTTTTTCTTCCCTTCCTTCAAATGCGTTTTCGCTCCTTCCAACGTAAAACCGCGCTCTTTCACTAAATGATAAATCAATTGTAAATTTTTAACGTCGTCTGGCGTAAACATCCTGTTGCCTTTCGCATTCTTCTTAGGTTTCAGAATTTCAAATTCCTTATCCCAAAAACGTATCAATGAAGCGTTTACATCAAATGCCTTTGCCACTTCGCCAATCGAGTAATACAATTTCCCCGGAACTAAATCAATTTGCATACCAAAAATGAATTTCATCTGCCAAGGTAGCAAAATTCGACTTTCTGTCATGCTGCGAAAACGTATTTTTAAATCTCATTAAGTCTTTAAAAATTTTACTTTTGCAGTCAATTTTTTAAAACTTTATTTTGGCTGCCATTTCCGGCTGTTACTGCAAGCTAAACCTGCATCGGCGGTTTGTGTAGTGCAGCGTGCGGGCTTCCTTCGGTCGCCGCGCGCCGCCCACACGCACACGCCACTGCACGTTCAGGCTTTCCGTGCCATCCGGGGCAGGGCTGTCAGACCCAAAATACGATACTAACCTTTGTCGATTATGAAATCCGAACTCATCCGTAAAAAGTTTCTCAACTTCTTCCAGTCCAAACAACACCTGATTGTTCCCTCAGCACCAATCGTTCTTAAAGACGATCCAACGCTGATGTTCAACAACTCCGGAATGGCGCAGTTCAAAGAATTCTTCCTCGGCAACGGAACACCTCCTTCAAAACGAATCGCCGATACCCAAAAATGCCTCCGCGTTTCCGGAAAACACAACGATCTCGAAGAAGTAGGTATCGATACTTACCACCACACCATGTTCGAAATGCTCGGAAACTGGTCGTTTGGCGATTACTTTAAAAAAGACGCCATCGATTGGGCATGGGAATTCTTAACCGAAGAACTTAAACTCGATAAATCACTTTTATACGTATCAGTATTCGAAGGCAACGCTGCCGAAAACGTACCTTTCGATCAAGAAGCCTTCGATCTATGGAAACGATACGTAGCCGAAGACCGAATTATCCTCGGAAACAAAAAAGACAATTTCTGGGAAATGGGCGATCAAGGTCCGTGTGGTCCGTGCTCCGAAATTCACGTCGATTTGCGTTCTGCCGAAGAGCGTGCACAAACACCAGGACGCGAGCTCGTTAACGCCGACCATCCACACGTTGTCGAAATTTGGAACCTCGTTTTCATGGAATTTAACCGTAAAGCCGACGGTTCTTTGGAGAAACTTCCCGAAAAGCATGTCGATACCGGTATGGGCTTCGAACGTTTGTCTATGGCCATGCAAGGTGTAAAATCCAACTACGACACCGATGTTTTTACACCATTGATTCAAAAAGTTGAAGCAATTACGGGCGCTTCGTACACAAAAGACAATCCGAATGTCGAGCAAGAAAAAATCAATATCGCCATTCGCGTAATAGCCGATCACGTTCGTGCCGTTGCTTTTGCCATCGCCGACGGTCAGTTGCCGTCAAACACCGGAGCAGGTTACGTGATTCGTCGCATTTTGCGTCGCGCCGTTCGCTACGGATTTACCTTTCTCGATGCGAAAAAACCTTTTGTATGCGAGTTAGTGGCTACCTTGGCCGCGCAAATGGGCGAGTCGTTTCCAGAAATCGTTGCGCAACAACAATTAGTTACCAACGTAATTCGCGAAGAAGAACAAGCATTTTTACGCACACTCGACCAAGGATTGCAATTGCTTGATCAAGTTATTGCACAAACTAAAGGCGATACAGTAAGCGGACAAAAAGCCTTTGAACTATACGATACATTCGGTTTTCCAATCGATTTAACAGCACTAATTCTTCGTGAACGCAACCTCAAACTCGACGAAGCCGGTTTCGAAGCCGCCATGCTGGAACAAAAAACACGTTCGCGTGCCGCAGGCGAAGTTACCACCGCCGATTGGGTGCAAGTAAACGATCGCGAACTCGAAAATCCGTTTGTAGGCTACGATTCGCTTACCAACGAAACTACTTTGGTTCGCTACCGTAAAATCGATTCCAAAAAAGACGGAATTCGTTATCAATTGGTCTTAGAAAGTACGCCATTCTACCCAGAAGGAGGAGGCCAATTAGGCGATCGCGGAACGCTTACCTTCGGAAATGAAGTAGTCGAAGTTCTCGACACAAAGAAAGAGAACAATTTAATCATGCACATCGTTGCCAAACTTCCCGAGCAACTTTCTACCCGCGTTCAAGCAACAGTAGATGCCGTTTGGCGCAAACATATTTCGGCAAACCACTCGGCTACGCACTTATTGCACCAAGCCTTACGCCATATTTTAGGTACGCACGTCGAGCAGAAAGGTTCGTTGGTAGCGCCGGGTTATTTGCGTTTCGACTTTTCGCACTTTTCAAAAGTAACCGCCGAAGAATTACAACAGGTAGAATCGTTTGTTAATGCGCGTATCAACGAAAATTTACCCTTGGTAGAACGCCGTGCGATTGCCTTTGCCGACGCGGTAGCCGAAGGTGCTATGGCTTTATTCGGTGAAAAATACGGCGATAAAGTCCGCGCGATTAAATTTGGCGATAGCGTTGAATTGTGTGGCGGTATTCACGTACCATCTACTGCCGCTATTTGGCATTTCAAAATCAGCAGCGAATCGGCAGTAGCGGCCGGAATTCGCCGAATTGAGGCCATAACTGGCGAAGCCGTTGCAAATTATTTTGCAGAGCAAGAAAGCGAATTGAAGGAAATCAAATCGATTTTGAAAAATCCACAAGACATTCAAAAATCAATCAAGCAATTGCAAGACGATTTGCAAAAGGCGCAAGACCAGCTTGAAAAACTCAATAAAGCAAGGTTCGAAGCACTAGCAACGCAACTGCGCACAAAAGGTTCGCTTCAAAACGGCATCGAAATATTTGCGTTCGAAATAGACGCCGATGCCAACCAAGCAAAGGATGTAGCATTTGCCATTGGCGCCAACCACAATCATGCAGCAATTTTGCTCGCAACCAACACCGACGGAAAGCCGGGCTTGTCGATTTACCTATCTAAAGAACTCGTAGCCGAAAAACAATTAAATGCTTCGACTATGGTGCGCGAATTAGGAAAATTCATTCAAGGCGGCGGCGGTGGGCAACCGTTTTTTGCGACAGCCGGAGGGAAAAATCCGGAGGGAATTCAACAAGCCATAGACGCGTTTAAAGCGCAATTCTAAGATGAAATGGGTCACCGAAGTTAACCTACCCAAATACACTTTCGACGTCAATCACCGTCAGAAGCAGGTGTTTTTGGGTTCGTGCTTCGCTACACATATTTCGAGTAAGTTTTCCTATTTTGGTTTCAACCAAGTGTACAATCCGTTTGGTGTACTTTTTTCACCAATTGCCTGTGCAAATCGTATCTCTAGCGCACTTTTAGAAAAACCGTTGTCGCAAGAGCATATCATAAATCGAGACGGCCACTTTTTTAGTTTCGACGCACATTCTGAAATATTCGGATCGACCACAGCAGCCTTGCAAGAACGTTTAGACGAAGCAAGTCAAAAGCTGAGAGTTGCTTTGCTCGAATCGGATGTCTTGTTTTTAACCTTAGGAACGGCTTTTGTTTATCGGTATTTGCATACAGGTTCGTTTGTGGCTAATTGTCAGAAATTACCTGGAAATCAGTTTGAAAAAGTACTGCTTACCGCCGATGAAATAACAAACGAATTGCAATCGAGTTTCGATTTGCTTCGCCAAAATAATCCAAACATAAAAATCGTTTTAACGGTTTCGCCGGTTCGTCATACCCGCGACGGGCTCATCGAAAACCAGCGCAGCAAAGCACAGTTGTTGCTTGCAACGGCTAAACTGTCGAATAAGGAAACGGTCGTGTACTTTCCGTCCTACGAAATCATGACCGACGAGTTACGCGATTATCGCTTCTACGAAAGTGATTTAATTCATCCCAACCAAATTGCAGTCGATTATATCTGGGAAAAATTCGAGGCTTCGTTCTTCAGTACGGAAACTATACAAATTTGTAAAGCGGTTCGAAATTTCAGGAGTTTTGAAGCACACAGTCCGCAGAGTAAAATCAATTTGCATTTCGATAAATTAGCTGCCATAAAATCAGATTTAATATCTAAATATCCCTTTCTTCAGCTTTAAGCTTATCTAAACACCTACCCCTTTTTTCGCTAGAAATTTACAGTAAACTTCGAAAATTGGTTCGGTCTTAATCAAATAAATACGGCTTTATACGTATTTCTTTAGAAGGTGCTGCTACGCATTTTTGCTTCATAATCACTAACAACTTAAATCAACGTAATTATGAAGAAAATCAAAATGACATTTGCGGCCGTTTTAACTGCGGCTACTTTAATTGCAACCTCATGCAGTTCAGACGACGGCGGCGCGGGCGGTGGAAGTAATTTAGATACGTACATCAGTGCGAAAGTCGACGGGCAAACCTTTACAACTTTCTCTGCTGGTGGAGTTGCCGCATCAACAGCGATTCGTTCAGCCGATCTGATTCAAGTAACTGCAACGTCTATGGTAAGTGCAACAGCTACCGATACGAAAACACTTGCTATATCCTTGTTTGGAGTTACAGCACCAGGTACTTACCAAGTAGGTCCAAATAGCGATAATTCGATTTCGTATGTTGAAGGAGCTTCTTTTAGCGCTTTTAGTACTGATGTTTGTGCAGGCGCAACGGGAACCATAACCGTAACGACCATCAACGATACAAAGATTGAAGGGACTTTTTCATTTACTGGAAAGAACGACGACAACTGCAGTCAACAAAGAGTTGTTACCGAAGGCCAATTTCGCGGGACTTTCTAAATCAAGTAGACTTTTTCGCAAATCGCTCCCAGTGAGCGATTTTTTTTTGCCATTTCTGAAAGAGAAAGAACGCAGCAGAATAAGGCAAATTACGTATTGATTCACAAACAATCAAACGGGAACTTTACCAAATAAATCATTCATTATGAAGGCATTATACTTACTGGTTGTGGTATTATTCCTGCAGCAGCCGTGTTCTGCACAGAACCGACAACTGCTTACCACCGAAGAAGAAGTTCAAGAAGCTGTTACTGCTGAAGTAGTTACCTTTTTTGATTCAGAAAAGTTTCAAAAAGCTAAGAAAAAGAAGTTTCCTGATGTTAAAGGTTTTATCGTTTACGATTTATCGATAGTCGGAAACGGCAAAGTATCCACGTGCTTTAAGGTGGATTCTGACATCAAAAATCCACTTTTCATAAACTTCATCTCTTCATACTTAATCGACGAAAAGTTCTTCTTCAAATTAGAAAAGCAACAGCGATATAAAGTCCGCTGCCGCATAACATTCAACTAAATATCTATAAACTAAAAACCAACTATTATGAAAACCAATAAGTCTTGCGCTCTTTTTCTTGCGCTTATTTTTGGGGTTGCAGCCCATGCACAATTCGGAAAACTTCTTAAAAGTAAAGGCGGTGCCGGAAAAAAATCCGGACAATTTGCAACCGTTTGGGAAAGCACATTCGATAACAAAGCAACACGTTTAGCCGTGTCGAGTTCTAACGGAGATATTATTCTTGGAACCGATGATAATTCAGCGTCGGCACTAGACAAAGACGGAAAACCAATCTGGAGCGGCGATTATAAGAAAATGACTACCAACAAAACCAACAAATCAGAATATCAATACGTACAATGGAAAAACGGCGGTGGAGGTTACTTATTCCTTTTCGACGAACGAAAAATGGGTACCGATCGCGTTGCAGTCTTGGATCTCTATTCCGGTAAAGAGCTTTGGAGTTCAGAAGAATACCAGAATCTGCTTCCAAAAGGAACTAAATCTGAAGACGGTGCCGATCAAGGCGAACTCGATACCGTGAAATATTTAGACGAACTCGACGCCTTTTTAATATCGCAAAAAGCCTCAGTAATTTTAGTCAATGCAAGTACAGGTGAAAAGATTTGGGAAACCAATCGTTTTAAAGGTGGAGTAGGTAAATATGTGTACAACAAACAAAAAAACGAGATCATCATGGTAAACTTCAAACCTACGGGTCTAGGAGCTTTACTCGCTGGTTTCAAAAACCAAATGGTGCGAATCAATGCAGCAAATGGCGAGGTTTTATGGGATGCAACCTTTGTTGGAACCATCGAAAAAGAACTTGTAACCCGACGCGCCATCATTGATTTATGGATAAAAGACGATAAAATTTTCATGTATCTCGACGGCATTCGCGTTTACGATTACAATAACGGTCAAAAACTCTGGGAAGTGATCTACGAAAACGACATGGATAAAGGTACTTCCGGCGGAATTCTGGGAAATAAGAGCAGAAAGAAAATATATCGAACCACCGCCGATCCGATTTTTACCGAAGATGCCGTTTACCTCCTTGTTTTTGGCAACCGCGACAGAACGAAGTACATTGAAAAGCACGATCTGAACACAGGAAAGCTTATTTGGGCTTCGGAGAAAATTACGGGAGCGCTTTCTATGCCAAATATTTATAAGGCGGGCGATCGCGTTATTCTTCAAATTGGAGGAAAAGTTCAAGTTCAGGAATTGCGTTTAGAAGAAGTTAGCAGCGGTTTCGGCGGGGGCTTAGGCGGTTTTGGCGGCGGATCGATGAAAAGTTGGGTACCGTATATTTATTGGGAATATAGAAATCAAAAAAATGGATTATTGGCGATCGATGATAAAACAGGGCAAACAGCTTGGCGTTCAGAGCGATTTGATAAACGAATTACCGATTTTATCGTAAACGAAGACAAAACGGTCTTTGTTGGAGATGGCGACGAATTTTACAGCTACGATATTCCTTCCGGAAAACAACTGTTTGATGTAAAGCACAACGATGCGAAGGTCGGGAAAGCTACTGATGTAATTGATTTTGACGATAAAGTAGTCGTACTTTCAGAAAAAGGACTTGCCGCTTACCGAAAAGCCGACGGAACACGTGCTTACGCCTCAGAGAAAATCAAAGGTGTCGATTATTTTTATCTGGTTGGCGATAACTACTTCCTTCGCGATCAGCGCAATAATAAAAACATCATCTACGGAATTGATATGACAAACGGTGAAACGAAAGGCTCGGTACAATCTAAAGGAAAAGGCGGAAGTCCGCAATACGGTGATGGTATTGATATCACTGCCGATGGCGAGTATATTTTTGCCTTCAAAGGAAAAAAAGTGGAGAAAATTAAAGTCAACAATTAGAGTTACTTGAGTTTTGCGATAGAAACCGGTTTATGTATTCTCGTTTGCCGGTTTTTTAATGATTAAGGTTATGAAACTACGAACGTTTTTTGGGATACTACTCGCCATGCAGTTGCAGGCACAACAAGTGCAATGGGCATCTAAAGTAGTTAGTTACAGTTCTGATTTAGGAGGAAAGCAGTTCGGAATTAAGCAAATTTTAGGGAAGCCAAATGCGTTTCCGCAATGCGAAAGTTCTCCTACAGCATGGATGCCTAAGTCGGCTTTAAGCGGCGCACAAGTACTTGAAGTGGCATTTGAGAAAGAACAGACTGTGCAGCAAATTGCCATTTTTGAAAACCTAAATTCGGGTTGTGTCAAAGTAATTTCGGTTGCTGGATCCGACAATAAATACAGAGAAGTTTGGCGCTGGACCACCGATTGGCGTAATCAGCCTTATAAACGTAATCTGAAGACTGATCGCTCTTACTATTTCAACCGCAAACGTCGAAAAGTAGAGCCCGCACCCGCTGTCGACGGTTTTCCAGGAATTCACCGTGTGCTGTTAGCCGAACCGGTTGCTAACGTCAAGAGCGTTCGAATCAAATTCGACTTCTCGATACTTCCCGGGCAAAAACAAATCGATGCCATTGGAATTTCAGACAGCAAGATTCCGATTGAAGCCCAGATAAATAACATTCCGAACGACTTACTGTTGAGCAAGCCGGAACTTTTAGTAAACAACTGCGATTCGTTTACCTGCACCGAAGATGGGAAGCAGTTGTTCTTTACCCGTGATCAAGCGGGAAAAAATGTGGTTTTTAGCAGCTCGTTTGAACAACCCTCCGACGCAACGATAGTAAACGAGTGTAGCCTTAACGCAACTTACAACCATTTGCAAGGAGGCAACGCGAACCTCTTTCTGCACGGCGGTGCAACTTATACCGCGAGTCAGGGGGAAACAGGTTGGAACCTCATGCAGTATAAAAACAGTAGTTTTCAAAATCTTGGGAAGCTTCGTATCGCCGCTTACAGCAACTACGGCGAATCTGCAGACGCGACAATTACGAGTGATGCAAAAATTGTGATTTTAGCAGTGGAAAGCGATCTTACACAAGGCGGCTCCGATTTGTATTTAGCCCGAAGAAAAGACGACGGAACTTATACTTACCTAGAAAATCTGGGTAAACAGCTGAATACAGCTGCCGACGAGCTTGCGCCTTTTTTAAGTGCCGACAACAAGACGCTGCTTTTTGCTTCGAATGGATTTGCTGGATATGGCGGAATGGATATTTTTGTTTCAAAGCGACTCGATGATACTTTTCTAAATTGGAGTGAGCCGCAAAATCTGGGAAATCTTATTAATTCTGATGCCAATGAAGTAGGCGCAGCCATTACAACGAACAATCAGCTGCTGGTAAATAAACATACCGAGGAAGGTTCCGCTCTTTTTCATGTGGCAATCAATACCGGCGATTTTGAGAGTAAGTAAAGCATGTATTTAGGAATCGTACATGAGATACGAAAATCGTCGTATGTATCGCAACAACTAAAATCCAGAACTTAGTCAAACAATTTTAACAAGCTCCAACAACATTAGCATGGTTGCTCTACGCAGCAGCGCTTCATTCGATGGGTAACGAAAATTCGAAGATTTTATGATTTGGTCTATTCTCTTTTTTCTTGTTTGCGGATTAGTTTTGGGTTTTCGTTTTTGGAAACAAAAGCGTTTGGATAGCTGTGAAACCAGTAATAAAGCCTTAAAGTTACTCGAAGATCAAATGCAACATCAGCAACAGCTTAACGAACAATTGCAAACCAAGGTATATCTAGCAAAGCAATTTCAACAATCGTATTTTTCAGCTGCTACTTCGCTGGAGCAAAAGCGATTTGAACTTACAAACGAACTCGTTTCACAAATTATCGACTGCCAAGAAAAGTAACCTAAAAACAAATTTTGTTAAATTAGATGAATCCAACCCGCAGTACAGCATGCAAAAATATTACTTGATTTTATTTCTCTCTGTCCTCGTAGCATGTAAGAATCAACGAGCTGCTTCCCCAAATCTTAGTGCTAAAAACAATAAAGCCATTGCACAATATTACGACCGGATGGTGAAAACCAGCGGAGCGGGTGCCGATTCTAATGCCAAAGCTTTGGATCGTCTTAAGAAGCAATTTAACTCGAAAAGTACCGCAATCGATTCGTTTAAGTACGCAGTAGCCTACGGTATTCACCAATCTACAAAGGGATCATATTCTGAAGCCTTAAAACAATTAGAAGATGCAAAAGAGAATCTGAAACGAATTGAAAACGACACACTCCAAACCGACTGGTTGATGTGGACGGCAATTTGTCATAAAAGTCGCGGCGATTATCCCTTGGCGTTTCGCTATGTTTTTCAAGCCCTAAAAAAGTATGAGAAAATGGGCTTTTCACAAGGAATTGCGCGCGTTTACGGAACTTTAGGTCAAATTTATTTACAGAAAGAAGATTTACTTTCGGCCGAAAAATATCTACTTAAAGCAAAAGCTGTTTTAAAAGATAAAAAGCCGTTGGAACGTTATCTTTTCACTACACATCATCTGGCAAATGCATACGGCATGCAAGGAAAATTCGACAAAGCACTTGCTCTCGATCGCGAAGGACTACAACTCGCAAAAGACATTCCGTACATAAAAGTTACCTTTCTAGACAACAAAGCTAATTGCATGTTGTACACCGGCAAGTTAGACAGTGCTGCGCATTACTTTAGAGAATGTTTAAAAGTGGATTTTCAAGTCGGAAATCAGAAGCAAATAGCCGATTCCTACAGCAATTTGGCCGTTGTAGCTTTGTATAAAAAAGAGCTTTCTCAAGCAAAAAAGTATATTGATAGTAGCATGAGTTTACTGCAATCGAGCAGCAATAAGTTTAATGTCGCGAAGTCTTTGCAAATTCTCATCGATATTCACAAAGCCGAGAGCGATTTTAAAAAGGCTTTGGAAGTGACTGAGATCTACGATAAGTCGTATCGTGAAATGATTAACGAACGTAAAGAAGATGCGCTCGCGGCCTATCATATTCTTTACGAAACCGGAAAAAAAGAAGATGCGCTAGCTAAACAACGCTTGCAGTTAGCCGAAAGTAAGGCGGCTTCAAATCGGAAAACAGCTGTAATTGTCATTTTACTTTTGATAGCTGTTTTAATGGCGATTATCGGCTTTCTTTTCTACAAACAACAGCGCTTGAAAGTACTTCAGAAAGAAAAAGAATTTCAGCTGAAAGAAGCCTTAAGTGTAGTAGAAACGCAAAATAAACTCCAAGAACAACGTTTAGAAATTTCACGTGATTTGCACGACAATATTGGTGCACAACTTACTTTCATCATCTCTTCTGTGGATACAACTCGAAGTAGTTTTGAAATAAAAGACATATCATTAGATACCAAATTGCAAGATATAAGCACCTTTACAAAATCGACGATACTCGAACTTCGCGATACGATTTGGGCGATGAATTCCAATGAAATTACATTTGAAGATCTACGCGTGCGCTTGTTGAATTTTATCGAAAAAGCACAATCGAATGTGAGCGATGTTTCGTTTGGTTTTGAAGTCGACGATGAGTTGAAATCGCTAAAGCTGAGTTCTGTAGTAGGGATGAATGTGTACCGAACTATTCAAGAAGCGGTGAATAATGCGATCAAACACTCCAAAGCTTCGGAAGTAAATGTACTAGTAAGCAGCGATGAAGCGGCGATAAAAGTTATCGTTTCTGATAATGGAATTGGTTTTAATCAAGAGGTACAAAACTTCGGTTCCGGACTTCACAATATGGAAAAACGAATCGAAGAAATTGGCGGAAGTTTTCAAATTATTTCTCAATCGGAAAACGGCACACGCGTACAATTTCGTCTTTATAAGAATCTTTTAAATACATAGCTATGATGAGGTTTGCCATTGTCGACGATAATATTTTTCTTCAAAAAGCAATAATAGAGAAATTAGCTTTATTTCCAGACACAACTTGCAGATTCACTGCGAAGAACGGAGCGGAACTACTCGCCAAATTAGAAAAAGATCGACATGTAGACTTGATTCTTATGGATATTGAGATGCCAGTAATGAACGGAATTCAAGCTACTGAAGCGGTAAAAAATAGGTTTCCGCAGATTAAGATCATTATGTTAACTGTTTTTGATAACGACGAGAACATTTTTAAATCAATTAAAGCTGGCGCCGACGGCTATTTATTGAAAGAAGTGAATCCGGAAGATTTGTATCAAGGTATTTGCGATACCATGCAAGGCGGAGCTACCATGACACCTTCTATTGCTCTTAAAACGCTGAAGTTATTTCGCAATCCGATTGCTTTTGAAGATACCCAAGTAAGCCGTGAGGAAGTGTCGCTTACGCCGCGAGAAATCGAAGTTTTGGAACAGCTCAGCAAAGGTTTGAAGTATCAGGTCATTGCCGAAAACTTGTTTCTTAGCTTAGGAACTATCCGAAAACACGTCGAGAATATCTATACTAAATTGCAAGTTCACAATAAACTCGAAGCCATTCAGAAGGCAAAGGATAACAGGTTGTTGTAAGAAAATAGGGCAGCTGCCTTATTGCTGCAATAGCTTTGATAAAGCAACTTTGTGATAGTACTAATCCATAAAAAAACAGTGTATGAAAACTATCTTCAAATCAATTTTTGTAGTTCTTGCAGCCTTAACAATATCTTGTAGTAGCGATGACAACGGTTCGGGCGGCAATTCGGGATTTTTTCTAACCGCAAAAGTCGACGGGCAAAATTACAGCAGTTTTGTTACTCCAACAGCCGTATCGGTGGCCGGAATGTTAATGATACAAAGCAGTGCTAGTTCGGGTAATTCTATACAGATTCAAATTGCAAACTACGACGGAGTGGGAACGTACACGTCGGGCAATAACGATTTAACCGACGGCTATATTAATTATTTGCTGCTAGGAGATACGCCTACGAGCTTTCAAACATTTACGTCTGTTCGCGGAACTGGAACAGTAGAAATCACCGAAGTTACCGAAACTTCGATTGCGGGAACTTTTTCTGCGACAGCACCAGAAAACACACCCGGATCTACAAATCAGGTATCAATTACTCAAGGTTCGTTTAGAGCTGAATTACAGTAAAAATGCAGTAGTAGCGTTTGTTTGATTTCCCTCGCCGCTATTTTTTGCGTCGGGGGTTTTCTTCTTTAACTCATAGTTCGTTTCTCAAATTTTTAGTATCTTTCATAGATTATCCAACCAAACCAAACATGAACAAGCGCCTATTTTTTAGTCTGCTTTTCTCCTTTGTTGTGCTTTTTAGTCTTGCTCAAAGTCGACAAATAGACAGTATGTTGCGGAATTTAAATGCCGGAACCGCGAAAGAACGTTTTAAAAATTTAGTGCGAATCAGCGATGCCTATACGCAAACCGACTATAATAAAAGCATTCAGTACGCTCGAACAGCAGTGGCTTACGCGCAAAAAGTAAACGACAAGAATTACGAAGGCGAAGCGTACAACGTGCTGGCTAACGGTTTTCAGTTTCATGGCAAACTCGACTCTGCGCTGATTTATCACCAAAAATCGCTTGCAGCCCGCAAGGCTGCAGGAACAAAGAAAGAAATTGCCGACTCGTACAATAATCTTGGAGTTGCCTACGATACGTCGGGTAAATACCGGCAAGCACTGACTTATTATTTCAAAGCGTTACAAATTTTTGAAGACATAGATGCCATCCCACAAGTTGCTATGACTTGTACCAACATTGGAATCGTCTATAAGGAAATGAAAGATTATACCAAAGCACTCAAATATTACAACAAATCGTATTTGCTCTATCAGAAAACTACCGATGATTTTGGGAAAACCGTATCAGCTGGTAATATGGGCTCCATTCTTATAAATTTTAATAGATACAAAGAGTCGCTTTCCTATTCCAAACAAGCTTTTGCAGGCTATCAAAAACTGGGATACGAAACCTACACAGCTTATCCATTATCGAATATCGCTGTGGTTTACGATAGTATGCATGTTTACGAAGAAGCCGAAAAATCGTATCGTAAAAGTGTACAGTTGCATCAAAAGTTTGAAAATACTTTTGAAATAGCTAACATTAGTGTTGCTTTTGCGAACTGTTTGTATAAGCAAGGAAAGTTGAATGAAGCCATAGCCCGAGCTCACTACGCTGAACAGATTGCCACGAAAGCCGAACAATTTTTACTTGTGGTTAAAGCTTACGAAATTCTTGCTAAAGCCTATCGCAAGAGTTCAGATTATAAAAATGCTTCGCTTTACGCAGAAAAATATGCTGCAGGAAGAGATCATTTGTTTGAATACGAAAAAACCAAAGCCAGTTTCGAATTAGAAACCGTGTACGAAACCGCTAAAAAAGAACGCGAACTGCTAGCACAACAAGCCAAAACTGAACGTAGGAATATTACAATAATCGCATTAAGCGCAATCGCATTTCTATCGATTGCAGTAGGATTTTTGTTTTATCGACAACAAAAAATCAAAAACAGACAACAACTTCAAAGCTTTGAACTTCAAACGGCATTGCAGCAAATAGAAACACAAAAAAGACTGCAGGAACAGCGTGAAAGCATTTCCAGAGATTTGCACGACAACATTGGTGCGCAACTCACATTCATTATTTCATCCGTTAATAACATCGGTTTTGCTTTTAAAAACAGCGACGAAAAGATTCTGCGTAAGCTAAAGTCGGTATCCGATTTCACCAAAAGCACGATTGTCGAACTGCGCGATACCATTTGGGCAATGAACGAAAGCCATATTTCTTTCGATCAGCTAAAATTGCGGATTTTGAATTTTGTCGAGAAAGCCCGTGAAATGTCGCAAGTATCTTTTAATTTTTCAATTGATGAAAATTTGAAAGCCCGAACTTTCACCGCTATTCAAGGTATGAATGTGTATCGAATCATTCAAGAAGCCGTAAATAACAGTTTAAAATATGCTGATGCGAAATCCATTGATGTGTCTGTTAGTCAGGATGATACGCACTTGACTATTTGTATTTCTGATGATGGAAAAGGTTTTGATACTGATGAAATCACGCTTGGAAACGGTTTGTTAAATATGGAAAAGCGCGCCGGAGAATTATCGGGCACCTTTGAAATCACCCGAAAAAATCAAGGAACGGAACTCCGTGTCCGCTTTCCCAAAACACAATTATTATGATACGAATAGCCATAGCCGACGACAATGCTTTTTTAGTAAAATCGACCGTTGAAAAACTACAATTTTTCGAGGATTTTACGGTCAAATTTACTGCCAAGGACGGAGCTGAAATTGTCAAGAAAGTGACGGAAAATGCCAATATCGATGTTATTTTGATGGATATTGAAATGCCCGGAACCGATGGAATTGAAGCAGCTCATGCCATAAAGCAGCGATTTCCGCAAATCAAAATCATCATGCTGACCGTTTTTGATAACGACGAAAACATTTTCAACGCTATAAAAGCTGGAGCCGACGGTTATTTGCTGAAGGAAATTGATCCGGAAGAGTTGCATAAAAAAATTCTAGAAACGTATAATGGCGGTGCAGCGATGCATCCGTCTATCGCTTTTAAAACGCTGAAGTTGCTTCGGAATCCGACACTGGCCGAAAATTTCGAAAATCGAGAGGAAATTACCTTAAGCGCTCGCGAAACCGAAGTTCTAGAACAAATCAGCAAAGGTCTGAATTACATCAACATTGCCGAAAATTTGTTTTTATCGCCAAGTACCGTTCGCAAACACATCGAAAATATTTACGGTAAACTCCGCGTGCACAGTAAATTGGAAGCCGTTGAAAAAGCGCGGCGAAATAACTTGATTTAATGGGAACGACCGTTCTTGCAAACTTAGAGCTTTGCATTCGCGTAGACTAAAATACGATTTTCTTCGGATGTTCTCGTAATCAATAGTTTTACACTTTCGTGATGTTAAAAAATCAAACATCATGAAAAAAGTACTTTTATTGTGCATGGCTGTTATCAGCCTTATTTCAACGAGCGCATGCAGCGACGACGACAATTCAAACAACGGAGGCGGAAACAATACAACTGCGGGTTTTACTTGGCGTGAAAACGATCCGAATGGCACCATTAACCAAGCTGCGTCGGCTACTTTTACAAGTCAGTTTAATACGCTTATTGCAAAAAAGGCCGATGGTTCAACTCTATTCGAAATTAATTTATCGGGAAGTTCAGCAGCAGCCTACACCTTAACTAGTTCGGGAGCGAATATGTTTACGTACACGGGCGAAAATCCGTTTTTTGTAGCCGAGTCTGGTACAGTAACGATTACTTCAAACGCCAATAACAAAATAAGCGGTTCGTACGAGGCATTTCGCACAGGAAATGGACTAACGCGTTTGTACGGAACTTTTACCGATGTTCCGGTGAATTAAGTTTTTATCATTTATAGTTTTAAAGCCATCTTTTAAAGATGGCATTTAATTTTGTATTGTTTAGATCAATTATCTTTATTATACAAGTTTAAAATATAGTAAAAATTTTAGCATATGTAACCACAGCAACTCTCCTATAAATTTAGCACATGGTTACAAACCTTTCGACTTTATAGAGGGGTTTTTGGCTATTGTTCCTGTTTCGAGATTTTCTTTTAAGCGAAACTAAAAATACCTATTTATAGGTACTATTTTTAGTTTTGAAGGCTCTAGCTTTGACATGTTCGATTGAGTATCAATTAGGTGAAATTTACGCAGTTTTATTCTCGTGTTTCATTCCAATTAATAAAACCAAATACATGGACAAAGAGACGATTTTTGAAAAACTTCATTTGCGATATGTCACCCCAATTATTGCAATTCTCACAGCTATTTATAGCTTTTGCTTTACTATTTCTGAAAAAAAGTTAAATGAAATTAAGAGTAATATTGACATACTAGCTCAAGAAACGGACACAAAAATTAAGATTCAAGAATTCAATAATCAGTTGAAGTTTAAATTATACGAAGAAGTAAAGTTTGCAATTAACAATAAAAGCTCGAAAAACGACTCTCTGGTAGCATTGATGCTTTATTCTCTTTTGGATTCTACTGAAATTGATTTTCAAAGGAATTTGTTGAGTTTATTGAGTGCAAAGAACTCACCCGTCGTTGAAAAGATTGTGGTTGAGAACGCTAACTTTTTAATTGAACAAGCTAAGCCACTAAGGACTGACAAGTTTACAGTTGATATTTTTTATTTTGAAGATAATTTATCTATTTCATTAGCTAAGTCAGAGAAAATTGAAAGACTTCTAAGGATAAGTTATCCTGAGTTTGTGATAAGAAAAAGATTATTGCCTCAATCGATAAATGTTCAACAAGGATATCGAATAAGTACCAATCAAATTCGTTTCGAAAAAGGAACTAATGAAGATGACTTATCACAGGAGATATCAAAGTTAATTAGAGATTCTAAAATTCCCATCAAGCAGAGCTTTTTATTACATCCTGTTTTCAATAAAACGCAGAATTACATTAGCATTTTTGTTAGAAATGAATAATATAAATCCTTAATAATTTAATAGTTATCCTATGAGTTTATACATGATAAGTAATCGGGAGGTAATTAAAGACTCTTCCGGTATTGAGCAATTTAGTAATGACGGAAGTAAAGTAGCTCTTAACAATTTTAGGATTGCGGAGTGTTTCATTAATGATGAAAAATCGGCCATTAATTACACGATTTTAGAAGACAGTTCTGATCCTGATTATCAAAATGTTGAAAAAGTTCTTAATGGGACTTTAAATCAAAAAGAATTGTGTGGGACCGAAAAAATGTTCTATGATTTATATCAATCGATGAAGAATGACTATAAGCCGAAGTCAGATGTGTTATTTTTTATTCATGGTTACCAAACAACTCATGAAGAAGAAAAAGCCCATATGCTTAAACTTAAAGAACTATATTTAGATGGTAACGATTTTATAGAACATCTAATTTATGTTAGTTGGCCGACATCAAATTCAAAAGTACTCACTTACTGGAGTGATAAAGATGACTCCTTCATAACAGGGCAGAACCTAGCGAGAATTTATGTAAAACTCAACAAGTTTTTCTATACAATGTTTCGAAAATATAGTGAAGAAAACTGTAAGCAAAGAATACATATAATGGCTCATTCGATGGGAAATCAAGTCCTAAAGCAAATGATGTTAAATCTAGAAGAAAAATATATCGTACCATTAGTTGACGAAGTGATTATTTTGCATGCCGACGTTTCAGCCGACTCTTTCAACATTAATCAGCCTCTACGAAAGTTGCAAAAGTTAGGGCAAAGAACGCATATCTACATTCATAAAGGCGACGATGCACTAACTATTTCTACTGCTACCAAGAACTTCACAAAACGTCTTGGAAAAGCGGGTCCCGAAGATATCGCCAACTTACCTCAGTCAACTTTTGTAATTGATGTAACCGACATCGATTATGATCTAACCACAAACATGTCTTTTATGCAGAGAAAATTACATAAATTGATAGACCATTGGGGTTATTTGACAAGTTCCAAAGAAATAAATGATATTAACAAAATTCTAGGCGGCACAGATGAAAGAAGAATCGAAAATAGAGTTCGCCATGATATCTTCGACAATTATTTTTACCTAAATACCGATAAAATAGTTAACTACTTGAAGTAAATAATTATGGGAATATGCACTTAGGCAAAGAGTTTATAACCAAAATACTAGATCTATAAAAAATTCTATCTGTTAGAGAAATAAATAAAGAGCGGATGATTAGTCCGCTCTTTGTTTTTTTAACGAATTGCGATTTTTAACTTATCCAACAATGCGGTTGTCTTTTGCAACAAATTTCGCGAATCCCATTAATGCGCCTGTTACAAGGATATTTCTGAAAAAGTTTACCATTTCGAGCTCCTTCTCACGAGCGAGGTCGGCTGTCATGCGCTCAATTTCAAGTTCCTGACCCAGCGCTCGCGGCAAGTGAACTAAAAAAGCCATTAAGATAACGTACAGCGCCATTAAGGTATAGGCTAATTTATCGTATTTTCCGAGTACTGCACTTCCGATAAAAAGCAGAATGCATAGTAGTGTAAAGTAGTTCCAAAATAGCGGAAAGGGCAAATAGTCAGGTACAAAAGCGGCTCCCACTTCAGGTTTTCCTAAGTGTAATCCTGCATAAAGTAAGAACGAAATCGGGAAGAGGTATCTTCCGATGTTTAGTATTTTATCCATTACAAAACTAATTTATTGGAAATGGAATTAGTGGACGGATTTCCACAGAACTCTCAGGATATTTAAGGATCGGACAGGTTTGGCTCCAATCTACAACTTCTTGCAAATCGTCGGATTTACAAATCAGATAGCCGGATACTAGAACGCTGTTACTTTCTTTGTGAGGGCCATCAATCACTTTTTCAGAATTTATTATACGTGCTTGATACTCCATGGGAGCTGTGTGAACTAATTTTCCTTGAGCGGCAATGGCACTAATCCACGATTGCCATTTAGGCATGTCTTCGTCCATATCTTGCGAGGTTGCCAAATAACCATTTTCGTTGCTGGCGTTGCGAAACAATAATAAATACTCTGTCATAACGTTCAATTTTACAATTAATTAGGATGTAAAATTCTCGTTTGTATTTTCGTTGAACGATGACAAAAGTCGATGTTTTATAGTTTGGCTTTTAAACGACTGAAAACATCTTTATTGATACCCAAGTAGGAGGCTAGCAATTTACTCGAAAGACGAGTCATTAGTGTTGGTCGGTACGTCATGAGCCACTGAATGCGTTCCAAAGCAGTGAGCGAAACAAACGTATTGATTCGGTAAACAGAATTGGCGTACGAAGCTTCCAAAATTTGTTTGTACACTTTGTCAAATTGCGGAACGGTCTCCATCATTTTTTGAAAGGACTGGCGGTTGATCGCAAAGAGTTCACAGGCTTCAACAGTTCGGATGTTTTCGGTTGCTGGGTTTCCACTTCCAAAACTTAACAGTTCCGAGCACCAATGATCTTCAATCACGATATCTCGCGTTGTTTCGTTAAAATGGCTATCGTAAATGTAAACTTGTAAACACCCCTTCGCAACAAAGTAAACATAGTTACAAATTTTGCCTTGCTCCAACAGAAGTACATTTCTCTTTACGGAAAGATGCTCAAATTCGGCAATTACTTTCTCTAAATTAGGAACATCGGCGCCTAGTCGGTTTGTGATGTGATTGCGAAGAACTGATTGCATCAAGCGTATTTGTGGATGGTTGTCTCTATCTAGATGGCTTGAGGCTGCGCCAACTCAATACCATTACGTATCAAATGCGCAATCTCTTTCCGCATTTCCATGCGAGTGTCAAGTAATTTTAAAGCGGCGTTTTGTAGTGCTTCATTCTCAGCAACATGTGCTAATTCAAGTATTTCAACAGCTAAAAGCCAATCTTCTGGAAAACGGCTTTCAAGGGTTTGTAAAATTTCCGACAAATTAGCTTTTTCCGTACCGTTTCGATGTTTGCGAACTGCTGCATACAGCGCTTCTAAGGCTGAGCGTTCTTCGGATTTCTTAGCTTTTATGGTTGTCGAAGAAGGTACGTGCGTAATCAAATCGAAGCTACGCACATCGGCTGGTCCCGAAAATGCCGAAACAATTTTCTTACCCACCGCCATATCGTAAACGCCCCATTCCGGACGGAACAATACGTTATCTCCGTGTTTTACCGTACAATCGCGGAAGCTAATGATGATGATCTCACCTTGTAAGTTCCTACTTCCCGTAATGATTTCGCCTTCAACCGTTAAATCGCCTTCAAAAACCAATTCTACGCGCTCGCCTTCGTAAATATCGTAAGCTCTTAAATCACGCGGCGACATATCTTCGATAGCTAAATTGATGCCTTTTAGTTTTCCAATCGGACTACCAAAGCCGTCTTTGTGGGTTTCAGTTCCGTGACCAACCAATTCTTTTTCGCGGTATGCCAAAGCTGTTTTTCCTGTTGTTTGTATGTAAATAGGTTTGCCTTCATGTGCAATAACGTTTGTGAAAACACCGGAAACTTGCAAGCCCGTCGATAACTCGATTGTACCTAATGCCTGACTGTTTACCAATTTTTTGATACCTGCTAAGCCGCCCGTACGCAACGACATGCTGTTGGCGAATTCTTCCAAGACCAAACTCAAATGTGCAAAATCAGGTGTAACAAAAAGCTGAGGTTGCGGTTTGGTAATATCGAAACTTTGTTGTGCCGCGGCGATCGAGTAGGGGAGCTTTTGCACGGCATTGGTCATGCACCAACTACTTTCGCCTATAGAAGAAAGTAAGCCCGCGCCGTAAATCTTCGGATCGTCTAAGCTACCAATTAATCCATATTCCACTGTCCACCAATGTAAATTGCGTATTTGCGCCATTTCCGAAAGTTCACCCATATTGTTTTGGAGTTCGTCGACACGCTTTTCTGCGGCAGCGATGTCTTCCGGCAAAGCATCTTCAGCTTCTTTTAATATCGATAGCAAGCGTATTGCCTCGTACATTTCGTAATCTTTGTGCGATGAAATGGCTTTGCAACCAATTTCGCCAAACCGGCGCAAATACTCGGCATATTCCGGGTTTGCAATGATCGGTGCATGGCCGGCGCCTTCATGAATAATATCGGGTGCTGGAGTATATTCGATGTGTTCAAGTTGTCGAATATCTGAAGCAATAACCAAAACGTTGTACGCTTGAAATTCCATAAAAGCATTTGGCGGAATAAAACCGTCGACAGCTACTGCCGCCCATCCGATTTCCTTTAAAATCCGGTTCATGCCATACATATTCGGAATTTCATCGATGCTTAAGCCTGTTTTCGCTAATCCATCCACATACGAATGATGGGCAACTTTCGAAAGGTAATCTACGTTTTTGCGCATCACATAACGCCAAACTGCTTGGTTTATAGGCGTGTAATCGTCGTAATTCTGTGGTTTGATGAATTGTTTGAGATGTTGCGGTAAGCGGTCAATCAACGGATTGCTAACAAAATGCTCAGACATAAGATATTTTTCAGCTAAAGTACAAAAAGTAGAACGACGCATCGCAGCGAAAACGTTGTAAATGCGTCGTTCGATACGTTAATCTGTCATTAAATCCTACTTTTAAAAGTTAAATCGGCTTTTTGTTTGAAACGATTAACAGAAATTAATACTCTGAAAATCAGTTTATTTTTTCGCTTGTGGTGGATATTGTGACAAAATTTCCGTCACAAACTCGCGGATTTTCGCTTCTTTTCGTTTTGGGTGCAAATCCAACAGTCCGTCGCCTTGTCCTTGCCAAACGAGTTCTTGTTTGCGAGCGTCAACCACATCAATGTAGAGCGTGCCGTAGGTGTCGGTAGTTACAGAATAATTATTCCAACCCCAAGGACCTCCCCAGCCCCAGCCCCAGCCCCAGCCCCAGCCGGCGTTCCAGTTGTTGACGTTTACTTCTTTGCGCTCTTTCGTGAATATGTTCACCAAAACATCCGGATTTTCCGACTTCGAAAAACCTTTGCTTTGCAGCGATTCTTCTATGGCATCGGTAATGCGTCGTTTGTCTAAGTCTGAAATCGCAACTTTGGCAATCTCAGTACTCATGAAATTGTAAGTTTTGTAGGCAGCGAAATCAACTTTTCTGTCGAAATCTGCCGAAACGTGCACACTACGGCATCCCACCGTAAGCATCAGCACCATCAGTAAAAAAACAGCCTTTTTCATTTTCTTCTCTTTTCTTTAATACTCGTATAAACGGCAACTACATTAAGCACGATGGAAGTAAACAACAAACTGTATTTTAAGTACAAATTGTCGATTAGCCAACCTAAAGCTAGAAGTACGTTCGCGAACAGAAAAATTTTTAAGCTTCCAACTTTTTCCACGGTTTACTTCAGCAACTGCTCATCTACTTGATTTGGGATGGTAACTTTCAATAAGGGTTGCGCTTCCATGGCACGCTTAATGGCAAAAACGGCATTTTCATTTCGCGCCCAGTTTCGTCGAGCAATTCCGTTGTTTACGTCCCAAAACAGCATCGATTCCAATCGTTTAGCTGCTTCTTCAGTACCATCAAGAACCATACCGAAGCCGCCGTTTATGACCTCGCCCCAGCCAACACCGCCACCGTTGTGAATCGATACCCAAGTGGCACCTCTAAAACTGTCGCCAATTACGTTGTGAATCGCCATATCAGCAGTAAATCGAGAGCCGTCGTATATATTTGAGGTTTCGCGGTATGGCGAATCGGTACCGGAAACGTCGTGATGATCCCGACCCAAAATTACAGTTCCCAATTTTCCTTCGGCAATCGCTCGGTTAAAGGCTGCCGCTATTTCAACTCGCCCTTCCGAATCGGCGTATAAAATTCGTGCTTTCGAACCCACAACCAAGTTGTTTGCCTTGGCACTTTCAATCCATTTAATGTTATCCATCATTTGTTGCGCGATTTCCGCAGGAGCTTTCGCGGCCAAGCGCTGTAAAACTTCTAGTGCAATTTGGTCGGTTAAATCCAAATCTTCCATTTTTCCGCTGGCGCAAACCCAACGAAACGGACCGAATCCAAAATCAAAGCACATAGGTCCCATGATATCTTGCACATAACTCGGATATTTAAAATCGATGCCGTTTTCTGCCATAATATCGGCGCCGCTTCTGCTTGCTTCCAATAAAAAAGCATTTCCGTAATCAAAAAAGTAAGTACCGTGCGCTGTGTGTTTATTTATGGCAGCAGCGTGTCGCTTCAAACTCTTTCGTACCTGTTCTTTAAACGTTTCCGGATCATTAGCCATCAAATCGTTGGCTTCTTCAAAACGCAAACCTACCGGATAATAGCCACCTGCCCACGGATTGTGCAACGATGTTTGATCAGAACCAATATCAATCATAATACCTTCCGTATCAAAACGTTCCCAAACTTCAACCACATTTCCTAAATAAGCAAGCGAGACTGCTTCTTTGGCCGCTTTTGCTTCTTTAACACGGGTAACAAGGGCGTCGAGATCGCTGTAAATTTCGTCAACCCACTTTTGTTCGTGTCTGATTTGCGTAATTTTCGGATTCACTTCCGCGCAAACCGTAACGCAACCCGCAATGTTACCAGCTTTAGGTTGTGCGCCGCTCATGCCGCCTAAGCCCGAGGTAACAAACAAGCCGCCGCTCGGATTCTTGCCAATTTTTCGAAAGGCGTTTAAAACGGTAATCGTGGTTCCGTGTACAATACCCTGCGGACCGATATACATATACGATCCGGCGGTCATTTGTCCGTATTGCGTAACTCCTAATGCGTTGAATCGTTCCCAATCGTCGGGTTTAGAGTAGTTTGGTATCATCATGCCGTTGGTCACAACCACACGAGGTGCGTTTTTATGCGACGGAAATAAACCCAGCGGATGTCCGCTGTACATCACTAAAGTTTGTTCATCGGTCATGGTTGCCAAATACTGCATGGTAAGGCGGTATTGCGCCCAATTGCTAAACACGCCGCCGTTTCCGCCATACGTAATTAGCTCGTGCGGATGTTGCGCCACAGCATGATCCAAATTGTTTTGAATCATTAACATAATGGCTTTGGCTTGCTCGGATTGTCCGGGATACTCGGAAATAGGTCGGGCGTAAATGGCGTAATCGGGTCGGTAACGATACATGTAAATACGTCCGTAGGTTTCGAGTTCCGCTTTAAATTCGGGAAGTAAAGCAGCGTGCAGCTCCGGTTTGAAATAGCGCAATGCGTTTTGTAAGGCTAATTTAGTTTCGGCCTCGCTAAGAATAGCTTTTCGTTTTGGCGCGTGATTTACTGTCGGATCGTACGCTTTTAATTCGGGTAAATAATCGGGAATGCCCGCTAGAATTTCTTCTTTAAAAGTCATGCTTTTATTTCTTTTTTCTGATGGTGTTTGTTTTTTTGTCGAATCCGTACGGGCAGTGGCGACAGCCGCTCTTGCAGCAATAACCGCGCTTTAAGTGCCACTTTTCGGTAAAACAACGATAGCCTTCGGGAGTCAGATAGTAATCTTCTCCTTCTTTGGGCTTTTCTTCTTGGAATTTATTTGGTTGCATAACGACTTAACAAAATTACGCGTTTAATCTCATCTTTGTAAACCGATTTAACATTTAGCAAATGATTGTTGTAGCTCCATTTTTGTTTTCGAAACGTTTTCGCGCGCTGGCGGTGTATCCGTTTATTTTTGTGGCAACGGCTGCCGATGCGCGCGATGCGGTTTTGGTGCAGCACGAGCGCATCCATTTCAACCAACAAAAAGAACTACTCTTCGTATTTTTCTATTTGTTTTACGCCCTCGATTTCCTGCGAAATATGTTCGTTTATCGCGGAAATGCCCAGAAAGCCTATCGATACATTTGTTTTGAACAAGAAGCCTACACTTTCGAACACGACGCTAATTACCTCAGTGCGCGCAAGCTATTTGCCTGGTGGAAATTTTTGGGTTAGCTGTTAGCTGTTAACATCTAACGCTTTTTTCCCTTTTTCTATTTTTTCTATTTTCCGTGCACATCCTGCCGCCGAATTTAGTGGAAGTTGGTGCAGCGGCAGGTCGGGCTGTTCACTGCAATACGCGCGTTTTGGCGCTGTTTCAGCCTACGTTTTTGCTTGGGCTTCCGCTGGTCGCCAGCCAAATTCGGGCTTCAATCGCGCCAAAAAGCTTATATTTTAGTTGCCATCCCTTGTGCGGCAGTAGTTATCTAAAGAGTTTGCTTTTCTTTTAACCTAATGCAACCACTAGAAATATGATACTTGAGTAGGCCCAAAGTACTGAAAATACAACATGCACTGCGGTTTCAAAGGTTTTTCCTTTCCATAATGCCGACGAATAGACGAAAAATTGTATGAAGAGGCGACATGTCCAAAACACACCTAAGCCTAAGCAAATGACATGACCCAATTTGGTATTTATTAATTCTTTACTAGCAACAACACAGAGTAATCCTATCAAAAACACAACCAAAGCTATGAAGAAGGTGTGTACAATCATCATCTGTCTATTTATTAAACTGAGTGGTTTCAAATCTTCTTTCCAATTGAAGTACTTTGGGAAAATGATATGTACCCATGCTAAAGCGATAAATAAAAGCCCGATAATTTTAAGATGTACTTCCATTTTTGATTAGTTTGAAGGTTGTAATAAAGGGTGTTGTTTTTATTTCCTTTTCTATTTTTAGGTCAGCCTTTATAAATGTTTTTTTCCAAGTTGATTTGGAGTGAAAGTGAAAAAATCCGACGGTATACGCTAAAAAGTTAAAGCGGTCTCTTAGGTGTTCAGTTACAACAATACAACCGTTGGGTTTTGTAATTCTGTGTAATTCCTGGAAAAAGCACTCACGTTCTTCGTGATTCCTAATCTCATGAGCTGAGAAGATAGCGTATACAATATCGAAAGTATGTGTATTAAAAGGCAGCTTTTCAGTGCTAACTTTCAACGTGTTTTCTATTGGAGGATAAGCTATTCGAGCTCTTCTTAAAGATATTTCAGTATGTTTTATCGGATTGTAAAAATCGCAAATTGTTAAGTTAATATGTTGATACTTTTGTTTAAGAAGTGTGCTGGTTTCGTCAAATCCGGCATTAATGTTAAGGGCTGTTTTAAAGTTGGCAGGAGGTAACCAGTCAAAATTATAGAGTTTTGAAAAATCGTAAATGTAACACGATACAGCTAGTGAAATTACCACTGTCGATACTGTGATATATGATATAATAGTAACTAAATCTCGAAACGGTTCGGGTATCTCCTTGCTACATATTGCTAGTATTGTTAGGCAGATTCCAGCAATTAGATAGAAATGCCAGTTAAATCGAATGATATTTAGAACTCCTTGAAAAGGTTTTCGTCTTAATTCCATATTTCGAGCTTTCCTTTTTTCCAATAGTATGGAACATTTTTTATCTCAAATGCACTTGCTAGAACAGCATTTTCGAGTTGTAAATTGTCAATGAAATCAAATGAGCTTCGCTTAATTTTTATTGGTTCTGGCTTCCAATTTTGTCGAACGCCTTCAATGATTAAAACCGTTCGATTTTCTTTATTAACAGTAAACGTGTAGGGTAGTGGTCCTGCAAATCTTCTTGCGGTTTTCCAGTCGTTAAATGGCGATTCAGCGGGTATGCAAACAGGTTCATCGTTCGACTCAATCTGTAATTCGAAATTTGATTTTTTTGAATGTATCGTTTTTAAGCTCTCGTGTGTAGTAATAGAAATATCCGTTGTGCTGTAATTATAATGTGTAAAAATATTTCCGAAAAGTTCCATCTTCTTTTTATTGGTTTCTGACTTTAGAATATATAAGCCTCTTAAACGCTTTCCTGTATTTGCTTTGTATCTAACAAAAATTCGAAAACCTATTAAAAAGAAATCATTTCCCATAAATGTTGGGAATCCCTTTGGGCGCAGGTTTTTTGTTTGAACCATTGCGACTGCAAGAAATGCCCACTTGTCCTGGAACGTGTCGAGCGTGAGGCAAGAGGGAATATATTTTTCTAACTGTGCTTTTGGAACAGCAAAAGTTAGGACAATGGAGCTTTCAAAGAAAGCTTCCACGGCAAATGGGTGATTTTTAAGCGACTTCATTATGGAGTTGTTAGTTTGAGCTTCTTATGCCAAATAAATTCGGTATAATAAACAAGGACAATAAAAACAGCAGCAAATAATGCGTTAAGTCTCCCCCAGAGCAGTAATTCTGGAACAAATAAAAACTCCAAGATATTCATTATCGCCACACTAATAATTTGCGCTACGGCGTTGAGTTTGCTTCTGTAACTACTGATGATCCAAATAAACATGATTATCTCTAGAACGCCAATAAAAGTCGTAAGTGCGCTCGCAGTTACGTAGTCTAATTGCAGAATTTCTTGAACAATTTGGGAGTGTCGTGGTACCAGCTGAAGTACTTTACAAAAAAGTCCGTTTATAAGCCAAACGCTTGCGATAATAATAGTTGTTAATCGATATGTGTAGGGAACGCTCACGCTTATTAATTTTCGTGTATGTGGCGGTGGTACCTAACTTCAGAAGATGAGTTACTATCGCTGCTTTAAAGGTACAAAATCAACTTTTGAAATAAGAATCTTAAGACAGTTAATACACTGAGTTTATGAAAAATTTTCCTCGAGCACTTCCGCCGCGGCCGCGAGTGCAACGAATAGCCCACAGCCAAAAACGCCGGCTTTTGTGGCAGCGAGCGGGCGACGCCAGAAGCCACGCCAAGCAACTACAAAAGCAGCGTTTTTGGCGCGTCCCGATAGCTATCGGGAGGTAGTGAAACGCGCGAAATGCCGCCCAAAAAAACAGGTGGTTCAATCAAATAAAACAATCTCAGTTTTACAACAAACTGTCTTTTTTGACCTTTTGCGCATTTACTCGTCGCTGCCATTTTACCCCTTCAAACCAGAAAACGGTAAGGGCAGCAAGCGCTATGCACAAAAACAAATCTGTATAACTTAAGCGTTCGAAATCGAAAAATGCAGTTAGAACGGGCACAAAAAGCAACAGTGTTACTAAACTAACTGTGACACCAATAATAAATAAAACCCAATCGTTTTTGTATCTAAATGTGGTAAAAACCGAATAAAAAGCCGACCGATTTACTACGGTTAGAAAAATGTTTGCAGCAATGAGTACCGTAAAAGTGAGGGTTCGCGTTCGCGCCTCGTTGTAGCCGCATGCTACCGAAAATTGGTAAATGGCTAATGCACCGATCGTGATTATCAGTCCTTGTAAAATGCTAACCGACAGTTCATTCCAGTTAAAGAAAGTACTGCTGAGTGCTTTTGGCTTTTGCGACATGGCATTTTTTTCCAGCGGTTCGTTTTCATAAATGATCGAGCAAGTTGGCCCCATAATTATCTCAAGGAAAATGATATGTACCGGAGCGAATATATTCGGATAGACCCAACCTAAAGCCAGTGGAATGAAAACCGTAAGAATAATGGGTATGTGTATCGAAATGATGTATTGTATTGCTTTTTTGAGGTTCGTGTAGATTTTGCGACCCATGGCAATAGCGTCGACCATTTTAGATAAATCGTCTTCGAGTAAAATCAGCGAAGCTGCTTGTTTCGCGATTTCAGTTCCTTTTTTACCCATGGCAATACCGATGTGGGCTGCTTTTAAAGCCGGACCGTCGTTTACGCCGTCGCCGGTCATCGCTACAATTTGCTTATTTGCTTTCAGCGCTTCGATTATTTTGAGCTTTGCCTCGGGGAACATTCGGGTAAAAATGGCAGTTTCATGCACACAAGTTTGTAATTCCGCGGCATCGAGTTGCATAAGTTCGGTGCCGGTAATTGTTTTTTCGACGTTTCGAAACCCAATTTGCTTGGCAATGGCTGCGGTTGTTGCGGTGTTATCGCCGGTAATAATCTTAACGTCGATTCCTGCGGTGTAGAAATCAGACAGTACTTTTTGAATGTTCTTTTTAGGCGGATCGTAAAAGGCTACAATTCCCAAGAATTCAAACGGCAAGTCTTGCTGATTTTCCGGATAGGTACTGTTTTCGTAGTGCGACAAACCCACACCCAATAGTCGGTAACCGCGGGTAGCTAAGTCTAAAAGTGCAGTCGTTATTTGATCTTTTTGCACGGGAGTTAAGTCCGAAACCTGTATGAGTGCTTCAGGAGCGCCTTTTGCGGCGATTATTTTTTTGCCGTCCGAATTTTCGAAAACGTGCGTCATCATAGGTGGCTTACCTGCTAATGCGTACTCGTTCACTAACTTGTAGTTTGGCCTTTCGTCGGTTTGAGCAACAGCGCTATATGCTTTGTGGAGCGCCATTTCCATTGGGTCGAAAGGGTGAGGTTCGCTGGCCCACATGGCTGTTTGCACAAGTTGTATTTCGTTGTTTGCTGCTGCTTCGCTGGCATCGATAATTTTGTTGGTCGACAGCACATACAATTGGGCTAAACTCATTTTGTTTTCGGTTAGCGTGCCTGTTTTGTCGGTACAAATTACCGTGGCACTACCTAGGGTTTCAACCGTTTTCATTTGTTTTACTACGATGCCCATTTTCATTAATCGCCATGCGCCAAGGGCCATAAATGTTGTAAAAGCCACCGGAATCTCCTCCGGTAAAATACTCATGGCCAAGGTTAGCGATTGCAGCAAGCTGTTGAGTATGTTTTGAGTGCGCCAATAGTTTATTAACCAGACAATTACAAAAACCAGTGCGCCAGTAACGGCCATTTTTTTGACAAAGTTTGCTATTTGTACTTCGAGCGGTGTTTTTTCTTCGGCAATACCTTCTAAACTCGAGCCAATTTTACCCAATTTGGTATCATTTCCACTAGCTGTTACGGTAGCAATCGCCAAACCGCTGGCTACGCTGCTACCCGCGTAAATACGGTTGTCGTTTTTAGATTTATCTTTAAAAACCGCAAGCGATTCGCCGGTGAGAACCGATTCGTTAACCGAAAAATCATTGGAGTGTACAATACTGCCATCGGCGGTTATCAAGGTTCCTTCTTCCACAAGTAAACTGTCGCCGATAACGAGTTCTTCGCTTTTAATTTGTATCCGTGCGCCGTTTCGAATAACGTCGCAATGCGGTTGCGATAGGTCTTTTAGCTTCTCTAAAGCATTTTTACTTCTCGAGAATTGGTACAGCGAAATAGATGCCTGAAAAAGAACGGCTGCGGTCAGAAAAAGTCCGTCGCCCGCTTTCCCGCTCACAAAGTAAATGGTTGCTGCTACCAATAGTAAAATCACCATAGGCTCTTGCGCGGTGCGTTTCACGATCGCTACAAAGGAGTTCTCTGTTTTAAAGTGGAGTTTATTTTCGCCAAACTGCTCTCGAGCGCGACTCACCTGCTCGTTGGTTAATCCTTTGATATCGAAGTTGTTTTCTGGCATACTCAAAGGTACGGAATAGTTGGTCGGGCCTTATGTGTTTTGGTTCCGCATTTTCAAAGATGCAGCAGCCAACGCCCAAAAAACACATCCTAAGCGATCGTCGAGAGAGCTTTTTAAGCTGTTAACTGTTGGCCGTTAGCTTTAAGCGATTAGCAATTAGCTTTTAGTCTTTAGCTTCTTCCCTTTTTCATTTTTTTCAATTCTTTCCATTCTTTCCATTCTTTCTATTCTTTCTATTCTTTCTATTTTCCGTGCACATCCTGCCGCCGAATTTAGTGGAAGTTTGTGCAGCGGCAGGTCGGGCTGTTCACTGCAATACGCGCGTTTTGGCGCAGTTTCAGCCTAGGTATTTGGTTGGGCTTCCGTTGGTCGCCAGCCAAATTCGGGCTTCAATCGCGCCAAAAAGCTTATATTTTCGTTGCCATCCCTTGTGCGGGCTGAGGGTGTCTGGTAAATCGTTTTTCCTCGAGCACTTCTGCCGCGGCCGCGAGTGCAACGAATAGCCCACAGCCAAAAACGCCGGCTTTTGTGGCAGCGAGCGGGCGACGCCAGAAGCCACGCCAAGCAACTACAAAAGCAGCGTTTTTGGCGCGTCCCGATAGCTATCGGGAGGTAGTGAAACGCGCGAAATGCCGCCCAAAAAATTACCAAAATGCAAACAGTTGTTCCTGCTTAGGCAATTATCTTTGCGGTAATGACTATTTTACCGACACAAATAAAAAATCAGCGTGTTTTTTTAGCGGGATCCGATCGCGTTTCGGTTTCGATGAAGCGACTCGATTTGTGGCATCCGGTGATTTCTGGTAATAAGTTTTTTAAGCTAAGGTATAATTTAGAAGCCGCCTCAAAAATGGGTGCAAAGCGCATTGTAACCTTTGGGGGTGCGTTTTCAAACCATATTGCTGCTTGTGCGTATGCGTGTAAATCTGCTGGTTTTAAGGCGGTTGGAATCATTCGTGGCGAAGAACTCGAATTTCAAGAGCGCAACGCCACCTTGCGCTTTGCCGAAAGTTGTGGCATGCAGCTGCGGTTCGTATCGCGCGAGATTTATTCCCAAAAGCAATTGCCGTTTAAAGCCGCGCCAACCGATTTCATCATTCCGGAAGGCGGTGCCAACGAATGGGGCGTGCACGGGTGTCGGGAAATTTTATCGGAATCCGATTTGACGTACGATTACATTGCTGTATCGCTCGGAACCGGAATCACAGCGGCCGGTTTGTCGCATGCTTTGTTTCCACAACAACAATTACTCGTTTTTTCTGCTTTGAAAGGCGCACTAACTGACAGCGATTTTTTTACTTTTGCCGATGCAAAGCGATGCCGGCTTTTTGAGCAGTATCATTGCGGCGGTTACGCGAAATGTCCGCCCAAATTAGTACACTTTATCAACGATTTTTACAAACAAAACGGTTTTTTACTCGATCCGATTTACACCGGAAAAATGATGTTCGGTTTAGGAGATTTAGTACAAAACGGATTTTTTAAAGACGGGGCAAAAATTTTAGCCATTCACACCGGCGGATTGCAAGCAATTTCTGGTATGAATGCACGTTTGAAAGCAAATGGACTCTTAGAAATACAAACTGAATTATGAAGTATTTACTGGCTTTAGTAGCTGTTTTATTTTTAGCAACCAGCTGCAAATCGAAACAAAATTTAGTGCGAACCACCAAAACGGAACCGAAGATCAAAACCGTGAAAACAAAGCCGGTTGCTCAGAGTGCTTCAAACCAGTCGCAAATCACTAAACCCAATAATTCCAAGAAAACAGAAACCATTGTATCGACATCAAATACTGTGGTGTACACCGAAGTAGTGCAATCGTACGTGAACGATTTCAAAGACGTTGCCATGTCGAACATGCGTACTTACGGTATTCCGGCGAGTATAATCTTGGCTCAAGGAATTTTGGAGTCGGGAGCGGGTAGAGGTCGGCTGGCGGTTGAAGCCAACAATCATTTCGGAATTAAATGTCATAAAGATTGGACCGGCGAGAGTGTTCGTCACGACGACGACAGCGAGCAAGAGTGTTTCAGAAAATACAACGATGCCAGCGAATCGTATCGGGATCATGCCGTTTTCCTAACAGGGAGACAACGCTATGCTTCGTTATTTCAATTAGAGAAGAACGATTACGAAGCTTGGGCACGCGGCTTAAAAAATGCAGGTTATGCCACCGATCCGAAATACCCAGAGAAGTTAATTTCGTATATAGAACGGTACGAGTTGGCGCAATACGATGCGGCTGTTTTGGGAAAAAATTACATTCCGAAGCAGGCACCCAACGAATCGATTGCCTTCAGCGACAGCGATTATTACGAAGTGCAAAAAGGCGATACGTTGTATTCGATTTCAAAGCGGTTCGGACTCAGTGTAGAGGAATTAAAATCAAAAAATAATTTGGCAGACAATGCGATTGCTGTCGGACAAAAAATTAAAATCAAATAATGGAATACAAAAGAAGTAGTGCTTTATTTATTGAAGCGCAACAGTATATTCCGGGTGGTGTAAACTCTCCGGTACGTGCTTTTAAAGCGGTTGGCGGGCATCCGATTTTTGTGAAATCGGCAAAAGGCGCCTATTTATATGATGAAGATGGCAACCGATTGATTGATTATATTAATTCGTGGGGCCCCATGATTTTAGGACATGCCTACGAGCCCGTAGTGGAAGCTGTGATTGAAAAAGCAAAATCGGGAACTTCGTTTGGAATGCCCACGGAAATTGAAACTGAAATCGCGAAACTAGCCATTGAAATGGTTCCAGGCATCGATAAAATTCGGTTTGTAAATTCCGGAACAGAGGCTTGTATGAGTGCTATTCGTTTGGCGCGCGGTTTTACTTCGAGAAACAAGATTATAAAATTTGCGGGCTGTTATCACGGGCATTCCGATTCGTTTTTAATTCAAGCCGGCAGTGGTGCCAGTACGTTTGGTATGCCAAACAGTCCGGGTGTAACCGCTGGAACAGCACAAGATACGCTATTGGCAACATACAACGATGAAGCCAGTGTTCGCGAGTTGTTTGCGGCCAATCCGAATGAAATTGCCGCACTAATTGTGGAGCCGGTAGCGGGTAATATGGGTTGCATTCCTCCTGCAGCAGGATTTTTACAGTTTTTGCGCGACATCTGTTCGGAGAATAATACGCTGTTGATTTTCGATGAGGTAATGACGGGCTTTCGATTAGCTAAAGGAGGCGTACAAGAGTTATACGGTATAACGGCCGATATTTGTTGCTTTGGAAAAGTAATTGGCGGCGGTTTGCCCGTAGGTGCATTTGCAGCTCGTCGGGAAATCATGGATTTCTTAGCGCCAGTTGGACCTGTGTATCAAGCCGGAACATTGTCTGGAAATCCGTTGGCTATGGTTGCCGGACTAACGATGCTACGTGCAATAAATTCCGATGCCGAGTTGTTTAAAAGGCTCGAGGAGAAATGTGCGTATTTAGAAAACGGCTTGCGTGAGGCATTTTCAGAAACTGCGATTCCGTTTACAATTAATCGGGTTGGATCGATGATTTCTATTCACTTTGCCAAGGAAAGTGTTGTTGATTTTGCCACTGCAAAGCTCGGCGATAACGAGTGGTTTAAAAAATTCTTTCACGGCATGCTGCAGGAAGGCGTTTACATTGCACCTTCGGCTTACGAAAGTTGGTTTTTAACCGACGCTTTAACTTACGAAGATTTAGATTTTACGATTACAGCGGCGAAGAAAGTCGCGGCAGAGATGTAACAGAAAGCTGTTTTATGGCAATATGGAACAAAAAAGGCGGTCAATCGACCGCCTTTTTTTAATGAGTTAAATTATGGAATACTTGCTGGTTTGCTTTCAGCGTCTCATACTGGTCGTTTGGAAGAGAAGCTTCTAGTTTTCTCGCAATGGTTTGATAGATAATTTCTTTACGTTCGTCACTAGCACCTGCAGCTTCATTCAAAAGACGGTATTTGGTAGTAAAAAGTTCTTTGAACATTTCTTTTTGTGGTTCTGTAAGAGCTAGTACCGATGTCATGTCCGCAAGATTAGATTCAACTTTTTTGAGATCTACACCTTTTGTAGTTTCCGTTTGAATAGTAGCTGGTTTTGTTACTATTGGTGATGCTTTTTGCGCCATTCCCGCAAGCGAGAACATCATAAAGCTAAGTAATGCAAGTTTTTTCATAACGTTTTTCGATTTAAAGAAAGCCAAATCTAAAGAAATTATTTGATATAAAATTAATCTTGCAGCTCATTTGGTGCTGGTTCTGCATTTTTTCCTCTACGTCGGTCTGATAGCTTTTTCTCAATCTTATCCGCTCTTTTATCACGCGATGCTTCCCATTTGGCAAATTGCTCTGGTTTCAGAATCTTTTTCATTTGGTCGCGAAGCGCAATTTTTTCGTCAAGGATTTTGTTTTTCATGTCGAAACGCTCCTGATCGGTTGGCTTCACACCCGACTTTCTTTTAGCGATCAATTCTTCGCGAGTAGCTTCTCTTTTCTTTTCCGCTTCAAGGAAAACTTGCTTAATCTCCTTTTGCTGAGCGGCAGTCAGATCGAGCTGCAACGTCAATTCCTTAACACGTAATTCGGTGCGTTGCTCGGGCGTTAGCGGTGCTTTGCGGGTTTTAACTTCTTTCTCTTGAGCGAAGCCTACGAAACTCGTAAGTACAATCGCAATCATCAATAGTTTTTTCATTTGCTTAAAAATTAGATATATGTCTATGACGATTTAATTTTCAAAAGGTTTAATGTTCGGCTTTTATCTCAAAAAATTTATCCTCTCCTTCAGCAACTACGCCAATCAAACCTAATTTTGACAAGTTTTTAGTGTACTGATCCCATTTTTTGCCCGATAATTCTGATTTGATTTTTAATTCGGAAATGAGAAGCTTTCCTTCGGCTTGTTGCAGTAAATCCAGTAAACGCTGCTCTTCAGCGTGCAATTCAACAGTTTTTTTCTGTTTTTCAGGACGCATTTGTGGGAAGAAAAGCACTTCTTGAATCGACGTATTATCAGTTAAAAACATGATTAGTCGATCCATGCCAATTCCCAAACCTGATGTTGGAGGCATTCCATATTCTAAAGCGCGAAGAAAATCCTCATCGATAAATTGCGTGGCTTCCACATCGCCTTTTTCCGACAAGCGCAGTTGCTCTTCAAATCGCTCACGTTGATCAATCGGGTCGTTTAATTCCGAATAAGCATTAGCAATTTCTTTTCCACAAACCATCAACTCAAAGCGTTCGGTCAATTCCGGATTTTCGCGGTGTTTCTTGCAAAGCGGCGACATTTCTATCGGATAATCCGTGATAAACGTAGGTTGAATAAAATTTCCTTCGCAAAAAGCGCCGAAAATTTCGTCGATCAGTTTTCCTTTACCCATGGTGCCATCCACTTCAATACCCATAGTTTTGGCAGCCTCGTATAATTCTTGTTCTGATTTTCCAGAAATATCAAACTGCGTAAACTTCAAAATAGCGTCACGCATGCTAATTCGCGGATACGGCGCTTTAAAATCGACATCCATGCCGTTGAAAGTCGTTTTTGTAGTTCCGTTTACCGCAATCGCACAATGCTCGAGTAATTTTTCGGTAAACGACATCATCCAGTTGTAGTCTTTGTAGGCTACGTAAATTTCCATAGCGGTAAACTCCGGATTGTGCGTACGGTCCATTCCTTCGTTACGGAAATTCTTCGAAAATTCGTAAACTCCTTCAAAACCGCCTACAATGAGTCGCTTTAGATACAATTCATTGGCAATACGCATATACAAAGGCACATCAAGTGCATTGTGGTGCGTGATAAACGGTCGTGCGGCAGCGCCACCTGGGATAGGTTGTAAAATTGGTGTTTCTACTTCCAAATACCCTTTTTCATTAAAGAAATTGCGCATCGCATTAAAAAGCTTTGTACGCTTTATGAAGGTTTCTTTAACGTGATCGTTTACGGTTAAATCAACGTATCTTCTGCGGTACCGCAATTCGGCATCGCTAAAGGCATCGTGTACTTTTCCATCGGCGTCGGTTTTAACCACCGGCAATGGTCGAAGTGCCTTTGAAAGTACTGTCAGCTCAGTAGCATGTACCGAGATCTCACCTACCTGTGTTTTAAAAACAGTTCCTTTTATTCCGATGAAATCTCCTAAATCCAGTAAGCGTTTAAAGACTACGTTATAGGCAGTAGCGGCTTCATCGGTCGAAATATCATCTCGAGAAATGTATACTTGAATGCGTCCTGTCGCATCTTTAAGTTCTGCAAACGATGCTTTCCCCATGATGCGTTTACCCATCAAACGACCGGCAATAGTGACTTCTTTCCCCGCCAGGGCGTCGTAGTTATTGAGAATTTCTTCCGCGTAAGCGTTGGTGTGAAAGGCCGCCGCTGGAAACGGATCGATATTTAGCTTTTTAAGTTCTTGTAGTGCTTCTCTGCGAAGTATTTCCTGTTCTGAAAGCATGGAATAAATTTTTTGCAAAGATAGCTTTTAAGCTCGCGGCTGCAAAACCCAAAGCACGGATAAATTGAGTAGTAAAATTTTTGTGGTAATTGATTCATTTTCAATTGGATTGTCTGTTTTATCAGGGCGGCTTTTCGCGCTGTTCGTTGCAATACCGCCTTGCCGTACCGGTTTGGGCTGTTTTTCGAGTCAGCTTCCTTTGGTCGCTGGTCTCAAAACGCCCGCACACGGCACGGTTGAGGCTTTATTTCCACTACCATCACGGCCGCGGCAATCGTTGCTAGGAGGCGTGTTGTGAAAATTTTAAGAAAGTTATTTTTTTTCTTTTGGTTTTTTAGGTTTTAAAATATTTTAAATCAGTATTTTATACGAGGTAATATTGCAATATTACAAGTGTTAAAATTAAATAGAAAAGTAGTTACTTTTTCAAAAACATCATCATCAAAAACAGAATGAATTAGGATTCGTAACTTTGCAGCATGCAAGTACTCCAAAACAAAAAAGTTCTATTAACCGATTTAGGTTCGAAAGATTACAAAGAAACTTGGGATTTACAGGAGCAAATTTTTCAGCAAATTGTTTCGCAAAAATTAGCAAATCGTTCAGGAGTCTATCAACCTACAAGAAATCAGTTGCTATTTGTGGAACATCCGCATGTGTATACTTTAGGCAAAAGTGGTGATTTTGAAAATTTACTGTTGTCGGAAGAGCAATTAACTCGAATTGGAGCTACATTTTATAAGATTAATCGGGGAGGCGATATTACCTATCACGGTCCGGGGCAGCTGGTCGGTTATCCGATTTTAGATTTGGAGAATTTCTTCACAGATATCCATAAGTATTTGCGTTTGTTGGAAGAGGCAGTAATCGCTGTTATTGGACATTACGGTTTAAAAGGACAACGATCGTCGGGTGAAACAGGCGTATGGCTCGATCCCGACACGAAATTTGCGCGGAAAATCTGTGCCATGGGTGTTCGAGCTTCGCGGTGGGTTACCATGCACGGTTTTGCCTTGAACGTAAATGTCGATGTAGGTTACTTCGATCATATCATACCTTGCGGAATTAGAGGCAAAGGTGTTACCTCTTTGCAAAACGAACTAGGAGTTACTCAGGTTCCTATAGAAGAAGTAAAAGCCTTGTTTTTGAAATTTTTCCGGCAGTATTTCGAAGCCGAAATTGTTACCAATTAAGCGGAAGTTCTGGTTCGGGCAGTAGTTGGAAGGTTTTTCGGTGATGCTCAGTAATCCCAAAGTCGCGAATTCCTTGTCGATGTTTCGGGGTTGGATATCCCATGTTTTTGTGCCAGTCGTATTGCGGATAAGTAGTTGCGGCTTGTTCCATATAGTCGTCTCGATAGGTTTTAGCTAAAATAGAAGCCGCTGCGATATTCATATATGTGGCATCACCTTTTATAATGGTCTTATGAGGTATTTCTTTATATTTTTTAAAACGGTTGCCATCAATTAATAGGTGTTGAGGTTGAACAGCAAGGTTTTCTATGGCTCGATGCATGGCTAATATTGATGCGTTCAGGATATTGATTGCTTCAATTTCTTCGACGCTTGCCCAAGCAACTGCGAAAGCTATGGCTTCTTTTTCGATGACCTCGCGCAGCTGAAATCGTTGATTACTGGTCAGTTTTTTGGAATCGTTCAATAATTTATTCTCGAATTGAGGAGGCAAAATAACCGCTGCTGCAGTGACAGGTCCAGCAAGACAGCCCCTTCCAGCTTCATCGACTCCAGCTTCAAGAAGATGGCTTAAATGGTTTAGTTTTAGCATAACTAATTGAAAAAGAGCTTAAAAATGTTAAAAAACTTCATGAGGCGCAACCTTTTTTTTAAATATACTCTTGTTAACATAGTTATTCAAAAATATGAAGCTTAGCTTGGAAATAAGTTAATTTTTCGCAATAAAAGGCTAGAAGTTGTGTAATTAAGAAATTATTATGAAGTTTGCGGAATAACTAATTCAAATTAATTAAATATGAGATTCAAATTTAAATGGTTACTCACTATTGCGATTGTGTTTACCACTTTAGTTGGCTACTCGCAAAAGAAGTCAATCAGTGGAGTTGTGACTGATGGAAAAATGCCTTTACCCGGCGTGACTGTCGCGATTAAGGGTACAAACGAGGGCGCCTCGACTGATTTAGATGGAAAGTACTCCATTTCGGCTGCCGCTGGCGATGTTCTCGAATTTTCCTTCATTGGAATGAAGACTAAATCAGTTACTGTTGGAGCATCTTCGACGATCAATGTATCGCTACAGGAAGACGTTCAAGTCTTAACTGAGGTACAGCTTGTAAGTGAAGGTTATAACAGAACCAGTACAAAAGCGAGAACAACGGGAGCGTCTGCAACAATTTCTTCGGAAACAATACAAAACAGACCAAACGCTTCATTTTTTAACTCACTCCAAGGACAAATAGCGGGTTTGAATGTAATTTCGAGCTCTGGTTCACCGGGTTCTGGTCAAATCGATTTAATTGTTAGAGGTGTTGGTTCGATTAACGCAAGCTTAGATCCTCTAATTGTAATTGATGGAGTTCCTACTGCGGCGAATCAGTTTAGAAATTTGAACCAAAATGATATCGAGACAGCTACTTTGTTGAAAGATTCATATTCTACTTCGATTTACGGTAACAGAGGAGCTAACGGTGTACTTGTAATTACTACCAAAAGCGCAAAATACGGCTCTTCATTAAAGGTTAGCTACGACGGTATGACAGGTGTTTCTAGATTACCAAGCGAATCGTACAACTTATCTAATGCAAAGCAAGCATTAACAATCGAAAACAGATTTGGTTTAGGTTTAGGTGCTTCATTAACTCAGGCTCAAATTGATGCTTATCAAATTGACACAAATTGGAGAGATCAATTTTTTAATCAGGATATATTCCAACAGCACAACGTTGGATTAACATTTGGTGGTGCTAACACTAGTAACTATACTTCTTTCAATTATTTTGAACAGGGAGGTTTAGTTCCTACAACTGATTTCCAAAGATTTACAGTTCGTAACAATTTTAATGGCCGAAGTGCCAATGAGAAATTTACATACAGTTCTCAATTTACTATTGGTTTTTCTAGAAGAAATCAACTAGCGCAAGAAACAAATAGTGGAATTGATAACAATACCATCCAGAATCCGCTACAAGGTGCTCTTCTTGGTTTGCCTTATTTGGAGCCATCTCCCTATCTAACTGGTCAAGAACTTTTTGACGGAATTGGATTTAATTTTAACGGAGCTAACGATACATATGTATTGGAAGATATTTTAAGAGGTTCGGTTCCAAATGAGTTTACCGAAACAAGCGCTCTCGCAAACTTTTCAGCAGGTTACAAGTTGTCAAAAACGCTTTCTATACAAAACAAATTTGGTGTAGATTACAGATTGTCTAGACGTATTTTTGCAAGAGATCCTAGAGGTTTCTTAGCTATTGCTGTAAGAGAATCTAGAGAAGAAGAATTTGGAGGTTTCGAATCTCATGCTAGTACTCGTGACGTTACTTTCACAAATATTGCTAGTTTGAATTATTCAAAAACATTTAAAGACAAGCATAGAATTGATGCAGGACTTTATATGGAATATACGAAGGTGCACGTAAATGGTAATTCGTTTACTCAAAACGGGTTAAATGAAAAAACGTGGTCTTTTGGAGCAGGAACAGGATATATTCCTTTTGATCCAAGCACGCCAAATAGCTATTTGCCGGCAGTTTCTGCTAGTAAAATTACTGCTGGTACACTTTCTTATTTTGGAACCTTTGACTATGATTATAGCGAGAGATTCGGTGCTGGTCTTGTATTAAGAAGAGATGCTTCTTATCGCTTTGTAGAAGACAATAAATGGGCAACTTTTTGGGCTATTTCTGGAAGATGGAATATCGATAAAGAAGCTTTCATGAAAGATACTAAATGGAGAATGTTGAAATTACGTGCTTCATACGGAACTCAAGGTAACCAGAATGTATTGGCTGCTGGCTATGGGACAAATGCACTTGTTACAGGGGCAACCATTGTTCGTGACTTGTACGGTACTGGTGCTGGATACGATGCAAGTAGCAGCGGATCTGGATTTACTCAGTTAGGTAACCCTACATTAGCATGGGAAGAGCAGTCTCAGTCTAACGTTGGTCTTGACTTTAACTACAACAATAAATTAGAAGGTACTATTGATGTATATGAAAGAACAACACGAGAGCTTTATGCACCAGACTTCCTTTCTGCTGGAACAGGCCAGTATTCACAGAACGCAAACAACGGTACGTTGAGAAACCGAGGTATTGAGCTATTATTGCGTTACCAAGTTCTGAAAGGCGCAGATTATGGGTTGAAAGTATTTGTTAATGGAGCATATAACCAAAACGAAATCCGCCAAATTAACGACCCAGGTAATCAGGCTGGAAACAGTACTGTTTTATTGCCAGGTAGAATAGTTAATGAGTGGAACCTTATTCCTTATGTTGGAGTAAATCAATCAAACGGTAACTTACTATTCCTAGATCGCAATGGAAATGTCACTGAAAATCCTGATCCAGTAAATGATCGTCGTTTGACTGGCAAATCAGCAATTCCAGTGTACACTGGTGGTTTTGGATTAAATGCTGATTTCAAGAATTTCTTTTTGGACGCTCAGTTTTCCTACGCATTAGAAGTTTACAGATACGATAACCAGATGCGTTGGGCGAATCTTACGGAGTTTATTGGACAAGAGAATGTTTCTGCAGACATGCTAAACGCTTGGACTATTGATAATCCATCAAACTACCCTGCATTAAACGCAACTAACTATACATTTGATTCTGATTCAACACGCTGGTTGAAAGATTCGTCTTTCCTTCGTTTAAAGAACGTTTCATTTGGTTACAATGTGCCTCGTGACTTCTTGGCAAAAACGTTCTTTACCTCGATGAAAATTTTCGTTCAGGGTGAAAACTTGTTAACATGGACAAAATGGAGAGGATTTGATCCTGAAAGTATTTCAGCTAGTTTGATCACTGGGTATCCTAATCCACAAACGTTGTCTTTTGGTGTAAGTGCACAATTTTAATCCTAATACTTATTATAGATGAAAAAAATATTTTCTTTAATCGCAGTGCTCGGACTACTTATAAGTAGTTCTTGCGATGATGCCATAGACATAAAGCAGGAAGGCGAGCTTACTGAACAGGCTCTGTTTGAAACTTCCGATGATTTACAAGACTTTCTTGTTGGAAACGTTTATTCTTTTGTTTCGGTCGACAACGAAATTGGATTTACGGCAAATTTTACTGATGAGATTGGAATTGGCCCAGGTAATGGTGGTCAAGGTACTGAATTGTTCAGGTATATTTTAACTCCAGCAGAAGGTTATGCATCATCGTTATGGTTGGGTAAATACTCACTTATAAACCGTGTTAATAGATTAATTCGCGGAGCGACTTTAATTACTGTTGCAGATGAAGCAGATCAACAGAGAGTTAATAGCATTATTGCTGAGGCTCGCGCATTAAGAGCATTTGCTTACATGCAGCTCCTCGCTTTTTATTCTCCTGATATGACTGATCCTGATGCATTAGGCGTAATGCTTCTTGATTTTGTTCCAGAGGTTGATACGAAGCTACCACGAGTTCGCAATGCGGAAATATTTGCTTTGATTGAAGCGGATTTAGCATATGCTCAGGCAAATCTTGTTTTACCTGATCCAGTTCCTGCAAATCAATATAAGTACGTTACTCAAGATTTTATTAATGCTACTTATGCAAGGTTTTACTTGTATTCAGGTAACCATACACTTGCTAAACAGTATGCTCAGCAAGCAATCGATCAATCAGGCTTGACTCTAACTCCTGCCACTCCTTACAATGCAGCTAATTTCTATACAGCTGGAACTACTAATCCGTACAGAAGAATGTGGGCAGATGCAGCTGCTCCGGCTGGTCGTGGAGAAATATTGTTTGCATTATCGAGACCTACTGTTGGAGGTGGTGGAAGCATCGGAGGTACTTTCTTCTTTAATACTACCGAAATTACTGGCGGCGCTTTCTTCAATATGGGACTAAATTTGTTTAACGAATTGAATGAAAATGCTGGTGACATTCGCCGATTAGCATTCGTTGATCCAACTTCGACAGCTGAAGATAAAATTATCGATAAGTATCCTGGTAAAACCAACGCACCTTTGCGTAATGATATTAAAGTTTATCGTATTTCGGAAATGTTTTTAATTCTGGCCGAATGTGCTGTCGTTGAAAATCAGTTAGCAACTGCAGCCGGATACATTAAAAATATCCGAGATGCAAGAAGCCGAACTGGAGCTGTTGCCTTGCCGGTTTATGCAGATGCACAGGCAGCTTGGGCTGATATTGTTGATGAGAGAAGAAAAGAATTGTGTTTCGAAGGTCACCGTTATATTGATCTCAAGCGTTTGGGTGTACTTGCAAATAGAGCTATAGATAGAAATCCATCTGATGATATTTTAGCAGCTACTCCGTTAACGTTGCCAACTACCGATTATCGTTTTACTCTACCGATCCCTCAAACTGAAATTCAGGGTAATCCGAACATCCGTAGTCAACAAAATCCGGGTTATAATTAATTTTAAT
>NZ_JBMLTK010000028.1:79274-79400 GCF_049240005.1 Flavobacterium sp. | reverse complement strand
AGCAAGAAACGTTTTGTTGTGAGCTCGTAGCTGTGAGTGCGCTTGGTTGGGTGATCGTAAAATTCACCGTTGCGGTACAACCGTTTGAATCGGTTACGGTACAAGTATATGTTCCTGAAGCTAAAC
>NZ_JBMLTK010000028.1:0-79174 GCF_049240005.1 Flavobacterium sp. | reverse complement strand
TATTTGCGACTGTGCCGTTAGTGCCAAAGCAGCGGCTGGTTGGGTAATGGTAAAATTCACGAAAGCGGTACAACCGTTTGAATCGGTTACGGTACAAGTATATGTTCCTGAAGCTAAACCTGTAATCGTACGCGTTCCGTCGCCGGTTGGGGTGCCGGGCGACCAGTCGTACGTGTAAGTTCCTGTTCCACCTGTTGCCACATTTACGGTTGCAGATCCGTTTGTACCGGCGTTACAAGCCACATTTATTTGCGACTGTGCCGTTAGTGCCAAAGCAGCGGCTGGTTGGGTAATGGTAAAAACGCGATCAATAGTACAACCATTTGCATCTGTTGCTGTTACTGTATAAGTGCCTGCTGCTAAGTTCGTTGCTGTTGCAGCTGTTCCGCCAGAAGGCGACCAAAGATAGGTGTAAGGAGCTGTTCCGCCCGTAACATTCACCGTGGCAGAACCTGTTGACAAACCAAAACAGCTTACGTTGTTTTGATTTCCTGTAGTAGCGAGGTTGCAAATGGTCAAGTTTGCAGTTTGAGCACCAACATACGTATTAGAATTTCCTACTACGGTAAATCGGAAGCTGTCCGAATTTGTGTCAGCTGCTGTATGCTGATAGGTAATTATTCCCGAGTTTAAATCTGCTTGAGAAAAGGTAGAACCAACAGTACAAGGCACTCCTGATCTTTGCAATTGGCCTTTGGAAGGTAATGTAACCACTCGGTAAATAATCTGAGCTGTCGTTGAGCTTGGTTGCGTAGCATTTAATCGAGCGTTTGTAACTGTCGTTGTTTGATTAAAATTGGCAGGAATTAAGTTATTTGTAAGCGAAATATTATTGTTGATTTGCAGTTTTCCGCATAAGCTAACCGAAAATTCGTTGAAGGTACCTCCGAAAGTGTTTCCACCGCGGTCAGTAGCAAGAAGTGTCCAAGTTCCTTGACCGTTTGAACCATCAAATTTACTGAGCAATTGACTTGCTTGCTGAATTCCTTCCAGACCTGCATTGGTTGCTGGAGTTACATTTCCACAAGTAAGCACCGTCCCCGCATCGGAGAAAGTAACATCAAAATCTGCTCCAGTAGTACAGTCTCTGTTGTAAATTTCAGCAAAAATACCCGTTGGACCCGACAATTGCATCTTGATATCAGCAAGAGATTCATGCTGCGCTCGCATGTAGAAAGTTACATCGGTTACTGAAATATCATCAGGCACATCCACTTTTGCAATCACGGCATTTGTGGTTCCTTCTTCCCAAATGGCATTTCCATCGAAGTATTCATCGGCATAGGTTCTACAAATATCGTTAGCCACTTGAAACGAGCGTACTTCGGAAAAACTACCTTGTAAACATGGATTCACAGGACGTACTCTCCAATAAAAAACTGCGCCACTTGTTAAACTAGTTGCAGTATAGGTATTACCAATTACGTTTGCTGATTGGAACAGCGTTGCAAAATCAGGAGATGTAGCTATTTGTACATCGTAACTTGCTGCTGTTGTTAAAGCACCCCAAGACAGTTCTAGATTATTAGTTCTATTTTCAGCGCCATCTGCAGGCGATGCAAGAGATATGGTTCCGATGTTATTGTCAAAAACTCGTAAGGATAATGGAATTGAAATATCTGAAGTAGTAGAAACACCTCTGACAGAAATGTTATAATTTCCTACTGCAACAGCGGATATTCCTGAAATAGTAACCGCAACCGTTCCTGTAGTGCTTCGGGTGGTTGGCGAAAATGATGCAGTAGCACCAGCAGGAAGTCCAACCGCCGAAAACGTAACAGTTTCACTAAAGCCCGGAGCAACAGTAAAGTTTACTGTGTAGCTTCCGTTTGATGGTTTACAAACCGAGCTAATGGAATTCGTTGTAGTAAATTCGAATTTGTTTGATTTAATCTCCAAATCAAAGTTCGAAATATCAAAAAAGACATTTGCTGCGGCCTCAACACGAATTCGAACGCGGTTTCCAATGTTGTTAGGAACCGTAATTGCCTGAGTGCCATCGTTAGGCGTATTTGCAAGTAATGTCACTGGGTAAGTTAAACCTCCGTCGGTCGACATACGAATATTGACATTCAGAGAATATGTAGCCGTATTCGTTAAGTTTACATCCCAAGTAATTGTTCGGGATTCTCCGACATACCAAATAACTCCAGAACTATTCGGCGATGTTACTCGAAAAGGACCGGCTGTTCCAACGGTTATGACCACGTTATCTTGATTTGTCTGGCCTCCTGCTATATTATAATCGCGAGCTGTAACTCTAAAATTCATGGTTCTGGCTACACTGGGTAAAACTTCCCAAGTAGGAGTCACATTATTTATTAGATCATTTAAGTTTGGGAAAACTCGTGTGGGCGAAGACGTCGGGGAAAATGATCTAAAATTAGGGCGATCCGTCGATGTGCTTTGAGGCGGCATCGTACCCGAAGTAGTTCCATTATTAAATTGCTCCCAACAATATAGCAAGGGGTCGTTATCAGCATCTGTAAAACTTGCAGTCAAACTAAATGGTGTTGATATCGGAATCGTATAATCCGGAACGGCTGTAACTATAGTTGGTTCACTATTTGTAATTACAGTTTCTGTATCACAAGAATGACCCGCAACTTGTGTTGTTATTTGCTGAATACTGATTGAATGAAAATATGGATCGCTATTACCTTGAATATTAGGCGGACAAATCCCCGCATAACCCATTATAGTTGAACCACTTCCTGGTTCGTATGCGGCCGCGGCAGATCTCTGACAGCTGTTGTTTTGTGTATGACCCGCCGAGAATTGGTGCCCTATTTCATGACAAACATAATCAATATCAAAAGGATCAAACTCAGGAGTTACAATCCCAGTTACACCATTACCTTTAGTAGTAGTACATGGTCCAACTGCTGCTATTCCGCCACCACCTGTACTGAAAACGTGTCCGACATCGTAAGCAGCCGATGTAATTATTCCATTTATGTTTGATGTATTTATACCCAACATCTGCGATCCGTCGTAATTGTCATACGGGTCGGGATCTGCAGGTGTGTCAATATTAACATTATTTCGATAAATCAATCGATCATTATTTGAAACTAATTGAAAAATAATAGCCAGTTCACGACGGAAAACCGAATTCACTCGAGTAACCGTTGTGTTAATTGCTGCTAAAGCTCCCGCAACAGTATTTCCGTGATAAGCAGTATACTCCGAAGTACACGCCACAGCCAAATCGTATCTTCTCAAGCGTGCATCCGTAGAGTTACGGTATTGCACATTGCCTTGTGGCTCTTCATCTGCGACTAATTCCCCTAGATCCTCTACGTGACAACGAAAATCATTATCCGCCTGAAGAGGATAATCTGATCGATCATATAGAACGTAAACACCTGAGAAACCTTTAATTGGATCTAGATAATAGGTACGCTCACCAGAAACAAGTAAATGGATTTGCTTTTTATAAATTGATATGAATACCGCCTTACCCCTGGTATCACGGCTTACCCCTTCAAACGAAGCAATTTCCGGATACTTCAGCGCCAAATCAGGATGCATAACTTCTGAACGCATTAGCTCAAACGTCTCTGTTTTCCCTGCTCCAACCGGAAGATCAACCGTAATTTTTTGCGTACTACGCGGAGTCATCAATCCACCGGATTGTAACATAAGTAAAAAAGCATCTTCATCAAGTTCTAGAAAACTTGCTTTTTTTATGCCTTTCGACTGTTCAATTGCCGTTTTAGCTGCGAAATTTGATGAAGCCTTCCATAAATTTTGTCTTTGTGCGAAAACACTTAAACATAAAAAGAGGGTAAAAAATGTACTGATCGTAATTTTGCTCATTTTCTGGGGAATTTGATAGCGTAAACCTACCAATCCCAAAGCGGATTTCCAAATTTTTTATCGATAAAGTGTACAATTTATTCGACAAAATGCGTTAAAATAACTTTTCGAAACTTTTTTATTATTTTAAAACACTATACTCACACGTCAAAAAATAATAGCATAATTACGAACCACTTAAGAGCAGAAACAATTTTTTTCCCTGAAGGTAAAACGCAAACTTATATACTGTGTCTTGACTTTAGAAGAATTAAGAAAAATTTGTCTTATTTAATACCATATTTGTCGATTAGATAAATCAACGACGTCATGGCAGCAGCGCCAAGTTCTAATTCGCGTTTGTGAACATGTTCAAATGTATCGTTCGCTGCATGGTGGTGATCAAAATACCGTTGAGAATCGGGCTGCAATCCGGCTTTTACGATTTTTTCTGATTTAAGCGGACCAATATCCACTCCGCTAAAACCTTTCACAAATCGGTGAATTAAATACGGCTCAAACAACGATTGCCAAGAGCGTATTTGCTCGAAATTCGCATCGTCGCAAACAAATGAAAAACCTCTCGGAGAAAAGCCTCCAAGATCACTCTCAAGGGCAAATATGTGATTTTCGCCACGTTGGTTGCTGTATTTTTCATAAGCTAAACCGCCGCGAACTCCGTTTTCCTCGTTCATAAACATAACCGCACGAATGGTTCTTTGCGGTTTGTACCCGATCTTCTTTAAAAGATGGAGTACTTCTATCGACTGCACACAACCGGCACCATCGTCGTGCGCACCTGTTCCTAAATCCCACGAATCAAGATGCCCGCCAACAACTATTATCTCCTCGGGATAAACCGTTCCGCGAATCTCACCAACTACATTAGCCGACAAAACATCGGGATATTGCTTGCAGCTTTGCTTGAAGAAAAATTCAAGATTCGGATTCAATTTCAATTCCAAACTCAATCGATCTGCGGCATTCGTACTGATTGCTGCTGCAGGAATACGCTGATTTTCGCGTAAATCGCCATAGCCTGTTTGACCTGTATGCGGAAAATCATCAGCATGCAACGTCATGGAACGCACTATAACACCTACAGCACCGTATTTTGCTGCTTCGCGAGCGCCTGATGAACGCTGATCGACACAAGCTCCGTACGCACGAAAGGTTTCCACAAACTCGGGATTCATGGGTCGGTTAAAAAACACGATTTTACCTTTCAAGGCAGCTCCGCGCTTTTCTAATTCTTCGATAGATTGTACTTCGACAACCTGAGCCGTTAATCCGTTTTTAGGAGTGGCAACCGACATTCCCAAAGCGCAAATCGGCACTTTTACTTTTTTGTTTCCCGCTTTGTAGTAGGCTTCCTCGGGGGCACCTCGCTCCCACTTCGGAACGAGAATTTCCTGTAGATACACTGAGTCGAGTTCTAACAAACGCAGTTGCTCGTAAGTGTATTGCACGGCTTTCTCAGCATTAGCAGAACCCGATAATCGACTCCCAATCTTATTGCACAAATGCTCCAACCACACGTACGACTTGCCTTTGGTGAGTGCTGTTTTGTGGATTTCAGCCAACATTTCAGCATCAGTTTGTGCTTTCGCAGAAAATGAAACTGCAATGAACAAAAAAAGTATTGCGATTGCTTTGCTTTTCATGCTTAGTGTCCGCCGCTCACTTTCTTACTGAAATCAATTCCTTGACTCTTTAAAATATGACTTACGCGCCATGCGTAAAATGCCAAGTAAGCAAAACAGATAACACCAACGATATAACTAAAGTGAATAGTCGTTAAATCGGCGACAAAGCCTTGCAACCAGCTTACTAAACCTCCACCCATAATCATCATGATGAGAAACGAACTTCCTTGACTCGTATTTTTTCCTAAACCGCTTATTGCTAAAGTAAAAATACATGGCCAAAGTGTACTGCAAAACAAACCAACGCTTGTAAACGCATAAACGCTAACCATTCCGCTAGTTGCCATACCTATTAAAAGGGCAGCAATTCCCAATCCGGAAAAGATTAGCAGCATGGTTGCTGGATTTCCCTTACTTGCCATATCAGCTGCAATCAGAACTAAAATAACAAGTCCGTAAATATAGAAAGGAGATAGGTCGTGTTTCATCAGCATATTCACCAGCAAGAAAACACCAAAAGCTAAGTAGGGAGCCACAAATCGAAGTATTTTTTGTGTGCTCATATTGTCCGTAAAAGCCTCAACTGCGCCGGTCCATCGACCAATCATCAAACTCGCCCAATACAATGAAATAAAAGGTGCGACATCTTTAGTTGCAAATCCTAAACCATTTTCCATATATGCAGGCAAATTACTTGCCGTTGAAACCTCAACACCTACGTACACAAAAATAGCGATCATTCCGAGCACCAACTGCGGATAATCAAGAGCCGATTTTCTTGCGGAAGCCACATCTGCTTCGCTTTCCACCACAGCGGCTGGCTTATCGGGTAGCGACGAAAATTTCAGAAAAATAGCGACTAATAAAAAAGCAGCACCCAATATCAGATAAGGCACCTTAACGCTTTCGATACTGAGCGTCGTCTCTGCATTAGAAGCTGCACCGAAGATGGCAAAACTTACTAATAAAGGTCCGATCGTAGTTCCTAAATTGTTAATTCCTCCGGCGAGTGTTAGTCGTTGCGAACCCGTTGTAATCGGACCTAAGGCAATTGCTAACGGATTTGCAACTGTTTGTTGAAGCGAAAATCCTAGAGCAACAATAAAAAGCCCAGACAACATCAACGGAAACGAACCTGTGTTGGCTGCCGGATAGAAAAGTATTGTTCCTAAAGCAGAAATAACCAAACCAAGTGCCAACGAATTTTTGTATCCAATACGATTGATTAAATCGCCTTTTGTAATATAGGAAATCAACATATAAATAATCGACCCAACTGTATAAGCAATGTAAAATGCAACGGACACCAACTGACTCTGACCCTGACTCAGGTTAAATGCCGTTTTAAATACTGGAATTAAAATGTCGTTACTCGCAGCAACAAATCCCCAAAAAAAGAATACGGTTACGAGCGGAATAAACTGCGCCCAATTGGTCTTTTGACTTTCTGCACTCATGAAGTTTTATTTAATGTTTGGTTGGTTAATGTGTGTTCTATTTTAGGGAATCGGAACGATAGAAACCGCTGCTCCTCCTCCTTCTGCCAAATGTAATTGTAATTTCGACTTCGAAGTCACTTGTATAGTTTTTATAGCATACGATTTTGGGTTCTTTTCCCAATGTGCAGCTTTACCGTCCTCATAAACAGTAGCTTTGTATTTCACGCCCGGTGTTAAAAAATCGAGCGAAATTTCGGTTTTTCTCGCGTTTTCATCGGTAATTGCACCCAAAAACCAACGCTCTGATGATTTATCTTTACGAACTACCGTTAAATAATCGCCCGGTTCTGCTTCCAAATACTTGGTATCTTGCCAATCGGCAGCTACATCTTTTATGAATTGGAACGCATCTAAATGACGTTCGTAGTTTTCAGGTAAATCGGCTGCCATTTGCAACGGACTGTAAAGCGTCACGTACAAGGCTAATTGTTTGGCTAAGGTTGTATGCACCTGCTCTTTTTTAGCCGGATCGTAGGCGCTCATTTTTATTTCAAAAATTCCAGGCGTATAATCCATAGGTCCGCCAAGCAAACGAGTGAAGGGTAAAATCGTTTCGTGCATCGGCGGATTTCCACTACTCCAGGCGTTAAACTCGTTTCCGCGCGCTGCCTCTGCGGCAATGTAATTCGGATACGTACGGTGGTAACCTGTTGGTCGTGTCGATTCGTGTGAATTCACCATAATTCTTTGCTCTGCTGCACGTTCGGCTACCCAATTAAAGTGGTTCAACATCGTTTGTCCGTCGTGAAATTCGCCACGCGGAATAATTCTTCCAACGTATCCGGTTTTTACAGCTCCGTATCCGTACTTTTTCATAAACGCAAAAGCCCGATCCAAACGCCGCTCGTAATTGGCAACCGAACCCGAGGTTTCGTGATGCATGATCATTTTCACGTTTTTACTTTTTGCGTATTCGGTAATTTCCTTGATGTCGAAATCCGGATAAGGCGTTACAAAATCAAATACGTCTTCTTTCCAGTTGCCAAACCAATCTTCCCAACCGGTATTCCAACCTTCCACTAAAACACCATCAAAACCATGCGTAGCCGCAAAATCAATATAGCGCTTCACATTCTGAGTAGTAGCTCCATGTTTCCCTGAGGCAATTAACTCCTTACCTGTATTTTGTGCGTTTTGCGATCCGGCGTAATCCCAAGTCGATTTTCCAACGTGCATTTCCCACCAAACACCTACGTATTTCATGGGCTTTATCCACGAGGTTTCTTTAATTTTCGACGGTTCGTTCAAATTCAAAATCATTTTCGAACCCACGATATCGCGCGCATCTTTACTGATCATTACCGTTCGCCACGGAGTGTTGTAGGGCGCTTGCAAATACGCCTTCTCCCCTAGCGGATTTGGCGCCAAAAGTGCTGAAAACAAATACGATTTTGGGTCAACCGCCAAATGCATCACCGGATAATTTACTACCGCAGCTTCGAAGATATTTACGTACAAACCGGTAGTCGATTTCAACATCAATGGCGACTGTACCCCGTAACGCGTAGCAATCGATTTCATGCCAATACCGTTGTTCAAATTCAAATTATCGACATCTATTTTCGAGATTGGCGTTTCGTTATACACATATTCTTGGCTGTCGAAATCGGCTGGAATCCAAAATGCTTTGTAATCTTCAGTGAGCTGAAAAGCCGTAAGTTCTTCAGAAACAACAAAATAATTCAGGTTGCTCTGCTTTGGAAACTCATATCTAAAAGCAATTCCTTCGTCGAAAGCGCGAAAATGAATGTTCATCTGGCGTTTATCTGAGTCGCGCAATAAATTAAAAACCACCTCATTATAGTTATTTTTTATGTTGCTAACTTCCCCGAGAACCGGTTGCCAAGTGGTGTTTTCCGAACTTCTAGATTCGCCAACAACGCGAAATCCGTTACTAAAATCGCCAATATCTTTCAGCTTGAATCCGAGTCGACTCACATCAACTACAACTTTGTTTTCGAATCTGACTTCATACGTCAACTGCTCTTTCGCGGAAAATGTCACGGTAATTTTACCGTTTGGCGACTTAAGTGTCTGTGCCTGCATAACCGAAGTTAAAATGAATACTAGTGGAAAAAATCTTTTCATAACCTTATTTAGATTGCGCTAAAAATAAGGCTTTTTTACTGAAAACGAGAGCTCGAACAAAAATCGCTTTTTCAGCGCAAATACCTAGATTTTCAAGATACAGCGAACTAGTATTTTTTATTTGGGCGCACCGGCAAAACTATTGGGTGGAAAATCCGTGCGGTTTTGCCGTCCCGCTTTCGCTCATAGTCCTCGCTTGGCCCTATTGCATACGGGCAAGCTGTGGGCTAATCCGCTCAATCGGTTGCGCGACGTTCGTGCACCGAAAATAGTGCCGAATTATCTGCTGTCGAAACGCTACGGGGAGCGCTTGAGTAGTGTGCCAAAATTGTTCATAACCTACCTAAACGTTTATAAACGTTTAAACACGATTAAAATTCGTTCTCTAAAAATCGATTTTGTAATTTTATGCCGGAGGCGGGCTGGAGGCCCCGGAGCGTTGCTTTACCTTTTTTGGCGATTTTGGCCGTGAAAGCCTTTTCTACACTCAAGCTTTTCAATTTATAAAATTTTACATCCTAATCACTTTTTTGGGTCAGGCTAACAATCCAAACGTTTTTGCCATCTTAAATGGCAAATTTGATTCTGGCTCCGTCGCTAAAATGCATGTCATTCCCCTGACTTTTCTCATCAGCTACGCCACAAATCTAGTACCTCGCGCCAGGTATATTGTTGATAACCAACCTAAACGTTTATAAACGTTTAAACACGCCAAAAATTCGCTCTCTAAAAATCGATTTTGTAATTTTATGCCGGAGGCGGGCTGGAGGCCCCGGAGCGTTGCCTTACGTTTTTTAAAAATTATCCTCCTGAATTACGCATTATCACTAGCTACAGAGAAAATACAAAATTTTATGTCTCTCATAATTCTCTTCAAAAATTAAAATAAATACCGTTCTCGCGATTTTAAAAAAAAATCAAAGCAAGGTCAACGTACAGTCGTATGTCAAACTAACAAAAACTGGTAAAATACTTGGACAATTAAGAAGCAGTACACTCTCTGAATCATATGCTTATTGAATAACCGCATTTATTTTTTGCCACAATGCATCGTCAAAATCGGATAAGGCAAAGTTAGTACCATCGGCCGAATCGCCCATACGTATAATCACGAGCTTTCGAGAAGGAACGATATAAATTTTTTGATCGTTTTTACCCAACGCACAATACATATCTGCCGGAGCACTTGGAATCAAACTTCCATTGAATTGGAACTGCACTTGTGGCAAGCGGTACGTGCTTTCTCCGTTAATCCACCACATATAACCGTACGCTCGATTCAAATTTTGCGAGGTTTGAGTAGCAGCTTCACAAAACGCTTCGGGTACTATTTGCTGATCAAACCACTTTCCTTTTCTACTCATCAACAAACCAAAACGTGCCATACTTTTTGTATTGCTTCTGTACACACTCAAGTCTTCACCCGAACTAAACCAAAATCCGTTCATGCCAATTTTATCGCGAAGGTTCTCGTTAAAATATGTAGCCCAGGTTTTGTTTGCAACCTCCGAAACAACGTCTTGCAATTTCACATAAACATTGTGATACGCCCAACGTGTGCCTGCATCGGCAACGTACTGTAAATTTTCTGGCGCTACACTATCTCCTAACGAATCATCGAGACCGCTGGTCATCGTTAGTAAATTCGAAACTTTAATCAATTGCTCTTTGTTTGCGGGTAACGACGTCCAGCCTGCGCCTAAATAGGTCGAAACTGCTGCGTTTACATTGAGTAAACCTTGCTCGGCAGCAATTCCAGTACAAGCCGTTGTAAGCGTTTTTCCTGCGCTGGCCCAATACCAAAGCGACTGTGCCGAATGTCCGTTAAAATACTGCTCACTAACAATTCTTCCGTTGTACAAAATCATGAAACTTTTGGTGTTTTTGAGTTCTAAAAAGGCGTACAAATCCGAAAATGCTGCTGTATTCCAGCCCAAAGATTCGGCCGTAACTGTCTCCCACGTAGCGTCGGTAGTTGGGTAATACAGCGTGTCGGGCTGCGGATTATTATCCGAATCGTTGTTGCCATCGGAGCTGCAAGCAAATAATGCCAAAACAAAGACAAGTGGTAGTATTGAAAGTTTCATAGGAAAAACATTTATAATCGTATGACTATTTCCTTTAGCAAAGGTTTAAAGTACGGCAATAATTAGATAATTTTACAGCTATGAAGCTTTTAATTAAATCGGCATTTTTATTTGTTTGCCTTGGAGTAGTGAGTTGTAAAGATAACATTCCGGAATCGGATTTGGCTTATTTAAACGGCTATTGGGAAATCGAAAAAGTAGAATTACCCGACGGCGACAAGAAAGAGTATAAAGTAAACGAGTCCATTGATTTCATACAGGTAAAATCGCGCAACGGCATTCGAAAAAAAGTGTATCCCCAAATCGATGGGCGCTATTTAGTTAACGACGTTCAGGAACGTTTTACAGTTACCGACAGCGCAGGAAATTGGTTATTGCGCTACGAAACCCGATACGGAAAATGGTCGGAAAAAATCATTGCTATCGACAGCTCTTCCTTAGAAATCGCAGGAGCGGCAGGAGCGATCTATTTTTACAAGCGTCCGCAACCTTTTAGTATCAAGTAAGATGAAATCCAACGAAAATTCGATTGCAGCCGTATTGCAAGAACTCATTGCACGAAATAAATGGCAACGCGGGCTCGACAAAACCGAAGTTCCGGCTGCATGGTTCGACGTGATGGGATCGGGCGTAAAAAGCTACACACTCGCGGTCGATTTTAATGAAGGTACGTTGTATGTGCAATTGTCGTCGTCGGTTTTACGTCAGGAGTTGCAATTCGGAAAGGATAAAATTGTAAAGATGCTTAACGAGCACTTACGTCGCGATGTTGTTAAAGAAGTGGTACTTCGTTAGGTAACGGTTTTCTTGCAGCAGGGATGGCAGTGAAAATCCTGCCACGAGCGGCAGTTGCCGAGTGGCACCCCGATAGCTATCGGGGGCAGCGAACAGCCCGGTGCCGACCACGGCGATTTTCGATGAAGCAGCAATTTTGTGAGGCAGCTGCCATAAAAAAAGTCGACCCTAAAGCCGACTTTCTTATTTCTAAACGTATTATGAATTAGAATATTTCACGACCTGCGAAGTGAAATGCTGCTTCGATGGCTGCATTTTCGTCGCTATCTGAACCGTGAACGGCATTCTCGCCGATTGATTTTGCATATGCTTTACGGATGGTACCTTCAGCAGCTTCAGCTGGATTGGTAGCGCCGATAAGTGTACGGAAATCTTCTACTGCATTTTCTTTTTCAAGAACTGCTGCTACGATTGGTCCGCGCGACATGAATTCTACTAATTCTCCGTAAAACGGACGTGCAGCGTGCACAGCGTAGAATTTTTTCGCATCGGTTTCCGACAAGTGCGTTAATTTCATTGCGACGATTTTAAAACCGCCGTCGGTGATCATTTTCAAGATGTTTCCGATATTACCTGCTTCAACTGCGTCAGGTTTAATCATCGTAAAAGTACGATTCGTTGCCATGTTTTTAAATTTTCGGCAAAAGTACAACATACATTTTACTTTTCGGCAATAAAAAAAGCCCCGTTGACGGTAAATCAACGGAGCTTTTAGAGTCTAATTCAAATTACTAGTTACGAACCAATTTGGCTGTATAGCTTCCGATTTCGGTCGAAATTTTGGCAAAATACATTCCAATCGGCAAGTTACTGGCATTTACTTTTGCTTGCACATCGTTTACTTGAGCTTCGTACACTAATTTCCCAGTGATATCGAAAACGCTTACTGATTTAATTTGTATAGAAGCTGCACCGATTGTCCAGCTATTATTTGATGGATTTGGATACGTTTTGATGTTTGCTTTATTGAATTCGCCGACAGATGCAGGAATTTCGAAGTTGAATGCACCTGTTATTCTGTTAAAGCTTACGTTATAGGTTCCTTCTTCAACTGCAAATTCGCTTCCCGCGAGATTCGCAGTTCCTTGTGGGAAAGTACCGTTACCCCATTTAGTTTCATCTGTTTGGTTTTGGCGGAAATAAAGCGAACCGTTAACAAGTACTACTGCTTCTCGCGTGTAGTTGATACCATCGGTGGATGTGAATAAAAGATCATCTCCAGACGTTTCAGAAACCGCACTTCCAACTAAACTAATTTCAACAAAATCAAAGCTGTATGCCTTCGTACTTAAGTTGTAGTTAACGTTAAACAAGTTTTCTGTAGTAGGAATATTTGGACCGTTTAATACGGCGATACCTGAAGGGAACGTATCAGAACTGAAATCTCCAGAACCAGGACCATTGTTTACCACAAAACGAACCGGACCACCAACAAACGTAATTGCTTTAGAAGAGAAGCTAACATTGTCTGTTGTAGTCATCATTATTGAACTTTCTTGTTCAAGTAAACCTGCACCCGCAATTTGAACACTTATTTGAGGAGTAACGTTTTCAAGTTCGAAAGTGTATGCGCCTGTAATTCGGTTAAACGTAATGGTATAAGAACCCGTTTCAGGAATATTGATTTCAGGTCCATCTTGTGTTCCGATACCACTTGGAAAATCGGCGCTTCCCCAGTTTACAGCCCAGTTAGCATTTTCTCTGAATTTAAGCTGACCTGCAGTAAGGTCTGCACCAGAAGCCTGGTAATTGATTCCGTCGGTTGTTGCTAAAAATCCATCAGGCCCGTCCCAACCAGCAACTGCTGGTCCGATGATACCGATTTCCACAAATTTGAAATCGTACGCGCCGGTTGATCTATTGAAATCTACGTTATAACGATTCGCTACAACAGGAATATCTGGTCCATCTTGTACCCCAGTTCCTGTTGGGAAATCAGCGCTTCCCCAGTTGTTGCCATTCCAGTTTCCACCTTCGCGGAATTTCACTGGACCACCAACGAAGTTACGTGCTTTCAACGAATAATCAACACCGTTTGAAGTTGTCATAGCTACTGGTGTAGTCCAGTTGATAAAGCCATCTCCCAATAATTCGATTAGTGGGAAACCGGCGCCAGCAAAGTCGTAAGCACCTGTAAGACGATTAAATGTTACTGAGTATGTTCCTGCTGGTACTGGAATATCGGCACCGTCTTGAACACCAACTCCGTTTGGAAAACCTGCAGCACCCCAGTTTACTGTCCATGCATCGTTTTGTCTAAACTTAACTGTTCCTTCAAGGAAAGTAGTTTCTGGGAGTGTGTATATGATTCCGTTTGTAGTGGTTAAATTTAAATCAGTGTCGGAAGTTAGGGTTCCGTCTAACGCCGATCCGATTAGTCCGATTGATGGGAACTCGCCCACTGCTGCAAATTGATACGCTCCTGTTGAACGTGTAAACGTAACATTATACGTTCCTGCAATCACAGGAATATCATCGCCCCCTTGGTTACCGATACCTTCTGGGAACAGTGTACTACCCCAGTTTGTATCCCAAGCATCGTTTAATCTGAACTTAGCTAATCCGTTTGTGAAGGTATAATTAGAAAGTGTGTATGTTTCACCATCGGTTGTAACTAAATTAACGTCTGGACCTGCAAATCCGTTTGCGTTTACTGCTGTTCCAAGAATACCAACTGTTGGATGTGTTGGTGTTCCGATAAACTCGTATTGTAAATTAGTCGAGTAGAATTTAACAGTATAAACACCTGCGGTTACAGGAATATTAACTCCCGGATTCTGTGCAAAACCATTAGGGAAGTTTGGTCCTCCGTACGAAGTTACCCAAGCATCGTCTAAACGGAACTTGGCTTCACCGTTTGTAAATGTGTAGTTTTCGAGTACGTAAGTGATTCCATCTGTGGTGGTCATATTCACATCATCACCATCAAAACCAGAAGCTGAAACTGCAGTTCCTATGATACCTACATTTAATGCAGGAATTGGTGTTTCGAAACTATATGCGCCGGTAATTCTATTGAAATTAACAGTGTAGTTACTTTCTGAAACAGGGATATTTGGACCATTTTGTGTTCCAACTCCTGTAGGGAATGCGTCTGCACCCCAATTTAAAGACCAAGAATCGTCTTGACGGAATTTCAATAAACCATCTACAAATGGATAATTATAGAGCGTATAATTAATCCCATCTGTGGTAGTTAAGTTAATGTCCGGTCCATCAAATCCGTTCGTAGCGCCTGTAGCAGTACCAATCATACCAATACTTGGTAAAGTAAAGGAGTATTCGCCGGTTTGTAGGTTGAAATACACTTTGTAAAGACCTGCTGGTACGTTAATGTTTGCACCGTTAATAGTTGCAGTACCGTTCGGGAAAGTAGTTCCGCCGTAGTTGGTATCCCAAGCATTGTCTAGTCTAAATTTAACTTGACCTGCGGAGAATTGCGTATACGTAAGGTAATAATTGATTCCGTCTGTAGTAGCAAGATCGGTATCAGCTACATCAAATCCTCCCAAAGCAGTTCCCAAGATTCCTACTGAAGGAAAATTCGCTGTCGGTACAAAGGTATAAGCACCTGTATCCGAATTAAACGTTACGTTGTAAACACCGCCAACAGTTTGAATATTCTGCCCGTTGTTTACGCCCGTGCCCGCCGGAAATTCAAGGGCACCCCAGTTAATTGTCCAAGCATTATTAGCTCGGAACTTAATACCACCTTCAACCCCCGTAGGCGAATTAGCTGTAGTAACAACTAAATTCTCGTACGTCCAATTCACACCATCCGTAGAAGCCATCTGGTGCACGTCGATCGGACCTGGATTACCTGGTTCGCCTGGCCAACCTCCGGCTGCTTCTCCCACAATTGCAACCGATGTAACCTGCCCAAAAGTTAGTGCAGCAAACAACATTGCAATAAAAACGTAGATTTTTTTCATATCTGTACTTTTAAAGTGATTTTGACGCTAAAATTACAAATATTTAACATTAAGAAATTGCACGGAAATCGCTATTGTAAAAGCGAAAACGTTTTCGTGCTGATAACTTTTTGAAATAGTTTTACGAGTCGGCAATGAAGACCGCTAATTCGGACTTAAAAGGTTCAAATTCTTGAAGTAAGGTATCGATAAATGCGGCGCCGAATTCCGCATAAAAAACCGAAAAATTCAAAATTCGTTCCTGAAACTGATTAAATGGAAAAACAAACTGCCGCAATGCTAAAGCTCGCACAATTTCATCGGCACTTTTTCGCTTCTGCGCAAGCAATAAACGCTTCTCTAATTTATCTAAACCGTTAAGCTGCTTTTTCTTTTGCGCCGCAACAGCACCAGCAAACGACTTATCGGTACGCGCAATTAAGCCTTCTAAATAGGCAAAGGTGCTTTCAACGACAGCTCGTTCGCGATCTAAACTCAATGGAAAATCTGCCGACTGTATTGCTACGCGATTACTTAAATCGGTAACCGACCGAAGTAAATCGCTTATGTCTAGCTGCAAACGTTCCATTTTTTGAAACTGTTTTCGCTGTAATATAACAGCGGCGTTTCTAAGTTTTAGGATGGGAAAAGTAACGCCCGCATCTTCGAACATGGATTTCAACTGCAACCAATACGCCAACTCCCCTGCTCCACCAATGTAAACCAAATTGGGAAGAATCACTTCTTCGTAAAGCGGACGTAAAATAACATTCGGACTAAAACGCTCCGGATAATCTTGCAATTCATTTTGCAATTCGCTTTCACTAAAAAAAATATCGGTGTCTACTACGCGAAAGTGCTGGTCTTCTTTAACGATGCGGTTTCGCAGACCAGACGTAAGATAAAACAAATTGATTTCTCGCGGATTTACTTGTACAGCATACGATTTCAACTTTTCGTTGGTTTGGCTTACAGCTTTGAAAGAAAATTGTTCGAATAACTCGCGTTTAACAAACGGAACAAAAATTTGTTTGAGCGCCCGATCGTCGCCATCGACAATGATCAGGCCGGTATCACCAAAAAGCGTATTTACCAGTATGCGTGTTGCAGCTGCTAAATTGGTGGCTTGCAAATATACTTTTTTGAACAAGGCTGCAATTTCTTGCGCATTCTTTCCGGTACTGAACTCCGATTCTAAAAGTTTAGCTATTTGTTCAAGACCAGCAGTATCTAATCGGCCAACGGCTCCTTGCGCTTGCTTTTGCCATTTGAGCTTGCCTTTTGTAGTAACTAAACTGGAAATTTCTTCAAAATCGTGATCTTCAGTCGCCATCCAATACACCGGAACAAATTGATAATCTGGATATTCAATCCGTAATGCTTTCGCAGAATTAATCGCGGAAACAATCTTGTAAATGAAGTACAACGGTCCGGTGAACAAACTTAGTTGATGTCCCGTTGTAACCGTAAATGTGTGCGATTCTCGCAGCGCAGTTAAATTTGTTCGAACCGCTTCTGTGAGCTCAAAGCCTTGATATTGCGTTTCTAATGCAGTAACCAAAGTTTGTCTGTGAAAATCTGAGTAATTCTCCGACTTTTCGCGAATTTGATCTGCGTATGATTCGAGGCGATCCGGACGATGATAAAAATCCTGAACCGCTGTAGCCTGCTGCAAATAATCGACCATCAGTTTGTTGAACAAACCAGTCTCTGTATACGGAATAACGCGCTTTTCGAATGTTGGCATATCAGGCAAAGTTACGCAAATTGAGTGGCTGGTTGTAGCATGGTAATTACATAACTTTGCACGCAAATCCGCAACGCTTGTCAGTCGTACTTTTTATACCGCCATTTACCCAACTCAATACGCCATATCCGGCCACGGCATACATTAAGGGCTTTTTAAATACGCAGGGTATTGAGTCGTTTCAAGCCGATTTAGGATTACAAGTTGCCGCTCGTATTTTGTCGAAAGCGGGTTTAGAAGCTGTTTTTTCTTCCACTTACGTGAATGGAAAAGCAGTTGCCCCAGATGTCGTTTCCGAGCGAATTTCGCAACTTAAAGAACAGTACATCCAGTACGTGGATCCAGTTGTGCGTTTTTTACAGGGAAAGAATCAAACTTTTGCCAACCAAATTGTTAACGGAATTTTGCCGGATGCCCAGCGAACGCAAGACGATACCGATTTGGAATTTAGTTTTGGCAGTTTGGGAATTACCGATAAAGCAAAATATCTAGCAACGCGATTTCTGGAAGATTTAGAATACTACATCGGCGTGAATGTTGATTCGCATTTCGGATTTACACGTTACGCCGAACGTTTGGGGCGAAGTGCAAATTCGTTCGACGACCTATACGTAGCTTTGCAACAGGAACCGACATTTACTGATGCACTGCTTTTTTCTGAAATCGATAAACTCGAACTGCCCCCAAATACCGAATTGATATTACTCACGGTGCCGTTTCCAGGAAATTTGTACAGCGCATTTCGAATTGCGCAACATGCGAAAAAACGAGTTCCGAATGCTAAAATTGCACTGGGCGGCGGATTTGCGAACACCGAATTGCGGTCGGTTTCCGATCCACGTGTGTTCGAATTCATCGATTTTATCACACTCGACGACGGCGAAGCACCGATTTTACAACTCATTCACAACATTCGAGACAACAAATTCGATACTTACAAACGCAGTTTTTTCTGCGAAAGCAACGAAGTACGTTACGTAAACAACAGTCTGATTCCCGATTTTAAACAAAACCAACTCGGAACGCCCGATTACAGCGACTTAAAATTAGACGATTACATGTCGCTTATTACCTTGGCCAATCCGATGCACAAGTTATGGAGCGACGGTCGGTGGAATAAACTCACGATGGCGCACGGCTGCTATTGGGGAAAATGTACGTTTTGCGACATCTCGTTAGATTACATTGGCATTTACGAACCCGCTACTGCGAAGCTTTTGTGCGACCGCGTAGAAACATTAATTGCAGCAACCGGCGAAACTGGTTTTCATTTTGTTGACGAAGCTGCTCCACCTTCGCTAATGAAAGCGTTTGCTTTGGAAGTTCTTCGGCGAAAGCTCGTAATTACCTGGTGGGCGAATATCCGTTTTGAAAGAAATTTTACCGACGATCTTTGTCAACTACTCGCTGCGTCGGGATGCATTGCGGTTTCAGGTGGTTTAGAAGTGGCTTCCGACCGATTGTTAAAACTCATAGATAAAGGAGTTACGGTAGCTCAAGTAGCTCAGGTAACACGTTCGTTTACAGAAGCTGGTATTTTAGTTCATGCTTATTTGATGTATGGGTATCCGACACAAACCGTTCAAGAAACCGTTGATAGTTTGGAAATGACACGTCAGCTGTTTGAATCGGGAGTGATACAATCGGGTTTTTGGCATCAGTTTGCGTTAACTGCGCATGCTCCGATCGCTAAAAAGCCCGAAGAATACGGTGTGAAAATTAAAGAAACCACACACCAATTTGCTTTAAATGATTTAGAATTTACTGATAAAACGGGCATTGATCACAGTATTTTTTCGGGCGGATTAAAGCACTCGTTGTACAATTACATGCACGGCGTTGGCTTTGATATTCCGCTGCATGATTGGTTTGATTTTAAAATTCCTAAAACAACAATTCCAAAAAACTATATTGTTTCTATTTTAGAAAACGAACGAAATTTGGAATTAAATGCCCACAAACAAATCGTTTTTCTTGGAACCATACCCATTCTTAACGAAAAGACGGTTCAAAAGAAGGGCCGTGAATTCACAGTTTCGGAATTAGTTTATCTTACCAAACGAGGAGAGATTCGTATAAAGGCTGAAATTGAATTTTTACAATTCTTGCTTGAGATCACGAAATTAGCTGCGCAGTTTCTGAATGGTGGTCAGAAATTCACTGTGGCTAATGCTGAAAAAATAGCTTTGAAAAGCGGTCTCAATTTCAACGAGTTTACAAAAACAAAACCGTTTCAATTAGCTAGGAACAGCGGACTTTTGCTTGTTTAACGCTTGTTTTTCTTTTTTCTATACTTTTCAAACAATTCTACTTGATTTGGATTGAGAATGGGTTTTAGCTGCTCTTCAAACTTGAGTCGCTCCACTTCAATTTTTTCCATTTTGCCTTCGTCAGGTGCATCGGTAGCTACAATGGCATCAACTTTAGCCTTGAAATCAACGAGGTAACCGCGAATAATAGCCGCCTGAAAATCGTCTAATTTTATTTCTTTGGTAAGCTCTTTCAATGATTCTTCGAGCATATCTACTTTCTTAGTTTCTCTTGGTGGCGTTGGCGCCATTCCCATACCGTTCCCGCGTCCCATACCCATTCCTTGGCGCATCTGGCCCATCGCCGAAAGGCTAAAAACAAAGCAGCAAATCAAAATTAATTGTTTCATAATTAATTATTTAACGACAAATTTAAATCCAATTCCGTGTAAGTTCTCAATTTTAACTTTTTCATCACTTTGAAAAATTTTGCGTAAACGCGAAACAAAAACATCCAAACTTCTTCCCAAAAAGTAATCGTTTGTACCCCAAATTTCAACCAAAATCGTTTCTCTTTTCAAAACGGCATTTTTATTCTTTAAAAACAAGGTTAGCAAGGCCGCTTCGCGCTCGGTAAGTAGCGTGTTGCCGTTGGGTCCGACAACTTCATAGTTTTCTTTATTGAAACGAAAATCTCCAAAAATCTCAAAACTTTCTTGTGCAGTCGTTTTTCCAGATCGTTTCAAAAAAACCTCCAGTTTCAATAAGAGTTCTTCAATTGAAAAGGGTTTTACCAAATAATCGTCGGCGCCGAGTTTCAAACCGCGAATCCGATCTTCCTTCAAGGTTTTCGCCGAAAGAAAAATGATTGGAACTTCGGTATTTTGCTTGCGAATTTCCGTTGCAACTTCAAAGCCATCAAATTTTGGCATCATAATATCGAGCACACACAAATCGAACTTTTCGTTTTTAAATGCCGCGATCGCCTGTTCACCATCGGTACAATGATGCACTTCAAAACCGTTTTCCTCGAGATTTTCCTGGGTTAGAAATGCCAAAGTTGCGTCGTCTTCTGCGTATAAAATTCTAGCTTTCATGCTTCTTCATTTCAAACTGAATAATTAAACCTGATGGCTTGTTGTGCAAAGCTGTAATCTTCCATTTGTGCAAATTTGCCACGCGCTTCACATAATGCAAACCTAAACCAAAACCGCGAACTTCGTTGCGTTTGCCGGTATTTTCGCGGAAAAACTTATCGAAAACATGTGGTAGGGCTTTTGTTTGTACACCAATACCGTTATCGCCAAAGCGGAGTAAAATGGCCGAAGCGCTTTCTTCAACAGCAATCGAAATTTCCGGACTTTGATTGCAGTATTTAATGGAATTATCAATGATGTTAAAAACAACATTCTTAAAGTGAAACGGATCGGCTACAAGCTCGAAATCGGCGTCAAATAACCGTTTGATTACCAAATCGGGAACTTTCAAACGCAAATTGCCTTCCACTTCATTGAGTAAATCGGTAAATCGAATGCGCTCTACACAAATTTGCATGCCGCCGTGCTCCGATTTGGCCATGGTAAGCAAATTTTCGATGTGCTTGTTGAGTTGTAAACTTTGGTCGACAATAATCTTACTGTAAGCATTTAACTTTTGGTGTTCCGGACTTTGCGTTTTCTTTTCCAAGTAATTGGAAGCAAGCAAAATAGATGAAAGCGGCGTTTTAAACTCGTGCGTCATGTTATTGATAAAATCACGCTGTAATTCGCCGTACCGTTTCTGCTGCAGCAACATAATTACCGAATACAAATAAATGAGCAGTATGAGCACTAAAGCGGCGGTTGCGAAAATCCACACCTTAAAATTGCCGAGTAAGTAGCTGGTTTGTTCTGGAAACCGAATGGCGAAATAGTAAACGAACGATTTGTGTTTTGGAAATTCGATTTGGTGAGCCGTTTCGGGCGCGTGATCGCTCAATTGAACGAAATCGCCGTACACCATCTTATCGCTTTCACAGTTGTATAGAGCGTATTCGAAATTGGTTTGAATGCCAAATTTCTGAAGTTCTTTTTTCAGATAAAACTCCAAAACTTGCGGTTCAAAGTCGTTTTCAACATTAACCACGAAATAATCGTTTGCCATTTTACGAACCGGATTTACCGGCGGAAGCTCGTGGTTAGTGCCTTCGTACAAACTCTTAACCACTTCGAGTAAAGCCAAACGCACGTTTCCGCTGAACTTTTTTTCTTCCAGATCGAAGGCTTCACGCGTCCATAAAATTTGGGCAATCAAAATACCTATGATGGCACAAAAGCCGGCAACAATAATGATATTGAGTTTAGTGAACTTAAATTTCATAGCGCAATTATACTGCTTTTGCTTGGGATTTTGAGCGCTTAACAACTCGTTAACAAGGACTTGAAAGGAAAAAAACACACAAAAAAAGAAGAGGGAGATATTAAAACAACTAGCACTTAACTTAATAATTTCAAAGAGTTTACTGCCCAACTTAGATTTTACAGTTAACATATTTTAGGGACTTTTAATCCGATAAATAATAGTCTTATAACATACTAATTACTTTTGATAAAGCAATATCGAACCCAAGATGTAGTAAAATCTTATGATTTAAAATCCATTCAGTACTCCAAAAATTGACTTATAAATAAATTCGAGCTGATTTCATGCAAGTAGCGGAGTAACGACTACTTAAAAAACGAATCTACAAATTCGAATTTGTTGAATACTTGCAAATCGTTGATGCCTTCGCCAACGCCGATGTAACGCACGGGAATTTGAAACTGGTCGGAGATACCAATAACCACGCCGCCTTTTGCCGTTCCATCGAGTTTGGTGACCGCAAGCGAGGTAACTTCGGTAGCTGCGGTGAATTGTTTGGCTTGTTCGAAAGCGTTTTGTCCGGTTGAACCATCGAGTACGAGCATGACGTCGTGTGGTGCATCGGAAACTACTTTTTGCATCACGCGCTTTACCTTCGAAAGTTCGTTCATGAGGTTTACCTTATTGTGCAAACGACCAGCGGTATCGATGATTACGACGTCGGCGTTTTGAGCTACGGCAGATGTTAGCGTATCGAAAGCTACAGAAGCCGGATCGCTGCCCATATTTTGTTTGACCAACGGCACTCCTACCCGATCGGCCCAAATTTGTAACTGATCGATGGCAGCTGCGCGAAAGGTATCGGCCGCTCCGAGCACTACCGAATAGCCTGCCGCCTTTAATTGCGATGCAAGTTTGCCAATAGTGGTGGTTTTTCCGACACCGTTTACACCCACAACCATAATTACGTATGGTTTTTTACCGGTCGGGATGCTAAAATCGGTTTCGTTTCCGGAGTTGGTTTCGGCTAAAAGGGCCGAAATTTCATCGCGAAGAATCTGGTTAAGTTCGGCGGTTCCGAGGTATTTATCGGCGGCCACGCGTTTTTCGATTCGTTCGATGATTTTGATGGTCGTATTTACACCTACGTCGGAACTGATTAGGATTTCTTCGAGATTATCGAGTACCTCATCGTCGACTTTAGATTTTCCGGCAATAGCTTTGGTGAGCTTTCCGAAGAAGCTGGTTTTGGTTTTTTCGAGTCCTTTATCGAGTGTTTCTTTTTTTTCGGAAGAGAAGATTTTCTTGAAGAAATTCATGTGTGTACTATTTTGGTAACGAATGCCCTAGCCCCGATTGCAACGGAAATCCTTTTTTGCGGTTCGGCTTAAGCCGCAAAAAAGATTGGAGTGAAAAGCGGGAAAAAGCTTCTAAAAAACAAAGATAAATAAAAAAGCCGCCTTCCATGAGAAAGCGGCTTATGCTGGTCAAGTTGTGATTATTTCTTTTTCAAAAACTCGTCTACTTGCTCGGGAGTCATGATAGCCTCAACGAACACGTACGCTCCGGTTTTAGGAGATTTCACCATTTTGATAGCTTTTGACAATCTTTTTGATTGTGTTTGTAACGTTGCTACGGTTTTCTTTGCCATGAGTTCCTAAAATTACTTGATTTCTTTGTGAACAGTTACGCGCTTCAAGATCGGGTTGAATTTTTTAATCTCCATACGATCGGGCGTGTTCTTTTTGTTTTTTGTTGTGATATAACGAGATGTACCTGGAACACCAGATGTCTTGTGCTCTGTACACTCTAAAATTACCTGAATTCTGTTACCTTTCTTTGCCATTGTGCGTATTTTTTAGGATTAACCGATAAAACCGTCTTTCTGAGCTTGCTTCACAACAGCCTCGAAACCTTTCTTGTTGATGGTTTTGATGGTAGAAGCGGCAACACGCAGCGTAATCCAACGTCCTTCTTCTACAGAATAGAAACGTTTCTTAATCAAGTTAACCGAAAATTTTCTTTTCGTCTTGTTCATCGCATGCGATACGTTGTTACCAACCATCGCTCTTTTACCCGTTAAGTCGCAAACTCTTGACATTATCGTAATCTTTAATTCGTTATTCAAATTGAGCGTGCAAAGTAAGTGAAAAGAAACCTTACAGCAAAATTATAATTACAAAAATTTTAAAATTTCTTTTTGAAGTAATTCGAGTGCTTTTGCGACCGCTCTATCGATGACTTTTTCGCGCGGTTGCCCGAAGTCGAACTCGAATGCTTCTACTGCATTTGGCGTGGCCAGCCCGATAAAAACTTTACCTGCAGGCTGCCGCTCGTCGCCGGCGCTCGGACCTGCATTTCCGGTAGTTGCCAATGCAAAATCGGTTCCGAATTTCGCCTGAACTGCCTTTGCCATTTGCTTCGCTGTTTCGGCACTAACGACACCAAATTCACTTAAGGTTTGTTTTGAAATGCCCAGCAATTCGGTTTTCGATTCGGTACGATAGGTAACCATACTGCCGTAAAAGTACTGCGAAGCTCCCGCCACACTGCTGAGCACCTGCGCGATTTTTCCGCCGGTACAGCTTTCGGCAGTAGCTATGCTTCGTTTGGCCTGAGTTAATTTACGACCTACAACTACTTCGATCGAATCGGTTTCTTCGGTGCCAACGATAATGTCGCCAATGATTTCTTGGAGTAAATCGACCTGCGCTTTCACGGCGTCTTTAAGCAGCTGTTCGTTGCTGCCGCGTGCTGTGAGTCGTAAACGCACACGACCAGGACTCGGCAAATACGCTAATTTAACGAATTCGGGTAAGGCATCTTCCCAGTGCGCGATGCGTTCGGCAATGAGGCTTTCCCCTTGCCCGTAGGTCATAATTGTTTGGTGCACGATAAACGGACGGTCGTATTTTTCAACCAAAAGCGGGATAAGACGGTCTTTTACGAGATGTTTCATTTCGTATGGAACGCCAGGTAAGGAAACAAAAACGGTATTTTCTTTTTGCAACCACATGCCGGGAGCTGTTCCGTAGTCGTTAAACAAAATAGTTGCTTGCGTAGGAACAAGCGCCTGATCTTTATTGAGTTGCGAGAGCGGTCGGTTGAAATACTTTTCCAACATCTTACGCACGTGTTCTAAAACGGCTGTGTTTTCAACGAGTGTATCGTTAAAATACTCGGCGATGGTTTTTTTGGTGATATCGTCTTTTGTTGGTCCTAAACCGCCGGTTATTACTACTAAATCGAATTGATTTTGCAGTTCTTGAAAGGTGGCAAGGATGTGCTGACGGTCGTCGGAAATGGAGCGCATTTCTAGGGTTGCGATGCCAATTTTATCGAGTTCTTTTGCGATAAACGAAGAGTTGGTATCGACAATTTGTCCGATGAGAATTTCGTCGCCAATAGTCAGAATTGCTGCTTTCATTAGTTTTATATGTTGCTTATAGCGAAAAGTCTTTCATGATTTCGCGAACGGCCTTGTCTACACGTACGGATAAATCCTTGAAGGTGTCTTTAATCTCTCTGCGTTTGCCTTTTCGTTTGGCCCATGCTTCGATGAGTTTCACTTCTTCATAGGCGTTATCCATTCCGAGCAAATCGAGTGTTGGCTTGATTTTATGAGCTGCGGCGTGCGTTTGATCGTACTTTTTCGTTTCGATTCCTGTTTTCACGAGTTCCATTTCTTGTGGAACTTCGGTTACGAAAAGTGTGGCAATTTGCTTGGCGAACTCATCGTCGTTTTCAGAAATTGCATAAACTTTTGCTAGGTTATAGTGTAGTGCCATTATTTAATTTGTAATCGAAATAGTTTTTGGTTTTCAAGATAGCCTTCTAGAACGTCGTTTTCTTCGACTTTACCTACGCCGGCTGGAGTTCCGGTAAAGATAAGGTCGCCTATTTTTAAGGTAAAGAACGTAGAAATGTAGGCAATTAAATCATCTATTTTAGTTAGCATTAACGCCGAATTTCCGACTTGAACGCTTTGGTTGTTTTTTCGAAGTTCGAAATTAAGATTTTCAAGCGAATCGAAGTCGCTGACAGGCAGAAAATTACCGACAAGTGCAGAGCCGTCGAAAGCTTTGGCTTTTTCCCAAGGAAGTCCTTTATCTTTAAGTTTTTGTTGTAGATCGCGCGCTGTAAAGTCGATGCCAACAGTAATTTCGTTGTAGTATTTCGATGCAAATTGCGGTTCGATGTACTTTCCAACTTTATTGATTTTGACCACTAGTTCTATTTCATGATGAATTTCGGATGAAAATTCAGGAATCACAAACGGATGTTGTTTTAGAATGAGTGCGCTGTCGGGCTTCAAAAACAAAACGGGATCGGTAGGTGTCTCGTTTTTAAGCTCGGCAATGTGATCGGCGTAATTTCTTCCTACGCAAATAATCTTCATATGAGTTAGCATTAGCGATTGCCAAAAATGCACAAATTTTAGTTACGAATGCTCAAAAAAGCGCGTTGATTTAGTTCGAAGAAATCACTATTTTTACACTTTACGCCTTTCAAATTGTATCCGCCATGTTCGAAATTTTAACTTCGCAATTTCTGAGTATAGCTACAGGACTTATTTCCTCATATTTGTTTTTAATTTACTTTCTTAGAAAAAAACGCGCTCAAATTAGCATATCGCCGCATATCAGTAAAAGGGAGTTAGATGGTCAAATCAACTACTTTTTTAAATTCGTTAATAAAACTTCCGCCGAAATTTTTGATGTTCGTGTTGAACCTACTTTTTACAAACAAGTGGGAGGAATCGGCGGTCATAATATTCAAGGAAAGGACATTAAATTAGTACAGGACTTTATATCGTACATTCCCGAAAGGAAATCCGCAGACCCGAATAGCTTGCATGCTTGGCGTGTTCGAACTACACAAGATTTGGAAGAAGAATGGCAAGATGAATCCACATATATTCGTCTTACTATTATTGCTAAACACTCCTTATCTGGTTTTAGCAGCATATTCGTTCAAGAATTTCACTCAAAAGCATCAATTACATCGAAGCAATTCGTAACGGGCGATAGTTTAGAGGTTAGATAATTTTTTTTGCGATAATAATTTAAGACCAAAAGAAAATCGTAAATTTGTATTACTCTAAAAATAATTCTCATGAGAAACGACGTAATTGCTGGGTAATATAAATCTGAGCCAAAATAGCTGGCAATATTAAAAACCAAGAATAATTTCCACGCTGTGCTGCTACGCACGGCTTTTTTTATGATTTTGTATTCAGTTTTCTCAACTTAATTGCCGTAAGTACTTTTTTCGTATAGAGCGGGAAATCAGCGTTTTGAATCCAGCTAAAGTAGCCAGGTTCCGATTCGAGAATGCGTGTCACTTTTGCTCCTTTGTGTTTTCCGAAGGTAAAAATCTCATCTCCGTCGTTATCGTAGGCAATCATTCCTGCAAAATCGGCGATTTTCTTTCTAGTTGAAAATTCAGATAAACCTTTAGTATCGTGCGCTAAATTCGGATAACGTTCAATTTGTGCGAGTAAAATCTCGTAGGTTGCATTTGTGTCGGCTGCTGCGGAATGCGCGTTTTCCAGATTTTTTCCACAATAAAATTTATAGGCGGCGCTAAGTGTACGTTCTTCCATTTTGTGGAAAATAGTCTGAATATCAACGGATACGCGATTGCCCATGTCGAAATCGACACCTGCACGGAGCAATTCTTCTGCGAGAAGCGGAATATCAAATCGATCGGAGTTGAATCCGGCTAAATCGGCATCCTTTATCATTTGATGTATTTGTGGAGCCAGTTGTGCAAAAGTAGGCTCATTGGCTACTTGCTCGTTACTAATGCCATGTACTGCTGTACACACTGCGGGAATCGGAATTGTTGGATTAACCAGCCATGTTTTCGATTCTTTGTTTCCGTTTGGAAAAACTTTTAGTATGGAAATTTCTACGATACGATCGCGTGCGATATCAGTTCCTGTTGTTTCTAAATCGAAAAAGCAAATGGGTCGGTGTAAAGAAAGTGGCATAGATTGAGTTTGAGCGTACAAATATAGCCAAGAAACTACTGCAGTTGGGTGGCTCAATCCTATTAACTTTAACCAAACATTAAGTTCATTTTAATTCGGCTTTTAAAGCGAAATACGAACTTTGCTCCATTAAATTTATACCATGACTAACTTCGAATACTTCAATCCAACCAACTATGTTTTTGGAAAAGGACAAATTGTAAAATTAAGCAGCTTACTGCCTGAAAATAAAACTATTTTACTCGCTTATGGCGGAGGTAGTATCTTTAAAAATGGAATTTACGAGCAAGTAAAAAAGCAATTAGCTGGAAAAACTGTCATTGAATTCGGCGGAATTGAACCCAACCCCAGATTCGAGACTTTGATGAAAGCAGTTGCTATTATTCGCGAAAATGAAATCGGTTTTGTTTTGGCTGTTGGTGGCGGGAGCGTTATCGACGGCGTGAAATTTATCTCCGGAGCAGTTAATTTTGAAGGCGATCCGATTGAAATTCTGCGAAAGCGCATTCTCTTTATCGACAGTTCAAAAACTATTCCTTTCGGAACCATTCTAACTATACCAGCAACCGGAAGCGAAATGAATTCCGGGGCAGTTGTTACCATTGAAGCTACACAAGAAAAGTTAACGCTCGGCGGAAAAGCACTGTTTCCTCAATTTTCGATTTGCGATCCTACTGTGATTCAGAGCTTGCCAAAACGACAGTTACAAAATGGCGTTGTCGATGCATTTACGCACGTTATGGAACAATACCTCACCTACTCGCACGATGCGTTGCTTCAGGACCGAATTGCCGAGAGTATCTTACAAACGCTTGTGGAAATCGGACCCGAGGTTGTTGAAAATCCATCGGATTACAAACTGGCATCGAACTTCATGTGGTGTGCTACGATGGCGTTAAATGGCCTGATTCAAAAAGGCGTACCGACCGATTGGGCTACGCACATGATTGGTCATGAACTTACGGCTCTTTACGAAATCGATCATGCGCGAACGTTGGCAATCATCGCTCCAAACTTATACAAAGCTGTTTTTGAAACGAAAAAAGACAAACTAGCGCAGTACGGAAAACGCGTTTGGAACCTAAGCGGAACCGACGAAGAAGTAGCGCTGGCAGCCATCGAAAAAACAAGTGCATTTCTAAAACTGATGGGAATGCCACTAAAACTTTCGGAAGCGACAGAAAATTATGAAAACACTGCCGAAATTGTGGTTGAACGTTTTGAAAATCGCGGCTGGAAAGCACTCGGCGAACGACAACAAATAACAATCGCTAAAGTGAAGGAAATTGTTGAAATGAGTTATTGATGCTGCAATTTCCACAAAATAGAAATCAAATGTAGTTTGAAGAAAAGTGCTCCAATTAATTATGGGTTAGTATTAAAATTTCGTACTTGTAACGACTAGATTTCATGCTTTAACTCTTGAAAAAGCAATTTTCTGCCCTATGATGTTCGGAATACAGTAATGTACTATGTAAAAACAGCACTTTCAAGCACATTTATAATTGCTTGTTTGAACTTAACCTTAGTATCGCACCAAAATAAAAACAGACCTTGGATTTACTGATTGTAATCCAAGGTCTCCATATTTATCACAAAGTCTTTTTTAATTAAAAATCTCGATTCACATCGAATGCTTCTAGGTAATCGGCTACGCGTTTTACGAAACTACCTCCCAGTGCACCGTCGACCACACGGTGATCGTAACTGTGCGACAAGAACATTTTCTGACGAATACCGATAAAATCGCCTTCCGGAGTTTCGATTACAGCTGGCACTTTTCGAATCGCGCCTAAAGCCAAAATACCTACTTGCGGTTGGTTTATAATAGGCGTTCCGAATACACTGCCAAAAGTTCCTACGTTGGTCACAGTGTATGTTCCGCCTTGCGTATCGTCTGGTTTTAACTTTCCTGCTTTTGCACGATTACCCAAATCGTTTACTGCTTTAGCCATTCCAACTAAATTAAGCTGATCGGCGTTTTTAATAACCGGAACAATTAAGTTTCCGTTCGGTAATGCCGCGGCCATTCCTAAGTTTATATTTTTCTTTTTGATGATGTAATCTCCATCTACTGAAATATTCATCATCGGGAAATCTTTTAACGCTTTGGCAACCGCTTCCATAAAGATTGGTGTAAACGTTAGCTTTTCGCCTTCGCGCTTTTCGAACGCCGTTTTCACCTTATCGCGCCATTTTACAATATTGGTCACGTCGACTTCAATAAACGATTGTACGTGTGCTGAAGTTTGTACAGAAGCAACCATGTAACCTGAAATGAGTTTTCGCATACGGTCCATTTCCACAATCTCGTCGGCACCATTTACCGAAACCGGAACTGCCTTTGGTGCTTCGCTAACAGCAGAAACAACGGGAGCGGCGGTAACTTGCGGCACAACGGCTGGTGCTTGAGGTGCTGATTTACGATTCTCGATAAACTTCAAAAGATCGTCTTTTGTAACGCGATTGTCTTTTCCAGAGCCTGAAATCATATCGAGTTCGGCCAAGCTTACGCCTTCTGTTTTGGCGATATTCTTTACTAGCGGTGAATAGAAACGATCGGACGATTTAAAATCGGGTGCCGTTACTAAATCTTTTGCGACACTAACCGTTTGTTCAATGGTTGCAACCGCAGCAGCAACTTCGGCAACTGGTGCAGCAGCAGGTGCATCACCAGCAGTTTCAATAATGGCGATCGTTTGTCCGACCTGAACTAAATCGTCTTTTTGAAACAATTGTTCAACAAGAGTTCCTGAAACTTCAGAAGGCACTTCCGAGTCAACTTTATCAGTTGCAATTTCCAGTACAGCTTCGTCGGCAGCAATGCTATCGCCTACTTGTTTTAACCAATTGGTAATGGTAGCTTCGGCGACACTTTCGCCCATTTTTGGTAACTTCAGTTCGTATCTTGCCATAATATTTTTCTTAAGCGCCTTTGCGGTGCAAAATTACTATAAAGCGGTAATCAATTTTAAAAATGTGAACGGGTTTTGGAATTAAAACAGAACAACACCTTTGCTGTTCGACGAATCGCTACCTACAAGCACTTTACTATTTGCCAATGCAAACCGAAATCCAACCTTGGGATGTACCTTTTCTTGCATGATTTCCAAGATTTGTTGATAGGAAACGCTTTTACAGTCAAAAATTATCAAATTCTGCTCGTTTTCCGAAAACGTTTGCGAATGTACGGCATTTGGGTCGATTTTTTGCACGCGAACTGCGAATTTTTCAAGAATTGAAGAAAATTCAGTGAGGCGCAATTCGTTGGAAGCAATCCAAAAAATCGCAGTTGGTTCAAGTTGTGTTCTCGTCTGCTGTCTGCTCTTGAAGTTTGCGAAAATCCACGCACCCAATCGCAAGCCATTGTTAAAAAGGAAATTCGGTTTGAAATGCTTCCGATAGAAAAACAACATTGCTTCTCGAAACCGATTGATATACTGAATGTTACGATCGGTACTTTCGCCTTTGAAATGCAAACCCAGCAGTGTACCCAAATAGTAGTTTTTTCGGTTTGCAAGCAACGAACGATACGACAAGTCGATATCGTCGGCATACATAAAACAAGCCTCGTCAAAACCGTTCAACTGTCGGTAAAATTCTGTTTCCATAAACATACATGCACCAACCAGAATCGGTACTTCAGCAACATCAGTGCGTTTCAAATGCCCTGCATAATAACTGTTGAAAAACGATATGTTGGGAAATAACCGGTGAAGGTTGAAAATTTTCGCAGTAGCCACGAACGGTGTTGGAACGCCGCGTTTACTTTCGGGAAGATACGCACCGGCGCCGTCGATTAAATGCGGACCAACAATTCCGAAGTTTGGATGCCTTTCGGCGAAAGCCAAAAATGACGAAAAAAAATCCTCTGGAACTACGGTATCCGGATTGAGAATGCACAGATATTTACCGGTTGCGGCCTCAACACCTATATTATTTCCCTTTGGAAAACCTGAGTTATAGCCCGTTTGAATCCATTTTATTTGCGGAAACACCTGCAAAACACGCTCCGATTCATCGCTGCTGTTGTTGTCTACTACAATAATCTCGGCTTGTAAATTTTGTGTTGCTTTCACGACACTATGAACACACAACTCCAAAAAATACCGAACGTTGTAATTGAGAATTACTACAGTTAAAGTCATGGGTTAAAGATAGGCGAAATCTTGAAATTGAATACTGACAATACTGGATGACACTAGGTAATTTGAATTCGATCAAAATCATTGTCAAATTAAATAATTTAATAAAGTTTTGAAAAGTATTATGGTTCCTTTATATTTGATAGCAAAACAGATATATTTAATTAAATATAAAACGTTGTTTTTATGGGTAAGAAGTTTCTTTTTTGTTTGATTGCATGGCTAGTAATTTCAACTGCTGGTGGTTTGTTTAAATTAATGCATTGGCCAGGCGCTACGTTACTTATTGGTGTCGGAATGCTCTTTTTTGTTGGAACGGTAATTTTAGGTAGTATAGTGCTTTACCGCATGTATCAAAGTTCGATAGAAAATAAAAAATAAAGAGTCGACCAATAATAGTCGACTCTCATTTTTTCTTGAAAAATACTTACAAAATATCAATCAAGCGCTTTGGTTTTGGCAAAGCTTCTTCTTTCTTAGGAAGAGCAATGCTCAAAATGCCGTTATCGTAGTTGGCTTTGATTTCGTCGGTATTAACCGAATCAGGCAAAGTAAATGAACGTTTGAACGAACTAAAGGTAAATTCTCTACGTGTGTATTTACCTACTTCAGCGTTATTTTCTGTCTTCACTTCACTGGAAATGGTTAACAAATCATTGTCGATTTCAATATGGAAATCGTCTTTGTTTTTTCCTGGAGCTGAAAGCTCGACGGTAAATGCGCTATCGGTTTCACGAATGTTTACCGGCGGAACGCTGTGATTTACACTTTGCATGCCACCCATCCAATCGGGTCTAAAAAATTCTTCAATTAAAGAAGGAAACAAATTTGCGCTGTGGCCATTTCTTTTTACTAAGTTCATGGTATTTCGTTTTATGAGTTAAACATCTGTATTTTTGCAAGCGATAAGGCAAATTATATTCCAAAGGAAATTTAGCTGACTTTTTGACTTATTTACCGACATTTTGTCTGTTTTTCTTATCTAAAAGACTTATGATACTATCCATAGAAACACCTGCGCTTTTATTTTCGGCTACTTCGCTTATTTTATTAGCGTACACCAACCGCTTCTTAACCATTGCCACCATCGTTCGATCCTTAAAAAAATCGTACGAAGAAGACGAGCGCAGAACTACCTTGCTGGAAATCAGAAATTTAAATTTGCGATTAACGTTAATCCGCAACATGCAACTCTTTGGCGTACTGAGCTTGTTTTTGTCGGTTTTTAGTATGCTGTTGTTGTTTTTAGAGCAACAAACCTCGGGTATTTACCTATTTGGTTTGAGTTTGTTGGGCTTACTGATTTCCCTTGGAATCTCATTTTGGGAAATTTCTATTTCGGTTGAAGCGCTTCGTTTACACCTATCCGACATTAAAAATGCAAAAGACAAGAGCAATTGAAACCTAGAATTTGGTTTATGTTGTGGATTTAGAAAACGATTGGTTGTAAATCGATTAATCCATGTACTGCGATTACCGATTTGTTTCCATTTTTCGACCCAGCGATGCGACTCGCTGGCATTTCATTGAAGTTTAAAGATGAGATGTAAATCACCCGTCTGTTAATAATGTTCGGCTAGATGACGTAACTTATTAATTTCAAGCAATTTAATGTGTTTGCGATCGAGTTTAACATAGCCTTCTTTTTGTAATTCCGCTAAAAGTCGGATACAACTTTCTGTTGCCGTTCCTACCATACCGCCAAGTTCTTCTCTGGAAAGTTGAATGCGCAAACTTCCGTCGGATAGAACGCCAAAATTATCATACAAATACAGCAAAACTTCGGCAATACGTTGCTTGACGGTCTTTTGCGCAAGCGATACTTTATGCTCATCAGCTTCCTTCAAATCGCCGCAAATAGAACGCATGACTTCCAAAGAAAACTGATTGCTTTCATTGAAGAACCCAATAATCTCGGATTTTGGAATGAAACAAACTTCCATATCGTCGAGTGCCGTTGCCGTTAAATTCGCAGGTTCGTCTGTAATGAGCGACCGTTGTCCGAGCAATTCGCCGGCTGTTGCAAACTTCAAAATCTGATCTTTGCCGTTGGCGCTGAGTTTCGATAACTTACAAACACCCGATTTCACACAGAAAACGCCGTTGGTGATGCGGCCTTCCTCAAAAACTGCCTCGCCTTTCTTCACCGTGTACGACGTTTTACAAGAAGCCATACGCACCAATTGCTCCTTTGATAGCGCTTTCACAGCACTAAACTGCCTCACGATGCATTGCTCACATTTCGACATCACCAATTTTTTCCGAAAATTAAGGCAAAACTGACAATTATCATAACTTTTCGCCTACGCAGAACCGAATTTCGCTTCAGGAAAATGACATTATTATGAATGCACCCTGCTACCACTGCGGAACTTTAGTTAGCCCACAAAACACACTTCAATTCGACAAACGTGCTTTTTGCTGTGTTGGATGCAAAACGATTTATCAGTTTTTCACCGATAACCACCTCAGCGATTACTACCGTTTTGACGCCAATCCGGGCGCCAGACCAGCCGATGCAAGTATCAAATATGCTTTTCTAAAAGATCCGGCAATTGTTTCCTCTTTGCTCGAATTTCAAAATGAAGAAACAAACATCATTACACTTCACATTCCGCATATTCATTGCAGTTCTTGCATTTGGATACTCGAGCATCTGCATAAAATTTCTCCTGCTATACTGCGCTCACAGGTTAACTTTCTCAAGAAAACCGTTCGCATTGTCTTCCAACCCAAACTTTCGCTATTCGAATTGGTTCAAATACTTTCCAATATTGGATACGAACCGCGTATAAGTCTGGAGCATTTTGACGCCAAAGAAAAACCGGTCGACCGAAACTTACTGTACCGCATTGGCGTAGCTTTTTTCTCTTTCGGAAACATCATGCTCCTCTCGTTTCCCGAGTATTTTGAAGTAGGTGAATTTTGGCTCGAGCAATACAAATCGTTTTTTCGTTGGTTGATGTTAGGATTGTCGTTACCAGCATTTCTATACGCAGCCTTCCCCTACTACGAATCGGCGTTTTACGCAATCCGATCCAAACGATTAAACATGGATATCCCAATTGCACTCGGAATCGTTGCCATGTTCGTGCGCAGCATTGTTGATATGTATTTGGACCACGGAGCCGGATTTTTTGACAGCATGTGCGGACTCATTTTCTTTATGTTGCTTGGGAAGCTCTTTCAGCAAAAAACCTACGAATTTTTGTCGTTCGAACGCGATTACAAATCGTACTTCCCCATTGCCGTTACTCGTGTAAACGACGATGGTGGGGAAGCTGTAGTTGCAGTTTACGACATCAATCCGAACGACATCATCCTCATTCGAAATGAAGAACTTATACCTGTCGACGGAATTTTGCTTTCCGCGACAGCCAAACTCGACTACAGTTTTGTAACGGGCGAACAAAAACCCGTTTACAAACAATCGGGCGATAAACTGTACGCCGGTGGAAAATTTTATGGCGCAACAGTAAAGCTGCGCGTGAGTCAGCGTATCTCGAACAGCTATCTGACACAACTTTGGGCTAACGAAGCTTTTACTAAAAACAAACGCGCAGCATACAGTACCATCACCGATCGCATTAGTAGATACTTCACTCCTGCCCTGCTCGGTTTGGCTGCTATTTCATTTATCTTCTGGAGTTTTACGAGCTTGCAAATGGCCTTTCAGGTGCTTACGGCAGTACTCATCGTTGCTTGTCCGTGCGCTTTAGCCTTAACCGCACCGTTTACGCTCGGAAATGTGTTGCGGATTTTAGGAAGTCAGAAACTATATCTAAAAAATGCTGCTGTTATCGAACAATTAGCCGCTGTAAACACTTTAGTATTCGATAAAACCGGAACACTTACCACCACGTCGAGTTCGGCACTTTCGTGGAAGGGCAGCTTTACCGAAGACGAGCTTGTTGCCATAAAATCGGCAGTTTACGCATCAAACCATCCACTCAGCAGATTGATTTCAAACGAATTGTTGGGATTAAAAGCGGAAGATCTCAGCGATTTTACAGAATTTCCGGGAAAAGGAATCGAGGCCAAACTTGGAAATACGAACATGCGTCTTGGTTCTGCTTCGTGGATTGGCGCTGCTGTGGACACAACCACTCACGCAACGGCGGTACATATTGAAATAGAAGGCATTTACAAAGGAAGCATCACCTTTTCTACACTCTATCGAAAACACTTGCCGGAACTTTTCCATAAATTGGCAAACGACTATCAGATTGTTGTCTTATCTGGTGATAATTCGTCGGAAAAAGCCACACTAGCTTCCATCCTTCCCGCTTCGGTAAGTTTTCACTTCAATCAAAAACCCGAGCAAAAACTCAACTTCATTAAAAAACTACAAGACGAAGGAAAAACTGTTTTGATGATGGGCGACGGTTTGAACGACGCTGGGGCTTTAATGCAAAGCAACGTCGGATTGGCTTTAGCCGAAGATGTGAACGTATTTTCTCCGGCTTGTGATGGCATTATCGACGCAACGGTTTTTGAAAAACTAAACGCTTACCTAAAGTACAGTAAAAATGCGATGCGTATCATATATGGCTCATTTACGATTTCTCTTCTATACAACATCGTTGGATTGAGTTTTGCTCTTTCCGGAACGCTATCGCCTTTAGTAGCGGCGATTATCATGCCTTTGAGCACCGTTACCATCATCAGTTTTGTGACCATCATGAGTAATGTGTTTGCGCGCTTCAAATCGAAATAAAACCACGCCAGATCTGGAAAAACCTATCGCATAAAAAAGTTTCAAACCTGATAAATATCATGATTTGTCCAAAAAGCCGAAACTACTTTTGTTCCTATAATCTTAAGGTATGAGTGTTATTTATTTACTAATCAGCATCAGTTTAATCATCGCATTACTGTTTCTCTATGCGTTTTTCAAAGCAGTAAAAAACGGGCAGTTCGACGACGATTACACCCCATCGGTTCGTGTATTATTTGACGATTCGGTAACCGATTCAAAAACCGAAACATCGCCAACGGTAGTTTCTCCTAAAACCATTCAAAACGATTAATTATGGTCCCTGAAAAATTCTATTACGACAATAAAATTGTACGCAATTTCATCTATGCATCGATTGTTTTCGGATTGGTGGGCATGCTCGTTGGCTTGCTTTTAGCTTTTATGTTTTTGTTTCCAAATCTCACTAACGGTATTTCGTTTTTGAGTTTCGGACGCCTTCGACCGCTGCATACCAATGCCGTTATTTTTGCCTTTGTCGGAAATGCCATGTTTGCAGGCGTTTACTATTCGATGCAACGTTTGCTGCAAACACGTATGTACAGCGATTTACTGGGGAAAATCCATTTTTGGGGCTGGCAATTAATCATCGTTGCGGCGGCCATTACCTTACCGCTAGGTATCACAACCAGTAAAGAATATGCCGAGCTCGAATGGCCTATCGACATCGCAATAACGCTCGTATGGGTAGTTTTTGCGATAAACATGATTGGCACCATACTCGTTCGGCGTCAGCGACATTTGTATGTGGCGATCTGGTTTTACATTGCCACAGTAATAACCGTAGCGGTATTGCACATTTTTAATAGCTTAGAACTTCCGGTATCATTATTTAAAAGCTATTCGGTGTACGCAGGTGTACAAGATGCTTTGGTACAATGGTGGTACGGACATAATGCAGTGGCTTTTTTCCTTACCACGCCGTTTCTTGGAATCATGTATTATTTTGTACCGAAAGCGGCCGACCGTCCGGTATATTCCTACCGATTGTCCATCATACATTTCTGGTCGCTCATCTTTATCTATATCTGGGCCGGACCACACCATTTGCTGTACTCATCTTTACCCGATTGGGCGCAAAATCTTGGTGTTGTATTTTCTGTGATGCTTATCGCTCCATCTTGGGGAGGTATGATCAACGGACTGCTCACTTTGCGTGGCGTGTGGGATAAAGTTCGTACCGATGTGGTTTTAAAATTCTTTGTAGTTGCCATCACTGGGTATGGAATGGCCACTTTTGAAGGTCCGATGCTTTCTCTAAAGAATATCAACGCTATTGCACACTTTAGCGACTGGATCATCGCACACGTACACGTAGGTGCTTTGGCCTGGAACGGTTTCTTGATTTTTGGAATGATTTACTATTTACTTCCGAAGTTATTCAAGCGCGAACTGCATTCGATAAAACTCGCAAACATTCATTTTTGGATAGGTACTTTGGGGATAGTTCTGTATTCGATTCCGATGTATGTGGCAGGTTTCACACAAGCTTCGATGTGGAAAGAATTTAAAGCAGACGGCACCTTACAATACGGAAACTTCCTCGAAACGGTAACTCAAATCATTCCGATGTATTGGATGCGCGCCATCGGCGGAACTTTATATCTCGTAGGTGTGGTATTGCTCATTTACAATGTTGTTGCAACTGTTCGTGCATCACAAGGTGTCACCGACGACGCGGCTGAAGCTCCTGCCTTAGAAAAACTCAGCAACAAGCGCTACGGCAACGAAAAGTGGCACAGCTGGCTAGAGCGTCGCCCGATACAACTAACCTTGTTGGCCACAGTAGCCATACTTATTGGCGGGGGCATTCAGATAATTCCGACTCTACTTATCGAATCGAATATTCCAACCATAACAAGCGTTAAGCCCTATTCACCGCTGGAGTTAGAAGGACGCGATATCTACATCCGCGAAGGCTGCGTTTCGTGTCACTCACAAATGATTCGGCCGTTCCGTTCCGAAGTGGTGCGCTACGGAACGTATTCCAAATCGGGCGAATACGTGTACGACCATCCGTTTTTATGGGGTTCCAAAAGAACCGGTCCGGATTTGATGCGCATCGGCGGAAAATACAACGACAACTGGCATTTCAACCATTTATACAATCCACAGAGTACCTCGCCAGGTTCGATTATGCCGGCGTATCAATGGCTTTTCGCAAATAAAGCCGCCGATTATTCGCAAATCGAACAAAAAATGTTCGCGATGCAAACCCTGGGCGTTCCGTACAGCCAAAGCGATATCGCCAACGCAAAAAATCAAATGTCTGCGCAAGCACAACAAATTGAAAAAAATCTGTTTAACGATCCCGATTTCGTAAAAGCATACGAAGCCAGTAAAAAGAAAGCTGCGGCTAACAACGAAAAGTTTGTGGAAATGCACGAGCGGGAAGTCGTAGCACTCATAGCGTATTTGCAACGACTCGGAACCGATATTAAAATTAAAAAATAAGTGTATGCTCAAGTTTGTCAAGCAAAATCTCGAAAATATCGACGGGATCGAAATCTATCCCATCTTATCACTATTGCTGTTCTTCAGCTTTTTCGTCGGACTGTTTTTTTGGGTGTACACCTATTCAAAACCTTCGCTTCAAAAACTGGAGTCGCTTCCCTTTGTTGAAGAATAACCTCTAAATCAACTCACATGAAAACTAATTTAATTCCCCTTTTACGAATCAGCTTTTTCTTCGGATTGGCTGTTGGAGGAACCGAATACGTACTCGATACCGGGAGCATGCCCGCGTTTATTAAATACCCAATGGTAACGCTTTCACTGCTTGTGTTCTTTGTGATTTTGCTTTGTATCGAAATGCTGTTCAAAGCGCTCGCTACCATTAAATACTTACTGCTAAGCAAAGAAGAACAACAGAAAATCGATGCACTTGAAGCACTTCCTTTACTTGAGAGTCCGTTCTTTAAAAAATGGAAACAACGTCTTACCAAATCAAAACCTCTGGCGCATGAAGGCGAATTACTGCTCGATCACAACTACGACGGTATCAAAGAACTCGACAACGAACTTCCGCCTTGGTGGGTTTATTCCTTTTACATTACCATTGTTTTCGGCCTGATTTATTTGGTTCGCTTTCACGTGGTTGGCGATTACAACCAAGCGCAAGAATTTACCACCGAAATGGCTGTAGCTCAGCAGGAAGTAGAACAGTACTTAAAAACTGCTCCGGATTTAATGGATAAAGAAAAAGTTACTTTACTTACCGATGCCAAAGATCTAGCCGAAGGTAAAGCTATTTTTCAAACCAACTGTGTAGCGTGCCATCGAGCTGATGCCGGCGGACAAATTGGTCCGAATTTAACCGACAACTATTGGATTCTCGGCGGAGGCATTAAAAACGTTTTCAACACCGTAATGGAAGGCGGACGCGACGGCAAGGGCATGGTTGCTTGGAAAGCCGTGATAAAACCTACCGAAATTCAGAAAGTAGCGAGCTATGTTTTATCACTTCAAGGCAGCAATCCAAAAGATGCTAAAGCCGCTGAACCCGAGGCCAAACTCGCCGACGAAACCACTTCCAAAGAAAAATCAGTCGCAGCACTTCAACCCTAATTTCGCTAAAAAATGGCTGCACATTCAACCGACAGCAGTTTTAGAGACGCCATCAGCACAGTGAACGCCGCAGGAAAGCGCGCCTGGATTTATCCCAAAATTCCGAAGGGAAAATGGTACAACCGACGCAAAGCACTGAGCTACATGCTACTGGCGTTTCTCTTTAGCGCACCTTTTATTCATGTAAACGGACAACAATTTCTGATGTTTAACGTCCTTGAACGCCGATTCTCCTTATTCGGATTCCCGTTCTGGCCGCAAGACTTTCACATTTTCGTTTTAGTGATGATCATCGGTGTGGTTGGTTTGGCGCTCTTTACCGTGGCATTCGGACGCATATTCTGCGGCTGGTTTTGCCCGCAGACGATTTTTATGGAAATGCTGTTCCGACGAATCGAATTCTGGATCGACGGCGATCGCACCGCACAAATGCAGTTGGATAAAATGCCGTGGACAAACGAAAAAATCAGAAAACGCCTACTCAAGTGGTTTCTGTTTGCTGTGATTTCGTTCTGGATTGCCAACGTATTTCTAGCTTACCTCATCGGAAGTAATGAATTGTACAAACTTATAGAAACCGGACCCGCAAACAACCTTGGAACTTTTATATCACTACTCATTTTCACTGCGGTATTTTATTTCATATACAGCTGGTTTCGCGAACAAGTTTGTCTCATTGTTTGCCCGTACGGCAGAATGCAAGGTGTATTGGTAGACGACAAAACCGTTAACGTGATGTACGACCATAAACGCGGAGAAAAAGAAGTTGGCCGATTCAAATTCAATAAAAACGAAGACCGCAGCAACAGCGGAAAAGGCGACTGCATCGACTGCAAACAATGCGTTTTTGTGTGTCCGACCGGAATCGATATCCGAAACGGCGTGCAACTCGAATGCACCAATTGCACCGCTTGTATCGACGAGTGCGACAGCATCATGCAACACGTAGGCTTACCAAAAGGACTCATACGCTACGCCAGCGAAAAAGAAATTGAAAATCAGATGCCGTTTGTGTTTACCGTTAGAATGAAAGCCTATGCCGTTGTTCTTGCCATTTTGCTCCTTGTTTTAGGAATAACGCTGCAACAACGCAACGAGGTTGAAGCCACGGTACTCCGACTTCCCGGACAACTGTTTCAACATCAAGGAACGTACATTGAAAATGTGTTTACCTACAAAATTGTCAACAAAACCACGCACGATATTCAAAACACCGAACTGCGCATTACCTACCCAAATGCACAAATTAATCGCGTGGGCGGCAGTTCGTTTATCATCGGAAGCGAAAAACTCGCTAAGGGAACTTTCTTTATCCGAATTCCAGAAACCGAACTTAAAAGAGAAAAAACGCAACTAAATATCGAAATCTGGGCCAACGGCAAGAAAATCGAAGACGCCACAACCGAGTTTTTAGGTCCGCGTGAATACTTTTAAAAACTAAACTTATGAAAACAAATGGATCCCGTTACGTACTCCTGGCTTTTGCCTGTTTTATAGCATTTATCTTATATTTTGTGATTAAAGTACAAACCGACAGCGCTTACGATCACGAGTTAATGCTCGAAGATTACTACCGTCAGGAAAAGAAAATCAACAAACAATTCGACGCGGAAACGGCTGTAACCGAAGACTTAAAGCCACAAATTTCGCAAACAACAACCACTGTCGAAATACGCTTTCAAAACCAAGCCGAAACACTTATCGGAACGGCTGCATTTTTAAGACCTTCGAGCCAAAAATCCGATTTTGAAGTACCGTTTCAAATACACTCCAAACAGTTTCTAAACATTCCCAAAAGCAAGCTCGAAAAAGGCTTGTGGTACGCTACATTCGAGTGGCGGCAAAATGGAAAAGACCTTAGATTTAAGCAAAACCTTTACGTAGAATAAGATGTTTACAAGCGCCGTTGTTTTAGGATTATTATCGTCTGTGCACTGCATGGGCATGTGTGGTCCGTTGAGTTGGTTTGCCGTAGGTCAGCCTACTGGCGAGCGCAGTCGTTGGTGGCGCGTAAGTTTGTACGTGCTCGGAAAAACGTTGTCCTACGGATTTCTAGGCTTACTATTTGGTCTCGCAGGTGCGCAATTGGGCTTAGCGCGCTGGCAGCAAGAAATGGCGGTAGTTGTGGGTGCGTTAATGCTGGTATATGCTGTACTGCGCGAACGTAGGTTTACCGCTTTGCTGGGCAGTCGTTGGAGTTTGCAACTGTTTCAAAAATTACGAGCAGGCATTTTGCCTTTAGTTCCGAACAATCCGACCGTGAAAGCGTTTAGTGTTGGACTCATCAACGGATTTTTACCTTGTGGGATGATATACATGGCACTTTTTGGCGCCACAGCCAGCGGAAACGCGCTTAACGGCAGTTTATACATGTTGCTTTTTGGTTTAGGAACTGCGCCCTTATTGGCGGCAACCACACTTTTACTGAGTTCGGCCGCTGTGTTGGTTCGCAAAGCCGCGCCTTTGTTACCACTCTTCATCGCGCTATTGGGTTTGTGGCTGGTTTGCAAAGGTTTAGGCTTAGGCATACCGTATGTATCGCCAAGCACTGTCGAGTTAATGGTCATGCAACAACCAGCCTGCCGTTAAAATTCTTCAAAACTCTTCGTTGGGGTTGTTTCTTTAACGTGAGTTCGATGTAAAAATTAAAGTTAGAAATCATTTAAACGGTTGATTACAAGGCGTATTTTCCTGGTATACCGAGGTACCTCAAAAAAATACAAGGCAGTAAGCGACTGTTTAAATGATTAGCTTTCAAAATAGCTCAGCAAAAATTCCCGTGAACTATTTAAACGACTCAATTTAAGCGTTCGAACGTAGATCTTTATATCAAACTCACGTTATTTATGCGGCTATTCCCGCTTTTCATTGCAATACCGCTTTTGCGGCGGCGGTTTGGGCAGTTTTCTGCGGGGCTTCTGCCAGTCGCCGCGCTAAAAACGCCCGCACACGCCACCGCTGCAGCGTTATTTCCACTGCAATCGGGGCCGGGAAAGTCGTTACCGTAAAAACTAGTGCACTAACTCAGGTGCATTTCGTGTAAAGCTGCGCCTCAGTGGTCATCTTAAAGGTGTAATCTCACTTTTTTTATCGAACGCCAGTAAACCAATTTTTCTATCGAACAGACACCAACAAAAAGCACGTTGTGTAATCAAAATATTTACAATTAGTACAACGCTATTTAGAGCCCTTTAAATTTAAAACTGTGATATATCGTGCGATGAGTAATACGTAGTTGTTTCAATAAACTTTTCAACAATATTTCTATTGAGATTGTCTTATATTCGAATCATTTTATTATAACGTTTAAACAACCAAGACGTGACGATACCTTTCATTCAAAATTTCTCTGTTCAGTTGGTAGGCGATTTCTTTTTTGATAAAATTTCATCGTTCCGAAAGATTTCCGAAGACCTAAACTACATATTGACTGAAAACGATTTTCAACGATTTTCAGAATTAATAAAAATAGGTGAAGCTACCTTTAGCGATGCGTCTGATTTACTTGTTTTTACTTGTAAATATCAAGGAATACTATCTGAACGCTCCTCAAAGAAAATCCAGTTCGACATTGCCAAAAAAGTACTTTCAGCAGATTTTAAAGATGGTGCCATTTTTATATTTTATGACGAAAATGGCTGTTTCCGCTTTTCGTTCATTCGCAGAAATTACGGCAACAAAAATCAAAAATTTTCTAGCTGGAAACGTTACACTTACTTTGTTGACCCAGCAAGAACCAACAAAACATTCAAAAACAGAATTAACGGATGTAATTTTAGCTCGCTAGAAGAAATACAAGAAGCATTTAGTGTTGAAAAACTAAATAAAAAATTCTACGAAGAAATTGCAACCGCTTTTTATAGCCTTATAGGTGGTAAAGTAAGCATCAATAAGAAAGAAGTGTCTTTTAACCCTTGCTTACAATTGCCTACCAAGCCAATAAATGATTATAGAAAAGAATACCAAGAGTTTGGTGTACGACTTATCGGCAGAACCATTTTTTGCTGGTTTCTGAAAAATAAGAAGTCAGACAATGGTCTTCCGTTGATCCCCGAAGAATGGCTTTCGTCAAAAATGGTAGCCAGTGTAGATAACGAAAGGCATGATTACTATCATTCAATTCTTGAAAAATTGTTCTTTTTGATCTTGAATAAAAAAAAGGGCGATGAAAGAAAACCTTATCAGTTACCTAACAACCATGAGCTAGTTCCGTTCTTAAATGGCGGACTTTTTGAAGCGCAAGCGGATGATTTTTTCCCAAAAGACAGTGAAGGAATTCATCAAGCCAATTTTGCACTACATATTCCTAATCAATGGTTTAAAGATTTTTTTGAAGTTTTAGAACAATACAATTTTACAATTGATGAAAATAGTTCAAACGATTTTGAGGTAAGTATAGACCCCGAAATGTTGGGAACTATCTTCGAAAATCTTTTGGCAGAAATAGACCCAGATACCGAGAAAAGTGCCCGTAAATCTACAGGAAGCTTTTATACACCTCGTGAGATTGTCGATTATATGGTGGAACAATCACTATTGCAATACATCAAAACCAAAACCAATATCGACGAAGAAGAAAAACTAGAGATTCTACTAAAAGACGATACCGAAAATCCTTTCGACAGCAAACAAACCATCGCAATTCTCGAAGCTTTGAGCGATGTAAAAATCCTGGATCCAGCTTGTGGCTCGGGAGCTTTCCCTATGGGAGTTTTACACAAGATAATTGCATTACTTAAAAAATTAGATAAAGGTGCGGTTTGGTGGAAAGCGAAGCAATTAGAGAAAATTGACAATGCCATTATGCGTAAAATAATGGAAGAAAAGTTATCGTCGGCTACAAGTGATTATGCCAGAAAATTGGGCGTAATCCAACACTCTATTTACGGTGTAGATATTCAACCCGTTGCTGCAGAAATCTCTAAACTAAGGAGTTTTCTTTCTTTAATCATAGACGAAAATATTAATGATACTGCCGAGAACAGAGGTATTATTCCGTTGCCTAATTTGGAATTTAAGTTTGTTACGGCAAACACATTGATTGGATTAGAACAAGAAAACAAAGAAAAAGCTGTTGAGTTTGATTTTGGTGAAACGGCTCAATTGCAAACGCAATTGCAAAAAATAAGAAACGCCTATTTACAAGCTTCGCCAACTGAAAAGCGAACACTAAAATCCGACTTCGAAAAACTGCAACAAGAAATCTATAAAAACGAACTCAAATCCGGCGGACAAAACAAGCGCGCACAACAATTAGCTGCATGGAAACCCTTTAGTAACGAAAGCTCTGCCTGGTTTGACCCTGATTGGATGTTTGGCGTAGAAAAATTTGATGTGGTAATTGGGAATCCGCCTTATGTAGAAGTTTCAAATAAAAAAGATAAAGAGTTTTTTCAAAAGTTATTTAAAGACGTTTTATCAAAACATTATGATTTATATATTTTCTTTTTTAAAATCGGAATAGATTATTTAAATCACAAAGGCATCCTTTCATACATAACACCACATACTTTTACTGTTTATACTCAATTTCAAGAATTAAGGAATTATATTAGAAGTAAAACAAATATAATTGAAGTAACTGAAAGAATTGAGAATGTTTTCGAAACAGCTATTGTGGATAGTTCACTAACTTTTTTAATTAAATCAAAAAGTAATAAATCATTTAAAACAAAATTCACAAAATATTTAATACAAAATAACAGCTTAAATTTGTTAAAAAAATCAGAACTTTTGCAAGATGATTATGATTCAACTTCGTTTGATTTCGAAACAATAGATAATTACAAAATTTTAAAAAAATACTCTGCGAATACTGTAAATCTTGGGACAATAACACATAGCACTCAGGGAATTACAGTTTATGCTAAGGTTCAAGGTGAAAAGAAAAATTATTTTAATGATTCAATCATTTCAAAGTATTCAAAACCAGTAATGAGAGGAAAAGATTTTCATAGATACGAAGATAAATGGAAAGAAAATTTTATTGAATATGGAGAATGGTTATGGTGTAAAAGAGATGATAAGTTTTTTAGAGAACCGAAAATTTTTCTGAGACAAACATCTGCTGATTTAATTGCAACATTTATAGAAGATGAATTTTATTGTATTGACTCAGTTCATTCCATCATAAAGAACGATAAAAATTTTGAATTGAAGTATATCCTATCAATTTTAAATTCAAAATTTGGTAACTTTCTTTATAAGCTTTTAATAACAGAGAGTGGTAAAGTTTTTGCTCAAGTCAAGTTGACATTTTTAAGAAAATTACCGATAAAAATTGTTGAATCAAATATCCAAAAGTTAATAGTAGATAAAGTTAATAAAATAATAGAAAATAAAAAACAAAACCTCGACACTACAGAATTAGAAAACCAAATCGACCTTATGGTTTACAAACTTTATGAGCTTAGTTATGCTGAAGTTTTGGTGGTAGATCCAGAGTTTGGGTTAAGCGAGCAGGAGTATAACAGCTATGTTTATTAAAATTGTGAATAAAATCACTAAAAATAATCTAAACCAAAAGACCAGTAAAATAAGGGTTTTTCAACAATAACACAATATGTTTCCCTCATGAATGAGGAGAACATAAAAAAGTTATCAACAATAATTGTTTTTTTAAATAATTTTTAGTAATAAAATTGTTGTGTTGTAACAAAAGTAGTGAAAGAGTAGAACTCAGTTTTGTAGCAGGTGCTTGTAAAATAAAACAAAAAAGTCAGAAAATGAAAGATTTAACCGTTTCAAATATTGACCGTCAAAACATTCTAAATAACTATATAGTCATAATGCAATTACAAGACTATGTAGGTATACCGGGTATGTATTTTAAAGAACAATATGTATTCACAAAACAGCAAATTGCTGAATTTTATCAAATAGATGTTGTAACAATAGAACGTTACTTAGAAAATAATGAAAAAGAGCTAAAGCATAACGGTTATAATGTATTAAAGGGTAAATCATTAAAAGAATTCAAAGAAGAATTTGGTCATATTCTAAACTTGTCTAGCAGAACTCCACAGTTAGGCGTGTTTAATTTTAGATCGTTTTTAAACATCGGAATGCTTTTAGTAGAGAGCGATATGGCAAAAGCTTTAAGAAGCAAAATGCTTGATATTGTAATTGATAGTTTAAACCAAAAAACAGGAGGTTCTACAAAATACATCAACCAACGCGATGAAGACTTTTTTAATACAATATTAAAAGAACCTCATTATCGTAAAGAATTTACAAATGCCTTAAAAGAATATTTAGACTTAGGTCCTTTCAAATACTCATACTACACAGATAAAATTTATCAATGTGTTTTTAAAGAAAAAGCAGACGAGTATAAAAGAGTTTTAAAATTAGAAGCAAATGAAAACGTAAGAGACACCATGTATGCTGAAGTTTTAAAATTAATAGCTTCTTTTGAAAATGGTTTAGCACACGAAATGAAATCATTGTCGTTAAAGTATAATAGAAAATTGGCTAAGGCAGAAATGGATAATCTTCTTGAAAACTTTGCAGAACATCCATTATTTACACCATTAATCAACGATGCAAGAACAAAAATGGCTACAAGAGATTATGGTTTCAGGCAAGTTTTGCATGAAAATCTTGAACAATATATAGATAGTGTTTCAAAGACAGACTTTGATAGGTTCTTAGGTGAAAAAAGCAAAACTCTTGAAGAAAGAATTGATGAAAACATAGATGTATTCAAAAGATTAAAAGACAGATAGGGTATGAAATTCAATTATTTTGACATAGAATATGCTATCAAAGAACACGACTATATAATAGAAAAATCAGGTGGTTTATTTGGCATAAAAGACAAAGGACATTTGGAAGCGGTTTTAGATTTTGTTCAACATGATGGGTATTATCCAACTATAGAAGATAAAGCAGCTTATTTGTTTTATGCCTTAAATAAAAATCATGCGTTTTCTGATGGAAACAAAAGAGCATCAGTTGTTTTAACAGCTTACTTTTTCGAAATCAATCAATTAGATTTCATAGTTGGTAGATTCATGAGAGAAATAGAATATATTGCTGTTGATGTTGCTGATAACATAATAGATAGAGATTTATTACATGAAATAATTACTTCATTCATTTATGAAGATGATTTTAGCATCGAATTAAAAATGAAAATAATTGAGGCTAAAACAATTCATTTAAACAATCAAGAACAATAATTGACTAACACAAGAAAACAAAACATATCAATATTTTAAAAAATAGATAAGTGAATAAACGTAACTAAAAGAATGGCAAACAATTTCATAACCAATAATAAAACCAATAAATCATTAAAAGGAAGATTAAATACATTAATCGGCATTAGTGATGAGCTTAAATTTTTAGTAGGGTTCTTTTACTTTTCAGGTTGGCAAGAACTTTTTGAAAACTTAAAAAAGAACGAAAACCTAACACTAAAATTATTGGTTGGACTTCAAGTAGATCAAATCTTAAATAAAATTGTAGAACACGGTAGCCAAGAAGAGGAACAGTCACAAGACGACCTATTCAATCAATTCATGACTTCTATGGGAAATGCCATTAACAATGAAGAAATGGACACAGAAGCATTCTACAATCAAGTAGAGTTCTTTCTACAAATGTTAAACGAAAAACGATTAATCATTCGTAAAACCGAAAATTCAAACCACGCTAAGTTATACCTATTCCGTTTAAACCAAGAACAGGCAGAAATACAAGCAATGATAGGGCAGTTTATTACAGGTAGTAGTAACTTAACGCGTGCAGGATTATCGGGTCAGGAAGAATTCAATGTAGAAATAAAAGATTATGGTTTTACCGAAGCTGAAAACTATTTTGATGAACTTTGGGAACGAGCTATTCCAATTTCAGAAATCGAAAACAGAAAAGAGTTTTTGATACAATTCATTCAGCACAAATCGCAAGCAGCTTCAGTAACTCCTTTTGAAGCTTATGTCTTGATTCTAAAAACCTATTTAGACCTACAACAACAAAAACAAATAAAACCCGAAGTAGAAAATCTTCTGGAAGAAATTGGATATAAAAAATACAGCTATCAAACCGATGCAGTAAACCAAGCATTATCTATTATTGAGGAATACAACGGAGTTATTATTGCCGATGTGGTAGGTTTGGGGAAATCAGTAATTGCCTCTCTAATAGCTAAAAACTTAGGCAAAAGAGGAATGGTTATTTGTCCTCCAGGATTAATGGGTGATAAAACATACAATACAGGTTGGTGGGGTTATATTAATGAATTTAAATTGTATGATTGGGAAGTAGAAAGTAGAGGAAAATTAGAAGATTTAGCAGATACAATTCAAACAAAAGGAATTAAAGTTGTTATTGTCGACGAAGCACATTATTTTAGGAATCAAGATTCCGCAGATTATGAATCTTTACTTACCATCTGTAGAGACAGAACCGTAATTTTATTGACAGCTACACCATTCAATAATTCACCCGCGGATATATTTTCATTATTAAAACTATTTATTGTACCTGGTAAATCAGGTATCACAATTGATGATAACTTAGAAGGTTTATTCAGAGCATTCAATTATAAATACAAACGTCTTTCAGACATAATCAAAAACTGGAATTCTAACAAACCGGCTAAGCGTCAAAAAGCAGAAACATTATATCGCACCATGCTAGCTAAGGAATTACCCATAGACGTTAATGTGGTAAGACATGAAACTAAATTATTGGCAAATCAAATCAAGAGTATAATTTCCTCTGTAGTAATTAGAAGAAATCGATTAGATTTAAAAGAAGATTACGTTTATAAAGCAGAGGTTGGTGATTTATCTACCGTTAAAGACCCTGTTGAATTATTTTATCATTTATCACATGAACAAAATACATTTTATGACAGAATATTAAATGAATACTTTGAAGAAAACGGCAGATTCAAAGGAGCAATCTATCAACCTTTCAGTTATGAAAAAATTGTAGACGAGGATCAACTAGACGAACAAGGCAACAGACAATTCCAACAACAGCAAAACTTATTTGACTTCATGAGACGCTTATTAGTAAAGCGTTTCGAAAGTTCATTTGGGGCATTTAGTCAATCAATAGATCGTTTTTTACAAGTGCATATTTTAGTACGTGATTTCATTGAAAAGTCTAATGGCAAATACATATTAGACAGAGGTTTAATTGATAAAATTAAGTCATATGATGAAGACGATATTGATAGAATTTTAAGCGAATATTCTAAAGATTTATTAAATAAAAAAGTTCCAAAAAACAATACTGTTTATGATATTAATGATTTCCAAAGAAGGACTGAATTTTTGGAACATATTGAAAGTGATATTTTAGTTTTTCAAGAAATTCAAAGCCAACTAAAAAAACTAAAAATTGTAGAAAACGACCCAAAAAGAGAACGTATAGCAAATGAAATACAATCTATTTTAGAAAAAGACAAAAACAGAAAAGTCATATTGTTTTCAGAATATGTTGATACTATTAAACATTTAGAGCCATATTTCCGTGAGAAATTCGGAATGCGATTATTAGTTTGTGATGGTAAGGTTTCAAAAGAATTGGCTAAAAGTCTGAATTCAGATTTCAATGCGCAAAGAAAAGACGGACAAACCAATCATTTCGACATATTATTAACGAGTGATAAACTATCTGAAGGGTTCAATTTAAATCGTGCAGGCGTAATTATCAATTACGATATTCCTTGGAATCCAACAAGAGTTATTCAAAGAGTAGGTCGTATTAATCGTATTGGAGCGAAAGTATTTGACGAACTACACATTTATAACTTTTTTCCCTCGGAAATAGGAGCTGATATAGTAAAATCAAGAGAAATAGCAGCTCAAAAAATGTATTTAATTCATAGTTCGTTAGGTGAAGATGCTAAAATATTTGATGAAGAAGAGGAACCAACAGCGTCAGGTCTCTACTTTAAACTAAATCAAAATCCAGATGAAAGTGGCGGGATTAATACATCAACACATATTAGAAATATCTATAATGAAATAGAAACACAATATCCAGAATTAATAAAGAAAATAAGCAATTTACCAACAAGAGTAAAATCAGCTAAAAAAACGGACAACTATCAACTAAATGTCTTAAGAAAAAAAGGATTAAGTCTTTTCGCGCAAATTATTGAAAAAGAAGAGGAAGGTTATACTAACATCAAAGAAGTAACTTTTGACGATTTGTTATTAAACACTCAGTGTGAATTTAACGAAATTAAGTTGCCGCTTTCAAAAGACTTTTGGATTAATTATGAAAAAATTAAATCATTCAAGCCAAATTATAAAATAGGTAGAAGTGATATTGCATTAGAAGCAAAAGCTCTTGAAAATTTAAACGTGTACTTAAAAATACTGTCAGGAAGTGAAGAAAGCTTAGCAAAATTTGTTAGAATGCTAATAAAAGACATAAAAAAGTATCATACTTTATCAGTAAGAACTCTTGGTAGATTAGGCAGAAAAAAAATCGACTTCCATTCAAGTGAAAAAGAAGTCAAAGCATTTACTAGCGAAATTAATTGGATTAGAAACCATTTTGGCGATGACTATTTAGATACAATATTAACCAAAATAAATAATCAAAAAAATGAAGTTATTATCGCTGTTGAAAATCATTCTAATACTTAATGATATAAATTTGAATACAAATTGATGTCAGAAAAGAAGTAGATAACCTATTTAGAGGCAGGCATTATATCAGAAACTAGAGTACAACAAGGAAGTCAAATGAATTAACTGGCAATTTATGCATTTGGCTAAGTAAACTAGATCACGCTAAACTTAATATGTTGGAATCAATGAACTTAGGTTAATTTTTAATAAAACTCAGGTTCGTATCTTTACGCCAAACCCAACCCTAAACCGTAATTGCCATGTCATTGAAACCTCTTCAAGTCCGAAACCGCGAAAACCTAAGTGTAAAAGCAATAAAAGCGGTTGCCGTTTTCGAGAAATTACTCAGCGAGCTCAGTAAACGCGCAATGCCCGAAAGCACTGAGGCCTTTGTAAACGAGCACATCGAACGCATTAATGCTGCGGTATTGCCCGAAAATCAGTTACTAAGACTCATCGCTAAAAGTCAGGCGCAAATTTTGCAACAGGTAAAAAAAGAGCTCAAATGGGTGCCAAAAAATCATTACCGCGTATTGTTTACACTTTTTGGCATGAGCGCCTTTGGCATACCGATTGGCGTTGCTATTGGTACTGTGGCCAACAATATGGGCCTGCTCGGTTTAGGATTTCCGTTTGGTATGTCGATAGGCTTTGCAATCGGACATGTAAAAGACGAAAAAGCCGCCGCCGAAAACCGACAACTGGATTTGAATGTTTAGTTCAGAGAAAGCAAGCTAGAACTGATTTGGAAAGTGAGGAATTTGAAAACAGAAATTTAAAATCTGTCAAGTACTATTTTTCAATTTACATGCACATTAAATTTAGCATTACAACAAGGTGTACTTCACTAGAAGCACGGATTTATAGATGCAAATTCAGAATGTATACCCTATTCTTACATTATAATAGAGCTTCTTTTATACTTTGAAGAAATTTTGAAAAAACATCAACAGAGCCAATTAATACAATAAGGCGCTCAAACTGTTGGCAGTCTTTTTTAGTTGTCAGCTAACAAAAACAATGTCCCTTTGCATTCAACTTTTACTCACCTTTTTGCGACTTTTAAAACATAAATTTTCTTTTGAGAAATCTTTTCAAGAAGGTCACAAAACAGTTGAAAGTTTCGACTCTTGCCAAAGACTTACCAAAATATCCAATAAAGGTAAACACGCAGAAGATAGAACAATAGACCTTATTTCAATTAATAATTTTTAAATTATCCTAAATTTAATAAGAGAATAGGAACAAAACAACTCTAGTATTTTCACAATTACTAAAGTTAAAATAGCAACTATTTTAAGTTATAAAGAATCTTAGACCCTAGTTGTTTTGAAATAAAAAAATTACTTTCAAATATTAAGAACTGATAAGCTAATTCATTGTTTTTCAACTTAAATAAAGAAAGAAAAAGATAAATTTTTAGATTTGTTTAAAACAATTCTTACATGCAGCTTATCTTCAGAAACATAGAGGCACACAAGGTCTTGGAAATCAAAAATAAATTAAATGGTTTAGCATATGCTACTAAGGTTATATTACCTGAAAGCGTAGTTTTTTTTCATGCTCAAGATGAAAGTAAAGAAGAGCGAAAACAGATACGAGAGCAACTGCTTGCATTTCAAGCGCCGCTTTTCATTTTATCAAAATCTCCAAAGGTTGCCAAGCTAGCTTGGAAAATTAATGCAGCTTACTTTGTGGATATTGATGCACATGACTGGAAAAACGACTTAAAGTCTGGATTCGATAAATTCTTAATCAATAATGCTCATTTATTTGTCCAAAAAATAGAAATTCCATCCCTTCAATCTAGAGATTATATTAATCCCAATACGATTACTTATATAAAAGGGAGTGGCAATTATTCAGAAATTTACTTTGATGATCATTCAAAACTGGTTGTCTCTAAAAAGTTAAAAGAGTTAGAATCTTACTTTATATCGATGGAGTTTATTGAACGCTTTGGAAAAAGTATCATCTTGAACTTGAATATGATCAAAACCATTAAAGGAAAACAAATTCAGTTTAGCAATGGTGCAATATTGGAATTTCCAAAATACAATAAACAATTCCCTTATCTCATAAAACGATTAATGTGGGAAACAGCAAAAATTAATTACGAAGAAACACCAGAATAAACATGGAATTTTTGATAGGAAGAGAAGTAACGGGTGAAAACACACTATTAGTACCAGGAGAATTTTCATCAGTGAGCAGAGTTCATGCTAAAATAATTATTGACAACGGAGAAATTTTATTGCAAGACTTGAATTCAACAAACGGGACTTATGTCAATGGCAACCCTATTGTTAGTAAAATAGTCACCGTGGAGGATAAAATAACTTTAGGGGTAGAAACTAAATATATTGTTGATTTAGGTGAAATAGTCGAGCGTTATACTACTATTTTAAATGAAAACAAAACTGATTATTCAGAAGAGTTTGATCAAAGAAAAATTATTTATGAAACGTATAAAAAGAAAAGTAAAAAAATTAGAGAATTAAGAAGTTTGCAATCTATTTGTATACCATTTATAGGATTAATAGGTGTTTCAAAAGCTTACTTCAGTGAAGAAGGAATTCTAAATGCAGTTTCTCTAATTATCTCTTGTTTAAGTGCAACCATAGTTATTTATGTGTACTTAATTTCAAAAAAATTTGAAAACAAAAAACATGACTTTATAGCTAAGTATAACTGTCCAAATCCTAAATGCGATTATATTTTTCCAATTCATGATGAAAATTACTCATGGTTAAAACTGAAAAAGAATAAAGTCTGTCCAAAAAAATGCGGTGCAATTTATAATAAATAAGGTTTTGTACAGCCAACAATTGATTTCGTACAATTTATTAAAACTCAAAGCATATCCATTGCACCTTTACACTGTAAAACAAAATAAATAGCAAAATCATGGAAACGACAATTGATAATAGAAACAACGAACAACCCAAAAGTAAAGGGAATATTGTTTTAAGGGGATTATCAAAAATTCAAAAAGATACACTTCTTAAAACAGAGATTGGTTTAGCGGGGATTGCAATAGGAGCTGGGGCATTTGCTTTAATGGGATTTATCTCTAAATCCAATAATAAAATTGTGAAGCCAACAGATCCAACTCCTGATTCCAATGATAATGAAGTTTCTGATGATGCTGTGGTTATTTGTACAGAGGCACCTTTTGCAAAATCGGTGACTGATGCTATGGATTTTGAAAACGCTTACGCAACTGCTCGAGAAGAAGTTGGACCCGGTGGTTTTTTTGAATACCAAGGGAAATTATACAATACCTACACCAAAGAAGAATGGAATAGTATGACTGTTGAACAGCATCAAGAATATTGGCAATCGATTGATGAGGAAACTACGCAAATACAAGAAGTTGATTCAAGTGTTACAATTCCTATGAATAGTCCAATTGACGAACCAGAACCAGGTGGAAATGAACCAGAACCAGTAAAGTATGAAATAATTGATGAATTAGACCATGATTTTGAACAAAAAATCATCAAAGAGCTCGATAGCAATAATGATGGAAAGCCAGATATCTTTCTTGTAGATGCGAATGGTAATGAAATTCATGACCTCGTTTTGGACACCAATTTTGATGGAGATGCAGATATTATATTGATGGATGTGAATGTTGTTGGCAATGAAATTCAATTTGGAGCTGCTTATACAATGACAGGTGAAGTGCTTCCTATTGGAGGACCTATAAGTATTGGTCAAGGTGCTGATGATGAGGATTATGAGGGAAAGGACGATCAAAATGAAGATGATCAAGAAGATACCGAAGCTGATGAACTTGATGAAAACGACCTTCAAGGAAATTTGAATGATGAAGCAGATAATAACATCAGTAATGATGACTCGATTGATGGATTTTACAGCTAGTCATTATGGAAAAGCAACTTTTTAAGTGTCCAAATTGTGACATATCTATCGGGATATCTAATTTACCTAATAATCAAGAAGAATGGAATTCATTGCAATTCACTTGCTCCAATTGTAACCATCGAATAGGATTGATAAAAACTATTCAAGATTCAAAAACAAGTACTATGAAGAAAGTAATATTCAAAGAAAATTGTTCTTTTTGCAATAAAGAAAATACCATCGTAACTACCGAAGGTTCAGAAGGTAAAAGCATCAAAAACAAGTGTTTTCATTGCAAAAAGATGATGTTTTTAACTGTACCTGTTGCAAATGATACTTCAAATGGAAATGCAGTAACCAATAAAACCAAAGTAGGAAGTGTTAATCAAACAGAAAAAAAACTCTCCTTGTTAGTTTTAGCTTCTGAAAATAACAAAGAGCAGCATTTTGAAATTTCACAACCTTTCTTGACAATTGGCAGAAAAAACAATACAACAATCCAACCCGATATTGCCATTGAAACGGAAGACACTATGATGTCAAGAGCCCATGCTCTTATTAAGCGTAACGACAAGAACAATACTTTTTCAATTCAGGATAATGGTAGTTTAAACCATACTTTTATAAATGAAGAAAAGCTAAAGACCTTTGAAGACAAGTCTAGAAATGAAATAATTGTACTTCAAAACAATGATAAAATCCGATTAGGTAGAACGATAATTCAAGTAACAATTCTGTAAACCATTTTAAAACTAAAAATTATGAAAAATATAGTCTTAATACTAATCATGGCATCCATTTTTACGTCCTGTATAAAAAAAGAACAAGACCAAACAATTCAATCCGAGGTTGATTCTGTAATTACTCAAGAGGAATACCAAAGAGTTCAAGACAGTATTTATCAGGCCAAACAAGATTCGATTGCAGCAGTTCAAGAAGAACTTAAAAGAGAAGCTATTGAAAGAAAAAGAATTATGGCTGAGGCTTCTATCGCAGAATTCACAAAAAAATACATGAAGGCAGTTTCCTTTTTTTCAGGCGAAAATCCTACTTATGAAATTATTGATTCAGAAACAGAATATAATGCTGCCACTCAAAGTGTAAAATTTGTATTCCTATCTAGTTGGTATGCCTATCCAAGTTTCACAACTGAAAACGGCAAACAATTGCATCAAACAAAAGGAAGAATCACGTATTATGGTGATGGAGAGATTAGTTATGAAGAGCTTGAAAGAAATGAGACTCTTGAGTTTGCCATAAGTGAAAATGATCAAGCTGAAAAAGTGGCTCAGGTAATAAGTTTTTTACAGGAAAATCAATAATCCGAGAGAAAATGTCAAAATACAATCAAATCAAAACAATCGACGATTTTTTTAAACGATTTCATTACAACATCAAAACCGACTTAATCGGTAATGGTGCTTTTGGAAAAGTCTACAAAGCCCTTGACACTGTTTTACATCGAGAAGTTGCCATAAAGGTTTCTGAAGTAAAAATAATTGATGGTAGAGAGTTTTCATTAAAAGATGAGTTTAAAGCCCTAGAGAATCTAGGGAGTCATCCTAACATAGCCAACTATGAATATGTGTTTACTTTTGAAACACAACAAGGTATTTTTGATTATGCAATCTTACAGTTTTATAAGGATGGTAATTTAGATAACATAATAAAAAGTGAAAAACTGAACAATCAAGAAAAAGAAAGCATTGCTATCCAGCTACTTAAAGGTATAGATTTTTTACATGCTAACAACATTATTCATAGGGACTTAAAGCCTTCAAACATTCTTATTCATGTTTATGGTAAAGCAAAAGATAGAATCATTATACCATTAATAACTGATTTTGGGCTTTCTAAAAAAGCAATGAATAACAAAAACAGTTTAATAAACAATAGTTTTAGTGGTGGAACATTGGGATATAGCTCACCTGAACAACTTAAAAATAATGAAATTAGATTCAATTCTGATCTTTGGGCATATGGAGTAATTATATACGAGATTTTTACAGGAAAACAATTATTTAGTAATACAACATCGCATACAGGAAGTCATAGTAATGATGTAGAAATTTTTAACCAAATAGTAAATTTAAATATTTCAGATAAACTAAATGAACTCCCACCAATATGGAGAAATATTGCTAAATTATGCCTCATTAAAGACCCAAATGAAAGAATAAAATCAACAACTACATTATTAAAGATTATTGAAAATCCTGATAGGAGTTATGAAATTAATAAAAGTGAAACTCATCAAAAAAATCAATCGACTATTTTAGATGTGGTTCAAAACAAATCATTCACAAACCCAAAAAAAAATGACTTCAAATTCTTAAAATATGTTTTACTACTAGTAAGTGTAATTCTGTTATCTCTCATCATATGGAATAATATAGAAAGTAAAAATAATTTAGGACCAACACAAGAGAAGCAGCCGTCAAAAGATGTTTATAATAGAGACTTTTTTGAAGAAAAAAGTAAAAATGTGATCAATCAGAGAAAAGATAGTTTAAATAAACTAGACTCCATAGAATCTCGTAAAGTCAGTAAAAATTTAAACAATGATTCAAATTTAAGTGATAATTTCGACAGATTAACAAACTCAAATTTACCGAGGAATTTTGAAGGAGTAATCTATAACGCTACTGTAAATAAAACAACCAAATGTTTTATGAAATTAACTAAAAATACTGATGGGTCATATAGAATTACCGGAAATACGGATAATAAAAATTTATTTGGAACTTGGGATTTGAATAGCTATAACTATAAGGTAAAACCTAAATCATCTAACAAACAAATTGAATTTAATGGCGTTATAAATTTGGGTACAAAAGGAAGTGGATTTAAAAACCCAACTCTAGTTCCATTTAAATTGATTGTTGAAATTACAAATAAAGGAATGGTTGGATCGTACAAAATAAATGAACACAATTACTATAATGAAGAAACAAAAGAAGTTTATGGTTTTCAAGAGCAATCAGGTACAGTTAAATTAAAATAGTTTATAATAATTTAAATTCATGACATGAATTACGAACAGTTAAGACAACTATACAAATTTGATATTGAAAAAGATTTCAGAGGAAATGGGGCTTTTTCTGTTGTCTTTAAGGCAAAATACAATGATAGAGATAACTATCAATATGCTATTAAACGTTCTGAGGTAAAATTTATCGATGGTAAGAAATATTCCTTAGAAGAAGAATTCAAAGTCATAAAGGATTTATCTCCAAACGATAATATAGCTTATTATAAAGATGTAATAAATATTAAGACAGATCATGGTGAATACGATTATATCATTATGGAATATTACCCTTATGGTAACTTAAGTAAATTAATAAAACTTAATGGTGTTAGTTATGAAGAAGAACACGAAAAAGGAAAAGAATTACAAAAAGAATTATCTTTTGATGATAAAGAAAATATTGCAGTAGATATTTTAAAAGGACTGTCGTTTCTACATAAAAACAATAGAATACACCGTGATTTAAAACCTTCAAACATACTTATACATTATGATGAAAAAAGAAGATTAATTACACCATTGATTACAGATTTTGGTTTGTCTAAAATTGTAAATCAAGAAGTTGAAAGTTTCATTGAAAATAGTGTACAAGGTGGTACAGTAGAATATAGTTCTCCCGAACAAATTAAAGGAGATACAAAAATTTATTATAACACTGACTTATGGGCTTATGGTGTTATTATATATGAACTTTTTACAGGTAAATCACTATTCAATTCTACACCAAAAAATAATACGTCTGTTTCAAGACAAGGTATAGGAGATAAAATTTTGAATGAAAAAATCTCTGAAAATATTGAAGAACTCCCGAAAAGATGGCAAAAAATAGCCGAAAAATGTCTCGTAAGAGATCCTAATTATAGGGTTAAAACTGCTGATGAGTTATTAGATATTATTTTTAAAAATGAACAAAAAAAAGAAATTTTAATAAAAAATGAAGAAACTGTAGTTGAAGAAACTGTTAAATACAATAAAATTGAAACCCCTTTAGTTAAAACGACACATCCTCAAAAAGGAAAGAAAACAGGTTCAATTGAAATTCTTTACCCACTAGGCAAAAATTTTACATATTCAATAAATGATGGTAAATATACTACTGAAAAAACTTTTCTAAACTTAAATCCAGGTACTTATAAAGTTAGTGTAAAAGATGAAAAATCTAATATTAAATCGGTCGAAACAAAAATTTTATACTACAGAAAAGAGGAGTTTAAAGTTTTTTTGTACATTTTTGGAACGGTTTTTTTTATAATTCTACTCTCTTCTATCATAAAGATATACAAGGACAATACCTCAGATGATGTTGAAATCATTCCTGAATCTATAACAAAATCCTATGTTGATAAAAAGTATGACTCAATCAATTCAATACAATCAATTATAAAAGAAGCGAATTCTTATTTTGACAAGGGTGAATACAAGTCAGCAATTATTAGGTATAGGTTGGCAATAGAAAAAGATCAAGAAAAATCAAGAGAATTAAATTACTATTTAGGAGTATGTTATTTTGAATTAAAAGATTATGAAGAAGCAAAAAAATTATTTGCTTCATCAATAACTTATAATGCAGAAAATCAATTTGATGCCTTAAATTATATTGGATTATGCTTTTTAGAGCAAAAAAATTATCAAAAAGCATATGAATTCTTTAAAGATGCTAATACCAAAGAAAGCTTTTATAATATTGGTTTAATGTATGAAAATGGATACTATTTAGATCAAAGTGATGCTATGGCATATGAATATTATAATAAAGCATATATTAATGGATATGAACCTGCAAAAAAAGATGTTGATCGATTTTCCCCAACTTTACCACATAATTAATTTTAACTAGTTATGAAAAAAACAATAATCATTATATTAACCCTCCTCTCAATAAACTCCTACTCTCAAGTTAACATAAATGAAATTAAAAAATTCTTTCTAGAAGAACAATACGAAGCCGCTTACAATCAACTATGGCCGGAAGCCGAAAAAGGAGATAAAACAGCTTTAGCAGCACTATCATACATTGTATTACAAGATAATTTAACCTTTGAGTTTGACGAAGTGCAATTGCAAAAATGGATTGAGCCTATAGCAGAGCAAGACGATTCATTTCTGTTGGCTTTGGGTAAATTTTATTCATGGGATTCAAATTTTAAAAAAGACATCCCCAAAGCACTTACTTATTTAAATAAAGCAAAAGATAACGGCTCCGAAGAAGCGATATACAGAATTGGACTACTTTACTATATGGAAGAAAACTACCCAAAGGCTTTTGACTTTTTCAGTCAAGCTTCATCCAAAAGTAGTGATGCCATGAATAAAATAGGAGAAATGTACTTCAATGGTTTTGGCAAAGAGGTTGATTTTAGGTTGGCATTTTATTATTTTTCGATGGCTGCTGACCAAGATAATATTGAAGCTTTACATAATTTAAGCGCTATGTTTACTTTAGGTAAGGGTGTTCCCAAAAGTGATGAAAAAGCGTTTGCCTTTAAGCTTAAAGCAGCTCTTTTAAATAGTTCTCAAGATATGGTTGAAGTCGGAAGAAATTACCAAGTGGGTTTACATACCTCTCTTGATGTCTCAAAAGCTTTTTATTGGTTTGAAAAGTCAGCCAAAATGGGAAATAAGTATGGAATGCACGAATTAGGGAACTTATACCTCAATGGAATAGGAGTAAAGCAAGATAATAAGTTAGCTTTTGAATGGTTTTTAAAGGCGGCAAATAAAAAGGATACTAGTTCGATGGTAATGTTAGGTAAGATGTATCTTCAAGGTGATGGAGTTATAAAAGATAAAGCATTGGCGGTTACTTGGCTTCAAAAAGCGGCTACTACTAATGATGCTGAAGCAAAAGAAATGCTTGCTGGACTTGGCATAAAAACACCAAAATAAAATGAAGTCAATTTCTTTTTCACAACTGGGCAAACGCGCTAACCAAGAAGATGCCTTTGGTAGTAACAGCACTACTTTTATTGTTTGTGATGGTGTTGGTGGTCATACTAAAGGAGAAGTTGCTAGTAATTTTATAAAGGATTTTATTTTAGAAAATCCAATTGAAATTACCAAACTTAACATTGAAAAGTTGCTTGTTGATGCACAAAAAGCATTAAATGAAAGGTACGGTCAAAACCCTGAAACTATTGGAATGGGAACTACTTTTTGTTGTTTGTTTTTTAATAAAAATAATGCGTTTATAGCCCATATTGGTGATAGTCGTTTGTATTGGTTGAAGCCTAAAGAAAATTTAGTTTGGCACACTTGGGATCATTCTATTGTTAGTGAATTAGTAAAATCGGGTGAAATAACTAGAGAAGAAGGTCGGCATCACCCCATGAATAACAGAATTAGTAAGGCAATTGTAGCTAACAAAGAAAACAAGACCACCACTCCAGAAATTATTAAAATTGACAAAGTAGATAGTGGAGATATTTTCTTCCTTTGTACCGATGGCGTTAACGAAGCTTGGAGTGATTATGATTTAATAACAACATTAGTAGACAAAAGAAAGTCTGTTGAGCAAAAGATTGCACTAATTCAAAACCAATGTGAATTGGAATCAAAAGATAATAATACAGCAATAATTATCGAAATTGCGGTTGATGATGAAATAAACAAAGGGGATAATTATGAAATTGAATGGCTATCTATAGCGCAGGTGTTTAATCGAGTAAAATCCTCGAAAGAAAAGGAATTATTGTCAACAAAAAGAGATAAGTTTGGTTTTAATGGTTTGCGAGTATTATTCATCATCTCTTTTGTATTTCTGATTTATATTTTATTCAAAAGGACTTTTTTTACTCATTAATTCTATCATAATGATAAAGCTGCAATGTCAATTTTTTAAATTTCTAGTTGTATTCTCTCTCTTGGCCTTTACTTGCAAGCAGGATAATAATGAAAAAGTGATAAAAAACACCTACGCTGTAGTGATTGGCATAGCGGATTACAAATATGAAAATACCGCAAAAGATTTAAAATGGACAGTCAATGATGCTGAGAAATTTGTCAGTTTTCTCAAGAGTGAAAAAGGAGGTAAAGTTCCAGTTGGCAACATCTATGTATTAAAAAATGAAACTGCAAGAAAGGCAAACATTATAAAATATGCCAAGCAGTTATTTGAACGTGCACAAGAAGGTGATCGGGTAATTTTTTTTTGGTCTGGGCATGGAACACAAGGAGCGTTTGTTCCCCATGATGGATTATACAACCCAGAAACAGGGAAAGCTTATAACTTACTTTATTTTTCTGATTTAAAAGATATTATAAAGTCAGCAAAATGCCAAGTAAAATTAATATTCGCCGATGCTTGTCACTCTGGAGCACTAAAGCAAAACACTCCAAAAGATATCAAGAGTCAATCACGTTCATTAAATCAAAATTCAACAAAAATTAATGATGTGGAGGTAGCTGTTATGGTTGCTGCCCGAGCTAATGAATACAGCTTAGAGTACAATCAATTAAAGCAAGGCGTTTTTAGCTATTTTTTAATTGAAGGATTGCAAGGTAAGGCAGACCTCAATTTAGATAAACGAATAACAATTAAAGAATTGCATGACTTTGTTTTTAAAGAGGTTAAATCATATAATCCAAAACAAACACCAAATACTTTTGGTAAGTTTAATAAAAACATGGTTGTTTCTAATCTTTAATTTTTTTAAAATGGTATTGTGATTCAAACTTAACTTGAAGTTTAACCAGTACTTATTCGCAACGTTGCTATGCCCAAAAAGCCTGCACGATCGTTCAGCTACATGGTACGAGTATCACTTTAACACAGACGTATGTCAAGTTAAACTGCAAGAAATTCAATATTTTATCACTTTTGCACGCATTTCCGCACAAGGGATGGCAACGGAAAGCCGTGCCAGCAAACGGCAATTGAAGCCCGTGGCGGTGCGGCGACCCAAGAAGCCGAACCAACACGCGGCTGAAACGCCGTTTGCTGGTGCGCCTTGCAGTGAACAGCCCGACCTGCCGTAAACGATTTTTTCGCGCGGATTGCAAATAACGTGAGTTCGATATAAAAATCGAAATTAGAAATCATTTAAATAGTTGATTACAAGGCGTATTTTCTTTGGGATACCGAGGTATCTCAAAAAAATACAACGCCGTAAGCAACTGTTTAAATGGTTAGCTTTAAAAAATCCTGCCTGAAGATTATTTTCTTATAATTAAAGTACTCATTACAAGCGATCTAATAAAAATTTTTAGGTCGAACCCACGTTAATTCCGCGCTTACAGATTTTTCACGGCAGGATGTGCCCTAAAAAATAAATCCTAAACTGCCGAGGAGAACAATTTGATATCGGGCCATTTTCGCTGCAACCGCAAATCGAAAGCCATACAAATGTTTCGCAAAAAGGGTCGGCCGGCCTCTAAAACCTGCATGCCCGTTTCGGTGAGCTCGAGCAAACCATCGGACATAAAAGTGCGCAAACTGTTTTTCAAGGTTTGAAAATCTATGAACCGAAACAGCTCGTCGGTCCAGGTGGTTTGTAACCGACACATGATATTTAAAATGTGCTGCTGTATGCACAAATCTTCATGGCTCAGCAAATGCCCTTTAGTTATCGGTAACGTATTATCTTCGAGCAACTTATAATACTGCTTTAAATCTTTGGTGTTTTGCATAAATGCCGCCTTAGAATTTCCGATAGCCGAAACACCCAAACCCAGTTGCACAGCGGCTTTGGCGGTGGTATAGCCCATAAAATTGCGGTTCAATTGTCCCGACAAACTATCGCGAAACAAATCGTCGGTGGGCAGCGCAAAATGGTCCATACCAATTTCCACATAATCGTTTTCGAGTAACAGTTCTCGCGCAATTTCGTACAGCTTGCGTTTTTGAGCACCTTCGGGCAAATCGGACGTTTTAAAACCGCGCTGTCCGGTGCCTTTTACCCACGGCACGTGTGCGTAACTGTACAACGAAATGCGATCGGGACGTAAAATTGTAGTTTTTTCAATGCTGTCGATGATATCGTTTTCACACTGAAAGGGAAGTCCGTACACCAAATCGTGCGAAACGCTTTTGTAGCCTAATTCGCGCGCCATAAAACTTACTTTGGCTACTTCGTTAAAAGTTTGCTGTCGGCTTATAGCTTGTTGTATATGCGGGTTATAATCTTGAACGCCAAAGCTAACGCGCGTAAATCCGAAGCGTCGCAACGCGCGTAAATGCTGTGCGGAGGTGGAATGCGGATGTCCTTCGAAACCGAGTTCGGCAGTTGCATCGACTTCAACGGAGCTGGTAATTTCGGTAAGCAAGTGCTCTAACGACAACGGACTGAAAAAGGTTGGTGTGCCGCCGCCCAAGTGCAGTTCTTTCAAAACAGGTTTTGCGGGCAATAATTCGAGGTAAAGATGCCACTCTTTAAGCAGCGCTTCTATATAAGGTTGCTCGACTTCATGGCGTTTGGTAATATATTTGTGACAACCGCAAAACGTGCACAAGCGCTCGCAAAAAGGCAAGTGAATGTACAAACTGAGCGTGTTTTCGGTTTCGAGTTGTTGTTGCAGGCGTTCAAGAGCTACTACGGTCGAAAAAGTAGTTTCATCCCAATAGGGAACAGTGGGATAACTGGTGTAGCGCGGTGCAGCCGTGTTGTATTTATCAAAGAGATTCATGATCTTTTTTGAGCAAATGTAGCGGCGGCAATCGCATGAAAACATGACAATTATCAGCTTAGCAGAGGGATGACTTCATTTTTTTCAAACCTCTCAGCGCTGATAATAAACTACAGCGTGGGCAAATTCAAATTTAGTTTTAGAGCTGTTTGTTTTCCCACTACTCCATCGATATCTTTTGCAGGAAAGTGCTGTTTTTGGAACGCGAGAACGGCGAGCAAGGTGTTTCTTCCGAAATCGCCGTCGATATTGGTTTGAAACAATCCGAGTTCTTGCAATCGTTTTTGGAGTTGAATCACATGCGGACCTTTAGAACCGAAACGCAAACGAATTTGTATTGCCTCGGGATTTTGGGAGATAAACTGGGCGTCGGCACCGCGAAACAAGGCGTAACAGAAACGATTTTGTGCTGGGGAATCTTTGTAAACGGCATCGTGAAAGAGTTTCCAGTAGCTGGTGTTGGGTGCAAAATTCCGACCTTTTGAATTCGGAAGCCCCAAGATGACTTGGCAACCTGCGCTGCTGTACGCTCCGGTAAGACTTTCGCCGTAGGCTGCGTGAATGTTATCGTTTGGGTTACCGATTTCAATAGCATCGTCGTTGGTGAAAACAAGATCGTTCGTAGTTCGTCGCAACACAATATTAGTAGCTAAACGCAGGGCTTGATGTGCGCCATTGATGCTTGGATTGTGAAAACCTTTTTCGTAATACGCGTAAAATCCGGATTGCATAGCATTGGCGCGCCCTGTTCCTGCCTGTTGCTTTTTCATGTATTTTAAGTGCGGAACGGTACTGCCCGGATAGAGAGCCATTTTTTCGGTAAGCGGATTAAAAATACCAATTAGGCAACGCGGATTTTCGTAATTGACTTCGGTGGTTTGGATTTTGTGTTCCGTCTTAAAACTAGCGGGATTAGCTGCTGTTGCGAGGCAGCCTCTCAATCCAAAAATAAGCTTTTCGGTTCTAGAATAAGGAAAGCTGTTTAGCTCCAAAAGTTGCCGTAGTTGGCTTGCCGAGAATGTGAAATTTTGCATAAATATCTTCATTTAACGGAGTAATTTACTCATTTTTACATCGTTAAACAAAATTTATTTTGGGGCTCGAGTCAGCAAAAACGCTTTCTTACAAAAAAAAATTAGTTTTCTTTACGGAAAAACCTTTTTTCGATGAAATACATGTTGTTTTTAACATTTGGAATCGTAACTTTGTTTTGAATTTATTTTTGAGTATTCGTGTGTTTATTTATTAATGATTTAAATATTAACAATTATTCAATTTTTTTTTCAAAGTTAAACCCTCTAACTAATTAAGAATAACCAAACAAAAAAAGAACCTTATGAGATACAGAAGATTATCTGGAGAAGAATTTAGGGAGATTTTCCTAGGTCACAAGACACGAGTTCGTTATGCTGTCTCAAATTTTGGAAGAATTTTAAGTTTTTCCAGAGAGATGACAGACGGTAAAATTTTAAAAGGTGGTGAGCGCGATGGATATCGTGTGCTCCCAGTGAAAGTTAACGACGATGTTAGTCCGAAGTCGAAAGTATTTTTTGTAGGAAAACTAGTAGCTGAAGCTTTCTTGGAAAGACCTAGCGAAGATCACACCTACGTTTTGCACTTGGATTACAAGCGTGCAAACGACCGACTTGAAAACTTGAAGTTTGCAACGTACCAAGAAATGTTGGACCACGGAAACAAGAGCCCACATGTACAAGAAGCCAGACGCAAACTCATTCAGCACAACATTAAAAGCGACGGTCGTAAATTAACTGTTGCTAATGTAGTGAAGTTGAAAAAAATCTTAGCCGACCCAAATCGCAAGATTAAATTGCGTGCCCTTGCTAGACAATTCAACATCAGCGAAATGCAGTTGTTCCGAATTAAGAAAGGCGAAAATTGGGGTCATATTAAAATATAACTTCGAGAAGCAAAAAATCCCTACAAGTAGGGATTTTTTTTTGAGGCTACTTTCCGTACTTCGTAAGATTAAAACCTAATACGAACGATTATGAATGCGAGAGACTTTTACAGAAAATACGATGTAGAGCTTATTCCGGCAGCATTGGCCGACTTAACCCTAGGAAAATGCGTTTGGGACGGCGGTTGGTTTGATAAACCCTCGTTTGAACGAAAAGGTATGCCCAATTATATCTTCAATGCGTTTGTAGCTGAGGATTTAATCAGTTTAGACGAATGCGATGAATACTTGGAGCGTTTCCGAACATTGCCGCGTATTGAAGCTGCTTTTAGTCAGGAAAGTGTAGAACTTGAAACCGACGATGCTTTACAATTGGGGATTCCGCAGTTAGCCAAACTCGATGCGAAGTTAGACATGGTTAAAAATGCGCGATTCTCGGTTTTGGAAGCCACTGGCAAAAGTATTCCGAACCGCGATCGCATCATCATCGACCGACTTCTCGATCAGCTCAAAGCAAAAAACTGGGACAAATACCGCACCGGATTACGACGTGCGTATATGATTACTGAACTGTATTACGGTGCCGTTGAAATAACCATCGACCAAAAATGGGAAGCCGCACTCGACGCCACTATTGCTGCAACGCCGGGCGAACAAGCCGTAAAACTCAAAGTTGGTAAATCGGTTTCGTACACCTTTCCGAGCGGAAACGTACCTTTTGGAATGCGAATGGAACGTATTAAGTTTTTCAATAGCTGAAAAAAGTACCTTTGCGAACTTAATTTTTCGCATGGAACAAAAAAATGTATTGAAAGGAGTGCTGTTTGTAGGAGCAGGTGCGGCAGTTTACGGCATGCTGGCCACTTTTGTTAAACTCGCTTACGCAGATAAATCGGATAGCGGCATAGGTTTTACAACTGCTGAGGTTACCACTTCGCAATTCGCATTAGGAATCCTTTTCACGGCACTTCTTGTTTGGATCAATGGCAAATCGAAAATTCAAAAACCGAGTCCGACATCCAAAGAAATAAAATCACTAATCATTGCTGGTACTTCTACGGGACTTACCAGCATTTTTTATTATCTATCGGTTAAATTTATTCCGGTTTCCATTGCCATTGTTTTGTTGATGCAAACGGTATGGATTGGCGTAGCTTTAGAGGCTATTCTGCGCAAGCAAAAACCATCCACTGCTAAACTACTGGCTATCGCCGTGGTTTTATTAGGAACCTTGCTTGCCACGAAAGCTTTTGAAGCACAAGACATTCCGGATTGGCGCGGACTCGCACTCGGATTTCTAGCGGCCTGTTCGTTCACTACTACCATGTTTACTGCAAACAGTATTGCAACGGGTGCAGCTTCCGAAAAACGGAGCTTTTGGATGCTCATTGGCGGTGCTTGCATGGTTTTTCCGTTTGCCCTCGCCACACAATCTACGCCCTTTAATTTTGAAATATTTTACACTTGGGGAATTATACTCGCTTTATTCGGCACAGTTATTCCACCGATTTTATTGAATAAAGGATTTCCGCTCACAGGAATAGGTTTGGGAAGTATTGTAGCTTCGCTCGAATTGCCTGTTTCGGTTTTGATGGCTTTCTTTTTACTGAACGAAAGCGTAAGCGGTTTTCAGTGGCTGGGAATTGTCTTAATTCTGATTGCAGTTGTACTAATTAACCGAAAAGCAAAACTAGGATAAGACGAATTATATAAGAGCACGGGCTTTTGCGTTGAATAGTACAAGACGATAGAAACAATAATCTGTATTGAAGTTCCGATAAATATGTTATTTGCACCAGATCCGATACACTTCGATATTCCCGACGGCGAATTGGTTTACATTCCTGGATTTATTGGCCAAGAAGAGTGCGTTACGTTATTTGAGCAGTTACTGCACGAAACCCTTTGGCAATCGGATCCGATTCGAATCTTCGGAAAAATCTACCAACAACCGCGATTAACGGCGCTTTATGGAAATGAAGGAAAGCCATACGGCTATTCGGGTATCGTGATGCAACCAAACCGTTGGACACCGCTGCTTACGCATTTAAAAGAGCGGGTCGAGCAACGTGCGGAAAACTCATTTTCGACGGTACTTTTAAACTTATACCGCAACGGAGCCGACAGTAACGGTTGGCATGCTGATAACGAAAGTGCGTTAGGGCGAAATCCGGTGATTGCTTCGCTGAGTTTCGGTGCTAGTCGGAAGTTTCAACTCAAGCACAATACACTGAGCGATCAAAGAATAAATTTGGAATTGGAAGACGGCAGTTTATTATTGATGAAAGGCAGTATGCAACACTTTTGGAAACATCAAATTCCAAAAACCACAAAAGAAGTTGGCCCACGAATTAACCTTACTTTCAGAGAACTAAAGTGATTTGTAAAAATTGGTATATTTGAAAAAATGTATCAATTTCATGGAAGCTATCGTTGAGTTCTTTAAACATATAGAATCGTACCACAGAGCCGGTATTTTAGCTGGCGGAATTGCCCTTTTTTGGCTAATCGAAAACGTAAAGCCCGCAGCGAATTTTGCTTACAAAAAATGGTCGCATGCTGTAATTAATTTCTTTTTTACAGGAACAACCATTCTAGTAAATTTTGTTTTGGCGTTTCTGTTGTTGGAGGCCGCAAACCTCACGCACAAATACGATCTTGGCTTGCTGCACGTCTTACCCGAAATGCCCCTTTGGTTGTACACGTTTGTCGGTATTTTTTTACTCGACTTTTTCGGAGCGTATTTAGCTCATTTCACACAGCACAAATGGGCGCCGTTGTGGCGTTTTCACATCATTCACCACACCGATGTTTATTTGGACACTACTTCCGCCAACAGGCATCATCCGGGAGAAAGTGTCATCCGTTTTTTATTTACCGTCTTTGGCGTGTTGCTGCTCGGAACACCGATGTGGATGGTTTTTCTGTATCAGTCGCTTTCCGTGGTTTTTAGTCAGTTTAATCACGCAAATATTTCGCTTCCGCGGAAGCTTGAAAACGTGCTCAACAAATTATTTGTAACGCCCGATTTTCACAAAGTACACCACCACATGTATTTGCCACATACCGATTCGAATTACGGAAACATCTTTTCAACCTGGGATTACGTATTTGGCACCTATATGCATTTAGCGCCCAGTCAGATTGATTTCGGTCTAGACACGCATCCTAACGAAAACGATCACAGTACTTTACGTAATTTACTCATTATTCCCTTCCAAAAAAAGCGTCAGCCAAAATAATTTTCACTGAGCTGATACACTAAAATCAATTTTTTAGTAATATTGGGATACTATTGACAACATTTTGATTTTGATTTGAGTTTTCTGCAATGAAAAAGAGTAAACACAGCGATTTGACTCGCGAGCAAATTGAAAAAGTTATGAGTCTGGCACTCGAGGAAAAGAATCCGCTGGAAATCATAAAAAAAGACTTTGGCTGGTCGGCAAATGAAACGATTGATTTTATGAAATCGAAACTCACTGCAGACAAGTTTGAACTTTGGAAAAAGAAAGCCCAAGCGGCAAAACCAAAGCCAAAACCTATTCGTTACGACGATTTTGACGACGAGTTAGACGGTAAGTATTATATCAAAAATAAATTTGATTAACGCGCGTTCGATGGAAAAATCGAAGGCAGAAATCATCTAAATAGTTGATTCTTAAGAGTGTTTTCTTTGGGAAGCCGAGATATCAAAAAAAAAAAACAACGACGAAAGCAGCTATTTAACCGGTTAGCATCAAAAAATAGTACTCGAGAATTTTCCATGAATAATGTAGTTATATCAGGTTCAGCGATCTAACAAAAATTTTTATGTCGCACTCACGTTGATTAGTTTGTATCTTTGCGGACATGAAAACCTATAAAGATTTATCGGAAATCCAAATAGATCGGATTATTGAAATGGCATGGGAAGACCGAACTCCTTTCGACGCCATTAAACTTCAATTTGGTATTTCAGAACAAGAAACCATCGAGATTATGCGTCGGGAAATGAAGCCATCGAGCTTCCGACTGTGGCGTGAACGCGTTCAAGGCCGTGCAACAAAACACGCAAAACTGCGAACCGACGATGTCGATCGATTCAAATGCACGCGCCAACGAAACATCTCTAACAACAAAATTAGCAAACGCTAAGTTCCTTTATCATGTCGAAATTCCTCAAAATTGCCTTGCTCTTGTGCAGTTCATTAAGTCTTGCGCAATCAGTTTCCCAAACTGAAATTAAAATCAACGAACTAATCACCGGAACGTTATTTTCAACAAACGCCAACTACAATGCCGTACTGATTGTTTCGGTGGGAAGCGGACCAACCGATCGCTTCGGAAACCAATACGGCGCAGAAAACAACAGCATTAAATTTCTCGCAGAGGAACTCGCAAAAAAGGGAATTGCCGTTTTTAGTTACGACAAACGTTTCTTCGTACTCGCTAAAAATCCGAATTTCGACGAAGCAGCTCTGAATTTTGAAGACATGATTACCGATGCAAAAGCTGTAGCACTACATTTTCAACAACAGCAACAGATAAAGAAAATTTACCTACTCGGCCACAGCGAAGGTGCCTTGGTAATGTCGGTTACTGCGCAAGAACCAAAATTAACAAAACTCCGTGGCTACGTATCGCTTGCCGGTCCGGCTCAAGCAGCGGGCGTTCTTCTGGTAGAGCAAATCGCAAAACAGGCTCCGTTTTTACGAGAAGATGTTCAAAAAGCCGTCGATAAACTAAACAAAGGAGAAACATTTAAGCTTGAAAATCAGATGTTGGCGAGCATTTTTCGCGAGTCGGTACAACCCTACCTCATCAGTTGGTTTAAGTACAACCCGTCGGCAGAAATCACGAAAGTAACTGCGCCTATTCTAATCGTACAAGGAACAGCCGATTTACAAGTTCCAACTTCCGACGCAAACCAACTGGCTGCTGCCGCTAAAGTCGACAAGCCTGTCTTGATCGAAAAAATGAATCACGTTTTAAAAATCGTGAATTCGCAAGAAGAAAATGTAGCTTCGTACAACGACCAAATTAAAGCCATATCGCCGGAATTGATTTCTGCTGTATTCACATTCTGCAACAAATAGTGTAACAATTAGCTCAAAAGATGTACTTACTTGAAAATCTAAAATCAAGAACGTACATGAAAAAGCTATTTCTAGCCGTTGTTCTCGTTTGTGGTATGGGACAACATGCTGTCCTGGCACAAAAATCGGGAGTCACAAAAATTAATACTTCGATTAATTTAAACGAAGTTAAAAACGATGCGCTGGCCGTTCAGGTTACTTTCGAAGGTAAACTCGGTTCGGAGATTGTTTATCGTTTACCTAAAACCATTCCTGGAACATATTCCACGGCAAACTACGGGAAATATGTCTTCGACTTTAAAGCAATCGACAAAAAGAACAACGAGCTTAAAGTGGAGAAAATCGACGAAAACTCGTATAAAATCAGCGATGCAAAGAACCTAAAATCGATTACCTATTACGTAAACGATACTTTCGATCAAGAAAAAGGCGGACAATTTGGTGAAGAAATTTTCTCGCCAGCAGGAACCAATATCTTGGAAGGTGCTAACTTTTTTTTAAATACACACGGATTTATTGGCTATGTCGATGGCTTAATGAGCGTTCCGTACACATTAAAAGTTACGCATCCAGAAAATTTGTACGGTGCCACATCAATGACCGACGCGGATGCTTCGAATACAACCGATTTATTCACTGCCGCTCGCTACGCCGAACTGATCGAAAATCCGATCATGTACAGCAAACCTGATTACGTTACCTTTAAAGTAGGTGATATGGACATCATTATCGCAGTGTATTCCCCGAAAGGGAACTTCAGCGCTAAGATGCTCGAGCCAGAAATGAAGCGCATGATGACCGCACAGAAACAATTCTTAGGCAAATTTAACGCAACAAAGAAATACGCAGTATTACTGTATTTATCCGACTTACAAGCCGATGACGCAAAAGGATTTGGCGCTTTAGAACATCCCACTTCTACAACAGTGGTGATGCCAGAATCACTTCCACTAGATCAAATGAACGAATCGATGCGTGATGTGGTTTCCCATGAATTCTTTCATATCGTAACCCCATTAACCATTCATTCCAAAGAAATTGAAGACTTCGATTTCGCAAACCCAAAAATGTCGGAACACTTGTGGATGTACGAAGGAGTTACCGAGTACTTTGCCAACTTGTTCCAGATTAATCAAGGTTTGATTTCTGAAGAAGACTTCTACAAAAGAATAAGCGGAAAAATCAAAAATGCTTCACAGATGGACGACTCCATGTCGTTTACCGTCATGAGTAAAAATGTGCTAGATGAACCGTACAAAACGCAGTATGTAAATGTGTACGAAAAAGGCGCGCTCATTGGTATGTGTATCGACATCATCATTCGTGAAAAAAGCAACGGACAACGCGGCATCTTAGACATGATGCAAAAGTTGTCTGAAATTTACGGAACCAAGAAAGCATTTAACGACAATGAGTTGTTCGATAAAATTGCCGAAATCACCTATCCTGAGGTAAAAGACTTTTTAATCAAGCACGTTCAAGGAACAACGCCTATCGACTACAATGCGATTTTAGCAAAAATTGGTGTGACACCACAAGATACCGAAGTTAGTGGAAACCCTTTTATAAAAGGACAAAGTCCAATGATATCTGTAAACCCGCAAACCAAAGAGATTTACCTTCTAGCTTTGCCTGAAATTTCATCATTTTTTACCAGTTTAGGAATCCAAGGCAATGATATTTTACTATCGTTTAATGATGTAAATTATAATCTAGACAACATCTACGATTTGATAAATGTGAGTCAGACATGGAAAGATAACGATTCCATTACCATCAAATACAAACGCGATGGTGTTGAAAAAACAGCAACAGGAAAAATAATTCTTCCAAAAGAAAAAGCACTCGGATTCGCAGCAACCGACAAATCAAAAGACGGTCTTAAACAAGCATGGCTTAAGAAATAATTTAACGTGAAGATTTTAAAAGCGTCGCCCTTAAAAGCGACGCTTTTTTGTTTGGAAAAAGTAGGTGAATCAACACGTAAATAGTTATTTTGCGAACCGAAATTTAACAAGCATGCGACACATTTTTATAGGCGCCTTGATGGCGTTGGCACTAGTTTCTTGTAAAGACGACAAGAAAGCAACCGGAAATTTACTGGTTACCGGAACCATTAAAGATTTAAAAACCGGAAAACTGTACTTGAAAGAACAGGCCGATACCACCTTAGTTACCATTGATTCACTTATTGTTGACGGCGATTCCAACTTTGAATTCGATGTTAATCTCGATTCGCCTAAAATGTTATTTCTCTATCTCGATCGCGGTGTCACTAACTCAATAGACGATGTAGTTCCATTTTTTGCCGAAAAAGGTAAGATTAACATCGAGACCAATTTAAAAGCGTTTTACGCCGATGCTAAAATTACAGGAAGTGAAAATCAAAAGTTGTTGGAAGAGTACAAGAAGATTCAGTCGAGATACAGAAGCATTAATCTCGACCTGCAGCAACAGCGCTTAAATGCTATACGATTTAACAAAACGTTTCGCTTAGACAGCATCGATAAGGCTTCGAAGGATATTGTAAAAAAGATTTACCTCATGGGAATCAACTTCTCTTTAAACCATCGTGATAAAGAGGTAGTTCCCTTTATTTTAACGACCGAACTTTACGACATGTCGTTCAAGTACTTAGACACAATTTACAAAAATTTAGATCCAAAAGTGCTTAAAACGCGCGACGGTAAAAAACTTCAAAAGTTATACGAGATCCGCAAGCAAATGGAACAGCAGTAAGTAGTAGAGACGCATCAGTACTACTGAAATAACAAAGAATTTCGAATCAATAAAGCAAAGTAAAAACTCAAATTGCCGAATGGTAAAGTCGTGTTTTCCTCTGTAAAAAGCGCTTTAAAAAGGCATTAAACCGCATTTCATTTATTTTTTGGGCGGCATTTCGCGCCTTTCATTGCAATACAGCCTAACCGCGGCAGTTCAGGCTAGCTTTTGTAACAGCTTCCGCTGGTCGCTGCTCCAAAACCGCCTTCACGTACCGCGATTACGGCTGTATTTTCATTGCAGTCGCGGCCGCGAAGATCGTTACCAATCAACGAATCATCTTAACCTGTCGAACAATAAAATACGTGCTGTTTTCGAACTTCAGAAGAAATATGCGGAAAACCCGTAATTGTATGTCGTTTTTTTTTCAAAACTTCGCCTCGATGGGGGCGGGTGGGATGGGGAGCGATTCCCACGTACGAAATTTCCAGAAATTAATTTTACGGAAAAACCGTAATTTTTAGAGATTTCGAAATTGAAAGATTGAAAGATTGAAAGATTTAAAGATTTAAAGATTTAGATTTAACCTTCGATAGGCTCAGGCAGCGACGATACGCGGGGTCATTTGGGCATAACGATACGTTAAGTGGTGAACGTCGCTGAGTCTATTCCGATAGCTATCGGAACTCGTGTCTATCCCGATAGCCATCGGGACTAGCTTCTAAAAAAGCCTTCGATACGCTGAGTTCAACAAGATCACGCAGCAGCTTTTAATCGCACAGAAAACGCCGAATCTCACAGAATTTTGTGGAATGTTTGGCTGGTGAGGAAAACACAGAACGTATCAAACCGCCTGAAAAATGGCACCGCCTTGCAAAACGCCCAAGCACCAATTTCTCGGTAACGATTTTCGCAGCCCGGATAGAGGCGACATCCTTTTTTTGGAGCAACGCGGAATAAAAAGATACAGCCGAAAGCCGGAAATGCTGCCCAAATAAAAAAGATCTGAAAGCGGCATTCGACAGGCTAAGGCTCCCATGATAAGTGGGTTCGGGCGGGAAAAACGATACGTTAAATGGTGAACGTCGCGATTCCGATAGCAATCGGAACTATCCCGATAACTATCGGGCCCAACTTCTTTCCCATAACCATCGAAACTAGCTTTTCCCCTACTCTTTATTCAATTTAGCTACATAATAAACGGGAATCCCTAAGGCAACGATGAGTAACCCAAGTCCGGTATTAAGTGTGTCTTGAACCAACAAAATAATGCAAATCAGCAGCGTACAAGCCATATAAAGCGCAGGAATTACCGGATATCCAAACGCTTTGTACGGACGTTCGGTGTGTGGCTCTTTACGTCGTAAAACGAAAATGCCTGCAATAGTCAGAATATAAAAAAGCAGCGAAGCAAAAGTAGCGTACGTGAGTAAATCGCCGTATTTCCCGGATAAACACAATACACAAGCCCACAAACATTGAAACCACAACGCTTTTGCCGGCACCTGATTTTCGTTTAATTCAGCGGCTTTATTAAAAAACAGACGTTCTTTTGCCATCGCATAAAACAAGCGTCCGCCGGCTAAAATCAAACCGCTGTTGCAACCAAACGTCGATATCATAATCAGTGCAGCCATTAAAAATACGCCGCTATTTCCGAGAACGACACTAGCAGCAGCTGCTCCTACCCGATCTTCGGCAGCAAACTGAATTCCGGCACCTGTTACCGTTTGCGCGTCGGGCACGCCAGATAAAGGGAGCAGTGCCAAATATGCCACATTCGCCAAAACATAAATGACAGTAACGATGGTAGTTCCAAGAAATAAGCTACGCGGTATGTTTCGCTTCGGATCTTTTATTTCAGCGGCTATAAACGTAACGTTGTTCCAGGCATCGCTCGAAAAAAGCGAATTAATAATGGTTGCACCAGCAGCGCCTAAAAGCGCAAAACCACTTAAATCGGTGATGCTCAAAGTACCGTCTGGATTGACAACCGATTTCTTGGCTTCCCACATATTTTCAAAATTCTGCGAAAGCACGTCTGTTTGTGTTCCAAAATACAAGCCGCAAGCAATTAATCCGAACAAAGCTACTAATTTGGCAGAAGTAAATATGAGTTGTATCCACTTTCCGTTTTCAACACCTCGATTGTTTACGAAGGTTAGCAAAACAATCGTGAACATTGCTAAAAACGTTTTTCCGTTAAGGATAAAAAGTCCGGTGTCGAGCAGTGTTTCGTCGAGCTGCGGGAAGAAAACCGCCGTATATTTTGCAAAAGCAACGGCCACAGCAGCAATAACGCCGGTTTGGATTACGGTAAAGACAGTCCATCCGTATAAAAAAGCCGTTAGCTTTCCGTATGCGCGCTGAATATAAACAAACTGACCGCCCGCAGTTGGCATCATTCCAGCGAGTTCTCCGTAGGATAAAGCGGCTGTCATCGTTAAAAATCCGGTCAGTACCCACAGTAAAACGATGTATCCCGCCGAACCCACATCGCGAGCCATCGCCGAGGTAACGATAAAGATTCCGCTACCAATCATGGAGCCTGCAACGATACTGGTTGCATCAAGTAATCCTAAACTGCGTTTTAATTGTTCTGCCATTAATGCGTATTTTTAGCTTCGTTCCAATATACATCCATTTCTGCGAGCGTCATTTCGCTAAGCGACTTTCCTGTCTCAGCAGCGCGACGCTCCAGATGTTGAAAACGATGAATAAATTTTTTGTTAGTGCGTTCGAGCGCATCTTCGGGATTGATGTTTAAAAAACGTGCGTAGTTGATCATCGAAAAAAGAACGTCGCCAAATTCGGCTTCCATTTTCGCCTGATCACCTCGATGTACTTCTTGTTGTAATTCGGCAAGCTCTTCTTGTACTTTTTCCCACACTTGCTCGGGTTTTTCCCAATCAAAACCGACACCTTTTGCTTTATCTTGAATGCGCGATGCCTTTACCAATGCGGGAAGCGATTGCGGCACACCTTCTAAAACCGATTTTTTCCCTTCTTTCAGTTTTAACTTTTCCCAATTTTGTTTGACCTCTTCCTCGTCTGCTACCTGAACATCACCGTAGATATGTGGATGCCGATGAATGAGCTTGTCGCAAATTTCATTGCACACATCTGCAATATCAAAGGCCTGCTCTTCACTTCCTATTTTTGAATAGAAAACAATGTGTAAGAGTAAATCGCCCAACTCTTTTTTGATTTCAGTAAGATCTCGATTGAGAATGGCATCACCTAATTCATAAGTCTCTTCAATGGTAAGATGCCGAAGCGACTCGAAGGTTTGTTTTTGATCCCACGGACAGCCGGCACGCAGCTCATCCATGATTGTTAATAAGCGTTCAAATGACTTTAGTTTGTCGGCAACCGAATTCATACCTGCAATTTTGCTAAAAGTATGAAATCTTGCTGAAGTATCGTGCGAAAGTAACTTTAGTAGAGAATAGACTTCTATTTTTAGAAAGAATGATCGCCATCTGATCGGTAAATAAAAAAATCTCGCTGCTTTGGGCAACGAGATTCTCTAGTTCGAACCGTATTCTACTTAGTCTGTGATCGTCGGTTCATTCATTTGCTTCAAAAGTCTGAAACTAGTTAAAACAAATATTATGAAGATTGGGAAATAGACTAGGATGAAACTTTCAAGAGAGAAGAGATCAACTCCCATGAACTGAAAATATAAAAACGCCAAAATACAAAATGA